>CANQBC010000072.1 GCA_947589225.1 uncultured Oscillospiraceae bacterium | reverse complement strand
TGGCTCCACGCCCAGAAGCTCCACGGGGCCCATGTGATCCTCTCCTGCCAGGGGAAAACGCCGGATCCCCAGTCCGTACACGAGGCGGCCTGTGTGGCGGCCTGGTACTCCCAGGGCCGGGGCGCGGCCAAGGTCCCGGTGGACGTCACCGAGGTGCGGCAGATCAAAAAGCCCGCCGGCGCCCGCCCGGGCATGGTCATCTACCACACCTACCGCACCCTCCTGGCCGAGCCCGACGAGGCGCTGGTGGAGAAAATGAGGATAAAATAAGGATAAAATAAGGATAAAATAAGGATGTCCGCCCTTATAGGGCGGAGGAGATTTGCGTTTCTCCTCTTTTGTGTTGCACACAATGTAGGGGCCGATGACCACATCGGCCCACACACCGCACTATCAAATTCCCTTCCGTACGGGCCGGACACCTGGCCGGCCCGCATCTCCGAATCTTCTGCGCATTACGTACACCGCGCGTCCTTGTAACGCATTGTTTCTGCGCCTAACCCGCTTAGCCGCTTACAGCTCTATTATCAAAGCTTCCGTTCCTATTTTCCCTGCGCTGTTGCGGCTGTGATTTTATGGCCCACACGCCGCACCATCGTATTCCCGTTCCGTCGGATTTTCGAAAAAACCATCGTACAACCTCGTAGGGGCCGCCTCTCTTGGCGGCCCGCCGAATTTTCGTGGTATTCCGTACAACGCACCCGTAGGGGTCGGCCAGTGTCCGGTCCCTACGGGTGCTTGTTCACAAAAAATTAATTATTTTTATAATATTTTTACTTGACAAATAAGCGACGTTATGATATAATCCGAATTACAAGAGAACAGCGCGGTAATTTTTGACGGTCTGCCCCGGGAAAAGGGGGAGGCTCAGGGATGTGTTGCTGTTTTTTCCAGCATATCCAAAATATACGCCTCGATGTCCTCCAGGGTATGGGCGTCGGGGATGGAATACGTGGCGCCCCGCGCGAAAACGAGGCCGGTCTCTGTCCTGAGGAAGACCCACCGCACACCGTCACGAAAACCGTAGGGGGCAATGTCCCGGAGGCACAGCCACGCGCCGTTGGCGCCAAACAGGCTGTCCGCGTCATAGGGCGCCGGCATGAAAATGCCCTCCATGCCCACCCGGAGCTGGGCTACGATGTCGTTGTCCTCCACCCACACGCCGCCGCCGATGGGGGTGTCAGCGCGGATACGGACGGTCTGGCCCACTGTCAGCTCGCCGCGCAGGACCTTGGAGACCTCCACGGAGACGATGGACCAGTAGAAGCTCTCGCCGTTCATATCCACTTCGATGTTCTCGATATCCGTCACGGTCCCCCGGAAGATGACGGTGTTGGCGCTGAAGATATCCTCATCTGTCAGCTTCATGAGGTCATGACTGGCCGGCACGTTTTTGTGGGGATCCTTGAGCCGGTAGACCCGCACGTTTTCCGACCGCTCCGACAGCATGTAGTCCCCCGGCCCGCGCAGAAGGCCGGACAGGGAGGCCGCGCCCGCCAGGAGCGCCAGACACGCCGCCGCGGCGGTGAGCTTCAGCCAAGCAGGCTTTTTCTTTGGAAGTGTCGTCTCGG
This sequence comes from uncultured Oscillospiraceae bacterium, assembly GCA_947589225.1. Classification (GTDB taxonomy): domain Bacteria; phylum Bacillota; class Clostridia; order Oscillospirales; family Oscillospiraceae; genus RUG626. The sequence goes on along the minus strand of CANQBC010000072.1, from coordinate 2,028 downwards.
CGTCCAGGACGTATTCCTCCCGGGCGTCGCCGATAGCGTCAACCAACAGATCCGCTTTCATACGATATAACCCTCCTTTTTGAGCTGTGCCGCCAGCTGGTCCCGGCGGCGCTTCAGGATCATTTTTACCTTGCTCTCGGAAAAGCCGAAGCGGGCGGCGATGGCCTTCACCTGGTCGAAGTACCAGTAGCGGCGCAGAAAGATCCGCCTGTCGTCACGGGGCAGCGCGTCCAGAAAGGCGTTTACCGCCTGGGAAAGCTCCCGGGCCTCCACGGCCTCCTCCACCCGCGCGCCGCCGGGCACACATGCCTCCAGCTCCTCCAGCGGGGCGGGGAGGAGGCCGCCGCCGCGCTTTTTGGCGTTGGCGTCACGCAGCCGCTTGAGGGCCAGATTTCTGGTGATTTTTCCGAGAAACGCCCCCAGCGACCGGGGACTGGCCGGGGGTATGGCGTCCCACGCCGCGTTCAGAGCGTCGTTTACCGCCTCCTCCGCGTCCTGGGCGCTGCCCAGCAGATTTTGCGCCAGCGTATGGCACCGGGAGCCGTACTTTTTCTGGCTCTCCGCGATGGCGTCTGTGTTCCGGGCCCGGAACAGTTCGAGGATCTCGCCGTCGTCCATCCTCCCGCCCCCTTTCACTTATATAGTACCGCTTTTGGCCCGCCGGGTCACAAAAAATCGGGCGGCGGTGGGATACCGTCGCCCAATATGGGTCATCTGTTTACTTCAATCTCGGGGTAGTAGGGGGGCGGGTCGGCGGCGATCTTTTCCCGGTTTTGGAGGTACATATACACGGTGACGGCGGTCTCGGCGCGGGTGGGGGCGCTTTTGCCGCGGATGGCGTTCGTGTTCACAAGCCCCATCACATGCGCCCAGGTGAAGGAGTCGGCGGCAAAAGCGCTGATCTCCCCGGACCGCAGGGCCAGCTTGGTGTCCAGCATCGAGTACAGCACCTTATCGCCGGACAGGCGCAGGAGCATGGTCCAGAGGGCCTCCCGGGTCAAAAGCTCGTTGGGGGCGAAAAGGCCGCCGCCCACGCCGTTGACGATGCCCTCGCCGGTGGCCCACATGACGGGGGCGGTGTACCACTCACCGTCCGGCACGTCGGCATAGACGGGGGCGTAGGGGACAGCGGGGGTGTCCGCCAGCCGGTAGAGGATGGTCACCGCCTCGGCGCGGGTCAGTATCCCGTAGGGGGTGAAGTGCCGGGAATCGGTGCCGTTGATCACCTTCCGCCCCACCAGCTCGTCCACCGCCCGGTGGAACCAGGCCCCGGCCTCCACGTCGGCGAAGGGCCGGCTGGGGCAGTCTGTGTCCGTCTCCCCGGCGGGCTGGACCGTGGCGTAGACCGTCAGGGGCAGGTTTTCCTCCGGGATGGTGAATTCATACCGTACACAGCCGGGGGAAACGGGGATATCCCCCTCATAGAGCCGGGCGGGGATTTGGTTAAACTTGGCGTCCAGCACCGTCAGGGACGACGCCTGACAGCCCTCCAGAGGCTCCACATCCACTAAGGCCGTCTCCCCCGGCCAGACATCGCTGGAGAAAAGGGACAGATATCCGTTGGGGACGGCGCTTGTCAGAATGAGCTGCTCCGGCCAGGCCGGGTCGCGCTCCAGCTCCACCAGCTTGAAGATGTGGACGCCGCCCTCCACCCGGTGCCGGACCTCCTGGTGGGGGTACGCGTAAAAGAGGTCGTCGTACACCCGTACACCGTTCGCGCCCCGGACGCGGACCTCGATGCCATAGGGCACCGTACCGCACCGGTGGAGCTCCATCAGAAGCTCGATGACGTCCCCCTCCTGGTAGACCTTCAGCGCCTCGCCGAGGCTGTTGAAATACGTCCCTCCCAGGCGGCACTCCATGACGTGCTCCGATGCCACGGCAGTCAGGGCCGTGGACAGGAGCAGGGTCAGGACCAAAAGGATCGCGAAAAGCCGTTTTTTCATACCGTTTCCTCCTCGTATAATAAGATTTGACAGGAATTTTGTAAGTGTTATCTGTCATTCACTCCGGAAAAACCAGCAGGCA
>CANQBC010000071.1 GCA_947589225.1 uncultured Oscillospiraceae bacterium | reverse complement strand
AACTTCTTCCAGTAGGCGAACCACTCAAGGTCGGTGCCGGGCTTGCAGAAGAACTCGCACTCCATCTGCTCAAACTCGCGGGTGCGGAAGGTGAAGTTGCCGGGGGTGATCTCGTTGCGGAACGCCTTGCCCACCTGGCAGACGCCGAAGGGCAGCTTGCGGCGGGTGGTGCGCTGGATGTTGGGGAAGTTGACGAAGATGCCCTGGGCCGTCTCGGGCCGGAGATAGCAGGTGGAGGAGGAGTCCTCCGTCACGCCGATGGCGGTCTTGAACATCAGGTTAAATTTGCGGATGGGGGTGAAGTCGTGCTTGCCGCACACGGGGCAAATGACATCCTCGTGTCCGGCGATAAATTTATCCATCTCGTCAAAGGTCATGGCGTCGGTGTTGACCTCCGGGTGCTCGTCCCCGATGAGCTTGTCGGCCCGGTGGCGGGACTTGCAGGCCCGGCAGTCCAGAAGCGGGTCGGAGAAGCTGGAGACGTGGCCGGTGGTCACCCAGGTCTGGGGATTCATGATGATGGCCGCGTCCAGGCCCACGTTGTAGGGGGACTCCTGAACGAATTTCTTGAGCCACGCCTTTTTCACGTTGTTCTTGAATTCCACTCCAAGAGGGCCGTAATCCCAGGAGTTGGCAAGGCCGCCGTAGATCTCGCTTCCGGCGTAAATAAAGCCGCGGCTCTTGCACAGATTCACGATCGTATCCAGGGTCTTTTCGCTGTTTTTCATAAAATGTCCTTCCCACGGCTGGCTGCCGCGTAATATTTTTTGGCGCTTTTGGCGCGTTGTGGTTATTATATACCCTTTTTCCCACTTTTTCCACAGTTTTTTTGAACTTAATATTTGTGTAGAATGGACGGTAATTGGGCAGGATATACTATTGTAACCAAAACAAGCCACGGAGGACGCAATATGGAGAAAATCGCCTTTTTCGACGCTAAAAACTACGACAGAACCTGGTTTGACCGCCTCGCCCCCAAGGCTGGGCTTGAGATACGGTATCTTGAGACGCGCCTCACCCCGGACACCGCCGTTCTGGCCCGGGACTGCTCCGCCGTCTGTGCCTTTGTCAACGACGACCTGGGGGCGGAGACGCTCCCCCGCCTATTTGAGTGCGGCGTGCGCGCGGCGGCGCTCCGGTGCGCGGGATACAACAACGTGGATCTGGCCGCCGCCTCATCATGCGGGATCCGGGTTTTCCGCGTCCCGGCCTACTCCCCGGCCAGTGTGGCCGAGCACGCCATGGCGCTGCTTCTCACGCTCACCCGCCGGACACACCGTGCCTTCACCCGCACCCGTGAACGGAATTTCAGCCTCGAGGGGCTTGTGGGCACAAATCTTGAAAACAAGATCATCGGCGTGGTGGGCACCGGCAAGGTGGGCATTCGCTTTGCCGGCATGGCCCGGGGCTTCGGCGCGCGGGTACTGGCTTACGACCCGGAGCCCAGGTGGGGCGCGGGGATCGAGTATGTGCGCCTTGACGAGCTTATACGCCGCTCCGACGTCATCTCCCTCCACTGTCCTCTGACTCCCTCCACCTACCACCTGCTCAGCCGCCCCGCCTTCCATCAGATGCGCGACGGCGTCGTGATCGTCAACACCTCCCGGGGCGCCCTCATCGACTCCGAGGCGCTTCTGGACAATGTCAAGTCCGGCAAGGTGGGCGCGGCGGGCCTGGACGTCTATGAGGAGGAGGCGGACGTCTTTTACGAGGACGTGTCCTCCAAGGTCATGCGGGATGACACCCTCAATCTGCTCCTCAGCCAGCCCAACGTGCTGGTGACCAGCCACCAGGCGTTTTTGACCCAGGAGGCCCTGCGGGCCATCGCGGAGACCACGTTGGAAAATCTCCGCCGCTTCTTCGCCGGAGAACCCGTTGAAAATGAGCTGACCGAAAGGCCCACCGCCGCGGCGGTGAGCCGTTGACCCACAGCGGGGGTTATGCCGTGAGTCAGCGGAGGGGGTGTCACGGGCCCCGTGACGGGGGGTGGATTGGTCACGCGCGTGACCGGGCGGATGCCGCCGGACGCCGGCGGGGGGTGGGCCGCGACCACGGCCAGAGGTGTCCGCCCACCGGGCGGACGGGGGTTTACTTTCCGTTCTTTTGTTTCGTCAAAAGAACGGAAAGTAACAAAGGGAAGAAAACCGCCCAGGGGAGGGATTTCGATTTTCCCTCCCCTGGGATCCCACCTTTTAAAAACGACCAGCTTAGGGGGCCTGCGGGCCCCCTGCTGGACACACCCCCGGGGAGCGCCCCGATGCGGGAACGGCTATCAATAGGGTGCTGCCTTCCCCACGGGGCGGGGAAGGCTTTTTACTCCGCACGTCGCCCTCCGCGCCAGCGCGGCCCCGGTTAGACGCTTACGCCAATTAACTGCCAAGTTAAGCGGCTAAGCGAGTTTAGGCGCAGAGACAATGCGTCTCCGTCCCGCGCGAATATGAATGGTTCCATTGGTCTCGACTTCACACGCGTCAGCCGTCCCGCCGTAACTACGTAAAAGGGTTGGACAACCACCGCACCAAAAAAGACATTTTCTCTCTTTTGTAGCTTTTTCTCTCTTTTGTGTCCAACAAAAGAGAGAAAAGCGTAAACCCGCCGTGGTCACGGCAACCGCCTCGCCGCCGGACGGCGGCCCTCGCCCGGTCACGCCCGTGACCAATCCACCCTCCATCTGTCGGGCAGATTTGACGAAAAAACCGCGCAAACCTCCCGCCGCTTTTCCGTTTCGCGTCTTGAAAAAGGGTTGACAGGCGTTATATAATACATCGGTTAAACTTTTTAGTGCGCAGAAAGAGAAGTGTTACCATGGGAAAAAACATTCGCAACGTCGCCATCATCGCCCACGTTGACCACGGCAAGACCACGCTGGTGGACGAGATGCTCAAGCAGTCCGGCGTATTCCGGGAGAATCAGGCGGTGCAGGAGCGCGTCATGGACTCCAACGACCTGGAGCGTGAGCGCGGCATCACCATTCTCGCCAAGAACACCGCCGTCCAGTACGGAGATATTAAAATAAACATTGTGGACACGCCGGGCCACGCCGACTTTGGCGGCGAGGTGGAGCGCATTCTGAAGATGGTCAACGGCGTCATCCTCCTGGTGGACGCCGCCGAGGGGCCCATGCCCCAGACCCGCTTTGTGCTCTCTAAGGCCCTGGAGCTGGGCCACCGGGTCATTGTGGTGCTCAACAAGATCGACCGGCCCGACCAGCGGATGCTGGAGGTAGTGGACGAGATCCTGGAGCTGCTCATCGAGCTTGGCTGCACCGACGAGCAGATCGACTCCCCCATGCTCTTCTGCTCCGGCCGCCAGGGTACGGCAAGCTACTCCGCCGACGTGCCGGGCACGGACTTAAAGCCCCTCTTCGACACCATCGTCGACTACATCCCCGCCCCGGAGGATCACGACGGGGAACCTTTGCAGATGCTGGTCTCTTCCCTGGACTACAACGACTACGTGGGGCGCATCGCTATCGGCCGCATTGAGCGCGGCGTCATCCGCCAGAACCAGGATCTGGCCGTCGTCAACTACCACGACTCCGGCGCAGCCCCCAAAAAGGCTCGGGCCGTCAGCCTCTATGAGTTCTCCGGCCTTGCCAGGACGCCGGTCACCGAGAGCACTTCGGGCAACATCATCGCCCTCTCCGGCATCCCGGATATCTCCATCGGCGACACCATCTGCGCCCCGGAGGCCCCGGAGGCCCTGCCCTTTGTGAAGATCTCCGCCCCCACCATGGAGATGACCTTCTCCGTCAACGACTCCCCCTTCGC
>CANQBC010000070.1 GCA_947589225.1 uncultured Oscillospiraceae bacterium | reverse complement strand
GCCATTCTCTCCGCCAAGCTGGCCCAAGCCAAAAGCGAAAAAATAACCGTCACAGTGAAGGCCAACGTGCCGGATGGTCTGACGGTCAGCGACCTGGAGCTCAGTATCATCGTGGGCAATCTCCTGGACAACGCCATCGAGGCCTGCCGGGGCGCGGAAGGCGAGCGGTTCATCCGCTTATTTCTCGGCATGAAGGGGAAGATGCTCTACTTCTCCATGCTCAATGCCGCCGGGGCCAAGCGGGAGAAGGTGGGGAGCCTCTTCAAGACGGGAAAATCCGGGGCCCACGGTTTCGGGCTCAAGAGGGCCGAGGCTATCATCAAGGACCACGGCGGCTGGGTGAAATACAACAGTGAGGACGGGGCGTTTACCTCCGAGTTTCTGGTCCCGGCCCTCCCGTAAAACGCAATTCGTGCACGGACGGCGGCGTTTCGTGCACGAATTTACTTTTTTCATTCGGTCCATGCTATGATGGGCGCGAAAGGGGTGAAGGACCTTGGAATACGAAAAGGATCCAAATAAAAAGCCGTACAAGTCGGCGCTGAGCAACGCCCTGTGGAGCCTCTGGGGGATGATCTCCGGGACGCCGGTGTCGCTGCTGGTGATGGTGCTGGAGGTCCCTCTGGCGGTGTTCCTGGCCTGGGGCGAGGTGCGCCTGCCGGCTTTAGTGGTGGGAGAGGTGACGCGCGGGGCCGCCCTTCGACACGCGGCGCTGACGGTGGGGCTTTTCCTGCTGGCGGTGCTCCTGGCCACGGTGCTCCGGGACACATGCGAGGCGGCGCTGGGGGTATTTTTGCAGCGCTACCGCAGCGTCAGGGGCGTGGAGCTGGACCGCAAGTCGATGACGTGCCTCTATCAGACCTTTGAGAAAAAGGAGACACGGGACCTGGGCGAGCGGGCCGGGAAGGCCACCTGGATGTGGAACAACGTCCAGCCCCTCACCGACGTGCCGAGACGCTCCCTGAAGCTTACGGAGAACATTTTGTGCTACGCGCTTCTGGGCACGGTCCTGTCCAATGTCAACCCCTGGCTGGTGCTCCTGCTGACGCTGGCGCCGGCGGTGAATATCCTTTGCGCCCGCGCCTATCGCAAGTGGCAGTTCGCCGCCCGTCCCGCCCGGACGGACCTGAGCCGGCGGCTTGACTACGTCTGCCACAAGCCCGCCGATTTCGCCGCGTGGAAGGATATCCGCGTCTACGGCATGGCCGGGTGGTTCAGGGAGCTCTACCGGGAGCTTCTCCAAAAGGACCTGGACTGGACCAAGCGGGCGAGCCTCCGGGAGTTTCTCTCGCGCCTCGCCGACCTCCTGGTGATCCTCCTCCGGGACGGGGCGGCCTACGCGGTGCTGATCCTGGAGGCCGTCCGGGGACAGATCACGGCGGAGCAGTTCGTCCTCTATTTTGCCGCCGTGTCCTCCTTTGCGGACTTTGTGGGGGGCATCGTCTCCGAGTGGAACGAGATGGCGAACGCCAGCCTCTTCGTCAGCGATTTCCGGGAGTTTTTGGACCTGCCGGAGGACGCCCCGGAGGGGACGCGAAGCGCCGAGGGCCACCTGGACCATGCCCCGGAGATCGTCTTCGACCACGTGTCCTTCCGATATAACGGCGCGGAGGCGGACACCATACACAATTTGAGTTTCACAATGAAGCCCGGTGAAAAAATCGCCCTTGTGGGCCTCAACGGCGCGGGGAAAACGACGCTGGTGAAGCTCCTCTGCGGCCTCTACGTCCCCACGGCCGGTGAAATACGGGTAAACGGCGTACCCGTCGGGGATTTCAAGCGGGAGGAATACTATAAGCTCTTCGCCCCCGTCTTCCAGGACACCGGCACCGGCCCCTTCACCATCCTGGAGACCGTCACCGGACGGACGGAGGGCGGCGGGGACAGGGCCCGCGCGGAGGTGTGCCTCCGGGACGCCGGACTGGGGGATAAGATCGATTCTTTGCCAAAGGGGATGGACACGATGCTGGATAAACAGCTGGACCGTGACGGGACGGACCTCTCCGGCGGGGAGAAGCAGAAGCTCATGCTGGCCCGGGCCATCTACAAAAACGCGCCCGTCCTCGTCCTGGACGAGCCCACGGCGGCCCTGGACCCCATCGCGGAAAATGAAATTTATCTACAATACAACGCCATGACGACGGGTAAGACCGCCCTCTTCATCTCCCACCGCCTGGCCTCCACCCGCTTTTGCGACAGGATACTCTTCTTAAAGGACGGCGAGATCGCGGAGATGGGGACCCATGAGGAGCTGATGGCCCTGGGCGGCGCGTACAGCAAACTCTTTGAGATTCAGAGCTGCTGGTACAGAGACAACTACAAGGCAGGTGCGGCGCAATGAAGCTTTCGGAGCATGTAAGAATATTCAGGCGCGGACTGCGGCTTCTCTACCGCCTCAGCCCCACCCACACCATGTGCTTCCTTACGGAGGCCCTTGTCTCCGCCGTGACGCCCTACGTGCCCATCTTCTTCTCGGCCCGGCTCATCGACGCCATCGCTCAGGGCCGCCCCGCCGGGACCCTGGCGCTGTACGCCGCCCTCACCGTGGGGCTCACGTTCCTGCTGGGCGCCCTGGACGCCGCCCTCTGGCGGGGGATGAGCGTGGGTGGCCGGGAGCTGGGCTCCAACATCGACTGGCGCTACGCCGAGAAGACCATGGACATGGCCTACAGCAGCGTGGAGGACCGGGACACGGCCCTTTTGCGGGAGCGGATACAAAAGGAGGCCCAGACCGGTCACAACATCTACCATCTGCGCCACTGCACGGCGAGGCTCATCCGTCAGATGACCCAAATCGCGGCCAGCGCCGCCCTGACGGCCTCGTTTTTCGGCATCGCGAGCATCCCCGGATGGATGAAGCTCGCCCTGGTGGGCGGCGTCCTTTTGACGGTCCTGGCGGGGACGTTCCTCAAAGCCAGGGAGGAGCGGCTGTATTTACGGCTCTTTGAATACGCGGTGGACGACAACATCCGGGCGGAGAAGCTGGGGGCCTTCATAAAGGAGTACTCCCGGGGCAAGGACATCCGGCTCTACGGCATGGCGGAGGGCCTTGAGCGGCGCAATCTCCGGCTGAACCGGAACTACTGCCGCCAGGTTGCCCGGACGAACATCCCCGCGGCCCTCCTCGGCTCCGCCGGAACCGTGTTCGACTATGCCCTCCGGTTCGGCGTTTACATGGTGCTGATCTTCGCCGCCCTCCGGGGCGGGGTGTCCGTAGGGTCCATCGCCCAGTACGTGTCCTGCGTCACTTTGCTCATCGCCGCACTCACCGGCCTTGTGGCAACCGTGCAGATGCTGCTGGTGAACGACACGTATCTAAAGCGCTACTTCTCTTACTTCGACATCCCCAACGATATGTACAAGGGCACCCTCACCGTGGAGAAGCGGGACGACAATGAGTATTTCGTCGAGTTCCGGGATGTGTCCTTCAAGTACCCCCACACGGAAACCTGGGCGCTGCGGCATGTCAACTTCAAGTTCAAGGTCGGGGAGAAGCTGGCCATCGTGGGCATGAACGGGTCGGGGAAGACCACGTTTATCAAGCTCCTCACCCGCCTCTATGACCCCACGGAGGGCGACATTTTGCTCAACGGCGTGGATATCCGCAAGTACGACGTTGAGGAGTATATGTCCCTCTTCTCCGTGGTGTTCCAGGACTTCCGGCTCTTCGCCGTCAGCCTGGGGCAGAACGTAGCCGCCAGCACAGATTACGGCCGTGCACGAGTGGAGGACTGCCTTCGCCGCGCTGGGTTCGACGAGCGGGAGGGCACAATGCCGAAGGGCCTGGACACGCCCCTCTACAAGGACTTCGACAGGGACGGCGTGGAGATCTCCGGCGGCGAGGCGCAAAAGATTGCCCTGGCCCGGGCTCTCTACAAGGATGCCCCCTTCATCGTCCTGGACGAGCCCACCGCCGCCCTGGACCCGGTGTC
>CANQBC010000069.1 GCA_947589225.1 uncultured Oscillospiraceae bacterium | reverse complement strand
TTGCCTGCTGGTTTTTCCGGAGTGAATGACAGATAACACTTACAAAATTCCTGTCAAATCTTATTATACGAGGAGGATAACCTATGCGTTTCCCGAATGGTTTTATGGTTGGCACCGCCACCGCCGCTCATCAGGTGGAGGGCAATAACGTCTATAACGACTGCTGGGCCCAGGAGCAGATGACCCACACAAGCTACGTGGAGCCGTCCCTGGACGCGGTGGATCATTACCACCGCTACCCGGAGGACATTCGGCTTATGGCGCAGGCCGGCCTCAATGCCTACCGGTTCTCCATCGAGTGGGCGCGTATAGAGCCGGAGGAGGGGAGATTCGATGAGGCGGAGGCAGAGCACTACCGTGATATGATCCGATGCTGTAAGGAAAACGGCCTGGAGCCCGTTGTGACCCTCCACCACTTCTCCAGCCCCAAGTGGCTCATATCCAAGGGCGGCTGGGAAGCGGAGACGACTCCCGCGGACTTTACGAAATACGTTCGGTATATCATGGAGCGGCTGGGGAGTGAGCTTCACTTTGTCTGCACCATCAACGAGGCCAACATGGGCGTTCAGGTTGCGGCCATCGCAAAGCGTTACCGTCAACAGATGATGGCGCAGCTGGCAAAGGCTCAGGCGTCAGGCACAGACGTGGACAGCGGCGTCCAGATGGGCCTCAATATGCAGAAGATGATAGAGAACCAGAAGGCTATAGCCCAGGAAAGCATGGAGGTCTTTGGCGTCTCCCAGCCCCAGTGCTTCACAAGCCCCCGGACGCCCCGTGGCGACCAGCTGGTGATGGAGGCCCACAAGGCCGCGCGGGCCGTCATCCGAGAGGTTTGTCCCCACATCAAGGTTGGTCTGACCCTCAGTCTCCACGATATTCAGGCCCTTCCCGGAGGGGAGGCAAATGCGAGGAAGGACTGGGAGGACGAGTTTACCCACTATCTTCCCACCATTGAGGGCGACGATTTTCTGGGGGTCCAGAACTACACCAGATCCCGCTACGATGAAAACGGCTCCATGCCCGCTCCTGATGGCGCGGAGCTGACCCAGATGAACTACGAGTTTTACCCCCAAGCTCTGGAACATGTGATCCGCTGCGTAGCAAAAGAGTTTAAGGGAGATCTCCTGATCACGGAGAACGGCATCGCCACTGCCGACGATACCCGCCGCGTGGCGTTTATAGACACGGCCTTGCGGGGGGTACAAAACTGCCTTGCTGACGGCATCCCCGTGAAGGGATATTTCTATTGGAGCATGATCGACAACTTCGAGTGGCAGAAGGGCTTCTCTATGCAGTTCGGCCTTATTGCCGTGGACCGTAAGACCCAGACGCGGTATCCCAAGCCAAGCCTCCATTTCCTTGGGGCATATAAACGCAATTCGGACTAAGCTCAGGAGGTCTCTATGAAAAGCTCATTTCGCTGGTACGGCGACAGTGACCCCGTGACCCTGGAGGAAATAAGGCAGATCCCCGGTATGCGCTCAATCGTCAGCGCCGTCTATGACGTAAAACCCGGCGAGGTCTGGCCGGAGGAAAGCATCAAGCACCTGGCCGACGAGTGCGCCGCCCACGGCCTCATTTTCGACGTGGTGGAGTCCATACCCGTCACGGAGGAAATCAAGCTGGGCCGCCCGGAGAAGGATAGGCACATTGAGAATTACTGCGAGAATATCCGCCGTTGCGCCAAGTACGGCGTCAAGTGCGTGACCTACAATTTCATGCCCGTGTTCGACTGGACTCGCACGCAGCTTGACAAAGAGGGTGTGGACGGCTCCACTTCGCTTGTCATGTACTGGGATCAGATGAAGGGCCTTGACCCCCTCAAAGATGACATCCACCTTCCCGGCTGGGACTCCAGCTACACCCAGGACGAGGTGCGGGATCTCATTCGCGCCTACGGCGAGATAGGGGAGGAGGGGCTTTGGAGCAACATTGAGTACTTCCTCAAGCGTGTCATCCCCGTGGCCGAGGAATGCGGTGTCGTGATGGCCCTGCACCCGGACGATCCCCCGTACCCCATCTTCGGCCTGCCCCGCGTTGTTACGAACGAGGCGAATATTGACCGCTATCTCTCCATCGTGGACAGCCCCGCGAATACGCTGTGTCTCTGCACCGGCTCCTTGGGATGTTCGCCTACTAACGACATTCCCAAACTTGTCCGCAAGTACTCCGCCATGAAACGCATCGGGTTTATGCACCTTCGCAACGTGAAAATTTTGCCCGACACCTCCTTTGAGGAATCCGGGCATCTCACCAAAAACGGTTCTCTCGACATGAACGCCATCGTTAAGGCGCTGGTGGACACGGGCTTTGACGGCTATTTCCGGCCCGACCACGGGCGCATGATCTGGGGCGAGACGGGCAAACCCGGCTACGGCCTTTTTGACCGGGCCCTGGGCACCGCCTACCTCAACGGACTTATCGAGGCCAACGGCGGCACCATCGAATAACTTGTAGGGGCCGCCTCTCTTGGCGGCCCGCCCCTCAAAACATAGAAAGGATGACAAACATGTTAAATCTTCCTCTCAACATAGATTTTACCGGCAAGACCGTGGTGGTCACCGGCGCGGGCGGGGTGCTTTGCTCCGTTATGGCAAGAGCTTTTGCGCAAGCCGGAGCGAAAGTCGCCGCTCTCGACCTCAACGAGGAGGCCGTGAAGAAGCTCTCCGACGAGGTGAAAGCCGAGGGATTTACCCTTAACGGCTACAAGTGCAACGTCTTAGAGCCGGACTCCATTAAAGCCGCCCACGAGGTGATTTTAGCCGACCTCGGCCCCGTGGACATCCTCATCAACGGCGCCGGCGGCAACAATCCCCGTGCCACAACGGACAACGAGTACCAGCACGAGGCGAAGGAGGGGCAGAAGACCTTCTTTGACCTGGACACCTCCGGCGTGGATTTTGTGTTCAAGCTCAACTTCCAAGGGACCTTATTACCTACCCAGATTTTCGCCAAAGACATGGTGGGGCGGGGGAGCGGCGTCATCCTGAACGTCAGCTCCATGAACGCCTATATACCCCTTACGAAAATTCCGGCCTATTCCGGCGCGAAAGCCGCCATATCCAACTTTACCCAGTGGCTGGCGACGCATTTCGCCAAGTCCGGCATCCGCTGCAACGCCATTGCCCCCGGCTTCCTGGTCAGCAACCAGAACCGCAAGCTCCTGTTCAATGACGACGGCACCCCCACGGCGAGAAGCGAAAAAATCCTCAACGGCACCCCCATGGGTCGCTTCGTGGATGCGGAGGAGCTTTTGGGCGGAGTGTTCTTCCTCTGCGACGATAAAGCCGCCTCCGCCATCACCGGCGTGGTCCTGCCCATCGACGCCGGATTTGCGGCATACTCCGGCGTGTGATTTTCATTATTTTTCGTTTTAAAAAAGTCTATGGCCGCCGGATCTCAATCCGGCGGCCATGGTTCTTCTTCGAGCAAAAAAACAGGACGCCCCAATTTCGGGGCGTCCTTAAAACTGTATATTTTTTAAAAAGAAGTTGGTAGTCAATTCTCAAAAAAGTAGTCGAACAGTAGTCAACGGCGCTGTTTTTTCCTTCTCTGCAAATCCGAAACCCCTTGCGCCGCAAAGGGTTTGCTCATAATCGCTCACAAAATTACCTGAAACGTCGGAGTCTGACACTCTATCCAGCTGAGCTACGGGCGCATTTATTTGGCGCAAGTAGTAATATAACAGATTCGCACTGAAATTTCAAGAGCAAATCGGATTTTTGGAAGAGAATTTTTGCCGTCTTATATTTCCGCGGGTTGCATTTCAAAGAGAAGCAGCCAAACAACAGTCAGGAATATGTTCCCGAAAACGGCTTTCCATTATTATACCGGTCCTCCCGATATTCCCCCGGAGTGAGGCCGGTTTGGGCTTTGAAGACGCGGGTGAAGTGGCTCTGGGAGGAGAAGCCCAGGTAATTGCTGATGGTGAGCAGACTGCGGTCAGTATACCGGAGCAGGTGCTTTGCCTCGTTGATCTTGACCTGTTGGATGAAATCCGTCAGATCGATGCCCTGCTCCTTTTTGAAACGTGTGGACAGATAGCTTCGGCTGAGATGCAGCGCCTGGGCGACATCCTCTGTTCGGATGGGGTCAGACAGATGGTGCTGTACGTATGAAGCGATTTTTTTGGCCAACTCCGATCGGGCGTCAAGGTCATTGATGTACGCTACTTGCCTTGTAAAATTGCGGACCATACCAA
>CANQBC010000068.1 GCA_947589225.1 uncultured Oscillospiraceae bacterium | reverse complement strand
TTGACCAGTGTACCATATCCTTTTGTTAAGGTAAAGATTTTCGTTCACATTATGTTTACTCGTTAATCGACCGTGGCGATTTTCCGAAGACGCTCGGTTTCACAGCCGCGGCCTCGCGGGCGGCGCGCGCCTTCCGGGTAAAATAATGTACCGTACAGGGGCAGATCACCTGATCTGCCTGAAATAGAGCCCCCCGGTGCGGGGCTTTTCCGATCGGGCGCGGTCTTTATATTCCTCCGTCACCCTTTCCACCTCCTTCCGGCTCTCCACCGTGAACCAAAGCGTCAGAAAATCCAGTGGCGCCAGGGCCTTTTCCGCGATGTGCAGGGGAACCGAGTTTAAAAGCGTGCCAAATTTCCGGTCATGGCAGAGAATCGGGAACTCCACCCCCCGGCGGTCTGTGAGCTTTGAACGCCCCGGGCAGCTTCCGCACCCGACCTTCCCCCTCACCGGGCAGGCCCGGAAACGCATCAGGGGCAGACGCCCGTAGGCGACGATGCCCCTGGGGAGCTTGCCGGAGAGGGCCGCGATCTTCCCCATGGCCAGTTCAAAGGATACTGTGGCGGAGACAAGACCCAGCTTTTCAAGCTCGGAAAGCGCCAGGGAGTTCAGTACGTTGAGCCCCGCGCCGCCCCGCGCCGTAAGCCCCGTTTTCCGGGCGATCCTGACAGCGTAAAGATTCTCGCAAAGGACATCTTTTATTCCCAAAACAGCCAATTTTTCCACAATTTCCGTGTCGCTTGTGTCGAAAAACAACGAAGGAAGCTCCACCGTCAACTTGTCCCCATATTTTTCCACAATCCCCGGTTCTTTTTCAACCTCCGACAGGGGGAGAATAATTCTGTCAAAGTCCCCGCGGATCTGGTCGGTTTTTTCAAATCTTCCCCAGATCTCCGGTTTTTCGGGGCTTTTGTGGGGCTCGAACGAAAGCGTACTTTCGCGTATCCTATATGGGCGCGGCTCCCCGCGCAGCTCCGAAAGCCTGTCAAGGGCCTCCCTTCTCATGGCGTTGAGGGCCGACGCGGGAAGCATCAGACCGGGAGCTATGCCGGCGGCGAAGTTTTTCACATAATAGGGAGTACCGCCGGTTTTGCAAAGACTGCTTCGGGCTGTTTCGGAGGTGGTTTGGAGGGTCTTTGCCGTCTGTGGGAGCGGGCCTTCCACCGTGGTGGAAACGTCTCCATCCCCCGCCTCAAGCGTGCAGGAGGCGGGCGTGACGGTGAGGGTCATGTCCACCGGCACGCTCCGGCGCTCTGAGCGGTAGAGGTTTGAAAGGTTTCCCAGCACCCCGCCGGCGGCGATCACGTCCTCGTGTCCCCGGGTGCCGAACATGGAGATGTCCCGCCTGCCGGTGAGATACCCGTCGGTGAAGCCGCTCCGGGAGAACACGGCGCGCAGGGACTCCTCGTCATACGCCCCCCCTTCAAGGGCCGCCCGGGCCGCCGTGACGGCGGCCGCCACATACTCCGGGCGCTTCATGCGGCCCTCTATTTTAAATGACGAAACGCCCACGTCCGCCAATTCCTTTACATATTTCAGGTGCGACATATCCTTCAGCGACAGGGCATGATCCCGTCCGGCACCCCGGAAGTCCAGCCGGCAGGGCTGGGCGCACCAGCCCCGGTTGCCGCTGCGGCCGCCCAGCATGGAGCTTAAATAGCACTGGCCGGACATACACATGCACAGCGCCCCGTGGATGAATACCTCCGTCTCGATCCCGCAGCGGGCGGTGATGTGCTCAATTTCCCTCAGCGTCAGCTCCCTTGCCAGCACCACCCGGGAAAAGCCCAGATTCGCGGCCATTTTCGCCCCCTCCAGGTTGTGTACGGTCATCTGGGTGGAGGCGTGGCGGGGAATGTCCGGACACATCTCCCGGAACCGGGCGTTGACGGCAAGATCCTGAATGATGACGGCGTCCGCGCCGGCCTGGGCGATCTCCCGGACGGTTTTATCCAATTCCTCAAGCTCCGTGTCCATGACCAGCGTGTTGACGGTGACATGGATCTTCACGCCGCGTATGTGGGCGTAGGAGACGGCCTCGGCCAGGGCGCCATCGCCGAAATTCCTGGCGTTCTGCCGCGCGTTGAAGCCGCCCGCGCCCAGGTACACCGCGTCGGCGCCGCACCGAACGGCGGCGGCGAGCTGTTCCGCGCCGCCGGCGGGGGCCAGGATCTCAGGTCTCACCGCTCTCCCTCCTTCTCAGAAAGTCCCCCTCCTCCGCCCTCACCGGGCAGGGCAGGGTCAGGATCTCATTGGGGTGGGGCGCGTCGGAACGGCGCGCGCCGTCCCCGGCAAATATATCCGTAACGGTAAATGAGGCGGTTTTCCCATGGGGGGAGAGGATCTCCAAAACCTGTCCCACCTTAAAATTATTCCGCTGGCATACCCGGAGCACGCCGTCCGACCAGCCCAGGACTTTGCCCACAAACGTGGCCCGCTGTGTGTAGCGCCCGGAGTTGCTGTGATTTTCTTTCAAATAGCCCCGGTAAAAGCCCTCCGAATAGGGCCGGTGCTTCACAAGCTCTAGCTCAGAGGCGCAGTTGTCCACCGTGTCCGCCCCGTCCAGCGCCATGCGGTAGGCGTGGGTGACGGAGGCCACGTAAAAGGCGGTTTTCATGCGCCCCTCTATTTTAAACGAGGTGACACCGGCGCGGCGAAGCTCGTCAAGTATCCGTATACAGTTGAGGTCATGGGAGCTCAGGATGGCGGTCATACCGTTCTCCTCCTCAACGGGAAAATATTCGCCGGGTCGCTTCTCCTCCACGAGGGCATAGCTCCACCGGCAGGGCTGGGCGCACTCCCCCCGGTTGCCGCTGCGGCCCGTGAGATATGAGCTTATTATGCACCGGCCCGAGTAAGCCATACACATCGCCCCGTGTACAAAGGCTTCGAGCTCCAGGGTCTCCGGCGTCTTTGCCCGAAGCGCGGCTATATCCTCAAGGGTCATTTCCCTTGCCAGGACGACGCGCTTAACGCCCATGTCGTGATAGACACGGGCGGCGGCGTAGTTCATGCAGCTTGCCTGGGTGGAGAGATGAAGCTCCAGATCGGGCGTGGCGGCGCGCACCGCCGCCAGAACGCCGATGTCGGAGACGATCGCCGCGTCAACGCCCGCGTCCGCGAGAAAGCGGGCGTACTCCGCCGCCGCCTCTATCTCCCCGTTCCGCGCCAGACAGTTCATGGCGACATAGAGCCTTTTTCCGGCCCTGTGGGCAGTCCCGGCGGCCGCGACGATCCCGTCCCGGTCAAAGCCGGCCGATTTAGCCCTCAGCTGTAAAATCTCCCCGCCCGCATAGACCGCGTCCGCGCCGTAGCGCAGCGCCGCCGTCAGGCTCTCCATGTCCCCCGCCGGGGACAAAAGCTCGATTTCACCCATCGCGCCCCTCCGTTAAGTGGTTTACTCCGCAAAAAATTATACCACTCCCCGGCCTGCTTCGCAACGGTCAATATTCTACGAACAGAATACGGCGCAATAGTATAAATTTGCCGGTAGATTTATGAGTATCTAAAAGCCGTCTTGCTTTCCGCTGTGCGGCGGCCGCGTGTTAGCACTCGCGCGTCGAGAGTGCTAATATTAACAAATATTTCATAAAAACTCCACCAATTGTTCATAAAGGGGGTCTACAATACGAATCATAAGGCAAGGCGATCAGCCCGAGCCCGTAAACCGAGCCCCGAGCCTGCCCCATCGGTATTAAAATTCGGAGGGCGGACATAATAATTCTATTGGAGGTATTTATTATGTTTGAACTCAGACCTTTCCACCGCAATCAGGACATCACCTACAACCCCTTCAAGGCCATGGAGGACTTTGAGAAGCGCTTTTTTGAGGATCCCTTCACCGGGTTTTTCGAGAACGGAGACATCGCGGAGTTTAAGACCGACATCTCCGACCAGGGCGACAGCTATCTTCTTGAGGCGGATCTGCCCGGCTTTGACAAGAAGGACATCCACCTGGACGTCTCGGGCGACGTGCTGACCATTAACGCCGAGCGTCACTCCGAGCATGAGGACAAGGACAAGAAGGGCAATTACGTCCGTCTTGAGCGCTCCTACGGCCAATACAGCCGCCAGTTCGACGTCTCTGGCATCGACGCCCACGGTATAAAGGCCAAGTACGAAAACGGCGTTCTGAAGCTGACCATGCCCAAGAAGAAGCAGGAGCTGCCCGAGAGCCACACGCTGGAAATTGAGTAAAAGTGCGCCGCGCACGCAGGAGCCCCCCGGTAACCCCAATGTCACAAACATACGCACACCACATGGGGACATTCAATGGGAGAAAACGCCCAAGAATAGACCGGGACTGAAAA
>CANQBC010000067.1 GCA_947589225.1 uncultured Oscillospiraceae bacterium | reverse complement strand
ATCCACAGGAACCCCGCCGAGGAGTGTAAGCTGCCACAGAGTGCCCGCCGCGAAAAGCAGGTGCTGACCCGCGAGGAACTCCAGCGGTTTCTGACTCAGGCACAGGAGGAGGGATACTATGAGATGGTGCTGTTGGAGTTGGCCACTGGCCTCCGGCGCGGTGAGATAATGGCCCTGAAGTGGTCGGACCTGAATCCCAAAACAGGGGAGTTGAGAGTGGAGCGGCAGGTATACCGCGCGGGCGGCAAGCTCACCGTGGCCCCGCCGAAGACGAAGACGTCGGCGCGGAGTCTGCTTATACCGAAGGCCCTGCTCACTGTCCTCATCGGCCTGCGCGCCCGTGCCGCCTCCGAGTGGATGTTCCCGTCCCCGGTGAAGCCCTCCGCGCCCTTCCGCCCCTACAAGGGCCTTCGCCGCAGAGCGGGGACGGGGTGTATTACGCAGGTGTCCGAAAACCGCTACGAGGGCAAATACACCCCGCACCTCCCCAACGGCACCCGCCTCATTAAATCCGTCTACGCCCCCACCTACGCCGAGTGTGAAACAAAGCTCGCCGCCCTCATCGCCCAAGTCAAGCCGGAGATAGATAAGCTGAAGCGGGAAATGCGGGAGGGGATGGGAGCGTCAAAATCTGTGACGCTATAAGCAAAAAAAGCCGCTCCTGGTACGTCGGAGCGGCATCATGGCGTATGGGTTTGCGAACGCAGGAAAATCATGGAACACGAAAAAGCAGGCTGAGATATGGCAAAAACGCTCGAAAAAGCAGACTAATGCTTCGGCAGAGCACGCTGTTACAGAAATCATAACCCATGTTACATGATGATTGCCCTTGCAAAAACAATAAATGTGTGATAATACATCATGATTTCCTATATAAAAATGTGATGTATGTCCCATCGAACGACTTTTTGCGGCAATGCAACATTACTCGAACATTCGCCCTACCTCGCCGCGTCCACGAACGCCTTGAAGATCCTCCGGCTGTTGGCGTCGGACTTATGGGAAAACTCCGGGTGCCACTGGACGGCCCAGAGGAATTTCCGCGCCGGCATGTAGAGCGCCTCTGTAAGCCCGTCGGGGGAGACGGCCATAGATTCAAGCCCCGGCGCAAGGGTTTTCACCGCCTGGTGGTGGCAGCTGTTTACAGCCAGATGACGGGCGTTCAGGCAGTCAAACAGCGGCGTTTTTTTCTTCAATTCAACATCGTGTATGGGAACATCGTATGGGGCGCGTTGGTGATGCTCCACGCTGGACGGGTGCTGTGAGGGCAAGTCCTGATATAAGGAGCCGCCCAGGGCAACGTTGATGAACTGGATCCCGCGGCAGATGCCGAGGATGGATCTGTCCAGCTCCATCGCCGCCCGAAGGACGATACTCTCCATAACGTCCCGTTTTTCACAGCAGGAGACAAGCCCGGGCAGGGCCTCCTCCCGATAGAGCCCTGGCGACACATCATGTCCGCCCGTAAACAGGATGCCGCCACAGAGATTCACAAGCCCTGTCAGCTCCTCCGCGTCGTCGGAAAAGGGGAAGATGATGGGCGTTCCCCCGGCCTCGATGATCCCGTCCATATACCCCGGCAGCATCCAAATGCTGTCCTTCTCGTCGTCCCACAGCGGCATGACCCCAATGATCGGCTTCACACGAAACCACCTCCATAAAGAAAGACAAGGACGCCGCCAGGCGCCCTTGTCCGCTTGATTCATTATACGCCAAAAAAGCGATCATTTCAACACTTTTTTACCACACCTAAATTCTGTTTTTTTCTCCCCATTCGCACATACTGTCCAAAATCGGGATCAAAGACGCTCCCCGTTCTGTCAGACTGTATTCCACTTTAGGCGGAATTTGCGGAAATTCCTCGCGGTGGACAAGCCCGTCCGCCTCCAATTCCTTCAGGGTCGTACTCAGCGTTTTATAGGAAATCGTTTTGATATATTTCTTCAACTCGTTGAAACGCACGACCTTAAATTCCATCAGCGTGTACAGGATAAACATCTTATATTTTCCCTGTATCAACGACATGGTATAGTTAAATCCGGTTTCTTCCAGATGGGCATCCTTGATACACTCTATACTCATTCCAAACTCTCCTTCAGGTAAGTATCGCACTTTTATGTGCGTACTTGCTTTTCTTCCTGTTCTTGTTATGATTGTACTATCAAAACCGGATAAAGTCAATCCGGCTGACATGGAAAGGAGTCACAGCAATGTCAAAGAATTTGGGCGTTAAGCCCTACCTGTTTCCCATGCCGACTTACATGATCGGCACCTATAATGAGGATGACACAGTGGATGTTATGATGATGGCCTGGGGCGGTATCTGCGCCGAGGACATGGTCGCGCTGAACCTGGAGGCAGAACATAAAACGGTGGCCAATCTTGAGACGAGAAAAGCCTTCACGCTGGCCGTTCCGGGCACAGATACGCTGCGGGAATCGGATTTCCTCGGGATTGCCAGCTCCAACAAGATGGCGGACAAATTTGAGCGCACCGGTCTGCACGCCGTCAAGAGCGAGCGGGTGGACGCTCCGGTTATCACCGAGTATCCGCTTACGCTGGAGTGTGAGGTTGTGGAAATGCAGTCCCAGCCCTATGGCCTGCGGGTGCTGGGAAAGATCATCAATGTGATCGCGGACGAAAAGATTTTGGATGATGCCGGAAAGATTGATGCCGGGAAGATCCATGCGTTCACCTTTGACCAGATGAAGAACGGCTTCTATGCCGTTGGCGAAAAAGTGGGTCAGGCATGGCACAGCGGCGCCGGCTTGATGCACAAGTAAAAAGCCCTGTCCTTTGAATAATTCATTTTACCGTTTCCCCCGAAAAAGCGCGAGGGCACCAGAAAATGTCTGGCAGTCCTCGCGCGTTTCTGGTATAATTGCGATACGAAGGGAAAATCAGACAGCGATACGCCTGACGGGCGGGGAGGTCAATATGGGAAACAGTTTGCCTGAATACAAAAGCTTCTTTCTCCCGTCCCCGATGGGCGGCAGTCAGCCGTGGGTGGGGGACGTGATGCCCTACTTCGAGGACGGTACCTTTTACATCTACTACCTCAAGGACGGCGGGGACTCCTATAACCACTCCATTTTCCTCGCCACCTCGAAAGACTTAGCCACATTTACCGAGTACCCCGGCCCAATCCTGGAGGCCGCTCCGGGACGCGACTTCTGGATGGGTACCGGCTCCGTGGTGAAGGTGGGGGAGAAGTACTACCTCTTTTACACGGCCCACAACGCCTCGCCGAAGTTTGAATTCGACGAGGTCATTCGCGTGGCCGAGGGCACGTCGCCCACGTCCTTCAAAAAGCGCGAGGATTGGATGCTGACGCCTCCGGCGTTCCTGGGCCAACGGATCGACTTCCGTGACCCGCAGGGGTACTACGATCCCGTCTCCGACACCATCGCCCTCACGGTCACAGCCAGCCACCAGAACACGGCGAAGGCGCTGAAATTCACCGTCAGCGGGGACCTCAAAAGCACGGTCTGCGACGGGTTCATCTTCACAAACGACCGGGAGCGGTGCGGGGATTTCTGGAACCTGGAGTGCACCGACACCTTCCGCCTGGGTGATACATACTACCTCACCTACTCCGCACAGAACGACACGCTCTGGTACGCCATGTCCTCGATGCCCTACGGCCCCTACGGCGTGCCCCAGCGGTTGGACGGGAAGCTCTTCTACTCAGCAAAGCACGTGGAGAGCCCGGACGGCGCCTGGATGGTGGGCTGGGCGCGCCGGAGCGCCGACAGCTGGGGCGGGAACCTGATGGCCAGGAAGCTGTGCCGGAAGGAAAACGGCGACCTCTACCTCATGCCCGTGGACGCCGTGCCGGAGCGCTTCCAAACGCCCGCGCCCCTCTTATGCGGCCAGGATGTGACCGTCCGCGGCGGGAACGCCAGAGCTTACGTGCCGGCCCTTGCGTGCCGTGGGAGCTTCATGATAAAAGGAAAGCTCCGATTTGACGGCCGCGGCTCCTTGGGCCTCGCCTTTGACGCGAACGGAGAGCCGGATGACACCGCGTACCTCTCCATAAACCCCGCCGCCGGCCGGATCAGGCTCACCTGCGGCAAAAAGACCGTCGCCGAGATTAGTGCGGATCTTGATACCGGGCGTGATTACGCCTTTTCCTACATCCAGGAGGGCACCCTGGGCCTTTTCACAATCGACGCCGCCGCGTCCCTGACCGTCCGCGTCCCCTCCGCCGAAAGCCTGACCCTCCGCCTCTTCGCCCGCGCCGGAACAGCCGTTTTCTCAAATCTCCACGCCCTGACCCCTTCAAAATCTGCGACGATATAAGCAAAAATAGGGGAGTAGGCACAGAGAAATGTGGTCACGGGAAAAACCCAACTGTGGTATTCCATGTGGTCAACGAAAAATCTGAAAAATGTATAATAACTTTTTGCTAAATAAAGTACAAAAAATCCCTGATTTCTTGCGAAATCAGGGATTTTTGATGGTGGAGACTGCTGGACTCGAACCAGTGACCTCCTGCG
>CANQBC010000066.1 GCA_947589225.1 uncultured Oscillospiraceae bacterium | reverse complement strand
TAATGTAGTACACAGAAAATATCACGTTGAAAAGCGTGGTCTTTTCTCTGTCCTCCATTAGTGTAACCTTTGGGGTCAGTCACGACGTAGGAGCTGTGGCACTGCATCAGGTTGGGCTTGAGCCAGAACCGGGTCTTGCCGGAGCCGGAGCCGCCGATCACAAGGATGTTCTTGTTGCGGGCGTTCTTGGGGTTCTTTGGCCGGTTGCCCATCATCAGCCGCTCGGTCTGCGTCAGGATGACGTTATTCTCAAACACGGGGTCGATAAAGGGCTTGATGTCCTCGGCATTGCCCCAGCGGGCCGAACCGTACTCCACGTCCTTGCGGTATTTCTTTGCGTTCTTGCCCCGGACGTAGACGGCCAGCCGCAGGGCCGCCCCCAGCAGAAGCCCCACGGCCAGATCCTGCGGGTGGAAGCTGGGGAACGGGGAGGCAAAGGCCGCTGCCGCGCCGTCCCCAAGGTGCAGGAACTTCTGCGACAGGTCAAGTCCGGGGGCCAGCCGGTAGAGCTGCCAGAGCTTGGTGGCGTACAGCCCCAAAAACAGGTAGGGGACGTTGAGGATCAGCAGCTTTTTTACGTCGATCTGTTTCATCTCTCCAGCTCCTTCCTTTTCGTCCTGTCCACGACGGCGTTCTTTACTAGGGCCTTGAACTTCTCCAGCACACCCAGCGCGGACTGCCGGCGCTCGGCCTTTTTCACCTTCAGGGCGGCGAATTTCTGGAAGGCGGCGTTCATGTTGGCCTCGTTGGGGGCTTTGAAGAACACCTGGTAATGGCCCTTGCCCGTCTCAAAGACGGTGTAGCGTACCCCGTGGTCTCTGGCGATGCGGTCAAAGTCCCGCAGGCCCTTGTCCTGCAAGTCAAGCTGGCGCATGTCGCCGTATTCCTGCTGAAGCTCGGCCATGCTGACCTTGCCGAAAGGTTTTACCTCCGGGCTGTCCCGGATGGCTTCGCGTTTCCGCTCCTTACGGTAGGCCAGGTACTTGCTGATGGCCGTTTTGAGGACGTTCCCGGTAAATTTGGCGGAATTGATGCCCAGGGTCAGCGTCTTGTTTTCTATTTCTTCCTGCATCGTGTTCACTCCTTTCTCCGTGGGATGGCAGGGGGATGGCGGCGGCTAAGGCGGAACCACCAGCCGCCGCAGAAGGTATTTCCGTATCATGGGGGCCTCCTTACCGCACCTGGTCTTTGCGGTCATAGATCAGGTCTCCGCGCACCACTTTGGCGTGGCTCAGGATTTTGATGTGGCCTTTTTCCTGGGTGGCCAGTGCGTTTTGGTAGCCCTTGTCCGTCAGAAACAGGCGCGTCCGTTCGCCCTTCCAGCCCACGGGGGAATCGTGGGTCAGCACGTCAAAGATAACCATGTGCCGGGTGTCCGGGTCGAACCGGGCCAAGTCCATGTAGGTATGGCCCGCGTACTCCTTTGCGCCGGCGCGGAGGCGGGCGTCCTCCATCAGCTCCCCGATGGTCTTTCCCTTACTCATGGCTGCCTCCTTCCTCCCGGCCCTGGCATTTCACGGTGAGCAGGCCGTCCAGGGTGGTGGCGGTGATCCGCAGCCGCTCCGCGATGGCGATGTCGTTTTTCATCGGCTCGTCCACGGAGCTGCCGCACACCACCAGCACACGGCAGCGCCGCAGCAGGTCGCGGGCAATGTCGATGCCGTCCTTATGCTCCTGGGGGATGGCGTCATTCAAAAACAGCGGCAGGAACAAAAGCGGGCAGACCGGTGAGAAACCGGCGTCATAGACGGCCCGGCAGTAGCGGGCGGCGGTCTCGGTGTTCTCATATTCGTTTTCGCCCCAGGGGGCGGTGATGTAGGCCAGTGGTCTTTTCGTCATAGCTTCTTTCCTTTCTCCCGGTCTCCGGGCATAAAAAATGGCGGCCTCATGCGCCGCCGTACATATCGTGGTTCACCAGGGCCGAGTAGTAGTTGCCGATGGTGGTGGGTGCATTGAACAGCACCGCCAGGAGGTATTGCTTGATGTTGCGTATTTTGGTGGTGTTCTCCCTCATGCACTGCATGGCAAAGCGGATATGCTCACAGTTCAGCTTTAAGAGCCGGGACTTCACCACCTCATGGGGGAAGTCGCTGCCGGATACCCGCGTGTATTTCCGCCTGGCACAGACCGTCTCCACCAGAAGCTCCACGATCTCGTCCAGGTCGCCGGCGTAAGGGCCTGCCTCCTGGCGGAGAAGGCCATACTCGATGTTGTCCCGGATCAGCTCCCGATAGCTTTCGATCTCTGCCATGCCCGCATCCCTTCGCTTCGGTTCCGGCGGCCCTGCCGCCGCATCTGCCCGGAAAGGAATCGAATCGGTACTTGATAGATGGGTACTTGATCTTTGGGTATTTGATTTCTTAGTATTTAATTCTGCGGGATTTTCCAGATATGGGGCATCCGTATCCGGGTTTACCATATCCGGGTTTTCCGTATCTGGTGAATCCGTATCTGGCGGTACGTCCTGGGGGCGCTCATAGATGGTGTACTCGGTGTCGCTGATCCGCCCGTTGGCGTCACGGAGCTGGCGGCGGGTGATGTAGCCGGCAAGCTCCAGCTCCTTTAAGGCGGTGCCGATGGCGTCCACGCCCTCCCTGCTGATGGCGGCCAGCCCCCGCGTGGTGTAGTTCCAATCGTCGCGGAGGGACAGCATCATGGAGAGCAGCCCTTTTGATTTCAGGGTCAGGTTCCTGTCCCGCAGATGGTAATTTGACATGACGGTGTAATCGCTTGTCCGCTGGACGCGGAATACAGCCATGTGCCTCACTTCCTTTCCTCTGGTACAAAAAACACAGCCGGTCGGGGCGGTGTCCTAAACTTCAAGCAGGGTGATCGGTTCCGCATCAAACGGGTATTTGCAGAAGTCCTCCAGCGCCTCCGCAATGTCCTCCGGGTCGTAGGCAGACCAATCTTTCCCCTCAACAGTGCCTCGGACGGTGCGGTAACAGGTATAGTATTTTTCCGTTGCTGTCAGATAATGGACGACAACGGCGGACACTTCTGAAAACGTCCCATCCTCCAAAAGCCAAAGCTCCCGGATATACATAGCCTCGATCAATGTGGAGTGGTGCTGGATGGTCTCGTGAAAGATAGGGCAGGCCCTTTGCCGGAACAGCTCCGGCCCCTGGTAATTCAGCGACAGCTCCGCACTGCCGGTAGTCTGATAGGCAAGCGGCGTTTCTGCCCGGTAGCGGACTGCCTGGGCCAAAAGGGGCAGATCTAACTGGCGCAGCATTTTTCTCCGCTCCTTTTTCTCCGGGAACAAGTAAGAATAGGCGGTCTTTACCGCTTCAATGATTTCTTTTTCTCTGAACATTTCCATGCCTCCGTTTCTTGGTTTCGTATAGGATATGACCCTCGATGATACGGGCGGTTTTCTTGATCTTGATCTCCCGGCGCTCCTGACATTGCAGGGCGGCCAGGTATCCGGCATCGCACAAAAACAGGCGAACCTCGTCGCCGGGGCTGCCGTAAGGGGTTCCCGGCCTGCGGACGGTAAACTCGATCATGCGGGTTGTCTCGTCCCGGAACCGTTCCACAGCCAGGATGCCGTGGCCTTTCAGCTCCCGGACGGAAGTCTCTTGCATAGCGGCTCCTTTCTCAGCGGCTTTGCTGCTGCTGGCGTTTACGCTGCCATTGTTCCAGCAGCTTGATGATAGTTTCCTCCATGCGCTTGGGAGTGTAGCTTTTGGGAAAATACTTCCGCAGCGTGTCGGAGGTAAATGTCACCTTGTCCAGGTCGCTTTTCTTTTCCTCGGACATGATGGCCAGCATGGAATCCTCCGTCAGTTTCCCGATCTGGCTCAACTTCTTCATACGCTGGGCCTGGGAGAGGGAAGGGGTGGCCTGCTCATAGTCCATGGTCTCCACCAGCATGGCCTGTTCCTCCTTGGTGAGGAAGGACAGCTCATAGGCCGGGTTCAGGGCGATCTTTTTCTCGTCCACCATATCCAGCAGGGGCGGGATCAGCTCGGTCAGCCGGATAAAACGCTGTATCTGATTACGGCTTTCTCCGATCTGTTCGGCCATAAGCTGGTCGGATCGTTTTTGTGTCCCAACTTGGGACACATTTTTCTTTGACGGTCTGCCTGCCTGACGTTTCATGGCTTCCAGCTTCATCTTGTAGGCGAAAGCCCTCTCACTGGGGAGCAGTCCCTCCCGCTGAAGGTTGCTGTCCACCATGATAATGGTGGCCGCATCGTCGTCCATAGGGCGGACAATGACGGGCATAGTGTCCTTTTCGGCCAGCTCACAGGCCCGCCGGCGGCGGTGGCCGGATACCAGCTCATATCCGCCGTCCTCGCGTGGGCGGGCGATTGCCGGCACCAGAACGCCGTATTGCCGGATGCTGTCAGCGGTTTCCATCATCGCGTCGTCGTCTTTGACCTTAAAAGGGTGGTTCTTAAAGGGGTGCAGCTCCGATAAGGGAATTTCTCTCACTTGCTCGGAGCCAGGCGCATCCTTGGCGGCCATTGGGTAATCACCTCCTGTTTTTGGGCATAAAAAAGACAGGCATCCATTTCTGAACACCTGTCAAAAGGTTTTGTATTTAGTTGTTTGGATTGATATTATGGGGTAGCCTTGAAGTGAACGCAGAACGTTCCCCGAACGGGATTGCTAATGGCTCTGCTAATGATAGACGATTCAAGAAGGGATATTTGATGTCCCTATCGGATACGTCAGGAAATTTGGATTGCTCAAATACCTTGATTTCTCGGCATTTCCGGGCATTGTATGAAACGGCAATGCACCACGGGATATTGAGCAGACCAAACTCCTAAGAGAACCAAGAGCGTTCGCCTTTTTACGGGGGCCTCCCAAAAATTTAATAAATGTCTGCGTAGCTCAGTT
>CANQBC010000065.1 GCA_947589225.1 uncultured Oscillospiraceae bacterium | reverse complement strand
TCTACCCCCGGCGTCTTTTGGGTGGCAATGGCCGTCAAGTTCGGCTTCCCGATTTTGGGTTGGATCATCACCATTGTCGCCATGAAGTTCTGCCCGCTGTCCCGTGAGGAGATGGTGAGCGTCCAGAAACGCATCGCCGAGAAAAAGGCCGCGCTGAAAGCGGAAAACTGATAACCTCCTTTTTCCCTTCCTTATGATTGGGCGGCCCCTTGCCGCCCAACGGCCATTACATTAACAAGGAGTGCATTATGCGTAGGATCATCAATTTCAACGATAATTGGCGCTTTGCCAAAAGAAGCGGCGCTGATGCGGCGTTGCGCTGCGAATGGCAGGATGTCACCCTCCCCCATACCTGGAACGCGGTGGACGGGCAGGACGGCGGCAACGACTACTGGCGCGGCACGGCTGTATATACAAAAACCTTTGACTGCCCGGCCTGCGGGAAAAATGAGCGCGTCTGGATAGAGTTTGGCGGTGCGGCTATGACCGCCGAGGTTATTTTAAACGGCGAGAAGCTTTGCCGCCATGAGGGAGGCTATTCCGCCTTCCGGGTGGAGCTGACGGATCATCTGCGCGACACCAACGAGCTTTGCGTCCTGGTGGACAACTCCGACAACGACACAGTGTATCCGCAAAAGGCGGATTTCACCTTCTACGGCGGCCTTTACCGGGATGTGAAGCTGATCGTTGTCCCCTCGGAGCACTTTGAGCTGGGGTACCGCGGCACGCCGGGCATCAAGGTCACGCCGGAGGTGGATCTTTCAATGAGGACTGCCACCGTCACCGTGGAGACCTGGCACAACGCCAAATCGGTGGAGATCACCGTAAACGGCCAGACCCAACGGGTTGAAAAGACCGCCGTGTTCACCATTGAAAATGTCCGCCTCTGGGACGGGCTTGACGATCCCTATCTCTACACCGCCACGGCGCGGCTGGACAGCGGCGACGAGGTCAGCGCCCGCTTCGGCTGCCGGGTGTTTGAGTTCGACCCACAGCGCGGCTTCATCCTCAACGGGCGCGAATATCCCCTCCGAGGCGTCAGCCGCCATCAGGATCGCTGGGGAAAGGGCAATGCCCTGAGCTGTGAGGACCACCGGGAGGACATGGAGATTATCCGGGAGCTGGGGGCAAACACCCTGCGTCTGGCCCACTATCAGCACGCCCAGGAATTTTACGACCTGTGCGACGAAAACGGCATCGTGGTCTGGGCGGAGATACCGTACATCACCATGCACATGACAAACGGGCGGGCAAACACCCTCTCCCAGATGGAGGAGCTGATTGTCCAGAATTATAACCACCCGTCCGTCGCCGTGTGGGGCCTCTCCAACGAGATCACCGCCGCCAGCGCGGTGAATGAGGATCTGCTGGAAAACCACCGGCTTCTTAACGACCTCTGCCACCGCTTGGATCCCACCAGAAAGACCACAATGGCTAACGTGTTCATGTTAGAGACCGACAGCCCCATACTGGAGATTCCCGATGTGAACAGCTACAACCTGTACTTCGGCTGGTATCTGGGGGAGCTTGAGCAGAACGATGAGTTCTTCGACGAGTACCACGCCAAATATCCCGACAGGTGTATTGGGTTTTCCGAATACGGCGCGGACGCAAACCCCGCCTATCAGACCAGCCGCCCCGAAAAGGGCGACTACACCGAAAGCTACCAGGCGGTATACCATGAGCACATACTTGCCATGATTGAAAAGCGCACTTGGCTCTGGGCCACCCACGTGTGGAACCTCTTTGACTTCGCCGCCGACGGCAGGGATGAGGGAGGCAAAAACGGGCAGAACCAGAAGGGCCTTGTGACCTTTGACCGGCAGCTCAAAAAGGACGCTTTCTATCTCTACAAGGCCGCCTGGAACAAAAAAGAGCCCTTCGTTCATCTGTGCGGCGGGCGGTATGTGGACAGGTGCGAGGACGTGACGGAGGTGAAGGCCTACTCCAACCAGCCTGAAGTTTCCCTCTACGTGGATGGCAAGCTCTTCGAGACGCAGACCGGACACATTATCTTTAAATTCAACGTCCCTATCACCGGCTCCCACTCCATCGAGGCCCGCGCCGGCGAGTGCAAGGACGTGATTGAGATAAGCAAGGCACCGAAACCGAATCCGGCTTACTCGCTTCCGGGCAGGACCGCCGTGACAAACTGGTTTGACAGCGAGACCTCCGATCCTGAGTACTTCTCCGTCAACGACAAGCTCGCGGAGCTGACGTCCGACCCCAAGGCCGGGGCCATTGTGGGCCAGATGATGGCCAAGGGCGCGGAGAGCCGGGGCGATGTGGCCACGGCGGTGAAGGACAATCCCGGCCTTGTGCGCATGATGGGCCGCATGACGCTTATAAGCCTCTTAAAGCAGGCCGGCGCGGACGAAGAGAGCATCAAGCAGCTGAACCGCGTTTTGCAGACCATCAGAAAGCCGGAGTGAGGAGGCTCAACGCATGAAAAGGACATACTGCAATCCCCTTGATTTGGGGTACCGCTATCAGCACGTGAAGGAGCGCGGCCCCTCCCGCGGCTTCCGGGAGGGCGCCGACCCCACCCTAGTACTGTTCAAGGATAAGTATTACCTCTTTGTCTCCATGTCCGCCGGCTTCTGGTGGTCCGAGGATCTTGTAAACTGGAGCTTCCACGCGGATCCCGACCTTCTGATCTATGACTACGCCCCGGACGCGCGGCAGATTGGGGACTGGCTCTACTTCTGCGCCAGCCGCAGGAACGTAAGCTGCCCCATCCTCCGCACAAGGGATCCGCTCCGCGAGCCCTTTGAGGAGGTTAACGCCCCCTTCGACTTCTGGGATCCGGACCTTTTCTGGGATGACGACGGCAGGGTATACCTCTACTGGGGCTGTACCAACACCGAGCCTATTTACGGTGTGGAGATGGACCCGGAGACCATGACGCCCAGGGGAGAGCGGAAAGCGCTGATTTTTGAGGACGTGGAGAACTTGGGTTACGAGCGCCCCGGAGACAACGGCGTTGTGGATCGGGAGCACAGTGTGGTCTATCAAATGCTGAAGCGCAACTTCAACCCCGCCACGGGGAAGGTGGAGATCCCGCCGGAGCTGGAAAAAGCCTCCGGCTACACCTCCGAGGCCATGACAAAGATGTTCCTTGCCATCGGCAAGCCCTACATAGAGGGGGCGTTCATGACCAAATGGAATGGCCGTTACTATCTCCAATACGCCACCCCCGGCACACAGTACAATACCTATTCCGACGCGGTCTGCGTGGGCGATACGCCCCTTGGCCCCTTCCGGCGGCAGGGAAGCAACCCGTTCTCTTCCGTTCCCGGTGGATTTGTCACCGGTGCGGGCCACGGAAGCACTATATTCGACAAATACGGCAACCTGTGGCACGCCGCCACTATGCGCGTAAGCGTCAATCACGATTTTGAGCGCCGGGTGGGCCTGTTTCCAGCGGGATTTGACGGGGACGGGGTACTCTTCTGCAACCAGAATTTTGCCGACTACCCCATTCACATTCCCGAGGGAAAATTTGACCCGTGGAGCGTGAAGCCGGAGTGGATGCTCCTATCTTACAATAAACCCGTTACCGCCTCCTCCGGCGAGCATCCTGAGAGGGCCGTCAACGAGAATATCCGCGACTGGTGGAGCGCCGGAAACGCCAATCCCGGCGAATGGCTGACGGTTGACCTTGAACGGGAGAGCGACATTCGGGCCATTCAGGTCAACCTGGCGGACGAGGCCCTGGCGGTGGACTTTCCTCCGGAGGCCTACGGCGACGACAGGCACACCCGGCATATTGAGACGAAACCGCGCCTCACAAGCTTCACCGTCCACATAAGCTCTGACGGCGTGACGTGGAGGCTGCTTGAGAGCGTCTCACGGGAGTGCTCAAACGCTTACTTCGAGTACCTCAACGGGTTTAGCGCCCGCTATGTCCGCGTCACCGGCGGTGAACTGCCCTACGGTCAAACGCTTCGCGTCTCCGGCCTGCGGGTCTTCGGCATTGGACACGGTGAAAATCCGGGAAAGGCAAGGGCAAAGGCCGCGCGGATTGGGGATCTGGATGGCGTCGTCTCCTGGGAACGCATGGAGTGCGCCCAGGGGTGCAACGTGCGTTACGGTATCGCCCCGGATAAGCTCTATCTGAGCTTTCTCGTATACGGGGCAAATGAAGTGAAGCTCTCCACGCTCATGAAGGGTCAAAAATACTACGTCCGCGTGGACAGCTTCAACGAAAACGGCATCACCGAGGGCGATGTCATTGAAATGGAGGGGTGAAAATGGTGAAAAAAGCAGTCCAGCAGTTTATGCTGGGTACGGTAACAAGCAAGGAGCCCCAGGCGCGTCAGACCCTGGCCGCCATCAAGGCGGCGGGCTATGACGGCATCGAGCTGTGCGGCTTTATGATCCACCCCACGGGATTCATGGTACGGATGATGACAAAGGCCGCCGGTATGCCCACGGGCAGCGGCGGAAAGCTCGACTGGCACAGGCTCGTTGCCGACAGCGGCCTTGAGGTCGTAAGCCTCCACTATGATCTGGGAAGCATCGAACATGACGCCAAGGCCGCGGCGGAGGAGGCAAGATCCTTCGGTACGGATAAGATCGTCATCACCGGCATGTACCGCTTCGCCTACGGGGACGAGAGGGAGGTACGCAATCTGGCCTCCCGTCTCAACGACGCGGGCGAGGCGCTGGAAAGGGAGGGCGTCCACCTCCTCTACCACAACCACAATTGCGAGTTGCAACGCCTCTCCGGCGGAAAGCGGGCCTACGATATACTCATCGACGGTACAAGCCCGGACCTTGTGAACTTTGAATTTGACAGCTACTGGTTCGCCGAGGGCGGCGCCGACCCCGCGTATTGGATGGAGCGGCTCGGCACACGTATGAGGCTCTGGCACATCGCCGACCGGGGTGCGAGATTGTCCGGCCCCGCCATGACGCCGATTTTAAAGTCCGACAGCGTTGAACTGGGGACAGGCAATATGCCGCTGGACACCCTGGCCGAAAAGGCAAAAGCCAACGGAATCGACGCCGTCATACTGGAGAGCCACCGCAACTGGATCGACAAGTCCCCGGTGAAGAGCCTGGAAAAAAGCGCTGAGTGGCTGAACGAGAGATTTTAAAAGTCTAATGGTGTGAAGTCAAGAATGCAATAAGAGAAAATTTGCGAAAGAAGTACCCCACAAGAGTAGTAACCA
>CANQBC010000064.1 GCA_947589225.1 uncultured Oscillospiraceae bacterium | reverse complement strand
ATTTTGTAAATCCGACAAAAACTATAAGAAATCCGACGTGATGACGTTTTTCCGTGTCTGTGTATTTCAGGTGGGGCACACCCCCCGCTCCACCCATGTCTCCAGGGCCGTGAGCGTATCGGAAAGGTTCTCCCCGTCCCCTGTCAGGGCGAGGCGCGTGTTTCCCCCGGCATCGTACAGGATGGCGCCGCTCCCCGGCATCATCAGCGCCGCGCCGTCCCAGACGGAGGAATTCTCGATGCACGCCAGCGCCCTGTGGGCGCCGCCCTCCCCGCCGTAGACGTACCCGTAAAACCGGCTGGGGCCGTAGATCTCCAGGGCCTTCCGCCGGGAAAAGTCCGCCACGGCGGCGTTTGCCTTCCAGGCACTCTCACCCTCCTGGCTGTTTTCCACATAGAGCGTCCCGTTTTTGAGGGCAAAGGCGGCCTCCGGCCCCATCGTCTGCCTGCCGGATACCGGCGTCAGGCACTGATGGAACCGGCGGCGGCAGTTGTCCTTTTCGGGAAAGAGCAGGGTAAACTGTACCCCGGTTCCGTCAAATCCCCCCTGCATACACCGATAGAGAATTCGTGTGCCGTCCGAAAAATACCGCTCCCGCCACTCGTCCACATCTATGACCGGCCTTTGGAACACTGGGTCATGGCACGGATCGTAGCTCTTATTCACCGCTGTCCTCTCCCCTCGCTCTCGCCTCGCTCCTGGCGAAGGTATGTACGCACACCACCGACATGTAGCGGATCAGCACCGCCGGCAGGGCCAGGACAATCACCGGCAGCAGCGGCACGGCCCAGTCCATAAGCCACAGCCCCAGGATTAGGATGCCGATGGCCAACAAATTTTTCGGAAAATTGACGATGGCATACACCGCCGCGTTGCGCACGATTTGCCTGTTTTTCAGGTCGTACCTTGCCAAAACAGGGAAAATATACAGGGAGATCATGGCACCCAGCGCCGCCGCGATGAAGGTTCCCGCCCGGAGAACGCGGATAAGAACGGTACTCTCCTGCTCCATGACGTACTTCCAGTCCATTCCCAGAAGTCCGAACAGGAGGACGATGATCAGCGTCAGGGGCACGGACTGTTTGAAATTCTCCCGGAAGGACTTCCAAAAGGGCTTCCACAGCCCCGGCGCCTCGTTCCGGGCGATCTTCATCCCCACGCTCATGGCCGCCGTAATAGCCGCCCCGGCGGTGATCACCGGGATGCTGAGGATCAGCACCAGAAGTCCCAGCTTGGCGTAGTCAAAGACAGTGCCCATGATCTGGGAAAATTTGCTGTTGGGATCGAAGAAGTCCATAATGGTCTCCCCTTTCGGAATTTCTAATGTCAAAGGAGCTGCGGTCTCACTCTGCGGGGACCTGCTCCGTCCCCCAAACCTCAAGTTGGGTCAGTGCCGGGAAGAGACTATCATCTTCATATTTGCGAAGCTCCTTCAGCTCCACCCACTGGACAGTCCGCGCGGAAACTTGGAATGATTGGGGTTTACCGGTGCGGGCAAGCTCCAAGTACTCTTTGGTCCCGTCACTGAAAACCACTACCGCGCTCCTCCACCAGCTGTCGTGGGGGAAGTCCGCCCGGAGGGTCAGACGAACCTCATCCACCGTCACCTCCCGCCCGAAGTCTACCCGGAGCACCGGGTCAGATTCCTTGCCGATGCCCCAGGCCTGGAAGGGCCAACCTCCGTGGGAATTGTTCTCAAAAATGCCGTCAATGGCGTTCCTGGCCGTGAACTCAGGCTTCTGACCCTCCACGTTTGAAGACGCATGTGGGAAAAATCCTCCCTCCCGGGGTTGATCATAGGGATTCAGCGCCAGATTTCGCCGGTGTCCGATTTCCTCTGCTGTAGCTGCCCTGGCCCGAATAAGATGACAGGCGCCGGAAAAGCTCTTGGGGGAAAAGCACCCCCGCTCCCCCGCCGGCGGGATGTGGAAGGCCATTCTGTTCCCCGGCACATAGACCAGAACCTCCGGCATGGCATCGTCCAGTTGTACTATAAAGTGCTTCCACCGCCCGTCGGTCTCCAAAAGGATGAAATCTCCATCACCGTAAGGGGCGGTGTAGAAAATGGAGCTCCGTTCCCCGGGCTTTCCTGCCGCCAGCAACCGAAAGCCCTCCCGGGTGTGTATTTTAAGCTTCATTTCAGGCATATTTCTCTCCTCCCCAGCTCACCAGAGGAACGCCGCGTCGCCGCGCAGGCGCAACAGGGCCTCTATGAGATAGTAATCGCCGTAGATGATAGGCAGTTCGCTCATCCGTCCGCCCGGGTCGTGATAGTAGGTGGTGCCTCCGCCCACGATACCGTCGGTGTCCGGGTCCCAATCACAAAATCTCTCTGCGCATGCCCGGAGAATTCGGAGAGCAGCATCGGTGTACAGATCTTTCTCCAGATTTTCGACATGCTCCGCGATTTCCAAAAGACCACAGGCAGTGATGAGCCCGGCATCAGAGTCGTATTTCACAGGCTCTTTTGGCGACCTGTAGTCCACAAGAGGCAGCCAGTCGTTCACCGCAAGGCAGGAGATGCAGTAATGGGCGCATCGCTTTGCCGTATCCAAAAACTCTCTGTCCCCGGTATGCCGGTAGCTCAGGGCAAAGCCGTACACCGCCCACGCCTGCCCCCGGCTCCAAGAGGACCCAGGCCCATAGCCCTGCCCTCCGGGGGCGTCCAGCAGTTCCCCTGTCTCCGGGTCCAGGGACACCAGATGGTTGCAGCTGCCGTCGGGCCGTACGATCCTCTGTTGGGCGGTCCTGGCATGGTTTCTTGCCGCGTGGCGATACCGGGGGTCCCCGGTCTCCTCAGATGCCCAATAGAGAAGCGGAAGATTCATCATACAATCTACGATCATCCATCCGCAGACACTGCCGTCGGCGTTGAGCCACTGTGGATTCTCCCCCTTCCGGTCGTCCCAGGCCCGAATGAACCGCCCTGCCGGGTTGTAGCGACCAGCCAGTAGGTTGGCGGCGTGGAGTCCCCGGCGTCTCGACTCCCCGTTCCCTGTCAGCCTCCAGTCCGCCACTGCGGAGAGCAGGAACAGGAATCCGGCATCGTGGTCAACCCCATCCAGGCTCGTGAGTACCGCGTCCAGGCGCCTCTCCACTCCCCGGGCGGCGGTTTTGAACCTCTCATCCCCAGTGGCGTGGGCCATCTGCCAGAGCATCCCCGGCCAGAACCCATTGGTCCAAAAGCCCAACCCCAGCGGGGTATTCTCCACATCAAAGTATCTTCCGTTCTTTGGGGCAAACGGAATGGTCTCCCCCAGACGACCGCACTCAGCGGTCATCTTGATCCTGACCTTCTCCCAAGTCTCCTCCAACCACTTTTGCGTATTCGCGTCCCGCTTCATCGCCTTTACCCCTTCTGTACTGCCTCGTTGAGCCTGCCCATAAACTCCACCATTCCGTCGTGTGTCAGAACGTGGAAACTGACCATGGATTTCAGGGGCATGGCGTACATCATGTCGTTCCGTGACTTCTCATCGGCCCCCGAGGAGGTGCCCAGATCCGTGTGGCCGCGGCGGGCAAGGCGCTCGGCCAGAAAAGCTCCCACAACAGGCTTTGTGCGCGGGTCGGCCAGAAGCTCTCCAACCGTTGTGGCGGAGGTGACGGTGAAGGGCAGGAGCTTCCGGGTGGTGAATCTCACCCTTGTCTCCAGCCGTATATCGTCGCTGGCGTGGCCAATAAGGACGGCATATTCCCCGCTGGGTGCGTACCAGTCGCCCAAATCCGGGTCATAATAGCTCAGGCTCCTGTCGTCCAGCTCCAGAGTGACGGTCTTCGTCTCCCCCGGCTCCAGATGTACCTTTTTGAAGCCCTTCAGCTCCTTCACCGGCCTGTTCGGCGTGCCGGTGAGGTCGGAAACGTAGAGCTGGACCGCCTCGCGCCCCGCCATGGCCCCCACGTTGGTCACGTCCACCGAAACGGTCAGCCTCCCGCCGTCGCCGAAGCTCTCCCGGTCGGTCCTGAGGTTTGAATACGTAAATTCCGTGTAGCTGAGACCGTGGCCGAATGCCCAACGGACGGGCATCTTCTTTTTGTCGTAATAGCGGTAGCCCACGTAGATCCCCTCGGCGTAGCGGACCTTCTTCCCGTCACCGCCGAAGTTGAGGTAACTGGGGTTGTCCTCCAGCTTCATCGGGAACGTCTCGGCAAGGTGCCCGGAGGGGTTAGCCTCGCCCCAAAGGAGAGCGTCCGCGGCCTCGCCCACGCCCTCGCCTCCAAGGTACATTTCCAGTATAGCGGCGGTTTTATCCGCCCAGGGGCACTCCACGCTGGCACCGTTGTGCAGGACCACCGCCGTGTTGGGCTGGACTGCGGTCACGGCCTCAATGAGTTTATTCTGACACTCCGGCAGACGCATGTGCTCCCGGTCAAAGCCCTCCGACTCAAAGGAATCGGGAAGTCCGGCGAAAATCACCGTCGCGTCGGCATCGCGGGCGGCGTTCACCGCTCTTTCCAGTTCCTCCTCCGAAAGCCCGTCCCCCTCACCGGGAAAGCCCTGCACATAGGTCACGTCCCGCCCCTTCTCCCGTGCCGTCTCCAGAGCAGAGCTTACGCGGCTGGCGTTGACACGGCTGGAGCCGCTGCCCTGATACCGGGGGCACTCGGCGAAAGCGCCGATGTAGGCGACCTTCTGTCCCTGCCTGAGCGGCAGCACTCCATTGTTTTCCAAAAGCACGGCGCACTCGGTCTCGATCTCCGCTGCCAGAGCGTGGTACGCCTCCAGATCGTAGGGCTCGCCGGGAGTACGGTTTTCGACGTACTCAAAGACAAATTTCAGGATATTCTCCACCGCCCGGTCCACAAGCGCCTCGCTGAGCTTCCCCTCCCGGACGGCTTTGACGATCAGCGTGTCGTTCTCGCCGCCGGAGTCGGGCATCTCCAGATCCTCCCCGGCCTCGATTCCCTTCACTCTGTCCGCCGCGGCGCCCCAGTCGGTGACCACGGCGCCGTCAAATCCCCACTCGGTGCGGAGGATATCGGTGAGAAGCTCCCTGTTTTCCGAGCAAAAGGTCCCGTTGATCTTGTTGTAGGCGCACATGACCGTGGCGGGCTTTCCCTCCTTCACCGCGATCTCAAAGGGAGTCAGGTAGATCTCTCGGAAGGTGCGCACGTCCACCTCCGAGGAGCACCCCATGCGGGAAAACTCCTGGTTGTTGCAGGCGAAGTGCTTGAGGGAAGCGCCCACATGGCGGCTCTGAAGCCCCCGGATCCAGGCGGCGGCCAGCTTGCCGGCCAGGTACGGATCCTCGCTGATATACTCAAAGTTTCTCCCGCACAGGGGTGAGCGCTTGATGTTGGCTCCGGGCCCCAGGAGCACCGCCAGATCCTTGGCCTGGCACTGGCGGCCCAGGGCGTCGCCCAAGCGGGCCAGAAGCTCCTCGTCAAAGGAGGAGGCGGTGGCGCAGGCGGCAGGGAAGCAGGTGGCCTTGATGCTCTCCCCCATTC
>CANQBC010000063.1 GCA_947589225.1 uncultured Oscillospiraceae bacterium | reverse complement strand
GCCGCCCTGATCCCGCCCGGCTTCGGGACGCCCACCAGCTACTTGCCGGGGAGCGGCGAGTACCTGACCCCGAACCTTGCACCGGATGGAGGCTATAACGGCGGCTCCGTTGGCGGCGGGACCGTCATCTACCCCGGCGCGGTGGGCGCTTCGGCGGAGAGCTATCCCACGGTGGGCTATCCGACCACTGGCAATAGTACACCGAAGTACACGGAGGTTACGTCCGACCTCTACTACTCAGGCGGCAGCCTGGGGACGCTGACTATCCCTGCCATTGGCGTGAGTACGAAGATCTATGAAGGGACCAGCACGGCCTCTATGGCAAAAGGGGCCGCCCACTTTGAGAATACCAGCATTTGGGACGGGAACGTGTGCCTCGCCGGACACAACCGGGGGACCAACGAGATTTTCGGAAAGATCCACACGCTGAATGTGGGCGACACCATCACCCTCACCACCAAGCTGGGGACCCGCGCCTACGCCGTGGTCAGTGTGGAGAAGATACTGGAGACGGACACCAGCGGCACGACGGCCACGTCCGGCAATCAGGTCAAGCTATACACCTGCGTAATGAACGAGCGCGAATACCGCTGGTGCGTCACGGCCACCGAGGTTTCCTGATTTTTTGCCCTGCCTCCCAATCTGAGGTATAATATACATATACCAAAAAACCATGAAAGAGGAGGCAATTTCAATGAAAAAAGGACCCATTCTTTACGGCGCCGTCTGCTTCGCCCTCGGTGCCGCTCTCTGCGGAGGCGGTGCCGCCTATGCCGCCGGAGTCATGGCGGAGAGAAGTACAAACACCATCTACGTTGACGGTGAGCAGGTGGAGCTGG
Organism: uncultured Oscillospiraceae bacterium; assembly: GCA_947589225.1. Classification (GTDB taxonomy): domain Bacteria; phylum Bacillota; class Clostridia; order Oscillospirales; family Oscillospiraceae; genus RUG626. The sequence goes on along the minus strand of CANQBC010000063.1, from coordinate 4,639 downwards.
AGGCGTATCTCATCAACGGAAGCAATTACATAAAGCTCCGTGACGTGGGGCAGGCGGTGGGCTTCAATGTGTACTGGGACGGCACGGTGCAGATCGAATCGGGCAGGTCCTACACCGGCGTAGCGCCGGAGGAGCAGGTCATTGACGATGCCAGTATCGCCAATCCCGCCATTTTCAAGGGGCCCTACACCCGCGAGGCGTTCAACGCTATCCGGCAAGCCATCGTCACCGGCAGGGACTCCACGCCCATCCCCATGTCCCCGGAAACCCGCGATGCCATGAGGTCGGTCATAACCGAGATCGGCGATTGGACGGTATATCATCTGGAATCGGACGGCAACGGAAAATACCACTTTACATCCATCCACCCGACAGCATATGAGGCGGCGGCGAAATACTGCGAGCCGTTCATAAGCTCTCTGTCAGGGCTCACGGACAGGGAGAAGGTCCGCCAGATTGCCTTCTATGTCTGCGACCGGCTGATGTACAAGGCCGGAGTGTCACCCACACCCAGCACGGTCCTTGTGTCGGACAGCGTGAAGTCCGGCAACTGCATGGCCTACGCCTTTAACTTCCAGTTCCTCTGCGACATGGCTGGCATCCCATGCGTGTATGTCCAAAGCAGTACCCATCAATGGAACGAGGTCTATGTGGACGGCCAATGGTGGAGCGTGGATGTGAGCGGAGTGGACGTGGGAAATGACCCCTCCGTGCGGCCATACCAAGCTGTTCTGTATGACCCCTCGGAAATGCAGGGCTCGACTTACAAGATAGAGGACGGGAATCGTCTTACGTTTGCAAAAGAGATCCTGGTCCCCGGTTCAACAAAAAAATGAGTCTCAAATTGAGACGAATTAAAGGGAAAAGCGTCGGTGAAAGCCGGCGCTTTTTTGTGTCTTTGGAAAGGAGTTTCAATGAGAATATCCAGAAAAATTAAAAGCCTTTTGGCGCTTACTTTGGCTGTGGTCATGGTTGTGGGACTGATGCCCCACGGAGCCAACGCCCAGACCATCGCGGACGGGAGCAAGACCTGCACCGTGAAAGCGGTGGACCGCAATTATTTCCTCACCACCGACAAGGGTACGCGCCTGGGCGCTTCCTACGCCGAGTACACCACCAATGACGGCCTCAAAGGACCCGCCTATTGCATCGACCATGGCCTCAAGTACAGCTCCGGGAATCTGGAGATTCGCGGAGTTTACGAGGCTAACCCCGAAACAGCGGCGGCCTTCGCGCAAAGCTACCCCCAGCACAGTCTCGAAACCTTCCTTGGGCGCTACCCCAAGGAGTCCTTATTGAAGGGCCTCACCGAGGAGGAATACGCCTACGCCACCCAGCTTGCTATCTGGGCCACCCTGGGGCAGCTCGCCGTGGAGGGTACAAAGTACACAAGCGGTCGGGAAACAGTTCCTCAGCCGGTGGGCGATGAGCAGAAAATCAGGGTGTTCAGGACCTTGCAGCTCATCTGCGAGTCCGCGAATTGGAGCGGTGTTCCCAAAACCGGAATGATCGTCCGCGCCGAGGAGGATTCACTGGGCGCAAATGTGGCCCTGCCCTCCAATATGACTCTCGAAAAAGCCGCCGAATCCGGGCAGTATGGCATCAAAAAGGAATCCGTCGGCGGCAAGGAATACTACACTCGCGAGTTCACCTTCGCCTCTGCCACCTCCACCTACTACTCCGGGTACAACATCGAGCTGTGGGCCGAGGGCGCGCCCGAAGGGACCATCTTCGCCTCTCTGGATAACGTGGAGCTTGGCAAGGGCAATTACGGCGGGAGATCCACATGGGTCCTGCCCACGGACGTGAGATATTACGACCTTATGGGCAACGGCTTTGAGTATTCCGACCGGGCCAAGCTGTGCATCCCGGTGGAGGCCGCGAAGAACAGCGGCGAGATCACCGTTTGCTGCGGCGCATATGTCATGCAGTACCAGATATATCTGGCATACAACAAAAATTCCACCCAGCAGAGCTACATCATTGCCGACCCCTCCAAGGGCAATCTGACCGCCAAGGGCAGTCTCAGCTGGGGCGGCGAAGAAACTGAAAAGGGCTCTTTGCGTATCACCAAGACGGATGAGGCGGGCCAGCCGCTGGCCGGGGCGAAGTTTATCCTCTCCGGCTCCGATGGCAGCTCCAAGACCGGTGAAACAAATGAGAACGGCGTTATCCTTTGGGAGTTGCTTGACCCCAATGTGGAATACACCCTGACCGAGACGCAGGCCCCCGCGGGATACATGGTCGTGGAGCCGCAAAAGGTCACGGTGATTGCCAACCAGATCACAGATGTTACCGTTCAGGACCCGCTGGGGCCGAAGCTGACTGTGAAAAAGGTGGATGCCCAAACCGGCTACTCCCTTCGGGATGCCGTCATTGCCTTTGAACAGATCGACGGGGACTATTACACCACCGCTACAACGGATCAGGCGGGGTCCATCCTGATGGACGTTGAAACCCTGCCCCTGGGCAGTTACAAGGTTTATGAGGTGACGGCCCCGGAGGGTTACGAGCTGAACTCCACTCCGCAGACCGTGAATTGGGACGGCACCAAAGACATCACCCTCACCTTCAACAACGTCCGAAAGCCCACCATTGAGATATACAAGTGCGATGAGAACAATCTGAGGAGCCTCCCCGACGCTACCTTTGAGGTCTACCGCAACGGCCAACTTGTCACCACCGTCACCACCAACGATAACGGCCTCGCCTATGTCCCCGGCGTGACGACGGGGTATTACACCATCAAGGAAGTGGCCGCGCCGGAGGGATATGTGGCGGACGGTCGGGAGTACGGCGTCTATGTGGACAACTACGATCCCGCCACCACGGACGACCCCCGCATCACCGTCACCAACGCCGAGAAGCCGTCGCTCACCATCGTGAAATATGATGCTCAGACGATGAATCCCTTGCCGGACGTGACCTTTGAGGTCTACCACGACGGGCAGCTTCTCGGAACGTACACAACAAACCATCTGGGTGAAATAGAGCTGACCGGTCTTGACCCCGGCACTTATCTTGTGAAGGAGGTCGCGGCCAAGGGGTATGTGGTCAACTCCACGCCCCAGGAGATAGAGATCGAGGCCGGGAGCGGCAGGCATACCCTGACCTTCCTCAACCTCGTAAAACCCGGCATCCACCTTGTCAAGCTGGACAGCGAGACGATGATGCCTCTGGCCGGAGCGAAGTTCAAAATCAGCCGCATCGGTGGAGATTTCAGTAAGGAATATACCACCGACGCAAGTGGAGAGATCGACCTTTCCAACCTGGAGCCCGGCGCTTATGAGGTGGTGGAGATCGCCGCCCCGGACGGGTATCTCATTGACGAGGCCAGGCGCACCATTGAGCTTGTGGCCGGAGAGAACGCGGAGTTTGTGTTCACGGACACTAAGCGGCCCACGCTCGTGGTGGAAAAACTGGATGCCCACGATGGCAAGCCCCTGGCGGGCGCCACTTTCAGGATCGCGCCCATCAACGACCCGGACCACTATGTAGATAAGGTCACGGACACCCAGGGGCGCATCACGCTGGAGGGGCTGGACGCCGGCGTGTACTCTGTGCAGGAGCTGAACGCCCCGGAGGGGTATGTCCTCAATTCCACCGAGTATCATGTGAAGCTCTACCCTGGCGAGACTTCCACCGTCATCGTGGAAAACGAGAAGCGTCCCGCCCTGCGAATCGTCAAGTACGACGCCCAGACGAAGAAGCCCCTGCCGGACACCACCTTTGAGGTCTACCGGGACTCCGAGCTGATCGGCTCCTACACCACCGATGCCAACGGAGAAATTCTGCTTTATGACCTTGAGCCCGGCACCTACCTTGTGAAGGAGGTTGCCGCGCCGGACACCCATGTGCTGAACAGCACCCCGCAGGAGATCGAGCTGGAGGCGGGCCAGACCGGGACACTGGTGTTCCTGAATTACCTCAAGCCCGGCATCTATCTCATCAAGCTGGACAGCCAGACTTTCGAGCCGCTGGTAAACGCCAAGTTCCGCATCACCCAGGTGGGCGGGGACTTCTCTCAGGAGTACATTACCGATGCCAACGGTGAGATCGACCTCTCCGGCCTGAATCCCGGCACCTATACCGTGGATGAGCTGGCCGCCCCGGACGGGTATCTCATAGACGATGCCCAGCGGATCATCAAGATCGAGGGCGGCGAGTATGCGCAGTTTGTGTTCACGGACACGAAGAAGCCCACCTTCCGCCTTGTGAAGCTGGACAGTCTCACGGGCAAGCGGCTCCCCGGCGCGACCTTCCGCATCGCCAAGGTTGCGGACGGCACACACTATCTCGACCGTATTACGGACACCAACGGCGAGATCGTCATTGACGACCTGGAGCCGGGCATTTACTCCGTCTTGGAGATGACCGCGCCGGAGGGGTATGTCCGCAATCCGCTGGAATACCACGTTGAGCTTGTCCCCGGCAGGCAGGCGCAGTTGGTTGTCAGCAACGCCCAGAAGCCCAATCTCATCATCGTCAAGCGCGATGCTGACACCGGCGAACCCGTTCCAAATACGGTGTTCCTTGTGGAAGCCGCTGACGGCCACAGCGTGGATGAGGTCAAGACCGGCGCAGACGGAAAGGCCACGCTGGAAAATTTGCTGCCCGGCGTCTATGAAATCACCGAGAA
>CANQBC010000062.1 GCA_947589225.1 uncultured Oscillospiraceae bacterium | reverse complement strand
ATCTCAAAGCCCATGGCCTCGAGGTTCAGGCAGATCTCGCGCCGTGTGCCCTCGCCGTGGTCGAGAGGCCCCAGATCAAAGTAGCCGGCCTCGTCACCCGTCTTGGTGGTGGGGCGGCCCTCGTCGTCCGTCTCAAAGAGGAAGAACTCGCACTCGGGGCCCACGTTGAAGGAGTAGCCCATGTCGGCGGCGCGCTTCAGGGTCTTTTTCAGGACGCCTCTGGGATCGCCCACGAAGGGAGTGCCGTCGGGGTTGTAGACGTCGCAGATAAGACGGGCCACCTTGCCGTACTGGGGACGCCAGGGCAGAACGGTGAAACTGTCAAGGTCGGGGTACAGATACTGGTCGGACTCGTGGATGCGGACAAACCCCTCGATGGAGCTTCCGTCTATCATGATCTGGTTGTTGACCGCCTTCTGGATCTGGCTCTTGGTAATAGCTACGTTCTTGAGCTGGCCGAAGATGTCCGTAAACTGCATACGGATAAACTCCACGTCCTGCTCCTCAACTAAACGGACGATGTCTTCCTTGGTATATTTGCTCATGGAAAAGCTCCTTTCGATATGATATGTTGATGGTATCATAACACACATTCACAAAAAGGGCAACGGCCTTCCTCCCGGAAAAGCACCATTGCCCTTTCATGCGTTATTATATGACTGCAAATGCCCGTTGTCAACGGTGATACTTGCAAATTTCGTCTTTTTGGAGGGTTATACATACCTGATTTGCAATTTACGCTGTTTGTTCGTGCAGATTATTCAATCATCGAAATTATGTCCACACGCATTTCAAGCGTGAACGGAGGGCGCGCGGCGGCGCGTGACGTAGAAAAGCCGGACGGTACCGTCCCGCCCCGGTTTAAAGAGGTACAAGTGGCTGCCGCCCGCGAAGAGCGGGCGGCAGCCACTGACCGTTTGATCTGTTTTTATGGAACGCCGGCCGGCTTTTCTCACAGTATAATGCAGATCAGTCCCCCGCAGCCGTCGTTTATAATGCGGGTGATGGCGTTGCGGAGCTTTGTCTGAGCCTCCGGAGGCATTTTGCGGATCTTTGTCTGAAGGCCCTCGGCGGCGATCTCGTGGAGGGATTTTCCGAAGAGGTTTGACTCCCATATCTTCCCCGTGTCGCCCTCGAACTCCTGGAGGAGGAAGTTGATGACGTCCTCCGACGACCTCTCCCCTCCCAGCGCCGGGGAGACTTCGGTCACCGTGTCCACGCCGATCATATGGATGCTCGGCGCGTTGGCCTTGAGCCTCACCGAGTATTTTCCGGCCTTTTTGACGATCTCGGGCTCCTGAAGCGTCAGCTCCGCGATGTCCGGCATCACCACGCCGTAGCCCCGCTCCCGCACGTCCTTAAGGGCGTCGGCGACCTTGTCGTACTCCGCCTTGATGTGGGACAGCTCGTTGAGGAGGGCTATCAGATCCCCGTCGTCGCCGATTTTAAAGCCGGACATCTCCCCCACCGTCTCATAAAACAGGGTACGCGGCATGTCGAGAATCACCTCGGCCCGCCCCGTGCCCATGTCAACGCGCCGGAGCCGGGCGCCGCTGACCTTCTCGCACCCGGTGAGAGCCGTAACGAAGCCCTCGAGATCCCGAATGAGCGCGGTGCTCCCGGCCCCTTCTCGGATGGCGGCGTAGACCGCCTCCTTGATGGGGTTGTCGCGCCCCAGGGCCCCCAGCCAGGAGGGCAGGAATATGCCGATCTCGTTCACCGGAAATTCGCTGAGGACGGCTTTTATGATGTCCGTCACGTCCTGCTCCGTCAGGGTCATGCAGTTGACGGCGAGGACGTCCACCCCGTAAAGCCCGGAAAGCTCCGCCTGAAGGGCCTGTGTCTCCTCCGCCTCCGGGTGGGCGGAATTCAAAAGGAGGACAAAGGGCTTGCCCAGAGCCTTCAGCTCGCCCACCACCCGGGCCTCCGCCTCCAGGTACGCCTCCCTGGGAAGGTCGGTGACCGAGCCGTCGGTGGTGACAGCCACGCCGATGGTGGAGTGCTCCGCGATGACCTTCCGGGTGCCGATCTCGGCGGCCCTGCGCATGGGGATCTCCTCGTCGAACCAGGGCGTGGTCACCATGCGCTCCGCGCCGTTTTCGGTGTCGCCCAGGGCCCCCTCCACCATGTAGCCCACGCAGTCCACCAGGCGCACGGAGATGGAGGTGCCCTCGTCAACGGCGATGTCCACCGCCTCCTCGGGCACAAACTTGGGCTCCGCCGTCATAATTGTGCGGCCGGATCCGGACTGGGGCAGCTCATCCCGGGCCCGCTCGCGCATATAGGCGTTGTCGATGCGGGGCAGGACCTGTGTCTCCATGAATCTCTTTATGAAGGTGGACTTTCCCGTGCGCACCGGCCCCACCACGCCTATGTATATGTCCCCGCCCGTCCTGGCGGCAATATCCTCATAAATACTGCTTTTTTCCAAGCTTTGTTCCCCCTGTCAGATTTCTGATTCCGCGGTCTATCAGATTGTATGGGGGCAAGCTTGCGGATATGACGGGCAGGGCAAAAAAATCCCCCTCACAGGGAGGGGGTTTTTTTACGCTTTTTTCAGCATTTTGAGAATGTCTCCTATCTTCGGGCTCGTGCCGTAGAGGAGGACGCCGGCGCGGTAGATCTTCGCCGCCAGGATCCCCACGCCGCCGCAGGAGCCGAGAAGAACCGCCACGGAGAGGGCGATCTCCCACCCCGCCGGGTGGGACATGGCGATGCGGGTGAACATGGCCATGGGGGAGGTGAAGGGGATGTAGGAGCAGGCCACCATCAGGGGGTTGTCCACCTGCCCGCTGCTCATGCCAAAGACCACCACCATGAAGCCGGCGATGAACACCAGCGTCACGGGCATGACGGAGGTGTTGATGTCCTCCAGCTTGGAGGCGGTGGAGCCGATGGCGCCGTACAGGAAGGCGTAGATGAGGAAGCCCAGGATGAAATACACCAGCATCCAGCCCAAAAGCGCCGGGGGCATATCAAAGAGAAGGGAGATGATACCGCCCTCCTCCATGTAACCCCGGTTCAGGTCGTAAAAGAGCAGCGCCGACCCGAACACGCACACAAGCTGCAAAAGGCCCGCAAGGCAGCTGGCCACCACCTTGCCGAACATCATGGCGGTGGGCTTAGCCGAGGTCACCAGCAATTCCATGGCCCGGGAGCTCTTTTCCGCGGCCACGTTGGAGGCCACCATCTGGCCGTACAGGAGAATGACCATGTAAAGGGCGAAGATCATCACGTAGGTGTAAAAGAAATTCTGCCCCTGATCCACCCCCAGGCTCTGTACGTCAAACGCCACCTGGGCGTCCATGATCTCCTGCGCCTCCTGTGCCGGTATTCCCGCGCCGGTGAGGGCGTTGAGGCGGTAAAGCCCCGTCAGCGCCTCGGAGACGCGCTCGGCATTGGTGTCGTACATGGAGAGGTTGTCCACGTAGTAGGTGAAATCGGAAAGCCCGTGGAGCTCCACGGCACACTCCGCCTCCCCCGCGGTCACCGCCTCCCTGACGTCCCCCTCCGAAGAACGCACGTCGTAATCGGGAAAAGTCTCCGCTATTGCGGCGAGGGCCGCCCCGTCCCCGCCGGAGACCAGCATGACCTCCCGCTCCTCCGGCGTATCGCCGTCCCCGGAGCCCAGAATGTCCTTGAGGCGCGGGAAGAAGGTTACAAGGAAGATGACCGCCACCAGCAGCGCCGTGACGCCCACAAAAACCTTATTTGTCAGATACCCCTTCAGCTCGAATCTGAGGATCTTTTTAAACTGTTCCATTTCGCACCTCAATCTCCCGCGTACTGGACAAAGATGTCGTTGAGGCTTGGCTCAAAGACGCGCACCTCGTCGATATCATACTCCGCGGACAGCTTTTGCATGACGGCCATCTTCTCGCCGGGGTCATTCAGCCTCAGGATGAGCTCGCCGTTCTCCGCCGTGACGGTCTGCCCGGGGAAGTCCGCGGCGATCCTCTCCACCTGGGCGGAGCGGATGGCGAGGCGGTCGCGGGGGTAATCCCGCTTTATCTCGTGCAGATCCCCGGTGATGGCCACCTCCCCCTTGTTGATGATGGCGATGGAGTCGCAAAACTCCTCGATGTAGCTCATCTGATGGGAGGAGAAGAGGACGATCTTGCCCCTTTGGATCTCCTCCTTCACCACGTCCTTCAGAAGCATGGCGTTCACCGGGTCAAGACCCGAAAAGGGCTCGTCCAGAATGATGATGTCCGGATCGTGAGCCAGGGCGGTTACAAGCTGGATCTTCTGCTGGTTGCCCTTGGAGAGGGTGTCGAGCCGCTTGTCCCGGTATTCCGCCATCCCCAGGCGCTCAAGCCACCTGTCGCACGCCTTCACCGCCTCCGCGCTCCTCACGCCTTTGAGTTCGGCAAAGTATGTAAGCTGATCGATGATCTTCTTTTTCGGGTAAAGCCCGCGCTCCTCCGGGAGATAGCCGATCCCCGCCTTATTACGATCGATCGGCTTACCGTCCAAAAGCACCTCCCCGGATTCCGCCGGGAATACACCCATGAGGATACGGATGGAGGTGGTCTTTCCCGCGCCGTTGCGGCCTAAAAGCCCGAATGCCCTGCCGCTCTCCGCTATGAAGCTTACGCCGGCGAGGACTTTTTTCTCGCCGAAGGATTTATGTATGTCGCGAAATTCCAATCGCATATGAATCACTTCCCTGCGGGGCCAAGTATAGACCAAATAAAAGAAAAAGTCAAGGGAACGCCGCGTCCTGTTGACATCCTTCGCCCTTCTTTTCAAGCCGCCTGTGTTAGAATCGACAAAAAGGAGGCGATATAATGTCCGACAGCAGATCCATCCCCGCCCAACTGACAAAACGCCATATTAAAGCGCTTGAACGCATCGCCGACCCCGCCCTTCGGGATGCGGCCACGGTGGAGCTGGCGTATTTGGGCCTTCCCGAATCGTCCGCGGAGGCATATGTAAACGCCGTTCTCCACCCCAATGTACCAAAAGACGTAAGAAACTTCCTGATGGCTCTGGAATCAAATCTGCCGGAGGGGTGCGAGTACGTACGGGAGGACGCGGACAACTGCGTGAAGGTCACGGTCAGGTGTCAGTACTGAGGGTCAGAGCGCCTTGCTCATGAACGTATTCTGCCGGCTTGAATTGACGGAGGAAAGGGGTTCCCCCTCACGGTGAAAGGAACACAAAAAAAGAAGCAAGCTGAAAGCTTGCTTCTTTTTTGTGTTGGCGTTACCTATCTTCCCGGGCCGTCGCCAGCCAAGTATTGTCGGCGCAAGTGAGCTTAACTTCTGTGTTCGGAATGGGAACAGGTGGACCCTCACCGCAATCAACACCAACTATGGTACACCTTCAGGGACTCGAACCCTGGACACCCTGATTAAGAGTCAGGTGCTCTACCAACTGAGCTAAAGGTGCATATGGTGACCCGAGGGAGAGTCGAACTCCCGATTGGGGCGTGAGAGGCCCCCGTCTTGACCACTTGACCATCGGGCCATCGGCTCTTCCTGAGCCATGGGCATTGCGCCCTGAAAACTGAACAAATGGGGAGGAGAGCGAAGCAAAGAGCCTGCTATTCTCGTTAAGGTCAAGC
>CANQBC010000061.1 GCA_947589225.1 uncultured Oscillospiraceae bacterium | reverse complement strand
CCCAGGCGCTGGAGAAAATCTGATCGGAACATGTGAAATAGACAATCGCCCCGGCGGGTTCACCCACCGGGGCGATTTTAGTTGTTATCTTCGTTTTGAAAGCTTCGGCGCCAGCTTCAGGTAGCTTCGCTCCGCGGCGCGCAGGAGGTTATATCGGAGGGGGGAGGCGGTCAGACACAGCTCCCCGGCCAGATGCACCAGATCTCCGCCGAACTGGCGCTTGAAGCGGTAGAGGCCGCAGCTGTCGTCCTCCCGCTCTAAAAAGCCCCGCAGATCGTAGATGTCGTCCCCCCGGGCGAGGGCGTGCCGGATGGCCTCCCAGTGGAGCAGGGGGCAGGGCATGTCCTCCCGGTGCCGGTCGGCGCTTACCCCGTAGAGATACCACGTCCGTCCGCCGTAGTGGACGAAAAGCCCCGCCGCCGCGATCTCCCCGTCCACCTTGGCCTGGAGCAGGGACACGCGCTCCGGCCCCAGGGCGTCCCAGATCCGGGTGAAATATTCCGCCGGCCTGGGCAGAAAGCCGTCCCGCCGCGCGGTGACGGCCATGAGCCGGGAGAAGCCGGCCAGATCCCCCCGGCCCCCCTCCTCGATCACCACGCCCCGGCGCTGGGCCAGGCGGATGTTGTAGCGGAGCTTTTTGTGAAAGCCGGCCAGCAGCTCCTCCTCTGTCTTCCCCCTGAGCTCCAGGCGGAACAGGGAGCGGGGCTGGACGGTGTCGTGTACGTCCCGGCAGGGCCGGCGGCGCCAGCCCAGGGCGTCGAAAAGAAACAGCGCGGCCGTGTCCTCCTCCGGGATGTCCGGCTCCGCGTGGAGGCCGGCGGCCCGGTATTTGCCGATGATCTCCCGGGCCCCTTCGGTCAGCTGGGCCAGGGTGTCCCGGTCGAGCCTTTCACAGACCGGCCCGCGGGGACAGTAGACGATGTTCCCCAAAAGGGGTACCCGCCGGATGAGCAGGCTCATGACGCCGGTGACGCGGCCGTCCGGGCCCTCCGCCAGGACCGTCTCGTTTTTCCACTCCCCCTTCACCCGGGCCCATTGGGGCGACTGCATAAAGGGCGCCCCCCGCAGACCCTCCAAAAACGCCTCCGCCCGGGCAAGATCCCCGGCTCCCTCCGCAATCTTCATCCGTCTCTCTCCTTTCGTTGGACACAATGGTACCGCGCGGGGGAATAGAAACGGACAGGAAAGTGCATCAAAACGGATAAATTTGGGACTCTTTTAAGCAAACATCTATATACCTGACCCGCCGAAGTTCCGTTGGAACATACCCTCATAGGGATCCCTCTCGCTTCTCTATATTATATGGTGACGCAGTATGAGGAATATTCCTCATACTGGCTAAACTAATTCTATGCGATAATAAAGCTGACGGGAGTCGAACCCGCGTCGCTCCACGCGGACCCTTTCCGGCGCTTTTTACCTTGTCGTCGTCGCCTTGCGTCAGCAAGGCTTCCTCCTTCGCGGCAAAAATCCCTCGAAAATTGCTCCGCGTGGAGTGCCTTGCAGTTTTCGGCGAGCTGATTTGCGTCAGGACGCGGAAAAAGCCACAGGGAATACTTGTGTATTGTCAAGGCTTTTGACAAAGTACTGGCGCAAATCAGCCGTCGAAAACCGGCGCGGGTTCGACTCCCGTCAGCTATAGAAAAAGTCAAGAGGGAACTGGCATGATCAGCTTTGAACCACTGAGAAAACTTCTGGCCGCGCGGGGGATCAGCACCTATTATCTGCGCAACAAGTGCGGACGGTATAACCTGGACAGTAAAACCATACAGCGGTTCATGCGCGATGAGTCGATTTCCACCTACACGCTGAACGCGCTGTGCCATATTTTGAAGTGCGACATTTCCGACATCGTAAAATTTATCCCGGACGATGAAAACGGCCCGGAGGACTGACCGCCTGACATCAGGCGCGGTCCTCCGGGCTTGACAATGTGATGAGTCGAAAAAGGCAGTCGCGCCGCGCGGCGGGGGTGCCCTTAAAAGGGTGGGGAAAATACGCTTTCTTCTCTTTTGTGTTGACAAAAGAGAAGAAAGCTTCAAAGAAGAGAAAAGCAATGGGGCGGGAATCGCCACCCCGTCCCATTCATATCCGCGCATCTTTTGACGAATGGCCTCTGCGTCTAACCCGCTTAGCCGCTTACAGCTCCATGATCAAAGATTTCGTTCCTATTTAACCCGCGCTGGTGCGTGTGAACACCCCTATGTTAATTCATATTTTTTGGTCAGGAGCCTGCGGTGATGCACAGGCTCCTTGGTTTGTGTCATGCAATTTCCAGATCCAGCTCAGCGACTTGTATGAGAATGTACTCCACGAATTTGCGCTCATTTTGCCTCGCAAAGTGGGTGACACGCCGGATATCGTCCAGAACGATAGATGTTCCTGAACGGCGTGAAGTCGTTGGAGGATTCCACGAGACTGTCCACGCCGTCATTCACCGCGATGAACCGCACACCGTAGCTGGGGAAGACCAATTCGGTGTAATTCAGTTAAGGATAAAAAAGTCTATAAATCCCCTTACTTTACAACGGACATTTTCCCGGCAAATGAGGGGGTACGGCTGAAGAACATTTTTTGCGGCGCAAGCCGCATAGCAGGGTTTGGGGAAGGCACTCCCCAACAAGATTCCCACGGGACAAAATGAGCGCAGAAGCGAATTTTGGCACCGTGATAGAATCTTGCTCTAAGAAACCAACGCTTTCCCCGTCCTCGTTTCCCTTTGCTCCCTACACCACTGAAAAATGAAAAATTGCCAAACTCCCCGCAATTCTTCTTTTACCTCTAACACGGACGCGGCGGGCGTTTTGCCAAACGGGGAGAGAAAATTTCCTTTCGCATAAGGAACACCAACAAAATGATTTTTGCAACCGCAGAAACAAAAAAAGCAGCAAATCTTTTGGAAAGACTTGCTGCTTCAAAGTATGGGATGTTCTCAGCCGTTCTGTGGCTCATGCTGATTTTAGTTAAGGTGTTACTGGTTGCAAATCATACACTTGGGTAAACTGCTCCTTTCGCTCCGGGGTCAGGTGGTGGCTGACTAAAATCAACGTCAAATCGGGATTCGCCAGCAAACTCTTTTCTACTATGTCCGCGTTCTTCTGGTCCAATGCGCTTGTGCCCTCGTCCACAAGGAGGATGGAACGGTCATGGATAAGAGCACGGGCAATGGCCACACGCTGCTTCTGACCGCCGGAGAGGTTGCCGCCTTCTTCGCCAACGATGGTATCCAAACCGTCCGGCATGGAGGCCAGATCACCCATGAGGGCGCTGTTCCGCAGAGCTTTCTCCATCTGCTCGTCGGTAAACGTCTCGCCCAAAGTGATGTTGTCCCGGATAGTGGAGTTGAACAGGAACACGTTCTGCTCGATGTAGCTCATCTGCCGCTGAAGCTGTTCCGGCGTGAAATCGCGGGCGTCTTTATCGTCAAATCGGATGGCACCGCTATAGTCCGGCAGCCAGCCCAGCAAAAGTTTCAAAAGCGTGGATTTTCCACACCCGGAGGGGCCGGTGAGAGCGTACTTGCCGCCTTTCCTAAATTGGAGAGATAGGTCTTGCAGAATGGGGCGCTCACCGTACTGGAAGCTGAGGTTCTCCACAGCGATGGTGTTTTGTACCGGGTCAATTCCCGCATTGTGCTGACATTCTGCTCCATTGTCATGGACGCTAATGCGATCAAAATAGGCTTTTGCGGAGGCGATGGACAAGCGCAGGCCAGCAATGCCCCGAATACCGTTGCTGACGGAACTGCACAGATTGCCAGTGCCTGTAAGGGCGGATTGGATGACGATCCCCTTAATTGACAGTACCGCCACAAACAAAGTGTTTCCTAAACTGATGAATGTTGAGACATTGCCCAAAACGCCACTGGAAATGACTTCTTGCTTGCAGGCTTGCTCGAACTTGGGACGTTCGATCTGATCGCTGGCCTGCTCAATACCTTTGGAGAATAGGCTGTGCCTGCCGAAGAAGCAAAGGACATCAAAACCACCCAACAATTCTTTCAGCTTTCCGGTAGCAACGGCTTGCTCCTGCGCGCACACCTCACCAAGATGATTCATTTTCTTCGTGAACAGCTTTGGCAGCATGGACAGGATCAGGGTTGTTACAAGGGAAAGCAGTACGAGCGACCAGTGCACGGAAGCCAGCGCGATTATAGCAGTCCCCGCCATGCAAACATAAGCCGCAAGGTCAAAGAACGGGTTCCATGCGGAATTTTCGATGCGCTCCACACTGCTGGTAAACCAAGAGAGATACTCTCCGCTATCCTGCGCGTGGTAGTCCTGATGGCTCTTATTGAGCAGGGTAGCAGCCATATCGCGTCGAACCTGATTGTTCATAGTTCGTGTCGCGCTTGCCCGCGCCCTCGCGCACAAAATCTGTAGGAAATAAAATGTGATCCAGACAATCACGTTGACCGTCTGCCAAAAAAGCATGCGATTAAGATCCAAGTCAACGATACCTTGGAAAAATTGAATCTGAACAAGTGCCTGACTGGCGGTGAGACTGTATATCGCAAGCTGTACCAAAATGACGGCGAGGTTCTTTTTCCAAAATTTCTTCAAATAGAACGTCATGTCAATTTTCCTCCTTCCATTTCTCTCCCCGCAGCACAGGGGCTGTCCGTCCAGCCGAAGTGATAGGAGGGGCACCGCTCGTGGTCAGCCAGCGGGCAAAGTAAAGGAGCGGTACGATTGCGTCGTATCCCCATATGCGGAAGGAGTGGCATACTCCGTTCTCCGTTTCCAGCGTTGCAGGTTTCAGCATACCAAGTTCTGTCAATGCCGCGATCAGGTTTTCTACCTCTTTAACTTCAATGACGAGAGCCTTTGCTATCGCCCCGGGTGTATAGTGGCGGTAATCGTCGGCAGGCTTGCTGTGCAGATATTCCAGCAGTTCAAGGCAGTGGGGCATAGCCAGCACTTGAAACAGCTTCCGACACAGATTGTTTGTCGCCATGAACGGTTCATAGCCTGCCTCCGGCTCCGGCCAGATGGAAACAAAAGACATATCATCGGCGTTGACCCCAAACACTAAACCATCCTCCTTGAAAATGGATGTCCGCCGCAGGATGGGATATGATTTTCCGTCCACCTCATCGATCCATTCACAGCGGCTTTCGCGGTTAAATTCCGGGGCAGTTTTGTAGTCCCCGCCTTTCGGCAGGACAAGCGGCCCCATAACCGACCATACGAGCCGGCACAATTCGTTCAGCCGCTGTCTTTGGGGGATTGTAACGATCCACCGCCGCACCATGTCTTCTACGTCGATCTGTTCTCCACCATCCAAACCAAAAAGATTGTCAATGGTCACGCCCAGCTGGCGGGACAGGATCGGCAGCAGTTCCACATCCGGTGTGCCGCCTTTTTCCCATTTGCCTACGGCTTGGGAAGATACGCCTACCATCTTGCCCAACTGTTCTTGGGTTAGGCCTCTCTCTTTTCGCAGAGCGGCAATGCGTTCACTTAATATACTCGGCATTTAGAACACCGTCCTTTCGCTTTCTGGTTGTATTATAACAAAAGCGTCAGTTGGATTCAAGAGACGTGCTTTTTGGCGTTTCCAACCAATGGTTTCGTTCTTGGAACTTGGCGGTGTATTTTATAACATCATTACTGAATACTTTCTCTGGCTCGGAATAGTACAGGCGGCTGTCTGTATCAGTTTTGTTTATTGTGCTTCTTTACCATATATGAGCATTCGCGCCGGGATTGTCGTTGCCGTAGCCCTCAAGCAGGTTGATGACACCCCAAATGCCGAGGCCCG
>CANQBC010000060.1 GCA_947589225.1 uncultured Oscillospiraceae bacterium | reverse complement strand
AGGGTCTGGACGCTGACGCCGACGATCTGATCGGTGCCTCCCGCGCGGCCCACCACGGTGGTGGCGGCCTCGGCGCCGTTGACGGCCAGAGCCAGTTGCCCGGCCCCGGTGACGCTGACCTGGAAGAGCACCAGATAAGTGCCGGCGTCAGCCACGGTAAAGGTGGTGTCGGAGGCGGAGGCGACCCCTCCGGCGGTGGGGCCGTCGTTGGGGAACTCGATGGCGTCTCCCACGCCCACGGCCGTGGCGTTGTCGTCGGGCATCAGGGCGTAGAAATCGCCGTAGCCCACGGGCGCGGGCGTACCGGCGGGTCCCTGGGGACCGGGTTCACCCTGTGGCCCCTGGGGGCCCTGAGGGCCGGCGGGGCCTGTGGCCCCTGTCGCCCCGGTAGCGCCCGTAAGACCCGTGGCTCCGGTGGCCCCGGTGGCGCCCTGGGGAATGACAAAGTTCAAAATGGCGTTGGTGTCGGTGCCGGTGTTGGTGACGCTGGCGGGCGTCCCCGGCGCGCCGGTGGTGACGGTGCCGATCTCAATGGTGGCCGCCGCGCCGGCAGGGCCTTGCGGGCCTGTCGCGCCTGTAGCGCCCGCAGCGCCTGTAGCGCCTGTGGGGCCGGCGGGGCCTTGAGGGCCTTGCGGGCCGATGGGGCCCGTCGCGCCGGTAGCTCCCGTCGCTCCGGTGGCCCCGGTGGCGCCCTGGGGAATGACGAAGTTCAAAATGGCGTTGGTGTCGGTGCCGGTGTTGGTGACGCTGGCGGGCGTCCCCGGCGCGCCGGTGGTGACGGTGCCGATCTCAATGGTGGCCGCCGCACCGACGGGGCCTTGCGGGCCTGTCGCGCCTGTAGCGCCCGCAGCGCCTGTAGCGCCTGTGGGGCCGGCGGGACCCTGAGGGCCTTGGGGACCGGCGGGGCCGGTCGCGCCTGTAGCGCCGGTGGCTCCGGCGGGGCCGGGTTCACCCTGGGGACCCTGGGGGCCTTGCGGGCCGATGGGACCGGTGGGCGCAAGCATTTATGCACAACCGCAAAAAGGCCCTGAAATACTTATGATTTTCCCCTCTATAACAACCGGCCTTTATACTGCATTGGGGTAAAGATACATCAAACATCAAATAGCAGGAGCGTCGTTCTGATGAACGGCGCTTTTTTCATATCTAAACTCGATAGATAGGAGGACAGTCCCATGCCGACGGAAACTGTATTTGACTACTACTACGGCGACGAGAGCAGCCAGTTTTCATTTTATCGCATACCCCGCCAGCTCATTACTGGTGAACAGTTCAAAAAGCTGTCCATTGACGCCAAGCTCTTGTATGGGCTGCTGCTGGACAGAATGGGACTGTCGGCGCGGAACGGCTGGTATGACGAGGCCGGGCGCGTTTACATCTATTACACCCTCGACGAGATACAAGCCGACCTCAACTGCGGCCATGACAAGGCGCTGAAATTGTTGAGTGAGCTTGATACGGGCCGAGGCTTCGGCCTCATTGAACGTATAAAGCAAGGACAGGGAAAACCCACGAAAATATATGTCAAGCGTTTCACCACCCGTGAAGTACCCCCTCAACCAGCAGAAACGCAGGAAAATTCCAGACTTCCGCTTTTCAGAAGTCCAGACTTCGGAAAAACCGAAGTCAAGAGTTCGGAAAAGCCGAAGCCAAGACTTCGGGAAACCAGAAGTGCAGACTTCGGAAAATCAGACGCAAGTTATATTAAATCTAATCATACTGATTTCAGCTATACCGATCCATCTATCTATCCGTCGCCGCCCTGCGGGACAGCGGGATCAACGGATAGAAGCGAACAGATACGAGAAATCAGATACAACGTGGAATATGACTCTCTTTGCCGCCAGTACAACAGCGAGGATGTGGACGAGGTCGTGGAGCTGATAGCCGACGTTCTATGTTCTGCTCGCCCCACCCTGCGGATCGGCGGTGAGGACCTGCCAACATCGCAGGTGCAGGAACGATTCGGGCGGTTGGACCGTGAACATCTGGAATACGTTTTCGACTGTCTGCGCCATAACACCACAGAGGTACGCAATATCAGGGCATACCTGCTGACAACCCTCTATAACGCCCCGGTAACTATCAGTAATTACTACAAAGCCGCCGTACAGCACGATTTTGGCACATAATTTTGGTTGAAATGCGTCTCAAATTGAGACGCATTTTTCGACAAATAACTTTATAGGAGGTAAACACAATGCCCAGCGAAAAGAAGAATCCGCTGATCGGGGCGTTCCGTGAACCCGCGCAGGAACCGTCGCCCCCGGCGGAGCCGCCCAAGGGGACCGCTCCCGCGCCGGTGGTGGAAACAGCCCCGGCAAAGGCCGGTGAGGTGAAAAAGCCCATCGAGCCGCCCAAAGCCGCCGAGGTCAAGGCCGCACCGCCTGCCCCGGAGAAACTCAGTGAGGCGAAGAAGCCCGCCGAGACGCCCAAGGCCGTGGAGGATAAGGGCAAGAAGCCTGAGCCTGTCAAGGCTGACGAGGGCAAGAAGCCCGCGGAGGCATCCAAGACCCCTGCCGCGGACAAGCCCGCGACTGAGAAGCCCGGAGAGAAAAAGCCCGCTGAACCGGCCAAGGCCGCCACGGAGGACAAAGGCAAGCCTGCCCCTGCCAAGGCCGATGAGGGGAAGAAGCCCGAACCGGCCAAAGGTGACGAGAAGAAGCCCGCCGAGGCGGTCAAGTCTCCCAATCTCCGCTTTGTCGCCCTGTCCAAAATCGTACCGTTGCCCGGAACCTATGTGAAGGACGAGCCCAGGGAGGACTACTCCGAGCTTATCGCCAGCATCAAGAAAAACGGCATGGAGAAGCCCGTCATCCTCCGCAAGGGGGACAAGGACACCTTCCAGCTGGTGGACGGCTTTCACCGCTGCAAGGCGCTGGAGAAGGCCGGGATGCTGGAGGTCCGGGCCGATGTGTACGACATGACGCTCAAGGAGGCCAGTGACTACCGGCGCAATCACCGCAAACAGCCTGACCTGCCCATCCCCGGCAAGCTGATCCCCTACCCGCCCGTGGAGCCGGAGAAAGCAAAGACTCCCGCCCCAACCAAGAGCGCCGAGCCGCCCAAGGAGGATAAGGCCGCTCCCGCCGAGGTGGACGAGATCCCCAAGGATTTCACCCTCCCCATCACCAAGGCGGGGCAGTCGGAGATCATCACGACGCTGAAGGTCGCGGACATCCGGCCCTTTGAGGGCCACCCCTTCAACGTCCGGGACGACAAGGATATGTGGGACCTGGTGGACAGCGTGAAGAAGTTCGGCGTCCTGGAGCCCGCCGTTGTCATTCCCCGGAAGGAGGGCGGCTTTGAGATGGTGTCCGGCCACCGGCGCCGCCGGGCCTGCGAGCTGGCCGGTATCGCCACCATGCCCGTCATCGTCCGTCAGCTGGACCGGGACGAGGCCATCATCTCCATGGTGGACGCCAACCTCAAGCGGGAGAACATCACGCCCATGGAGAAGGCCCGCGCCTACACCATGAAGCTGGAGGCCATGAAGCGCAAGGCCGGACGGCGCTCCAAGGCGGAGATCCTCAGCGGTGAGAAGCCCATGCGGGCCGATGAGCAGCTGGCCCAGCAGACCGGCGAGAGCCGCGCCAACATCCAGAAGATCACGCGCCTCACGAAGCTGGAGCCGGAGCTTCAGCAGATGGTGGAGGACAAGAAGCTGCCCGTACATACGGCGGCGGACCTTTCGTATCTGAAAAAGGACGAGCAGAAGGCCGTGGCCGACGCCATCAAGAAGGAGGACAAGGTCCCCTCCGGCACCCAGGCGGCGGAACTGAAAAAGGCCAGCCAGACCGGGACGCTGACCCAGGCGAAGATCGAGAGTACCGTCGCCCCAACAAAACGCGAGGAGAACCCGCCCCTGAAGGTCACACTGACCGAGGAGGAGCTGCGGCCCTACTTCCCGGACAAGCGGACTACCATCCCCGACGTGAAGCGTGGCCTTTTCGAGGCGCTGGACCTCCGCAAGAAGGCCATCGAGCGCCAGAAAGCGAGGCAGGCGGAGAAAGAGGGAAAAAAGCCGGACTCACCGGCGAGGTGACGGCGGATGAGTGAGGACAGAATTTGTCAGGGGTACAAGGTCATCAAAAGTGAGCGTGTGGGGCTGGTGGAGGTCGTACTGGCCCACAACCCCAAGGAACCGTCTCCCTACGTCACCTGGAAAGCCTATGCCCACTCCAATTTTCAGGACTTTGCCTACGGCAACTATTTCAGCAGTCTTGAAAGAGCCGAGGCGGACTTCGAGCGACGGACAGCGGAGCTTCGGGAGAGCGCGCGGCCTCCTGTTCCCCGGCACAAGCCGGACAGCCACGACAAGGGCGGCGGACGATGAGGCCGGAGAGATTCCCCGACGCCTCCGAGCGGCTGAAAGCCGCCACGGACAAGCTGGAGGCGGGGATCGCGGAGCTGTTCGACAGCGGGCGCTATACGGAATACCTCACCACCATGTCCAAATTCCATCAGTACAGCTTCAGAAACGTGCTGCTCATCCTGCTCCAATGTCCCAACGCCACCAAGGTGGCCGGGTTTTGGGACTGGAAGAACAAATTTCAGAGAAGCGTCAAACGGGGCGAGGCCGGTATCACCATCCTCGCCCCGTCCTCGTACAGGCGGCTTGAGGACGTGGAGGAGGAAGGCCCGGACGGCAGGACTGTCATCACAAGGAAGCTGGTGGAGCATCGGACCTTTCGGACGGTGACGGTGTTCGACGTGAGCCAGACCGAGGGCAAGGAGCTGCCCAGCCTGACAACGGAGTTGACGGGGACGGTGGAAAGATACGCGGATCTGACCGGCGCCCTCAAAAAGCTGTCCCCGGTGCCGGTGATGATCGAGGATTTCCCCGGCTCCGCCAAGGGGTATTTCAGCGCCGTCGAGGGGCGTATCGTCGTCCGGCCCGGCATGAGCCAGACGCAGACCTTGAAAACCATGGTCCATGAGGTGGCCCACGCCAAGCTCCACGCCGTTCCCTCGGAGTTGGACAGAAGCAGCCGGGAGGTGGAGGCCGAGAGCGTGGCCTACGTCGTGTGCCAGCACTTCGGCGTGGACACGTCGGAGTACACCTTCGGCTATGTGGCCAGTTGGAGCAAGGGCCGGGAGATGGCGGAGCTGAAAGCCTCCCTGGAGCGCATCCGCACCACCGTTGCCCAGATCATCGACGGCATGGAGAGCCCGGAAAAGGAGCTTTCCCCGGTTTCACGGCAGGAGACACCCCGGAGAGTCCAGCGGAGAACAGCCGCGCCGGTGCGGTAATGCGTCTCAATTTGAGACTTATTTCGACCAAGGCGGCCAACAAGTGGAGACAAAAATCCGCCGTACAGGATAGCCCATACGGCAGTCGTATTATTTTCCGAACAGATCCGCGTGTGTCCCGGTTCTGGCCAGAGTCAGCACCAACACATCGCCCTCGATGCGGTAGACCAGCAGCCAATCCGGTTGGATGTGGCACTCCCGGTGGCCCGCCCAATTCCCACTCAAGGGGTGGTCCTTATTCTTGCTTGGAAGCGCCTCACCCATAGCCAAGGCGGCGATCACATCATCCAGCAGGCTGATTTCCAAACCACGCTTCACGGCCTGCTTGTAGTCCTTTTTGAACTGCGTGGTGGGCTTGACGATATATTTTGTCTTTCTCATTTCTTCAGATCCGCAAACAACTCATCAAGGTCGGTGTAGCCCTTCACGGACGGGTCCTTGGCAATTCGTTCCGCCTCCAACATTGCTGCGACCGTCTCCTTGTTGGGCTTATTCAGGGAGATGTCAAAGGGAATCCGCCCCTCCCGAAGGGACTGACGGACAAAAATGTTGAAAGCGGTGGACAGATTCATGCCCAGCTCCGCAAAAAGGGCGTCAGCCTCGGTTTTCAGCTCAGTGTCCATGCGGATGCTGATGTTCGTTGTAGTGCCAGCCATGCAATCATCTCCTCTCCTGCTGGTGAATATAGTATATGCCATCCGCACGAAAAAAGCAATACTTTGCACGAAAAAATAAACAATTACCAGCTGACCAATATTGACCGTGATCCAATAATGCGTCTCAATTTGAGACTAATTTCGACCATGAAGGAAGTGATGTTTTACGAGCTTCAAATACTATTCCACCCAGCGGCCCATAGACCTGGGGACATTCCCAAAGCCGCCGGGCAACACGCTGGAGAAGATTATCCTTTACGACAAGCGCCAGCCGGTGGAGAACGGGACGGCGATGGCCTACGGGGAGCTTTCGTACCTGATGCCCCTGACGGCAAAGGAGATGGATGACTACGAGCTTCGCCCGTCGCGGGACAACATAGACATCCGGGAGCGCATGAACACCCAGGCCCAGGCCGTGGGCGCGTGGGAGGTCAGGAACGGCGTGGCGGAGGACAAGCGGCTGACGGCCCAGAAGCCGGGAGGGCAGGAGTACCTGCCCAAGCCCACCGTAGCGATGGAGCAGCTTCAACGGGCCTTCGACCAGTCACTGAGATTCCCCACCTTCTCCCGGAACCGAAAGCTTCAGAAAACAGACCGTGAGGCCAGATAGGAGGCGGGAGATGTTTCAAATCGACGCAAAGAAAGAAAAGTTGACCCTTGTAGAGGTGTTCGGCAGGCCCGCCCTGTTCACCACCGAGCGTGTCAACCGGGCCACTGTCCCGGAGGGCCTTCACGCCTACGATATGCAGACCTCGGAGGACGATTGGGGCCAGCCCTGCCTCATGGGGAGGCACATCACCGTGGA
>CANQBC010000059.1 GCA_947589225.1 uncultured Oscillospiraceae bacterium | reverse complement strand
AGGGCCCGGTCAAAAAGGCCGTAGCCGGGTTTGCCCGTCTCGCCCCAGATCATGCGCCCGTGGTCGGGCCGGAAATACCCGTCAAAGCCGGTGTCCACCAAAGCTTTCACGATGGCGTTCATGTCCAGAGAGCCGTTTTTGGTGAGGTGTCCCGATTCCTCAAAGGAGGTGTCGGGGAGGATTTTCACGTTTCTGAGGTGCATAAAGCCGATTCGCTTCATGGCGGAGTACTTGCGGACAAGTTTGGGAATGTCATTAGTAGGCGAGCACCCCAGGGACCCGGTGCAGAGGCACAGGGTGTTGGCGGGGCTGTCCACGATGGAGAGGTAGCGGTCGATGTTAGCCTCGTTTGTGACCACCCTCGGAAGCCCGAAGATGGGATACGGGGGATCGTCCGGGTGGAGGGCCATCACGACACCGCATTCTTCCGCCACGGGGATGACGCGCTTTAAGAAGTACTCAATATTCGCCCAAAGCCCCTCCTCCCCTATCTCGCCGTAGGCGCGGATGAGGTCCCGGACCTCGTCCTGGGTGTAGCTGGAGTCCCAGCCGGGAAGGTGTATGTCGTCCTTCAGGGGGTCCAAACCCTTCATCTGGTCCCAGTACATGACGAGGCTGGTGGAGCCGTCCGCTCCAACCTTATCGAGCTGCGTGCGGGTCCAGTCGAACACGGGCATGAAGTTGTAGGTGACGCACTTCACTCCGTACTTGGCGCATCTTCTTATGTTCTCGCAGTAATTCTCAATATGCCTATCCCGCTCCGGGCGGCCCAGTTTGATTTCCTCCGTCACGGGGATGGATTCAACGACGTCGAAGATGAGCCCGTGGGCGGCGCACTCGTCCGCCAGGTGTTTGATGCTCTCCTCCGGCCAGACCTCTCCGGGTTTTACGTCGTAGACGGCGCTGACGATGGAGCGCATACCGGGGATCTGGCGGATCTCCGCAAGCGTCACAGGGTCTGAGTCGCCGTACCAGCGAAAGGAACTTTTCATAGAGACCTCCTGAGCTTAGTCCGAATTACGTTTATATGCCCCAAGGAAATGGAGGCTTGGCTTGGGATATCGCGTCTGGGTCTTACGGTCCACGGCGATAAGGCCGAACTGCATAGAGAAGCCCTTCTGCCACTCGAAGTTGTCGATCATGCTCCAATAGAAATATCCCTTCACGGGGATGCCGTCAGCAAGGCAGTTTTGTACCCCCCGCAAGGCCGTGTCTATAAACGCCACGCGGCGGGTATCGTCGGCAGTGGCGATGCCGTTCTCCGTGATCAGGAGATCTCCCTTAAACTCTTTTGCTACGCAGCGGATCACATGTTCCAGAGCTTGGGGGTAAAACTCGTAGTTCATCTGGGTCAGCTCCGCGCCATCAGGAGCGGGCATGGAGCCGTTTTCATCGTAGCGGGATCTGGTGTAGTTCTGGACCCCCAGAAAATCGTCGCCCTCAATGGTGGGAAGATAGTGGGTAAACTCGTCCTCCCAGTCCTTCCTCGCATTTGCCTCCCCTCCGGGAAGGGCCTGAATATCGTGGAGACTGAGGGTCAGACCAACCTTGATGTGGGGACAAACCTCTCGGATGACGGCCCGCGCGGCCTTGTGGGCCTCCATCACCAGCTGGTCGCCACGGGGCGTCCGGGGGCTTGTGAAGCACTGGGGCTGGGAGACGCCAAAGACCTCCATGCTTTCCTGGGCTATAGCCTTCTGGTTCTCTATCATCTTCTGCATATTGAGGCCCATCTGGACGCCGCTGTCCACGTCTGTGCCTGACGCCTGAGCCTTTGCCAGCTGCGCCATCATCTGTTGACGGTAACGCTTTGCGATGGCCGCAACCTGAACGCCCATGTTGGCCTCGTTGATGGTGCAGACAAAGTGAAGCTCACTCCCCAGCCGCTCCATGATATACCGAACGTATTTCGTAAAGTCCGCGGGAGTCGTCTCCGCTTCCCAGCCGCCCTTGGATATGAGCCACTTGGGGCTGGAGAAGTGGTGGAGGGTCACAACGGGCTCCAGGCCGTTTTCCTTACAGCATCGGATCATATCACGGTAGTGCTCTGCCTCCGCCTCATCGAATCTCCCCTCCTCCGGCTCTATACGCGCCCACTCGATGGAGAACCGGTAGGCATTGAGGCCGGCCTGCGCCATAAGCCGAATGTCCTCCGGGTAGCGGTGGTAATGATCCACCGCGTCCAGGGACGGCTCCACGTAGCTTGTGTGGGTCATCTGCTCCTGGGCCCAGCAGTCGTTATAGACGTTATTGCCCTCCACCTGATGAGCGGCGGTGGCGGCGCCAATCATAAAACCATTCGGGAAACGCATGGGTTATC
Source organism: uncultured Oscillospiraceae bacterium (assembly GCA_947589225.1). GTDB lineage: Bacteria > Bacillota > Clostridia > Oscillospirales > Oscillospiraceae > RUG626. The sequence goes on along the minus strand of CANQBC010000059.1, from coordinate 5,105 downwards.
CTCCTTTTAAAATCTCTCGTTCAGCCACTTGGCGCTCTGCTCCAGGCTCTTCACCGGGGACTTGTCAATCCAGTTGCGGTGGCTCTCCAGTATGACGGCGTCGATTCCGTTGGCTTTTGCCTTTTCGGCTAAGGCGTCCAGCATCATATTGCCTGTCCCCAGTTCAACGCTGTCGGACTTCAAGATCGGCGTCATGGCGGGGCCGGACAATCTCGCTCCCCGGTCGGCGATGTGCCAGAGCCTCATACGTGTGCCGAGACGCTCCATCCAATACGCGGGGTCGGTGCCGCCCTCGGCGAACCAGTAGCTGTCAAATTCAAAGTTCACAAGGTCGGGGCTGGTGCCGTCAAGGAGCAACTCGTAGGCCCGCTTTCCGCCGGAGAGGCGCTGCAACTCGCAATTGTGGTTGTGGTAGAGGAGGTGGACGCCCTCCCTTTCCAGCGCCTCGCCCGCATCGTTGAGACGGGAGGCCAGATTGCGTACCTCCCTCTCGTCCCCGTAGGCGAAGCGGTACATGCCGGTGATGACGATCTTATCCGTACCGAAGGATCTTGCCTCCTCCGCCGCGGCCTTGGCGTCATGTTCGATGCTTCCCAGATCATAGTGGAGGCTTACGACCTCAAGGCCGCTGTCGGCAACGAGCCTGTGCCAGTCGAGCTTTCCGCCGCTGCCCGTGGGCATACCGGCGGCCTTTGTCATCATCCGTACCATGAATCCCGTGGGGTGGATCATAAAGCCGCACAGCTCGATGCCGTCATAGCCCGCCGCCTTGATGGCGGCCAGGGTCTGACGCGCCTGGGGCTCCTTGCTCGTTACCGTACCCAGCATAAACTGCTGGACCGCTTTTTTCACCATTCTTGATCCTCCATTTCAATGACATCGCCCTCGGTGACGCCGTTTTCGTTGAAGCTGTCCACACGGACGTAATATTTATGTCCCTTCATGAGCGTGGAGAGCTTCACTTCATTTGCCCCGTACACAAGAAAGCTCAGATAGAGCTTATCTGGGGCGATGCCGTAACGCACGTTGCACCCCTGGGCGCCCTCTATGTGTTCCCAGGAGACAGCGCCATCCAGATCCCCGATCCGCGCGGCCTTCGCCCTGGCTTTCTCCGGCTTTTCACCGTGTCCGATGCCGAAGGCCCGCAGGCCGGAGACGCGAAGCGTCTGGCCGTAGGGCAGTTCACCGCTGGTGACGCGGACATAGCGGGCGCTGATGCCATCTGTGTACTCGAAATAGGCGTTTGAGCACTCCCGTGAGACGCTCTCAAGCAGCCTCCACGTCATGCCGTCAGAGCTTATGTGGACAGTGAAGCTTGTGATGCACGGTTTCGTCTCAATGAGCCTGGTGTGCCTGTCGTCGCCGTAGGCCTCCGGCGGGAAGTCCACCGTCAGGGCCTCGTCCGCAAGGCTTATCTGAATGGCCCGGATGTCGCTCTCCCGCTCAAGGTCGACTGTCAGCCATTCGCCGGGATCGGCGTTTCCGGCGCTCCACCAGTCGCGGATATTCTCGTTGACGGCCCTCTCGGGACCCTCGCCGGAGGAGGCGGAAACGGGCTTATTGTAAGACAGAAGCATCCACTCCGGCTTTATGCTCCACGGGTCAAATTTTCCCTCCGGGACATGAACGGGGTAGTCGGCAAAATTCTGGTTGCAAAATAGCACTCCATCCCCGTCAAATCCCGCCGGAAACAGGCCCACCCGGCGTTCAAAATCGTGGTTGACGCTTACGCGCATAGTGGCGGCGTGCCAAAGGTTGCCGTATTTGTCGAATATGGTGCTTCCGTGGCCCGCGCCGGTGACAAATCCACCGGGAACGGAGGAGAACGGGTTGCTCCCCTGCCTCCGGAAGGGGCCAAGGGGCGCATCGCCCACGTAGACCGCGTCGGAATAGGTGTTGTACTGTGTGCCGGGTGTGGCGTATTGGAGATAGTAACGACCGTTCCATTTGGTCATGAACGCCCCCTCTATGTAGGGTTTGCCGATGGCAAGGAACATCTTTGTCATAGCCTCGGAGGTGTAGCCGGAGGCTTTTTCCAGCTCCGGCGGGATCTCCACCTTCCCGGTGGCGGGGTTAAAGCTGCGCTTCAGCATTTGATAGACCACGCTGTGCCCCCGATCCACAACGCCTTTGTCTCCGGGGCGCTCGTAACCCAAGTTCTCCACGTCCTCAAAAATCAGCGCTTTCCGCTCTCCCCTGGGCGTCATGGTCTCCGGGTCCATCTCCACACCGTAAATAGGCTCGGTGTTGGTACAGCCCCAGTAGAGGTATACCCTGCCGTCGTCATCCCAGAAAAGGTCCGGATCCCAGAAGTCGAAGGGGGCGTTAACCTCCTCAAAGGGCTCGCGGAGCGGATCCCTTGTGCGGAGGATGGGGCAGCTTACGTTCCTGCGGCTGGCGCAGAAGTAGAGATAGTCCCCAATCTGCCGCGCGTCCGGGGCGTAGTCGTAAATAAGAAGGTCGGGATCCGCGTGAAAGCTCCAGTTTACAAGATCCTCAGACCACCAGAAGCCGGCGGACATGGAGACAAAGAGGTAATACTTATCCTTGAACAGTACCAGGGTGGGGTCGGCGCCCTCCCGGAAGCCGCGGGAGGGGCCGCGCTCTTTCACGTGCTGATAGCGGTACCCCAGATCAAGGGGATTGCAATATGTCCTCATGCGTTGAGCCTCCTCACTCCGGTTTTCTGATGGTCTGCAAAACACGGTTCAGCTGCTTGATGCTCTCTTCGTCCGCGCCGCCCTGTTTTAATAAGCTCAGGAGCGTCATGCGGCCCATCATGCGCACAAGGCCGGGATTGTCCTTCACTGCCGTGGCCACATCGCCCCGGCTTTCGGCGCCCCTGGCCATCATCTGGCCCACAATGGCCCCGGCCTTGGGGTCGGATTGAAGATCGGCGAGCTTGTCGTTGACGGAGAAGTACTCAGGATCGGAGGTCTCGCTGTCAAACCAGTTGGTCACGGCGGTCCTGCCCGGAAGCGAGTAAGCCGGATTCGGTTTCGATGCCTTGCTTATCTCAATCACGTCCTTGCTCCCGCCGGCGCGGGCCTCGATGGAGTGGGGGCCAGTGATAGGGACGTTGAATTTAAAGACAATGTGTCCGGTCTGTGTCTCGAAGAGCTTGCCATCCACGTAGAGGGTGACTTTCGGTCGGTTGGAGTATGCCTTCACCTCCGTCACGTCCTCGCACCTGTCCACATACCGAGAACCGCACAGGTGGACGAAGGGCTCTTTTTTGTTCCAGGCGGCCTTGTAGAGATAGAAGGTGTCCTTTTTAAGCTGCCGGTCGAAGGTCACAAGGCCCTTCTGGTTCTGCCCGTTTTTGCCTCCCTCGTCCCTGCCGTCGGCGGCGAAGTCAAAGAGGTTCCACACGTGGGTTGCCCAGAGCCAGGGGCGCTTTTCAATCATGGCCAGTATGTGCTCATGATATACCGCCTGGTAGCTTTCGGTGTAGTCGCCCTTTTCGGGGTGGCTGGACTGATAGGCGGGGTTTGCGTCCGCGCCGTATTCGGAAAATCCGATGCACCTGTCTGGATATTTGGCGTGATACTCGTCGAAGAACTCGTCGTTCTGCTCAAGCTCCCCCAAATACCAGCCGAAGTACAGGTTGTAGCTGTTCACATCGGGGATCTCAAGGATCGGGCTGTCGGTCTCCAGCATGAACACGTTGGCAATGGTGGTCTTTCTGGTGGGATCAAGACGGTGGCAGAGGTCATTAAGAAGCCGGTGGTTTTCCAGCAGATCCTCATTCACCGCGCTGGCGGCAGTGATCTCGTTGGAGAGGCCCCAAACTGCGATGGATGGGTGATTATAATTCTGGACGATCAGCTCCTCCATCTGGGAGAGAGAGTTTGCCCGCCCGTTTGTCATGTGCATGGTGATGTACGGTATCTCCGCCCAAACCACAATGCCGTTTTCGTCGCACAGGTCGTAAAATTCCTGGGCGTGCTGATAGTGGGCAAGGCGCAGGGTGTTTGCCCCAAGCTCCCGGATGATCTCCATGTCCTCCCGGTGGTCATTGATCCCCAGGGCGTTGCCCTTTCCCCAGCGATCCTGGTGGCGGCTGACGCCCCGGAGGGGATATTCGCGCCCGTTGAGGATGAAGCCGCGCTGTGGGTCAAACTCAAACACCCGGCAGCCGAAGCGGGCGCTGACCTCGTCGCCGCTGTCGAGTTTCGCCGTGGCGGTGTAGAGCCAGGGATCGTCAAGCCCGTCCCAGAGACGGACATTTTCAATGGTAAACACGGCGGTACTCTCTACCCGCTGGGTCCGGCCGTCTACGGTGATCTCCACCGATTTGGCGTTGTGCCAGGTCTCCACGGTGACGGTGGCCGTTTTCGCCGAAAGATTCACCTCCGGCGTGACCTTGATGCCCGGCGTGCCGCAATACCCCAGCTCAAAGTGCTCTGCCGGAACCACTATCAGCTTCACATCCCGGTATAGGCCGCCGTAAAAGGTGAAGTCCGCCTTTTGCGGATACACGGTGTCGTTATCGGAGTTGTCCACCAGGACGCAAAGCTCGCTTACATCGCGCAGATGATCCGTTATATCCACCCGGAAGGCGGAGTAGCCACCCTCATGGCGGCAGAGCTTCTCGCCGTTTAAGATAACCTCCGCGGTCATGGCCGCGCCGCCAAACTCTATAAAGACGCGCTCGTTCTCCCCGTGCGCGGGGCAGTCAAAGGTTTTTGTATATGAAGCCGTGCCGCGCCAGTAGTCATTGCCGCCGTCCTGCCCGTCCACCGCGTTCCAGGTATGGGGGAGGGTGACATTCTGCCAGTCGCAGCACAACGCCGCGTCAGCGCCGCACCTTTTGGCAAAGCGCCAATTGTCGTTGAAATTGATGATTCTACGCATAATGCGCTCCTTTTCAAAATAATAGCTGTTGGGCGGCGAGGGGCCACCCAATCATAAGGAAGGGAAAAAGGAGGTTATCAGTTTTCCGCTTTCAGCGCGGCCTTCTTCTCGGCGATGCGTTTCTGGACGCTCACCATCTCCTCACGGGACAGCGGGCAGAACTTCATGGCAACAATGGTGATGATCCAACCCAAAATCGGGAAGCCGAACTTGACGGCCATTGCCACCCAAAAGACGCCGGGGGTAGA
>CANQBC010000058.1 GCA_947589225.1 uncultured Oscillospiraceae bacterium | reverse complement strand
GAGACGATTCAGAACCGTGTCGCCGCCAACCGGCTGGCCGGGAAGTACACCTGGGTATTCGTGGACGAGGTGTATCTGTTCTTCCGCTACCATTACTCGGCCCAATTTCTATATAAGTGCTGGAAGCGGTTTCGCAAATACGCCTGCGCCATGACCGCCGCCACCCAGAACGTGGAGGAGTGCCTGCGGTCCGACACCGCCCGGCTCATGTTCGCCAACAGCGAGTTCCTCGTCCTCCTGAACCAGGCCGCCACGGACCGGGCGGAGCTTGCCAAGCTCCTGAACATCTCCTCCAATCAGATGTCCTACATCACCGGCGCCGAGGCCGGCCACGGCCTCATCCGCTTCGGCGGCTCCATCGTCCCGTTCATAAACGAGTTTCCGCGCGATACAGAGCTTTACCACCTGATGACCACCGCACCGGGGGACAAGTAAACCGCCGTCGAAATGCGTCTCAATTTGAGACGCATTTTTTGACCTTGAAAAAGGAGCAATCACATGGACATAAAAGAAAAGCCCAAGGCCAAGGGTAACAGCCCCAAATCCCGTGCCGCACCGGTTATCGACCCCAGGCAGGCGGCGAAGCTGTTGAAAGACAAGTATGTGAAGGAGCTGGAACAGAGGCCGGAGAGCGAAGGCGCCGATGCCCAGGCCGCCGAGCAGGTGCAGGACGCGGGGACGTGGGCAGTCGATGAGATCGTCAGCCGCCCAATACCAAGGCAGAAAAAGCAGACCGTCAAGGAAAAGCCAGCGACACCCCACCGCGCGGCGGACCGGCCCACAGCGGAATCATCTTCTGCCCCGGCGGGTGAAGGCCGGGAGGCTGTGCCTCCGGGGGAGATGGGCAGGACCACCGCAGAGCCGACACTGTCTGTATCTGACGGCGCGGAGCCAGTCAGTTACTCTGCGCCCACCCCCGCAACTCAACGGCAGGCTGCGTCCATTAGCCCACGGGACAGAAGCCAAAACGGGAGGCCCATCATCAAGGAGCGCGGCGAGGCCGTCATTTCTACACGCCAAGCCACAGCAGGGGGCGGCCCAAAAAATAACCTCCGTACTCCCACGGAAAGGGAGATTTCCCCACGGGCAGGGACAAAAGCGGAACATATTACACAGCGCACCGCTTCAATAAAGGAGAAAGCCCCCACAGTACCCCATGAGCGCACGACGGTGCATACACCCGCCGCTGACGGTGGGAAACCTGTCATGCCAAGGCCAAAAGGCGGGGATTACGGGAGCGTTGTGGACCTCAAACCTCCCGTGAACAGATCCACAGCTGTTTCTGAAGCTCCATCCATCAATCCCATCCGCCCCCGGAGCCGTGCCGCTTCAAAAGGGACTGTCCCGAAAACAAGACCGGTTGCCCCTAAACGGAGTGTATTCCGGCCCAAGGCATCTAACTCCGCCGTCAAGGGCCTCAGCCGTGCCTCCCGCAGTCTGGGTAAGACGGCGGAGGTCCAGATGCGGAGCGTGGCGGTGCAACAGGCCAAGAAAGCCGCCAAAAGCGCGGCGGCCTTTACGAAAAAGGCCGTCCAGGCCGTGGCAAAGGCGGCATCCACCATCATAAACGCCCTGGCCGGTCTTGCCGGTGGGGGCGTCCTGCTGGTGGCGCTCTTGGTGGTGGCCCTGATCGCCGCCATCGTCAGCTCGCCCTTCGGGATCTTCTTCGCCGGGAGCGACGGCGGCAATGCCCAGGATACCGTGTCCGCGGCGGAGGCCGTGGCCTCCATCAACAGCGCCTTCAACGCCAGACTTGCGGAATTGCAGACGGCGGCCCACGACAGCGTACAGATAAACGGCCACATGGCCGACTGGGGCGAGGTCCTGGCCGTGTTCGCCGTCCAGACCGCCGGAAACGACACCGGGGTAGACGTGGCCACACTGGACGCCGACCGTCTGGCGAGGCTGACCGCCGTTTTCTGGGCCATGAACGCCGTCACGGGCCAGGTCACTCCCGTGAACCACCCCGACAGCAACCCCAACGACGAGGTGAACGACAGCTGGACGGAGCAGGTGTTGACCATCACCATCACGTCCAAGACCGCCGATGAAATGCGGACGGCCTACTCCTTTACGGACTACCAAAATTCCGTCCTGGACGAGCTTCTGGCCGACCCCGCGGCCCTAGCCTCCCTGGCCCAAAGCCTGACCATCGCCAACGCCGAGGCTTTCCGCGTCCTGAACGCCCTCCCCGCGGACCTCGCTCCGGAGCGGCGGGAGGTGGTGCGGACGGCACTTATGCTCTACGGCAAGGTCAACTACTTCTGGGGCGGCAAGAGCCTGCGCCTGGGATGGAACCCAAGCTGGGGCGCCGTCACCAAGGTCACAGCCGAGGGCAGCCCCACCACCGGCACCTACCGGCCCTACGGCCTGGACTGCTCCGGCTTCGTGGATTGGGTGTTCTACAACGCCACGGGCGGCGCATACCACATCAGCCACGGCGGCGGTGCCCACTCCCAGCACACCTATTGCACCTCCATCACCTGGGAGGAGGCCCTGCCCGGCGATTTAGTATTCTACCCGGAGGATTCCCACGTCGGCATCGTCTGCGGCCGTGACGAGTCCGGCAACCTCCAGATCATCCACTGTTCCAGTGGCTCCAACAACGTAGTCATAACCGGCACGTCCGGCTTCAAAAGCATTGGCAGACCGCAATACTTCACACAATAGCGAGGGCCCCGTACTGTCCTTCCCGGACGGTACGGGGCCGATTTTTACTTTTGATCTTCCTGCGGATCAGGCAGGAATGTAACTATACTTTCCGCCTGACAGTCAAGGATCTTGCACAGCTTCTCCAGGGTAAACATCGTGATGCTCTTGTTCCGTTTCAGGTTTGTAATTGTGTACGGGCTGAAGCCATGCTTGTAAATCAGGGTGTAGGTGGTGACGTTCTTGCGCTTCATTGTCTCCCATAAGGGCTCATAGCTAATCATGGGCGTCACCACTTCCTTTCCGCTTTTATTATCTACGAAAAGAAAGAGGTTGAATATTAACAAATATTTGTCTATACTTATGCGGGAAGTCTGCGTATATTTTATAAAAGTACGCAAACAGATATACCCGTCGAAATACGTCTCAAATTGAGACGCATTTCCGAACCGGCGATTTTTTGTGTAATTTACGATTATATGATAGGCTGTTTGTGGAGGTGTTCATTATGACATTTAAAAAAATTCTTGACGTATTCCATGACTATCTTCAACAGGACCCGCTTTACGAGGTGGTGTTGACCAGCCACGGCTACACGCTCCTGAGCTGGGAGCCGCAAAGGGGCGAGTGGTACAGAGCGGAGCTGACCGACACGCCGCAAAAGCTGTTGGACACGCTGCTTGACTGCTACGCGGAGTTCCTTGAGGAGCAGATCACCGGGAACGACCGGGATCTGGACGATGGGGAACAGGCAGGAGTGGACGTAAAATGTGCGGAGATGAAGCGCAGATGCCTTGAGTCATAAGCCGTATTACGTCGAAAAATGCGTCTCAATTTGAGACGCATTTTTCGATTCTTATTCAAGCCCTCTTTCAAGCTCCACGATTTTCGCCGCCGTAGCGGTCATGATTTGGAGCCCCTGATCACTCATTCGGTCAAGCAGAGCATCAAGCTGGCGGCGGGGCGTACTCTTTTCAGTTGAATTGTCACCAAATAGAAAATGATCCACCGAGATGTGATACCTGGTGACGAGGTCAAAAAAGACTTGGAGGCTGGGACGCTGACCCTTGTTCTCGATATTGGCAAGATAGCGAGGAGAGATAAACAGCTCCCGCCCCACAGTGTTCCTGCTCTCATTGCGGCTTTTTCTCGCCGCCTTGATTGCCTGCCCGAAAGCCCTGAAATCATAAACCGGCGTTGGCCTTTTCATATAATATCGTCCCCTTATGTAAGATTATTATTCCACTACATACATTTTACAGTTCCTTCTTTCACTTGAATATGTCTACACAATTCCTATGACGAGAGAAAATAATTCATAGTCTGAAACGCAGGTAAACTTTACATCCATTTTACATGAAGCAGATAACGGATTTGATTTTGAGAGGCTATCATATAGCTGTACCCAAAAGGGAAATAAACGCAAAGGAGAATTTTAAGATGAAGAAAGTATTTTCACTCATGCTCGTAGCAGTTTTGGCGATCTCGATGCTTGCCGGATGCTCCGGCTCCAAAATGGGCGGCACGGTCAACACCGACGGGTCCACCTCCATGGCGGATGTGATGGGGGCGCTGACCGAGGCGTTCAAAGCAAAAGAGCCGGACATCACCGTCAACTACTCCGGCACCGGTTCTGGCTCCGGCATCAGCGGTGTGCTGGACGGCACCTGCGACATCGGCCTTTCCAGCCGTGAACTTAAGCAGGAAGAAGTTGACCAGGGCGCGGTGGCCCATGTGGTGGCTCTGGACGGCGTGGCCGTCGTGGTAAATCCGAAGAACCCTGTCACGGACCTGACCACGGAACAGATCGCGGATATTTTCACCGGGAAGATCAAGAACTGGTCTGAGCTTGGCGGCACGGACGCGCCCATCGCGGTCTATGGCCGTGAGGACGGCTCCGGGACCCGCAGCGCCTTTGAGGAGATCGTGGGCGTGGAGGGCGAGTGCGCCTATACCAACGAGTACGGCTCCACCGGCGATGTCATCGGAAATGTGGCCTCCAATGAAAACGCCATCGGCTATGCCTCCCTCTCCGCCGTGGACAGCAGCGTCACCGCCGCCAAGGTGAACGGCGTTACCCCCAGCGAGGCCACCGTCAAGGACGGGAGCTATACCATTCAGCGTCCATTTGTAATGGTCACGAAGGATGGCGTGGCGCTCTCCGAAGCGGCCCAGGCATTCCTCGATTTTGCAACGAGCGCGGAGGCGGCGGAGTATATTGCCGCGGCGGGCGCTGTTTATCCCAACTGATATGAAGAAAGCGAGAGCAAAAGCGGTAGAGAGGGCCATGCAGGTCCTCTTTACCCTGTGCGGACTGGTCGCGGTGGGATTTGTGCTGCTCATCACCGTTTACCTTGTCATTTCCGGCATCCCGGCCATTCGGGAAATCGGCCTTTTCCGGTTCCTTTTCGGAAAGACCTGGGCGGCGGGTCAGGATCAGTATGGTATCCTTCCCCTGATTCTGACATCCATATATGGCACGGCCGGGGCCATCGTCATTGGCGTTCCCATCGGCTTTTTCACAGCGGTATTCCTCGCCAAGGCAGCTCCAAAATGGCTGGCAAACCTGCTCCGGCCTGCGGTCAGCCTGTTGGCGGGCATCCCGTCGGTGGTCTATGGCCTTGTGGGGATGTGTGTCCTGGTCCCGGCCCTGCGGAACTGGCTCCATCTGCCCGCCGGGGACAGCCTGCTGGCGGCTATCCTTGTGTTGGCCGTGATGATCCTGCCCTCCATCATCTCACTTTCGGAGACGGCTCTGGAAGCTGTGCCGAGGGAGTACGAGGAAGCGTCCCTGGCCCTGGGGGCCACAAAATTGGAGACATATTTCCGCGTTTCCGCTCCTGCGGCCAAAAGCGGCATCGCGGCCGCAGTGGTGCTGGGGATCGGGCGGGCCATCGGGGAGGCTATGGCTATCATGATGGTGGCGGGAAACGTGGCCAATATGCCAGCCCTCACCCGGTCCGTGCGCTTCCTGACCACCGGCATCTCCATTGAGCTGAACTACTCCCAGGACGGGAGCTTGCAGCGGCAGGCGCTGTTTTCCATCGGTCTTGTGCTGTTCCTCTTTATCATGCTGATCAACGCCTTTTTGAACCTCGTTTTGAAACGGGAGAAGGAGGGCTGACATGAGACGAAAGCTCTATGAAATCGTGGGCCGGACCCTCCTGTATGGGTGTGCGGCGGTGACTGCCTCTCTGCTCCTGTTCCTCATCGGGTATATCCTGTTTCGGGGGATCGGCGGCATCAACTGGCGGTTCCTGTCCACCGCCGAGAGCGTCATCAATGGTACGGTGGGCATCCTCCCGGCTATCAAAAACACGGTGTTTGTGATCGTTGTATCCTTAATCGTATCCCTTCCTCTGGGGGTGGGCGCGGCGGTCTATCTCACCGAGTACGCCCGGAACCGGCGGTTTGTGGCGGCAATCGAGTTTGCCTCTGAAACGCTGGCGGGGATACCCTCCATCATTTATGCCCTTGTGGGCGTTATCATCTTCTGCACAGCTCTGAAACTGCAAAAGACGCTGCTGGCCGGCTCCCTGACGCTGGTTATCATGATCCTGCCTACTATCATAAGGTCCACCCAGGAGAGCTTAAAAACGGTGCCCCAATCCTACCGCGAGGGCGCGCTTGGCCTTGGGAGCGGGAAATGGCACATGATCCGCACGGTTGTGCTGCCGTCCTCCATCGACGGGATCGTCACAGGATGTATCCTGGCCGTGGGCCGGGTGGTGGGAGAAAGCGCCGTGCTGATGTACACCGCCGGTATGAGCATGGCGATGCAGAGCTTTTCCCTTGACCGTGTTGCCGGAGCTTCAGGCGCCACCCTCACCGTCGCACTCTACCACTACGCCAAAGAAAACGCTGATTTTTCAGTCGCCTTTTCCATTGCGACCATTTTGCTGATTCTCACGGTCATCATCAATTTTTCCGCAAGTTTTCTTGGCCGGAAACTGAAAAGGAGCTAACTTATGGCTGATACGATCATTTCCGCAAGGGATCTTGACTTCTATTACGGAGAAACCCACGCTCTAAAAAACATCTGCCTTGATATTCCAGAACACAATATCACGGCCCTAATCGGGCCGTCCGGCTGTGGGAAATCCACGTTCCTACGTACCATCAATCGGATGAACGATTTGATCGAGGGTGTGAAAGTAACCGGCTCTCTGACCTATCGGGGTGAAGAAATCTATGCCCCCGGCCGGGATGTGACGGAGCTGCGCAGGAACATCGGCATGGTATTCCAGAAGCCCAATCCCTTCCCTATGTCCATTTACGACAATGTGGCCTACGGCCCGCGTACCCACGGAATCCGTGCCAAAGCAAGGCTTGACGACATTGTGGAGCGATCCCTGCGGGACGCCGCCATTTGGGACGAGGTAAAGGACCGGCTGAAAAAGAACGCGCTGGGCCTCTCCGGCGGCCAGCAGCAGCGGCTGTGCATCGCCCGTGCCCTGGCGGTCAAGCCGGATGTTCTCCTGATGGACGAGTCCACCTCGGCCCTGGACCCCATCTCCACCTCCAAAATTGAGGATCTGGCGATGGAACTGAAAAAGGACTACACCATCGTGATCGTCACCCACAATATGCAGCAGGCGGTGCGTATCTCGGACCGGACGGCATTTTTCCTTTTGGGGGAACTGGTAGAGTATGGGGATACGGAAAAAATGTTCTCCCGGCCAGAGGATAAACGCACCGAGGACTACATCACGGGGAGGTTTGGATAATGCGGACACGGTTTGACGAGCAGCTGGACACGCTGGGGCAGGAACTCATCAAGATGGGGGCGCTGTGCGAAGAAGTGATTTCTCTGGCGGCTTCCGCTCTCATTCAAAAGGACGATGCGCTGGC
>CANQBC010000057.1 GCA_947589225.1 uncultured Oscillospiraceae bacterium | reverse complement strand
TCTAACAGCTTGGGCAACGAGATGCCCCTCGCCCGTGGCCGGCTGCCACGAAGTTGGGGTAAATTTATTGTAACAGGAGAAACTATCGTAAATAACTTATGTCATTCCACTTTAGTATTTCGCCTGCCAGTATTGTCAGATCCCCGTACCTCCTCGTGGTAGAAATAGTCCACGATCACAGGGTGCCCCTGGGGGACGCGGCCGTAGGGCATCTCGTTATCCACAAACGGGCAGTCGTATTTCTTCGCCATCTCCTCCGCTTTCTTTTCGAGTGCTGCAAAGTAGCTTCGGTCGTGCCTGTTGTAAATTTCATCATAAAGCGGCACGAGGCTCGGATGTTTTTCCGCAATATAGTCCATAATTGTCTTTTTGAACCCACCGCGAAGATTGAGGTTTTCCAGCCAAAAGAGGTCGCACTGGTTTCTGACCCGCTCAAAGATCGCTTCAAAATTCGTGATCCCCGGAAAGACGGGCGACACAAAGCAGACGGTGCGGATACCTTCATCGTAGACCTGCTTCATAGCGGCAATACGCCGTTCAATGCTTACGGCGTTGTCCATGTCGTTCTTGAAGTTCTCATCCAGCGTGTTGATCGACCAGGATACCGTCACCTGTCCCAGTTCTTTCAAAAGGTCGAGGTCCCGCAGGACAAGATCGGATTTCGTGCAGATCAGAATATCCGCGCCGCTTCCGCGAAGCTCTTCAAGGAGCTTGCGGGTCGCCCCGAAAATTTCCTCCTGCGGATTGTAGCCGTCCGTCACCGAGCCGATCACCACCCGCTGACCGGCGTACTTCTGCGGATTTTTGATCTCCGGCCAGTGCTTCACATCAAGGAAAGTTCCCCACTCCTCCGTGTGCCCGGTAAAGCGCTTCATGAAGGAGGCGTAGCAGTATTTGCACCCATGGGTGCACCCCACATAGGGATTGACGGAGTACCCGCCCACTGGGAGACTGGACTTCGTCATAATGTTTTTCGTGTCAACATCGGCAATCAAAACGCCGTTTTCACTTATTTGTGCCATTTCTTTTGTTCCTCCAAAACTTTATTGTAAGCATCGGGAAGCTCTTGTACCATATCTTCGCCCATGATAGGGGCAAGGTCCTCTTTCCAAAACACACGGGTACCCTGCGCATGGGCCCGTTCCGTCAGGGAATACACCCATTCCGGCGCTGTCCGCACCTTCCGGCTCATCGGGCCGGTCATAGTCCCGATGACCACCCAATCGATACCACTGAGATCCACCTCGCCCGGATCGTCGAACAGCGGCTCAAATGTCACATGGTAATGCCTGGCCCGAACATTTTTTCGCAGTGCGTCAATTCTCCAAAGCTCCGATTTTCTTGTTACCGTCACGCCGAACCAAGCGTTGTCAAGGTCGGTGTCGATGTCCAAGAGGTCGGGGCGTTTTGACAGGAACAGAAACTGGTGCTGAGGATTTTCTGCCATCTTTGCAAATACCTGCTCCCGCCACTCCGCCTTCCACCCGGCCAGGTCGCTCATGCCAGTCAGCAGGAAATTCTGCGGTTTTTCCTTTTCCATCAGCCTCAGTTTACCCGGAAAAAACTCCGGCTTTGAAAAGTCATCAATCATGTGATACCGCCGCACGTTGTTCCGAGCGTAGCAGTAGGGGCAACCTACCGTACAGCCGATCACCAGGTTCATATTCTGTATCTGGTCTTTGATGCATACGTACATCCTAAATCCGCTCCTCCACATTCGCAAGTATTCGCCGGAGATAAGCTTCAAACTGTCGAATTTCCTCCTCGGAAAAACCCTTATAGTAAATATCGCCGATCTCCTTTGTGACCTCGTCGTAGTCGTCCTTCAGCATTTTCGCGCTTTCCGTCAGATATATGAGTATCTTCCTGCGGTCCGTATCGCCCCTGTCCCGCCGCACCAGGCCACTCGTTTCCATCCGGTCCAGCATACCGGTGAGCGTCGTCATGGCCAGCCCTGTCTCTCTGGATAACTCGCTGATAGGAATACCGTCCTCATGCCAGAGAACATACAGAATTCGTCCCTGCGCGCCGTTGAAAGCGTCGATGTTCTTTTGGGCCAGGATGCGTTCAAAAATTCTGCCGCCAACTTGCTTGATCCTTGTGATTAAAAAACCGTCCTGTTGTTCCATCGGGTTCTCCTTTCTTACTGCTTTATAGGATTATACTATATAGGAGTATCTGGGTCAATATATTTTCGCATAAAAATAACCGGGCAATGCCCGGCTTATATATACTTTGCAAAGATGCTTTTTCATAAGTATCTCAAATAGCAGCCATCAGTAGTCAATTCTCAGAAATAAGTAGTCAAACAGTAGTCAACGGCGCTATTTTTTCACTCTCTGCAAATTTGACCCTGAATTTCAAGTGCAAATCAGATTTTTAAGAGAGATTTTTTGTGGACCGTCTGCCAGCTCATTTTTTTGGAGGACAGGGGAAAGACGGACCTCCCCGCCGAGAGCATTACCTTGCGGCGGGAAGGATCCAAACCGCTTGCGGGAATGAATCGCCGGCCTGCCTATGGGCAGCAATTTTGTTGGCCACGGCTGTCTATTTCCCGCTGTTTTTTTGTCTGGATAGGATGTCGTTCAGGGTGGCGTACACGGTATCGATCTCCAGGGGTTTTGGAATGTGGGCGTCCATACCCGCCTTAAGGCTCTTTTCCGCGTCCTCGGCGAAGGCGTTGGCCGTCATGGCTAAAATGGGAACGGTCCCGGCGTCCGGCCGGTCCATGGAACGGATGGCCCTGGTGGCGGCATAGCCGTCCATGCGGGGCATCTGGATGTCCATGAGGATCAGGTCAAAGCGGCCGACCTCCGACTCCCGGAAGATATCCACCGCGCGCTGGCCATCCTCCGCCTCCTCGATCTCCGCGCCGGTCTCGGCCCCCAGGAGCTCCACGGCGATCTCCCGGTTGAGCTCATTGTCCTCCACCAGGAGGATGCGCTTTCCGTGGAAGTCGACCTTCTTCTCCGGTTTCCCCGCATCCGAGGCCGTCAGAGCCTCGCTCCAGACGATGGGCCGGGCCCCCTCCAAGGTGGCAAAGGGGATGCGGACCGAGAAGGTACTGCCCTCCCCGTAGACGCTCTCCAGCTCCACACTGCCGCCCATCATCTCGGAAAACCGCTTCACGATGGACAGCCCCAGACCGGTACCGCCGAACTGGTGGGCCACGCCGGAGTGCTCCTGTTCAAAGGCCTGAAAGATCTTATCGAAATTCTCCTTCTTGATCCCCACGCCGGTGTCCTCCACCTGGAAGAGCACCCAGAGGCGTCCCTCTTCCCGCCGGGCCTCGGAGATCCGCAGGGTTACCTTCCCGCCGGAGGAGGTGAACTTGATGGCGTTGGACAGCAGGTTGGACAGGATCTGATTGAGCCGCAGGGAATCCCCCACCAGGGTCCCGTCCACCTGCCCGGTGAGGACGGCGTCCATGGCGATGCCCTTGGACTCCGCCTGGGTCCGGTAGACGCTGATCAGGCTCTCCAGAAAGAGGCGCATGTCGAAGGGCTCATATTTCATCTCGAACTTGCCGCTTTCGATCTTGGACATATCCAGCACGTCGTTGATCAGCGCCAGCAGGTGCTTGGAGGACAGGGAGACCTTCTTCAGGCAGTCCTCCACTTTGGCCGGATCGTTCAGATTTTGCCGGGCAATGGTGCTCATGCCGATGATGCCGTTCATGGGCGTGCGTATCTCGTGGCTCATACGGCTCAAAAACTCGCTCTTGGCCCGGTTGGCGCTCTCCGCCCGTTCCTGGGCGGCCACGGCGGCCTCGTTGGCCTGGACCAGGGCCCGGGTGTGCTGTTGGAGGTTGAAATAGTAGGCCATGAACAGGATCGAAATAGACACCAGGATGATGACTAGGACGATGATGGCGTTCCTGTTCAGATGGCTCGTCTGGGCGCTCACCATCTGGTCGATCACCTCATAGGGGATCTCCAAAAGCATGAACCAGTCGGTCCCCTGGATGGGGGCGTAGTACATACACTGCAGGTGGCTCCCGGCCTGGAAAATGCTCATCCCCGGGGACCGGGCGGCGAAATCGTTCCGTATCTGCTCCAGGGAGTAGCCCTCGCTGAAGGAGGCGTACGTCTCCAGCTTCGTCAGGATATTGGTGCCCGCCGGGAGATCGCTGTTGAAGGTGTTGTGGATGATAAAGTTCCCCATCTGGGTGACGATGCTGGCGTAGGTCTGGGCCTCGTAATTCTGAAGGGCCAGCCGGGAGCTGAAGGCCTCGTTGGTCAGCCCCGCCAGGATGGCCACGAAGGTCCTGTCCCCAAAGGAGACCGGGTCGATGGTGACGGCCATGATGATCATATTCTCGTTAACCAGCGCCTCGCTGTATGAGATCTGATCGCTCTCCCCCTGGAGCAGGGCCCCCAGAAAGCTCAACCTGGACGCCGCCGGCCGGACGCCATCGGCGGAATAGTAGAGCCCGTCGTCGTCCAGAAAAGCCAGGAACTGAAAATCATTGTGCTCCTCCGCCTTGGTGAGGAAGACCGACAGGGAGTCCAGATCCTCAAGGTCCCGTTCATTGGCGCTCTCCGCAATGGTATGCAGGGACGAGAACCGGGCATTGAGGCCGGTGTCGAGGTGACTGCCAATCTGGGCCGTCATCTCCCGCAGGTACATCCTGTTCATCTCCGTGCCGGAGGACATGGTGATCTGCGCGGAGGACAGGATGAGCCACACGAACCCTCCCGCGCAGATGACGAAGATCAGGGCTGTCAACAGAAGATAGGGGAGCCTGGACCGCCTTTTTTGTTCAGTCATCTCCGTTCACCACCTTGATGCGCCCTTCGGGCTGAGCCAGGATGGCCTCGCCGTTGTGGGTCTGGAAGTAAAGCCGAAGGGCATCCCCGAAGGATTGGCCGGTCTCCCGTACCAGAGTGACGTCCTTGGCCCGGGGAGCCGTGTCGCTGTATACGTTGAGCATGGTAAAGCCGTCGCCGTTGTTGTCCAGATACCCATCCGCGCCGCACATATAGGAGGTCACCGCGATGGTGTACGTCCCGGACTCGTCAAAGGGTGACCCGTCGGGGAGCGTGATGTCCAGGAGCTCCGCGGGGCTGTCCTCGGTGGGGGCCCGGAAGGAGTAGCATATGCCCGACACGTTCAGGAACCGGCCACCGGGGATACCGCTCTCCTGGTTGATGAGGGTCAAGCCGTTTGCCAACATCTCCCGGATCACGGTCCCCTTCACCTTCAGCACCACCACGCCGTTGTCATAGGGGCAGACCACGTCCAGGTCACTGCCGAATACGTTGCCCTCGTAGAGACTGCCTCGGATGGCGCCGCCGTTGACAAAGCCCACGTCCACCTGGGCCATCTCCCGGATGGCGTCGGCCACCAGGTTCCCGATGCCCGTCTCCTGACGGCGGACATTGTAGTCCTCATAGATCATATCCCCCGCCACAACACCGATGAGCGTCTGGTCGTACTCGATCTCCTCGTCCCCCTCCAGGAAGTACCGGTCCACGTTGGACAGCGCCTCCTCCAGGGTAATCTTGCCGCTGAGCGCGGACACCATGCTCCGGCCAAAGTAGTTGAGGAGCTTCGCGGGGAACTGGATGTTGTACACATACCCGTCTGCCACACATTCCGCGATCCCCTCGGGGATCTGGAGCTGGGTCGGGACTTGCGCGGCCAGATAGGACTGGGAGGCCCCCAGGTCCTGGATAAAGGCGGCCTGTCCCTCGGGGGTGGACAGTACCGTCAGGACCTGCTTGGCGGCGTCCAGAACCTTCTCCCTGCCGGGCTCAGCCAGCGCCGCGTTCAATCCGAGATAAGCCACCGGCGCGGCAGTGGTCCAGGGGTGGCTGCTCTCCGAGGTGAGAAAGGGGAGCATAGCGAACTTAAATTGGTCGCTTTTGGCGTTCAGAATGTCCAGGAAGTGGACCGTGCTGTATGTGAGCATCAAGGTGCCGTCCAGCATCCGCTCCTCGACGGGGGTCGCGTTGCTCCGGGCGTTGCTCAGGCGGTTGGGGTCGAGATAGCCCTTCTCCACCATGGCGGAGGACAGACTGAGACAGCTGGCCATACCTTGGGCGAAGGTGTCCTCCCGCCGGGTGAGACGCTCCCGCCAGATGATGCCGTCGGCTCGGCCCAGAAAGTCGGGGATCTGAGTGCCCACGAAATAGGAGGATACGGTGGTTATGTCGTTGGACTCGATGGCGAAGGCCACGCCGTCGCTTCCGATACCCAGGCCCCGGTCCGCCGCCGCGTCCAGCATGGCCAAAAGCTCCCCGGTGTTGGCGGGAGGCTCAGTCACCCCGGCCTCGGCGGCCAGAGTGGCGTTGTAGATGTAGCCGGAGTACTGTCCGGGCAGGGGCAGGAACAGGGTCCTGCCGCCTATGAGCAAGCTCTGGGAGATACCCGCCTGGTAGGCTGAGGCAAACTCCATGGCGCTGAGATCCATTGCGTAGTTCCGTACATCCCCGGTGGGCATGGAGGTGGTGATGATGTCGGAGCCGTGTCCCGTGCGCAGACGGCGCTCGCTCTCCCCATCGATGGTGGCCATGGCGTTGCGCTCGATTTGAAGATCGACGCCGGGACAGGCCTGCTCCACCAGCGCCTCAAAGTTGGTCAGATCCATCGTATAAAGCATGGTCACCGGGACCCGCTCTGAGGGCCCGTCCCCCGGACCGCCCGGCAAATCGGGCGTCGGAACGTCGCCGCAGGCCGTCAGTTGCAGGGCCAAAAGGCAGGTCAGGACCAGACCGGCGAACCTTCTTTTCATGCACCCTTACCCCCATCGCAAGGACATAATTAAACATTCTAATTATACAAATTGGGGCTAAGCTTGTCAAGGGGCGCGTGGACCGCCTGCCAGCGACTAAATCAGTTTTCTAAGAGAGGGTTTCTGCCGTCAAGGAACTCCGCGTTTCGCGTTTCAAAAA
Source organism: uncultured Oscillospiraceae bacterium (assembly GCA_947589225.1). Classification (GTDB taxonomy): domain Bacteria; phylum Bacillota; class Clostridia; order Oscillospirales; family Oscillospiraceae; genus RUG626. Next base: position 798 of record CANQBC010000057.1, on the reverse strand, counting down.
GAAGACTGAAAAAAGCACGCCGGTTGATCCGACGTGCCAAAATATTTTGAAAAAGGGGAGAAACAAGCGGTAGTCAATTCTCAAAAATTAGTAGTCCAACAGTAGTCAACGGTGCTATTTTTTCCTTCTCTGTAAATCCGAAATCCCTTGTGCCGCAACGGGTTTGACCGCAATCGCTCACTCAATTGCCTGAAACGTCGGAGTCTGACACTCTATCCAGCTGAGCTACGGGCGCATTTGCTTGGCGTAAGTAGTAATATAACAGATTCGCACTGAAATTTCAAGAGCAAATCGGATTTTTCAGAGAATTTTTTCACGACGTTCAATTGCCTCATTTTTACATCACAGAACGACAGAAAAAGTGACACGCCAGATGATCCGGCGTGTCTGAAATCGAAAAGAAAACAGGTTGAAACCCAGTAGTCGACCCCCTGAAACTATAGCGATCCAGCGAAATACTGACGCAAGTTCGCCGCAACAATGACGCAAACATATGCACCCCGTACAGGGCCTTTTCAATGGGAAAAACGCTCAACATAGGACGAAAGGGGAAAAGGATATAAAACCAGGCAGACGGGGGTGTCAAAAAAAGGACTATTCAAAAAGGAAGAATTATGCCATTGGGTGCTTTGCTGTTGACGGCCTCGGCGCGGTGAGCTGCACGGTGTTAAATCGCACAAGTTTGGTGTAAAGCTTTTGGTTTTAGGGCGTATCTGAAAACGGCAAAAAATATACAGCTTGCACAAGAAGGGAAGGAATGGTAAAATAAGAGAAAAAGTGCGGGAGGAAAGACGATGG
>CANQBC010000056.1 GCA_947589225.1 uncultured Oscillospiraceae bacterium | reverse complement strand
GTGGGCCTGGGTCCGATGCCCGTAAAGAGCCACGGTGGAGATGTGGATAAGCTTTGGCTGACGGGTCTGGGCCTCGACAGCCGCGCACAGGCAGTCCACGCCCTGTTCATTGCACTCCACCGCCAGCCCCGGCCGCTTGTCGCTGAGAGGCGGAATGACCGAGGCCATATTCACCACCCAGTCCGCGCCGGAAACCAGCTTTTCGCATGTCTCCCGCTCCGATAGGCTCCCGAACACATATTCTACACGTTCCCCGGCGTTTTTGCAAAGGTTTTTGATCTCCGAAAGCCGTCTGTCGCCGGACAGGATCAAAAGCCGGAGCCTCAGGCCGGAGATGTCCAGAAGCGCCCGCAGCGCCTCAACCCCCATATTCCCCGTAACACCCGTCAACGCGGCGATCATGCGGATATCTCCTTTCACTTCAAAGTCCTGCGCAAGGGAGAATCTTTCAGCAAACAGTCTCCTCTTCCACGTCCAGCGTCGCCTGTGCCGCAAGCCCGGAGGCGGAGCGGACGCGGACGGTAAGCTCGTTACTTTCCGGGATCACCACCGCCATGGCGTGGCCATAGTGGCTGGGGAACGTGCCGGTGAGGTAGGAACACTCCGTTTTGGGGCAGGCGCTGCCAAACCCCAGAAGCCGCCCACCGGTGATGTCCACAGTCAAGAGCTCATCGAAATTGGATTCCACCGCGCCGTTCCCGCCTGTGATGTCCACGCGGATGAAGCAGGGGCGGCCTATGCGCGGCTTTCCCTCCGTGGCAATGCGCAGTCGGAGATCGCTGTCAGCGGATCGGAGGGTCGCGCGGCCCGCCTCCGCGCCGTTTTCATAGGTCACGGCGGTCAACTCTCCGGGGGCGTAGGGAAGCTCGAAAGCGGCAAGATAGTCCGTCACCGGCTTGCGGCCAAGGCTGACGCCGTTTAAGAAAAGCTCCGCCTCCCGCGCGGCGGTGTAGACCTCCACCGCTGCCGTGTTCCCCTCGCACCCCCGCCAGGACCAGCTGGGAATGGCGTTGGTGCCGCGCCAGGTGGAAACCGCCGGCGCGACGCCGGGGTGGTTGACGGGCCGGACGCCGATGTAGGGCCGGAGGCGCTTTTCAAAGACCGCCGCCGCGAAGCCCGCCTCGGCGGTGTCGTCGCCGAGGATATCCAAGGCCCCGGCCTCCGCCAGGAGCCATGGGTAAGGCTTGCCGAAACCGAATTCGCTTTTATCCCAGACCCAGGCGCCGATACCCACCTCGCCCAGATAGTCCCAAGCCGTCCACATGAAGTCGCCGATGAGATAGGGGTACTTTTCCACCATAGTCCAGTTGGAGGCAATGTTCTGCGGGAACGTCTCGCTGCCCACGATCACCCGATACGGGTGCTCGTCGCGCTCCAAGGGGTACCGGCTGTGGCCGTAATTATATCCGGCGATATCCACCGCGTCCAGCGTTTTGGCGGAGACGGCCTCCACCTCCGGCAGGGCGGAGGCGGCGTTCATACGCTCACCGCTGGCCATAGCCAATTTATTGTAATCCTCACTGCTGATGTTGGAAAAGTCCTCCTTGGGCCGATCCTCCCCGCCAAAGGCGCCGGCGCCCATTTTTGCCATCATCACCAGCGCCAGATTCAGTCCCAGTGTGGTGGGGCGGGTGGGATCCAGGCGGTGGAAAGCATCTACCAGCTCCCGGGCCAGCTCATTGCCCTGATCCTCCGCCGGCTCCGTCACCTCGTTGCCGATGGAGTAAAGAACCACGCTGGGGTGAACCCGGTCCCGGCGGACGGTATTTTCGATGTCACACTGCCAATTGGCTTCAAAGTCCAAAGCGTAGTCGTGGGAGGTCTTTGTCTTGTACCACATGTCCCACATCTCGTCCATCACGTACATGCCAAGCCTGTCGCATGCCTCCAGAAGATACGGGGACGCGGGGTTATGGGCGGAGCGGATGGCATTGAAGCCCCACATTTTGAGGAGCCGCACCTTTCGCTCCTCGGCCTCGTAATACGTCGCCGCGCCAAGTATGCCGTTGTCGTGGTGGAGGCACCCGCCGCGCAGATTTGTCTCCACGCCGTTGACGAAAAAGCCCTTTGTACTCCACGCAAGCTTACGGATGCCAAAGGGCACGTCACAGGTATCTACGGTTACGCCGTCTTTTACAAGCGACACGCGGCAGGTGTAGAGGTTCGGTGTCTCCGCACTCCAAAGATGGGCGTCGGGAATCGTAAGCTCCACACTCGCGCCGTTTCCAGCGGCAACCACGGAGCCGTTGTACAGAATATCTACCGATACGTTCCCCTGCCCGCAGATTTCCGTCTCCACCAGGATCCGTGCCGGAGTCACACTCAGGGTGGTCACGTTGACCCCCTCCGGGACGATGTGATCCCTCTCCCCGGTCCACAGCCACACGGGGCGGTAGATACCCGCGCCGGAATACCAGCGGGAGTTGGGCGTCTCGGAATTGTCCGCCGTGACGCGCAAAATATTCTCCCCCTCCCGCACTCTGCCGGTCAGATCCGCCCAGAAGGGGGCGTAGCCGTAGGCACAGGCGGAGACGCGCTCGCCATTCAAAAACACCTCCGCCTTTCGGTACACGCCGCCGAACTGGAGCATGACTGCCTTGTCAGAAAGTCCGGTGCCGTCGAAGGTCTTTTCATACACGTATTTTCCCCCGGCGAAATACGCTCCGGCGGAGCCGGAAGGCATATCGGCGCCTCTCGTCTCCTCCATCTGCGCGTCATGGGGCAGATCCAGCACACGGGGTGCGGCGCCCTCGCGGGTGAATGTCCAATTTTTACAAAAATCAATTTTCGTCATAGGGCCGCTCCTCTCTCAAAAAATTCTTCTCAGCCACTCCATGGCCAGATCCGGCCAGACCGCCACCTCGCGGCTCGGTGCGTCCGTGCCGGTGTCCTCCATGGAGGCCAGCGCTAAAAGTCCGTTTTTCGTCTCCTCCGGCAGGGGAAGCTTCCCTGTCTTGACGGCACCTACCAAAAATCCCAGCTGATTTGCGCAGTGGCTGTCCCCGTATTGATGCGACGCCCATCGCTCGTCCGCCAGGGACAGCCCGTGGCGGCCCTCCGAGAAAAGATGCAGGGCATGGGGGACGTTATGCTCCCGGAGGGAGGCGGCCATCAGGAGGCTGTTCTCCACGGGCACCAGCTCGTCCGTGACCGTCTGCCATAGAAAGACGGGGGGCGTTTCGCCGGTGACGTTCTTCTCCAGAGACCAGTAGTCCAAAAGCTCCGCCGCCTTGGAGTCCCGGCGCTCGTAAATGTCCCCGCCCAGAAGATGTTTGAAGGAGTCCCGATGGGCGTGCTCCCCGCTTGTGATCACAGGATAGGATAGGATGGCGGCGTCGGGCCGGGCGGAAATGTTCGCAAGGAATGGATTTGGCTCCCGCGCGTCCTCATAGTGGACGCAGACGCTCCCGCACAGGTGCGCTCCGGCGGAAAAGCCGCACAGGATCACCCGTTTGGGGTCACCCCTGTACTCCCCCTCCCTGGCCCGGACAAGGCGTATGGCACGGGCAAGCTCACGCAGGGGAAGATCCATGAGCGGCGCGGCGCACAAAAGATTTGTGGTGTAGGTCAGCACAAACGCCTGGTACCCCGCCTCATAGAAACGTTCAGCCACCAATTCCCCTTCCGTAGGAGAGGCCAGAGCGTAGCCCCCGCCTGGGACGACGATGACGCAGGGGCGTGTTTCACCGTCCTCATGGATGTACGGCGTAAGATCGGGCCGAACGCCGAACGCCATGGGGTAGGTATATTCGGAATCGGCAAAGAGTTGAACCGGCTCGTATTTCATTCGCAGTCCTCCCATCTCCATTCGTCGCGCCAGTCGATAAACGGCCTGTCGCCCTCAAACCGGATGGGCAGCCAGACGTACCGGGCACGGGAGGTGTCAAGCTCCGCATCTCCGAGCCAGCCGGGGTCGGTGAACGTGCCCTCAAATTCCGGGTCGAAGTGCTTTTGAAAGAATTTTTTGTATTCGGAATACGCCCACTCCATGTGATCCGGGATCCACCGGTCGGCCAGGGCGATGTACAGATCCCGCTTGCTGGGGACCTTGAACACGCTGGAGATCTGGGAGTGGAAGGAGGTGCGCGACGCGTCCGCCGGGTGCGGGTCGCCCAGGACCGTGTACGGCCCGTGCCAGGTGTCCGCTATGGCCGCCTCACTGGGGTTAGGCTTGTAGCCGGTGGTGCCGGAGGTCAGCAGGTAGTGCTTTCCCCGGCGGGTAAAATGCGCCGTGGCCTCCCGGACGAAGGGCGGGCCCTCGTGGTGGGGAAAGTGGGTGCTGTAAAAGCCGGTCACGTCCGTATAATCGTCGGTCAGGTCGGCGCAGATGGTCTCCGAGTGGACCCGCTCGAAGTAGTAATACCCCTTCCCGTCGGAGGCGGCGGCCAAATCGAAGTCCCCGGCGCTCATGCCCAGGGGGTAAAGGCCGGTGCGAACAATTTGGTACGGCCCCAGAATACTGTCCGCCGTCAGGATCGTGGACGCCTGCCCGCCGCCCCTCTTCATGATCTTCAGCCAGCAGACGTATTTCTTCGTCCGGGCGTTATAGAGGATGTGGGGCCTGTCCACCATGGACGCGGGGTGGAGCGGCGAGGCGGGATCGTCCGTCACCGGCGGGATAATAAGGCCCCTGTCCTCCCAGTTGTAGAGATCCCGGGAGGCGTAGCACCGCACGCCCCAGTGCCAGACGCCGTTTTTGCCGTCGGTATGCTCCTTGTTCTCTCCGTACCAGTAGTAGACGCCGTCCACGGCGAGGATGCTCCCCCCGTGGGCCTGGATGGGCTTGCCCTCGGTGTCCAGCCACTCTTCCCCGGGATAAAAAGCGTTGTACATGATCGTTTTTTCCCCCCCCATCAATGGTTTTTCCTGGCAAGCACTGCCATCCAGGGTCTTCCGGGCAGTTTGACCGTCACCTGTCCATGGGCGTCGCGTATTTGGACCTCCCGCGTCATGTTCCAGGTGTCGATCACCTCTACAGTATACCTTTCCCTATCCGGCAGGTCAAGCCGCAGCTGCCCGAAGGTCTGGATATCGCAGTAGACAAGAATCGCCTCGTCGCCGCACCGGCCCCGGTACTGAACCTGGCCGTCCAGAAACCGCTCCCGCTCAACGGGATCCATGGCGAGAACGCGCTCATAGTAGACCCGCATCCCCTGGTGGACGGAGGCCAAAAGCTCCTCCAGCTCCTCCGGGCTTTTTCCTCGGACGGCGCAGAACCCCGCATTCTCCGGTTCCAACGGGCCGGGAAGCGCGTCCATGATCTCCCGCAGGAAGGCAATTCGATTTATGCTCCCCCCGCGTAATTTCCCGCCTTTGGACCAGAAAACGATCTCCTCCAGGTCATTTTCATTCAAAAATGTCTCCCCATGTGTGCAGTACCCACCCAAAGCAAAGGTGCGCCAGAAACGGGCGGTCAGTTCCTCGCCGGAGAGACTGCCCCACAGCTCACCCAAGTTTCCCTCATACCCACACTCATCAATGAGCACGGGCTTACGGTACTTCTCCAGCCACTCCGGGATGCGGTACAGTTGTCCTGTCTGCAAGGAGACATGAGTCGTACACGGCCTCTCGTGGGGCCACAAAGAGATGCAATGGTGATTTCCGATGAGGTGGTGGAAGGGATCGTACTCTGAAACATATTTCTCGATATCATACCAGTCCTCCATAGACTTTGCCGGTATCACGTCGTATTCGTTAGCGAGGCTCCACCAGATATTCGGGTACGCGGCAAAGCGGCGGATGACGTAATCGAGATACCGAAGGTCGTCCTCCCGGCTCATGGAGGAGAAGCCCCAATGGTCGTAGGGGTGGAAGAGGATCAAATCCACCTGAAAGCCCATGTCAAAAAGCTGACAAAGGCGCTTGTCGAACCGGTCCCAGAAGGCGAAGCAGGGCATGGAGGTGTCCCAGGCCCCGTTCTCCCGACGCTCAAAGGCGAAGAACTCCGGCTCGTTTTCGTTGTAGAGAAAATGCTTTGGGAAGACGCACAGGCGGATCTTATTGAAGGGGGTATTTTTCAGGGTCTCCATAGTTTCGTCGATAAGGCTGTCCGGCTGGTGCGCAAGGGCATAAACCGTAGTGCCGTAGGTGCGGCAAAGGGTTCCGTCCGCATACTTAAGGCATGTCCCCACCGCCCGAACCGGGCCGTGATGACCCTCCCGCGCAGGAAGGACATCTATGATGCCGCTCTCCCTGACAGCGCCAGTGATTTCAAAGGTGTGCCTACCTGCACGCAGGGGCAGGAAACGGAGCGTCACCGTGTTTTCGGAGGACTGAAAACCCCGGACGGTCACAATCTCGTCGTCTTTCACGAAGGCGGCCTCCAAATTGCCTGTGCCGGGAAAGGTCATTTCAATTGTCTCGTATTGGTATGCGCGCATAATGACTCCTTCTTTAAAAAAGGGCGCGGAGACCGCGCCCTTTTTATTGATCATTTTGTTTTTCGGAATTATTCGGTGACCATGGAGAGAGTGGAGTTCACATCTCCAAAGAGCTCGATGCCGGTGGCGGCATAATCCATGGAGACACCATAGGGGGCAGTGGCGATGTCGCCGGCTGTTTTGAAGTGGACGGTGATGACGTAGCTCTCCATGTCGATGTCGTAGCTGTCGGCGGAGTCGATGTCAAAGGAGCTGCCGAAGGCGGAGGCGTAGAGGCGGGCCGTGCCGTCGTCATAGAGCTCGCAGATAAGGTCGCCCATCGCGTCGGCGCCGGGTACGGGGATCTCGCCCTTGTAGAGGTAAGCGATGTTCTTGGCTGCGCCTACCACGGTCATGACGACCTCGGTATCGTCGGCGGACTTGTAGGTGTAGGTACCGTCGGCGTTCTTGGTGACGACAGCGCCGTTATCGGAGGCGGAATCGGGAGTCAGGGTGATCTCGCTCTGATCCTCGTTCATGGCGTAGGTGCCGGTCACGAACATGATGACGGCGTCGTTATACTTGCCGTTGACCAGGAGCTCCAGGGTGGCGGTCTCGTCGTTGGGATCCACAAGGCTCAAAAGCGCGGTGGCCTTCTCGCCGTTGTAGTCTGTTTTAAAGGGGGAATTCTCCACGTCAAGATCACGGGCGTAGACAGCGTTGCCGCCGCCAATGCCGGTGATGGCCTCCATGTCCTCGTAGAGATTGTCGCCGTCAAAGGCGCAGGTGTCCACAAGGTTGCCGTCCATGTCGTAGAAGTTGACAGCGTAGGGAGCCTTTCCGGTGGGAGGCGCGGCGCCCTCCTCGGCGGCCTCAACAGTGGCGCGGTCAGGCCAGCAGGCGTACTCGGTCTCCTGCTCCACCACCTCATATGTACCGGAGAAGGTGATCTGGTTCATGGCAAAGCCGGCATAATAGACAGCGCCAAGGCCGGCAATTTCGGGGTAGAAGTGGAAATAGTAGGTCATGAACATATCGCCGGCGTTGTAGCCGTAGCTGTAGTAGCTGTTCACGATCTTCTCGGCGGGAGTCAGGTCGGGCTGGGGATTGGAGGTGTCCTCCTGCTTTTCGGTATCATCGTCTTTTTGGGTATCGCCGGAATCAGGGATATTCACAGTTTCATCGTTTTTGGAGCTGTCCTTGTTTTCCGTATCCCCGTTTCCGCCGCAGGCGGCAAGGAGGGAGACGCAAAGGGCCAGCGCTAAGAGAATGGCAAGAATCTTTTTCATAATAATCACCATGCCGGTGCGGCGCCGGCACAAATAGAGATGAAAACAGAAGCCGCAAAATTTTCTGTTTT
>CANQBC010000055.1 GCA_947589225.1 uncultured Oscillospiraceae bacterium | reverse complement strand
ATGGGAACAGCGCGGGAATCGGTGGCGGGGTCGGCCTGCTCCTGACCCACGTGGAGCTGAAGAGTCTCGAATTTATATGCGGACATAATGTCATTTTCCTTTCTTTTTATGAATGTTTTGAGGGTGGTTCTCGGGCCTCAACACATTCGGCCAAAACGGAAATTGTGCCGCACAAGCATTACAAAATGGTTTTGCAATATAAATACCTTCTTACCTACTGAATAGATTGGTTGAATTATAGCACCGCGGATTTGGAATGTCAATAGGGTAAATCAAAAAAGCCGCGGTTTTTTTGGCCCGGGGGCAAGTATTTAAAATAGGATGGACGCTTCCGGGAAAGGCGCCGCCACGGCATTCACTGAAAGACCGCCGGCGGAATACGGGAGAAGGAGCTGAGAAATTAAGGATTTACCACTTGCATTTTTACGCACGGTAATATAAAATTGACAAAAGAGACAAACTGCAGAGGCGGACTATTTTTTATGCTGGATTGGCTTACCGGGACTGAGCTGGGGAAGATGACGGCGACCTTTATAATATCCATGATCCCTGTGGTGGAGCTGCGGGGCGGGATACCCTACGCGATGGCGCTGGGGCTCCATTATCCCACGGCTCTTATCTGCGCCTTACTTGGCAACTATCTGCCGGTTCCGTTTATTATACTCTATATTAAGCGCATTTTTGCGTGGCTGCGCCGGAAAAGCGACAAATTTGACGGCATCATCACAAAGCTTGAAAACAAGGCACACCTTAAGGGGCGTGTTGTGAGGAAATATAGCTTTTTCGGCCTTGTAATACTGGTGGGGATCCCTCTTCCGGGCACGGGCGCCTGGACGGGCGCGCTTGTGGCGGCTGTCTTGGGAATGCGCGTCCGCCGTGCCGCCCCTGCCATCTTTCTGGGGCTTCTTGTCGCCGCGACCCTCACCACCGCCGCCGCCTTTGGGGTGATCCATCTCCTCTGAAAAAATTTCCCCCGCCTCGAAATTTTACAGTTGACTACGGGGCGGGGGTATGTTATACTATTTAAGCTTGCAGTGTGCTGGATTAGCTCAGTCGGTAGAGCGCCTGATTCGTAATCATGAGGTCGCGAGTTCGAATCTCGCATCCAGCTCCAAAAACAGCCGGATTTCCTGAGAAAATCGGGAAATCCGGTACTTTTTTGGCTGGTTTGGTTGACACGAATGTTTTTCTGACCCACTTCTGACCCCAACGGGAATTCGGAGCGGAAAGGATTGGAGAGCACAAAGCCGTGGGATTTGGCGTCCCACGGCCTTTTTAGATAAGGATGGGTAGATTTTGCTCATACATTCGCTCCAATTAGTTTGCCCATCGTTGCGGCGGCTTCCTCCTGCATTTTTGTTGTGACGTGGGTGTAAGTGCGGAGGGTGAAGCCGGCATCGTAGTGGCCCAGGATGCTGGAGACGGTTTTGACGTCTACGCCGTTTTGGAGGGCTAAGGTCGCGAAGGTGTGTCTCAAGTCATGCAGACGGATATGAGGAAGGCCGGCGGATTTGAGAATTTTGTTGTGGATGGCTGTGACGGAATCGGGGTAGTACATCCCCAGCGTCTTTGGGGAGGGGAACATGTACTCGATGTCCGGGTGCTTCTCATGTTCTTTTTTGAGAATTTCCACTGTCTCCTGGGACAGTGAGATTCTGCGAATGGAGGTTTCAGTTTTGGGACGGGTAACTTTTACCCCTCCGCCTTTGACCCTGACGGCCTGCTTGCAGATGTTCAGGGTCATTGACTGTTCATCGAGGTCAGACCACAGCAGGGCAACCAGTTCTCCTTTTCGCAATCCTGTGGTCAGTTCCAGAAAGAACATCGCCAGTACGCCCCGTTTATCTGCTTCCTTGAGGTAGGCACTGATGTCTTCCGAATGGAGGATGTGCATCTCTTTCTTCTCCAGTTTCGGCACGATGCAGTCCTCGGTCGGATTCCGCAGGATCAGCCTCTCCTTCACTGCCCGGCCAAGGCAGTTGTGTAGCATCATGTGCAGTCCTCGGACGTAGCTGGCGCTCATACCGGTGTTGCCGTCTTTGGATACCCTGATTCGCCCGCTGGTCTTGACTTCATTGTACATCTTCTGTATATCCCGCCCGGTCAGCTTCGCAAGTTTTATGTTGCCGATGCGAGGCACTACGTGGTGTTCGATGTAGTCCTTGTAAAATTCCTGCGTGCTCTCTCGTATGTGCGGCTTCGAGTACGTCTCATACCACGTCCTCACCCATGCCCCCACAGTGTATTCCTTGGCTTTCTCGATGTCAATCTCGGCGCACTCTTGGAGCGCCTTCTTCAGCTTCTCCTTGACCTCCGCTTGGGTTCTGCCGAGCACGTTCTTGCGGATGGCTTTTCCGTTCTCATCGTGCCCCGCAACATACCGTCCTTCCCATCTCCCATCCGGCCTTTTGCGAATATTCCCTTCGCCATTCGCTCTGCGCTTTGCCATGTCGTGCATCTCCTTTCCGCCCTTCGGCAAACACACAACATACCAGCTTTGCCGCCAAATTGCCAGAGCAAAAATGTGTACAAACGGATAACTTTTTACGGGTCCACCTCACGACGGCGGAAAACGCCTTGGAAACACGGGCGTTTCCGCCACTTCCGACTGCGGGAATAGCATAGCCCGGTCAAAACCGACTGCGCTTCTCGACCCTAGAAAAGCCCCGCACTGCGGGGCTTTGTGGCCGAGCTGCCGTCGCGCACGACGGCGGCTCTTTATCTTGTCCAATAATCGAACGGCCTTTTTCGCCCGAAAAAGTGCAGAGAATCCGCCTCAGTGTCACCTACTCAGAGCTGGAGATTATGTGCAGAGAGGAAAATTCTGTTTGCCAACAATTGCGCAACACGGCGTTTTGCCGCTTTGGAGGTGTATTCATTCTACCTTCTTCCCTAAACTCGTACACAGGCCCAACAACGTGCTCACGGTGCCGTTAAGACCGTTGACGATTTGAGCCCCTTATGGTATAACTACCTTGCCGGGGAACAACCGACTTTGCATCTTGCCTTTTACGGGGAACTCCCGCAATTATTGAGAGCCGGTGGTGAGTATTTCGACATCAGCCTCGCTCCCAAGCTGAACGCCTCGCGAAAGCGTCTCTCGCCTATTGAGCTGGATACAGTGAGGCAGTCATCCTTTATAGCTTCGAGAATGGCTTTCTCTTGTTCATCGAGGGTCGCCCGTAGCTTTTCCTCATTTTCGTGTATTCGTTTTAAGATACCCTTTTCCTCCGGCGCTGGCCGGCCCATTTGCTCAACAGGGCAGATGTTGCCGTAATAGAGTTCGTTGATTAGATTCTCCACTTTCACCCCTCCTTGGCAACACACAATACCCCGGAGGGGCGGAAAAGTCGAGAGAAACCGTGTTGGCAAAACGGAGAAACCGCATGCACTGAAGGCCGCTTGGAAGGGTTTTATACTTGTTGCTTTACGTCTTGTTAATACTATTCCCCTCCCAAAAATTGCAGGGGGTCCCCCGCAGAATTTGAGGGGCCGTGGTTGATGGTGTATGGCAGAGGGAAAAGGCTCTTTTTGCTTATAGCCGTCCAGTTTTTGAATACTTGACTTCTCTGCCTTTCAGAGTTACTATGTAACCCTCGAAGCGCCTTTTTCACGTCTCTTTCGGGGACGTATCCGAATTGTCCAGGCCGCTTTCCGCACGGAAGGCGGTCTGACCCACAAGTTGACCCACTGGCGGAAAGTTGCGGGTGGAAACAGTGGAGTGGATAGCAGAAACGAGCTGCTGATTCTGGAGGGAAAAGGGGCCGAAAGTCTTAGAAATACCCGGATTTTTATGGTGATTGCAATTCGTAATCATGAGGTCGCGAGTTCGAATCTCGCATCCAGCTCCAAAACCCGCCGGATTTCCTGAGAAAATCGGGAAATCCGGTACTTTTTTGGGTGTTTCACTTAACCGCTGACCCCTTTCTGACCCCAACGGGATTTCGGAGCGGAAAGGATAGGATAGCATAAGGCCGTGGGAGTTAGTGTCCCACGGCCTTTTTTAGTTATGGCGGGGTAGTTTTTGCTCATACGCTCGCCCCAATCAGCTTGCCCATCGTTGCGGCGGCTTCTTCTTGCATTTTTGTGGTGACGTGGGTGTAAGTGCGGAGGGTGAAGCCTGCGTCGTAATGACCCAAAATGCTGGAGACGGTCTTGACATCTATACCGTTCTGGAGTGCCAGAGTTGCGAAGGTGTGCCCTTGCGGTATAATTACGACAAACCGGAAAACGCCTGAAAACACTGGCGATTCGAGGGTTTGGGCTAAACTTTTTCATTCCTTTTCCACGTCTGAAAAAGCAGCAGAAAACGTAAAAACCGCAAGGATGTTTCATTAACGACAGGCGCAGAACGCGGCGTCCGGGAAAACATCCTTCCCCTGGGCGCCGCGTTTTGCGTAATAGGAGGTTAATGATTTATGGCAACCACAAAAAGGAAAACATCCACCGAGAAAATCACCCTTGTTCCACTGACCGACCTGCATGAGCGCCCGGACAACCCCATCGGAATGAGGGACGACAGCACCATGAAGGAGACCGCTGAAAGCGTCAAGCTCTATGGTGTACTTACCCCCGGCATCGTCCGGCCCCGTGCCGAGGGCGGCTATGAGATCATTGCGGGGCGGCGCAGGAAACTCGCCTGTGAGGCTGCCGGTTTGGAAACCATGCCGGTCATCATCCGGGAACTGGACGACGATCAGGCCATTATTGAAATGGTGGACTCCGGCATCCAGCGTGAGGAGGTCCTGCCCAGCGAAAAGGCCGCGGCCTACAAGATGAAGCTGGAGGCCATCAAGCGACAGGGAGAGCGGACAGACCTCACTTCCCGACAAGATGTCGGGAGGTCGGAGAATGGCGAGAAAAAAGAAGCCGCCGATGTAGTGGGCGAATCTGTTGGTGAGAGCGGACGTCAGGTGCAGAGATACATCCGTTTGACTGAGCTTTCCCCGGAGCTTCAGAAAATGGTGGACAACAAAAAAATCGCCATGACCCCCGCCGTGGAGCTGAGCTATCTGAAGCCGGAGGAACAGGCGATGCTCGTCACCACCATCGACTATGAGCAAGCCACCCCATCTCTTTCCCAGGCCCAGCGGATGAAGAAGCAGAGTCAGGCGGGAACGCTCACCGAGGACAGTATGCTGGCTATCATGTGTGAGCAGAAAAAGCCCTGTTGGGACAACATCACCCTCAAGGGGAAAGAGCTTCGCAAATACTTCCCGCAAAGCTATACACCGCGACAGATCGAAACCATCATCTACCGGCTGCTGGAAAAATGGGCAGAGCGGCAGGCCGAGCAGAAGAAAGCCGGGTAAAACATAATAAAGAAAAGCGTACATAGCGGGCAAGGCCCTTACGGGTCCCTTGCCCGCTTTTTTCATACCCGAAGGAGGTGAGATATTGAACAACGGAATATCCAACAAACCGGCCAGTTGCAAGCTCTGCACGGAATATACACGAAAGCGAGGCTGTATCTCCAAGCATTGTCCCCACCTTGCGGAGCGTGTAGCTGCCGGGACGCTTAACTACAAGAGCGCCGTGGCCGAGGCGTTCCATACCAACCCCATATTCTCAGACCATGTGACCGCCATCCAAAAGCGCCTGTCGGACAGCGTTTGGAACGGCACGGATCATAAACGCCGCATGGAGGCGCTGCGGCTCTACACGGGCCGGGCAAAGAGCTTCTATTCAAACGAGTACCTTGCCGCCATGTATCTGCTGACGGCCACAAAGACACTGTATGAAAACACGCACCAATGCTTTACCCGGTACGGGCCGGAGTTTGCCCTTGCCCGTAAAACCGGGCTCTCCATTGACGAGTACACACTGCTGGGAACAGCAAAGACATTGTATTTCGGTACAGAGGACCTGACAGCCGAGGATATAACAGCGCCGGAGATCGTCAGTCCCACGGCTCTGCCCTTCATTGTCACCGCCGTCCTCATTGTGCGCTTTGGGGAGGCGGTACTGAACGACTTTGTGTAAAGGAGGATGCCATTAACGAACGAAAACTTAACAGAAATACCCGCAGGCCGCTCTCCCAATGAGGACAGCGGCTTTTTTTGTGCCCAAAAACAGTTCAACGCGGTCAGTCTGAGCGGTGGAAAGGACTCGACCTGCTTATTGCTCCTGATGATCGAGCGCGGTATGCCCATTGACGCGGTGATCTCCGCCGACACCGGCATGGAATTTCCCGAAATGTATGAACACTTGAAAAAGGTAGACGATTACCTTTTCCGTGAGCGAGGACTGCATATCACAACGCTCCGGCATCCAAGGGGATTTGAGTGGCTCATGTTTGAGGAACCCAAGCAGAAGAAATCCAGCCTTGAAAACCGAGCAAAATTGGGCGTCCCTCCCTATGGCAACGGATGGCCGGGTATTCGCGTCCGCTGGTGTACCGGCCAACTCAAAACCCACCTGATCTCTAAGGAAGTCAACCGGCTCAAAAAGGAGAAGAACACCGTACACTACGTCGGCATTGCCGCAGACGAAGCGTGGCGGTGCAAGGGCGAGGTGTACCCCCTTGTGGAGTGGGGCATTACAGAGGCCGAGGCGCTGAAAATCTGCTATGACCGGGGATTTGACTTTGGCGGACTGTATGAGATCTATCATCGGGCCTCCTGCTGGTGCTGCCCCTTCCAGAGGATCGACGAACTGCGGAAACTGCGCCAGCACCACCCGGAGCTGTGGGCAAGGCTCTTGGAGATGGACGCGAGGGCTATTGCTCAGTACGGACACAATCCCCTTGGACAGTTCAAACAGGGCTGGACAGTAGCCGCGCTGGACGCCCGGTTTGCCGCGGAGCAAAAACTTTAGAGGAAAGGAATGTGAGAAAATGCGAAAGGAGTGACAGCGGATGAAACTTCTGCTGGGTGGCTCCCCTTGTACCCACTGGAGCATAGCGCAGACAAGGAACCGGGAAACGAAGCCGGAGGGATCGGGATGGGAGCTATTCCGCAATTATCTTATAGCCAAGGACCGCTACGGACCGGACTATTTTCTCTATGAAAACAACAAGAGTATGGCTCCGGCAATCAGAGCGCAAATCACGTTAGAGTTGGGCGTAGAGCCCATTATGATAAACTCGGCGCTTGTCTCAGCCCAAAGCCGTCAAAGGCTCTACTGGACGAACATCCCCGGAGTAGAGCTGCCGGAGGACCGCGGCATTATCCTTACGGATGTTCTCGACAGCGGCCTGCCGTTACGGGAAAAGTGCTACACGTTGAAAGCCAACTATGGCAAAGCGAGCGCCGCCAACGGCTTACCGGGACTTCACGGAAATCACGCCGACCATGCTCAACGAGTTTATTGATAAGATAGTTGTCTACGAAGCGACTGGCGGCAGAGGTTTTGACAGAACGCAGAAAATCGACATCCATTTTAATTTTATCGGTCAGTTTGTCGTGCCGGAAAGCACAGAAGCCATTCCGACAGCAGAGGAAATGAAACTTCTCAAGGAGCAGGAACGCCGGAAACGGAAATGTGAATCTGCCCGCAGATACCGGCAACGTAAAAAAGAAAAAGAAGCCGCATTAGCGGAAGCCGTGTGACCCACGGCAGAAAGGAGGATACCATGAACGAACTGAAACCGAGAATCCATGACGAGAAAACCGGCATCGACTATGTGCTTGTCGGCGATTACTACCTGCCGGAGATTGTTGTCCCGCAGGAGAGCCGCCCTATCGGGAAATGGGGCAGTCTGCACAGGGCGTATCTGAAAGAACACCGCCCGGCGGTCTACACTTCCCTCTGTCTGACGGGCAGACTGCACACCTATGGATTTTTTCACTTCCGCGATCGACGTTCTTCAGACGCTGGTGATCGCTCTTGGCGCCGGTCTCGGCGTGTGGGGCGTCATCAACCTGCTGGAGGGCTACGG
>CANQBC010000054.1 GCA_947589225.1 uncultured Oscillospiraceae bacterium | reverse complement strand
AACATACCCCCACCTTCGCTTTTTAGCTCGGTGGGGGGTATGTTTGTGACATTGCGGTTTACCGGGGGTTATGATTTTGTTTCGATTTTTCTCCAACAAATTCTACTGCGTAGCGATATTTTCCCGGTTCACAATCCTCAAACTCATACCATGCCCTGCCTGTACGAATCAGACGATAGCCTTTATCCGCCATTTCATTCAGCCAGTTTTCCTGTCTTTTCAGGAAGCCCCAAAAGAAACGATAATATTTTTTACTCATAATTTTCTTCCATAATATCCTCAGCGATTTTGACCAGTTCTTTTAATCGAAGAATTTCTTTATTGCAGATTTCTTTTCCGGCATTTGTGATTAGATATTCTTTTTTTCGTCCACCTGCATTGCCGCACGGTATGATCCACCCTTTATCTTCAAGAGATGCGAGCGCGCCATACAGCGTTCCTGCCCCAAGCACCAACCGACCATTCGTCTTTTCTTCAATAAACTGCATGATTGCATATCCGTGCTTTGGCTGATAAACCGAAAGCAAAACAAAAAATGTTACTTCAGTTAGTGCGCCACCCTTTATATTGTCACGCAATTTTACGCCCCCTTTACTACGGTTACTGTAATAAGTATATCACTAACCGTAATATTTGTCAAGAGGATTTTGAAAAAACACATTGTTCAAAAAAACAAAAAATCTTTAGATTACCCCCCTTCGACTATACTGCCGACTTTATGACTTCTTGAACATCTGCTGAAAAGGAAAAGCCGCCGTCGGTTGACAGCGGCTTTCCCCGTGGGCGAGTATTGGTTGTAAATCAAATCATTGTAACCCAATTCTCATGAACTTTTTTGGTGCATTTAGAGCGTGTGCAGTGGCTCTGAAAACATCGAAACTTGTGCAAAACGGTAAAGACACCCCCGAAAAACAGGGGTGTCTTTTCTCTGGCTGCGCGTCACCATGTTCTCCATAGTGACGTCCGAATATGGAGCGGATAATGGGAATCGAACCCACCTCTACGGCTTGGGAAGCCGTCGTTCTACCGATGAACTATATCCGCGTGGAGTTTTAATATAACACATAAGCGGAAAAATTTCAAGAGGAATATTTAAAAAAACCGGGACATATTTTCCAGTAGCTTAAGGAGGGACGCGCTATGTGGAGAAAACTGCCGGTGGCTATACTCGCCGCCCTTTTACTGCTGACAGGTACGGCTTACGCCGCGGAAGCCGATATTAACCTTGAGACAGCCATGGAATCCGAGCCGGACGAGGAACTCCCCGCGGGGTTTTTCGAGGACGAATACATCCCCACGGACGCCGCCGGGCTTGACGTGCCGGCTCCGTCCGCCATTCTCATGGAGAAGGAGACCGGCACGGTGCTTTTTGAGAAAAACGCTGACGAGCGCCTCCGTCCGGCCTCGGTCACCAAGGTCATGACGATCCTGCTCATTGCCGAGGCCGTGGACTCCGGGGCGCTGAGCATGGACGAGACAATCACCTGCTCCGCCTACGCGGCCGGCATGGGGGGAAGCCAGGTCTTTTTGGAGGAGGGGGAGCAGATGCCCCTTTCCGAGATGCTCAAGTGTATTGTCGTCTCCTCGGCAAACGACGCCGCCGTAGCCGTGGCCGAACATATGGCGGGCTCCGAGGCCGCTTTCGCCGCCCGGATGAACGAGCGCGCCCAGGAGCTTGGCATGGTGAACACCCACTTCACCAACTGCACCGGCCTTATGGACGATCCGGAGCATCTTACCACCGCCCGGGACATCGCCATCATGAGCCGTGAGCTCATAAAACACGACTGGATAAAGCAGTACACCACCATCTGGATGGACACCATCCGCGACGGGCAGTTCGGCCTTTCCAACACCAACAAACTGGTGCGCTTTTACGAGGGGGCGACGGGACTCAAGACCGGTTATACCTCCTCGGCGGGGCACTGCCTCTCCGCCACCGCCATGCGCGACGGGGTGGAGTATATCGCCGTGGTGCTGCACTGCGCCTCCTCCGCCGAACGCTTTGAGAGCGCCAAGACGCTCCTGAGCTACGCCTTTGGAGCTTACACCCTGGCGGAGCCCAAGCCCGCGGAGGTTCTGCCGCCCATCCCGGTGACGCTGGGCAAGGCGGGGTTCGTCCAGCCGGTGGTCGCGGAGGGGACGAAGCTTCTTGTCAAAAAGACAGACGCCGCCTCCCTGGAGGTCTCGGTGGAGCTTACCGAGGAGCTTCAGGCGCCCGTTGAGCAGGGGCAGGAGGTGGGTGTCATGACGGTCTCACTGGGGGGAAAGACCCTCTCCGAGACCCCCATCGTCACCTCCGAAGCCGTCCCACGGCTCACCTGGTGGGACGTAGCGCGGCAGATGCTGAAAATGCTGTTTATCGGAGCGCAGTAAAATAAACGCTTTTACGCCTTGGGGCCTTTTGCCGCCCACCCGGCGGCGGGGGGGGGCGGACGGGCTCCTTAAACCCCGAAGCCCCCGTCGACCCCGATGATCTGTCCGGTGACAAACCCGGCCTCGTCGGAGCAGAGGTAGCGTACCAGAGCCGCCACGTCCTCCGGCGTTCCCAGGCGGCACAAAGGCGTGTCCTCCGTAAGGGCGGCGAGGGTATCGCTGTCCAGGGCCGCGTTCATATCCGTGTCAATGACGCCGGGACAGACGCAATTTACGGTGATGCCGGAAGGGCCGAGCTCCTTGGCCAGGGCCTTTGTGAGGCCAATGAGGGCGGCCTTTGAGGCGGAGTAGGCGGCCTCGCAGCTGGCGCCGTGGACGCCCCAGACGGAGGAGACGAGGACGATACGCCCGCGTTTTTCGTGTATCATGTGGGGAAGGGCGGCCTTTATGAGGTTGTACGCGCCGTCCACGTTGACGGCGAAGATTTTCCGCCAGTCCTCATAGGTTGTGTCCGTAAAAAGCTTCTGCATGGCAATACCGGCGTTGCAGACAAGCGCGTCCACATCCCCGGCGGCAGTAAACATCTCGTCCACCGCCTCACGATCGGACACATCGGCGCATATGGCCTCGCCGCCGATCCTCCCGGCCAGGCTTTCGGCGTCCTTCCGGCTTTGGCGGTAGTTGACAATGACGCGAAACCCGCCGGCGGCAAGGGCGCAGGCGCATGCCCTGCCGATGCCCCTCGACGCGCCGGAGACAAGAGCGGTTTTCATATGATCCCCCGCTTTTTATAAGAATAGCGTCCAAACGCTTACGCGTCGGATCGACGCTTTTTTGTTTTGCAGGGCGTGCGCTCCACAAAACAGCGGGATAAATTTTTCGGATCCCAGGCTCCGAAAAATTTATCCCCGTGGGTTTCACCGGTTCGAAAGACTGTCGGTCTTTCGAACCGGTTACATAATGCCCGCCCAGCGAAGGGCAAGCAGGACTGCCACGCCGGGGAGCCCAAAGATGCCGGTGACAATGGCGTTGGGCCAGGTCATGGCGAGGGACAAGCCAAGCGAGGGGCCGAATTCGTTCAGTACCCATAGCACCGCGAAGCCCGCGAGGGTGTTGATCAGGAGCTTTAAAATAAACCTGATGGGCTTTGAAAACAGATAGATCGCCACTCCGGCAAGAACGATAATGGCAATGGCGGCTATTTTGGGATCCAGCCCGGTGAGCTGACCCACCTCGTTCATGATCTCCCCGGCCGCGTCCTGGATCTGTGATGTAGGCATATCATGCACCTCCTGCCATCTATTATAAATGATATCTTCAAAAAAGGCAAATAATAATTGACAGCGGGGACGAATTTGATATAATTCTTCCGTATAGCGCTTGCATTAAGGCGGTGATCATTTGTGACATATCGGGACGCCCTCGATTTCATCCACTCCCGGCGCCACGGCGGTCCGGAGCTCTCAAGGATGCGGGAGATACTGGACAGGCTTGGCGCGCCGGACAGGCGCGTGCCTTTTGTGCATGTGGCCGGCACCAACGGCAAAGGTTCCGTCTCGGCTTTCGCCGCGTCAATTTTGAAGGAAAGCGGATATAAGACCGGCCTTTTCACCTCCCCCTTCGTCCGGCGGTTCAACGAGCGGATAAAGATCGGCGGTATGGACATCCCGGATGAGGATCTGGCCGGGACGACCGAGGAGGTATGGGAAGCCCTGGGGGAATTCCGGGACGCGGTGGCGGAGTTCGAGCTTGTGACCCTCGTCGGGCTTACATATTTCGCCCGGGAAAGGTGTGATATCGCTGTCCTGGAGGTGGGCATGGGCGGAGTCCACGACGCCACCAATGTCATTGAAAAAAGCGAGATTTCCGTTTTCACCGCCATCGGCCTTGACCACACCCAGTATCTGGGAAACACTGTGGAGGAGATAGCCTCGGTGAAAGCCGGTATCATCAAGGAAAACGGCCTTGTGACGGCTTATTCCGACCCCGGGGGGGTCATTTCGGCGCGGTGCCGGGAGCTGGGAGCGAAGTTTATTCCTGTCGATCTTGCCTCGCTTAAAATCACGGAGCGGTCGCCGAGGGGAATAACGTTTGATTTTGACGGCTTTGATAAACTGAAAATACGTCTCGCGGGTACTTATCAGCCCTCCAACGCCGCCTTGGCGGTCACGGCGCTCCGCGCCCTGGGGGAGCGCGGGTGGGAGATACCCGACGGGGCTGTGCGGCGGGGACTTGAAAACACCGTCTGGCCGGGAAGATTTGAGCTCCTGAGGGAGAAGCCCGCGTTCCTGATCGACGGAGGTCACAACCCCCCGGCGGTGGAGGCCACGGTCACGAGCCTCCGGGATACGTTCCCGGGCAAAAAGGCGGCCTTTGTCTTTGGCGTTATGCGCGATAAGGACGTGGAGGGGATCATCGACCGTCTCGCGCCCGTGGCGGAGCGGTTTTACTGCGTGGCGCCTCCCGCGCCTCGGGCGCTTCCCGCGAACGAGCTTGCCGGGATGATAAAAAAAAGGGGCCTGGAGGCCGAAGCGGCGCCGTCCATTGACGCCGCGGTGAAAAAGGCCCTCCGGGAGACGCCGCCGGACGGCGTGGTCTGCGCCCTGGGCTCCCTCTATATTCTGGAGGACGCGCGCGCGGCGGCGCGGGTTTAGTCAAAAACGCCCACAAGAGATGTCTAATTGAGTGAAAAAACGGTATTAAAACGGCTTGCATTGTGGTGGCGCTTAAGATATAATGATAGATGTTGTGTTTCCGACGGTGGAGACGGGCCGATGTGGTCTATCTGTCACGGTCGGCACGTTCCCGATTCTTGAGAAAGAGGGAAAGGGATTGAGAGTATGAGCAAATACATCTTTGTTACAGGCGGCGTGGTTTCGGGACTTGGAAAGGGCATCACCGCGGCTTCGCTGGGCAGGCTTTTGAAGGCCCGTGGGCTTAAAGTCGCGGCCCAGAAGCTTGACCCGTACATCAACGTGGATCCCGGCACCATGAGCCCCTATCAGCACGGGGAGGTCTACGTCACCGAGGACGGCGCGGAGACTGACTTGGATCTGGGACACTATGAGCGGTTCATTGACGAGGATCTGAATAAATTTTCCAATCTGACCACCGGCAAGGTCTACGCCAACGTCATTGGCAAGGAGCGGCGCGGCGAGTATCTTGGACACACCGTTCAGGTCATCCCCCATGTGACGGACGAGATAAAGGAATTTATTTACAGCGTTGGTAGAAAGACAAATGCCGACGTGGTCATTACCGAGATCGGCGGCACCGCCGGCGACATCGAGTCCCAGCCCTTCCTGGAGGCCATCCGGCAGGTGGGCCTGGAGGTGGGACAGGAAAACCGCCTTTACATCCATGTGACGCTGGTGCCCTACCTCAAGGCCAGCGGCGAGCACAAGTCCAAGCCCACCCAGCACTCCGTCAAGGAGCTGCAGGGCATGGGCATCAACCCGGACATCATCGTCCTTCGGTGCGACGAACCCATCGAGGACGAGAGCATCTTCCGGAAGATCGCGCATTTCTGCAACGTGAAGCCCGACTGTGTGATCGAGAACGTCACCCTCCCCATCCTCTACGAGGCGCCGCTGATGCTGGAGGAGAAGCACTTCTCCGACGTGGTCTGCCGGGAGCTCCGCATTGACGCCCCCGCGCCGGATCTCACCGAGTGGCGTGAGCTGGTGGAGCGCATAAAGCACCTGGACAAGACCGTGACCATTGGCCTTGTGGGCAAATATGTGCAGCTGCACGACGCATACCTGTCCGTCTCCGAGGCCCTGCGCCACGCGGGCTTTGCCCTGGGGGCGAGGGTGGAGATCGAGTGGATCGACTCTGAGACCGTCACGGAGGAGAATTATAAGGACGTTTTCGGAAAGCTCCAGGGTATCATCGTCCCCGGCGGCTTTGGCAGCCGTGGCATCGAGGGTATGATCCTGGCCGCGCGCTACGCCAGGGAGACAAAAACACCTTATTTCGGAATCTGCCTGGGCATGCAGATCATGTGCATCGAGTTTGCCCGCCATGTGCTGGGGTGGGAGGACGCCAATTCCCGGGAGTTTGACGAGAGCTCCACCCACCGGGTCATTGACTTCATGCCCGGCCAGAACGACGAAATTGACAAGGGCGGCACGCTGAGGCTTGGCGCGTGGCCATGCCATATCCGCATGAACACCGTCATGGAGCGGTGCTACAAGACCCAGCGCATCATGGAGCGCCACCGCCACCGCTACGAGTTCAACAACGAGTACTACATGGACTACGAGTCCGCCGGCATGGCCTTCTCCGGCATGAGCCCGGACGGGAGGCTTGTGGAGACGGTGGAGCTTCCTGGATATGAGTTTTACCTGGGCGTCCAGTACCACCCGGAGTTCAAGAGCCGCCCCAACAAGGCCCACCCGCTGTTTTTGGGCTTTGTAGGCGCGGCATTGGAGAAGTAAGAAACCCTCAGTCCGGCTTTGCCGGACAGCTCCCTTGCCGGTGCAACTGGGAAGGGAGCCAAAAAGGAAAGGACTTGGATTTTTATGTGCGGTATAGTTGGTTTTACCGGCACGCGTCAGGCCGCGCCGGTTCTCATTGACGGTCTGCGGAGGCTGGAATACAGAGGCTATGACTCCGCCGGCATCGCCGTGGCGGACGGGGAGAAGATCAACATGGCCAAGGTCAAGGGCTACGTCCAGAATTTGGCGGATATGACCCGCGACGGGGCCGACATCAAGGGCCTTTTGGGGGTCGGACACACCCGCTGGGCCACCCACGGCGCGCCCAACGACGTGAACGCCCACCCGCACCTGAGCGCGGACGGGCGCTTCGCCGTGGTTCACAACGGAATCATCGAAAATTACGCCCTGCTGCGGCAAGAGCTCACGAAAAAGGGTTACAAATTTGTCTCCGACACCGACACCGAGGTGGTGGCGCACCTCCTTGAGATGTACTACCAGGGCGACGCCAAAAAGGCCGTCATGAAGACGGCGGCGCGGCTGGAGGGCAGCTACTCCCTGGGCGTGGTGTGCATGGACGGCTCCGGGCGGCTCTTCGCCGTGAGGGAGCAGAGCCCGCTGATCCTGGGGCTGGGCGTAGGGGAGAATTACTTCGCCTCCGACGTGGCGGCCCTGGTGCCCCACACCAAGAATGTCATCTACCTGGACGACGGGGAGTTTGCCGAGCTGACGCCGGACAATGTCACGGTGTACAATGTGCTGGGAAAGCCCGTTGACAAGCCGGTTTCCAAGGTCGCCTGGGATGTGGAGGCCGCCGAGAAGGGCGGTTACGAGCACTTCATGCTCAAGGAGATCATGGAGCAGCCCGCCTGCTTCAAGGCGACGGTGGAGCCCCGCATCAAGGACGGCAGGATCGTCTTTGAGAACTTTGACCTCTCCGACGAAGAGCTTCACAACATAAACCGCGTCATCATCACCGCCTGCGGTTCGGCGAGTTACGCGGGACAGGTCGGGCGCTACGTCATCGAGGAGCTGTGCCGCATCCCCGTGGCCGTGGAGCTTGCCAGCGAGCTTCGCTACCGCAACCCCATCATCGACGAGCGCACCCTGCTCATCGTCATCTCCCAGTCCGGCGAGACGGCGGACACGATCGCCGCGCTCAGGGAGTGCAAATCCCGGGGCGCCAGAACCCTGGCTATCGTCAACGTGGTGGGCTCCACCATCGCAAAGCTTGCAGACCACGTGATCTACACCTGGGCCGGCCCGGAGATCGCCGTGGCAACGACGAAGGGTTACACCACTCAGGTGGCGGTTCTCGATATGCTGGCCATTTACCTTGCCGACCGGCTGGGACTCATGGAGAAGGAGCGGTACGACGCCCTCGTGGAGGCCCTTCACGGTATGCCGGGCAAGCTTCAGCGGGCCATCGACCTTAACCGCAACATCCGCAGGCTTGCAAAAAAGCTTTGCAAATATAACGACATCTACTTCATCGGCCGCAACCTGGACTACGCCGTCTGCATGGAGGGCGCCTTAAAGCTCAAGGAGATCAGCTACATCTTCGCCGAGGCTTACACCGCCGGGGAGCTCAAGCACGGGACTATCGCCCTCGTGGAGCAGGGGAGCCTGGTGGTCGCCCTGGCCTGCTACGAGCCGCTTTTCGACAAGACCATGTCCAACATCGAGGAGGTCAAGGCCCGTGGCGCCGAGGTTTTGGCTGTGGCGCTGGAGGGGAACCGGAAGATCCTCTCCAAGGCCGACGACGTGATCTTCGTGCCGCGCACGGATCCCGTTTTCAATTCCATCGCTCAGATCGTCCCGCTGCAGCTCTTCGCCTACTACGTGGCGAAGGAGCGCGGCTGCGACATTGATAAGCCCAAGAATCTGGCAAAATC
>CANQBC010000053.1 GCA_947589225.1 uncultured Oscillospiraceae bacterium | reverse complement strand
CTTCACGAAGGCGGTGGCGCCGGCGTCGATGGCCTTGTGGTTGTTGGCCACGATGTCCATGCCCTTCTTGGAGTAGGACTTGGTGGCGGCGTCCTTCATGTGCTGGATGGCCTCCTCCTGGGGCATGACCTTGGCCAGGGTGAAGAACGCGGACTGGAGGATGGTGTTGGTGCGCTTGCCCATACCCACCTGGATCGCCAGATCGATGGCGTTGATGGTGTAGACCTGGATGCCGTTCTTGGCGATGTAACGCTTGGAGGCGGCATCCAGATGGTGGCTCAGCTCCTCGGGCGTCCACTGGCAGTTGATGAGGAAGGTGCCGCCGGGCTTCACGTCGCGGACGATGGGATACCGCTTGGTGATGTAGCTGGGGTTGTGGCAGGCCACGAAGTCGGCCTTGTTGATGTAGTAGGGGCTCTTGATGGGCTTGTCGCCGAACCGGAGGTGGCTGATGGTCACGCCGCCGGTCTTCTTGGAGTCGTACTGGAAGTACGCCTGGACGTATTTGTCGGTGTAGTCGCCGATGATCTTGATGGAGTTCTTGTTGGCGCCCACGGTGCCGTCGCCTCCGAGACCCCAGAACTTGCACTCGATGGTGCCCTCGGCGGCGGTGTTGGGAGCGGGCTTCTCCTCAAGGCTGAGGCCGGTGACGTCGTCCACGATGCCGATGGTGAACTGCGGCTTGGGATCGGCCTTGGCAAGCTCCGCGTAGACGGCGAAGATGCTGGAGGGAGGCGTGTCCTTGGAGCCCAGGCCGTAACGGCCGCCGGTGACGGTGATGTCGCCGCGTCCGGCGGCGGCAAGAGCGGAGACCACGTCCAGATAGAGAGGCTCGCCCAGGGAGCCGGGCTCCTTGGTGCGGTCAAGAACCGCCAGCTTCTTGCAAGTGGCGGGGATAGCCGCGATAAAGCGGTCGGCGGCGAAGGGCCGGTAGAGGCGGACCTTGATGATGCCCACCTTCTCGCCGTGGGCGTTCATGTAGTCGATGACCTCGTCGCTGACGTCGCAGACGGAACCCATAGCCACGATGACGCGGTCCGCGTCGGGAGCGCCGTAGTAGTTGAAGAGCTTGTAGTCGGTGCCAAGCTTTGCGTTCACTTTGTCCATGTACTCCTCGACCACGGCGGGCAGGGCCTCGTAGTACTTGTTGCAGGCCTCGCGGTGCTGGAAGAAGATGTCGCCGTTCTCATGGGAGCCGCGCATATTGGGATGCTCCGGGTTGAGAGCGTGCTTGCGGAACGCCTCGACGGCGTCCATGTCCACCATCTCGGCAAGGTCGGCGTAGTCCCAGACGGCGATCTTCTGGATCTCGTGGGAGGTGCGGAAGCCGTCGAAGAAGTTGATGAAGGGGACGCGGCCTTTTATGGCGGCCAGGTGCGCCACGGGGGCCAGATCCATGACCTCCTGGACGCTGCCCTCGGCCAGCATGGCAAAGCCGGTCTGGCGGCAGGCCATCACGTCGGAGTGGTCGCCGAAGATGTTGAGGGCGTGGGAGGCCACGGTACGCGCGGACACATGGAAGACGCAGGGCAAGAGCTCACCGGCGATCTTGTACATGTTGGGGATCATCAGAAGAAGGCCCTGGGAGGCGGTGTATGTAGTGGTCAGCGCGCCGGCCGCCAAAGAGCCGTGCACCGTTCCGGAGGCGCCCGCCTCGGACTGCATCTCAACTACCTTTACGGTAGTTCCGAAAATGTTCTTCTGACCCGCAGCGGCCCACTGATCGACGTAGTCTGCCATGGGGCTGGACGGCGTGATGGGGTAGATGCCCGCGACCTCGGTGAACGCGTAGGATACCCACGCGGCCGCGTTGTTGCCGTCCATGGACTTGAATTTTCTCGCCATGTTCTTCTCTCCTTAAATATAAAATTATTAAAACCGTTTGACTCCCCTTTGAAGGGGGGCGGGGGGGGAATCACGGCCCGTCACAGTTCGGGCCGCTCCCGCGCCCATACACTGTGGATTTTATCACGTTTACTTTTCAATGTAAATAGAAAATTCCGCTTTTCAAGTGTAAATTTAGAGCATGTAACAAAAAACCGGCCGATCTCTCCCGCGCCCTACGCGGGGCGCGGGAGGAAACAAAAAAGATTTTCGGAAAAAAGAATGACATTTATTGAGACAGGGTGTATAATGGAAAAAATGATCGTTCCGGAGGGATGGGCATGTTCAGGGAGGAGTTTGAGACGGTCTGCAAGGCGGCCGAGAGCAAGCTGGCGTTCATGAGGAGAAGCGGCGCGGGCTACTTCTTCGCCGGTGTCCTGGCGGGGATGTTCGTGGCCTTCGGCGGCTTTGTTTCCGCGGCGGCGGGCGGCGCCCTGCAGGCCGCCGGAAGCCCGTGGACAAGGCTCGTCGCGGCCTTCACCTTTGCCTCGGCGCTGAGCCTTGTGATCATGGCGGGCAGCGAGCTTTTCACCGGAAACAACATGGTGATGGCCGCGGGCGTCCTGTCAAAGAGGGTGAAGGCGGTGGACGCCATGAAGCTGTGGCTGTTCTGCTGGCTCGCCAACTACGCCGGCGCGTGGCTGGCCGCGGCGCTATACTACGCCACCGGCCTTGTGACCGGTCCCACGGCGGAGTACATAGCCTCCGTGGCCCGGACAAAGCTCTCCCTCGCCGTACCTCAGATGTTCGTCCGGGGGATCCTGTGCAACATGCTGGTCTGCCTCGCCGTGTGGTGCGGCTTCAAGCTGAAGTCCGAATCCGGCAAGCTCATCATGATTTTCTGGTGCATCCTCGTCTTTATGGTCTGCGGCTTTGAACACTCGGTAGCCAATATGTCCACCCTCGCCGTGGCGCTGCTTACGGGGCAGGCCGGGTTCTGGCCCTATGTGCTCAACATCGGCGTCGTGACCCTGGGCAACATCGCCGGCGGGGCGCTGTTTGTGGCCGTACCCTATTGGCTCTGCCAAAGAAAATAGGACTTTTTTCGGAAAGGGTGATTTGATGGGAAGCGAGATACGATCCTTCGGCATCTCGGGGATAGACGGCTTCGACGTGTCCGTGGAGTGCGCCATCTCCCAGGGATTGGCTAAATTTGAGATCGGCGGCCTCCCCGACGCCGCCGTAAAGGAGGCGCGGGAGCGGGTGCCCTCCGCCGTGAAAAGCTGCGGCCTCAAATTCCCCTTCTCCCATGTGACCGTGAATCTGGCCCCCGCCGACACAAAGAAATCCGGCTCCATGTACGATCTTCCCATCATGCTCAGCGTCCTCGTGGCGTCCGGCGCCATCCACCCGGTCATGCCTACCATGGCCTTCGTGGGGGAGCTTGCCCTGAGCGGGCAGGTGCGCCCGGTGACAGGCGTGCTCAGCATGGCTATGCGGGCCGCCCGGTGCGGGGTGAAGGAGCTGTATGTCCCGGCGGACAACGCCGAGGAGGCCAGCTTCGCCGGCGGCGTCACCGTCTACCCGGTGTCCCACGCCCTGGAGCTCCTTGACCACCTGGAGGGGCGCGCCCCCATCGCCCCGGCCCCAAAGCCGGAGGCCGCGCCCAGGCCGTCGTATAGCGTGGATTTCTCCGAGGTCAAGGGACAGGAGAACGTAAAGCGCGCCCTGGAGGTGGCCGCCGCAGGCGGACACAACATCCTGCTCATCGGCCCGCCGGGAGCGGGAAAATCCATGCTCGCCAAGCGCCTGCCCACCATCCTGCCGGATATGTCCAGGCGCGAGCAGCTTGAGACCACCGCCATTTACTCCGTGGCGGGAAAGACCGTGGGCCGCCGGCACGTCATGACCGAGCGCCCCTTTCGTTCGCCCCATCACACCATGTCCCACGCGGCCATGGCCGGGGGCGCGCAGCTTCAGCCAGGGGAGATCTCCCTTGCCCACAACGGCATTCTTTTCTTAGACGAGCTTCCCGAATTCCACCGGGACGTGATCGAGGCCCTGCGCCAGCCCATTGAGGACGGACACGTCACCATTTCCCGTTCCGCCGGAACGGCGACCTACCCCTCGAATTTCATGCTGGTGTGCGCCATGAACCCCTGCAAGTGCGGCTGGTTCGGCCACCCCTCGGGCAGGTGCTCCTGCACGTCGCAGAGCGTGGAGGCGTACCGGGCCAAGGTCTCCGGGCCGCTTTTGGACAGGATAGATATGCACATCGAGGTCCCGGCTCTGGAATTTGAGGAGCTGCGGGACAGGGCCCCGGCGGAGCCCAGCGCCGCCATAAGGGAACGGGTCAACGCCGCGAGGACCATCCAGCGGGAGCGGTATAAGGACGCCCACGTCAGCTGCAACGCCCAGATGGGCCCCGACGCCCTTCGGGATTACTGTGAGCTGGACGAGGCGGGGGAGAAGCTCATGAAAAGCGCCTTTGACCGCCTGGGCCTCACCGCCCGCAGCCACGACAGGATTTTGCGCGTTGCCCGCACCGTCGCCGATCTTGCCGGAAGCGAGACCATCCAGCCGGTGCACCTGGCGGAGGCCATCCAGTACAGGGCCTATGACTTCAAGGTGGAGAAGTGAAACTGGCTCGAAAGCCCTGATGGGCTTTCGATGCCAAGGGGTTGCGTGCGGGAAATTTTTCTGAATTCTGCGAAATTCAGAAAAATTTCCCTGCCGTCGCCCTGCGCGCGCCGGGGTCCCCGCGCAATCATGATTGCGTGGGGAAAGGACGAGCCAAGCCTGCGCCTGAGCCCTGCCCTTGCGACGGGGCGAGGTTAAGCGGCTTGCGCGAGGACGCCGGCACACTTGTGCGACAAAAGGGATTTTTTCCGACGCGCGGGTCGCCGGAAAAAATATTGAATTTGAGTATTTGACAGTCTGAATCAGGGAGTACACATTTTGAACGACATACTTTTATTAAAGCAGGGCGAGATCGTCCTGAAGGGTTTGAACCGGCGCGTTTTTGAGGACAAGCTTGTGTCCAACGTCCGCCGGAGGATGGCGCACGTGGGGAATTTCCGCATCTACGCGGCCCAGTCCACGGTGTACGTGGAGCCTCTGGACGACGGGGCCGACATGGAGGCCGCCTTTGAGGCCGCCAAACAGATTTTCGGCTTCGTGGCGGTGGTGCGGGCGGCGGCCTGCGAGAAGGATCCGGAGGCCATTTTTGAGACGGCGAGGACGTATCTTGCCGAGGACTTTGCGCGAGCGAAGTCCTTTAAGGTGGAGTCCAAGCGCTCGGACAAGTCCTACCCCCTGACCAGCATCCAGGTGAGCCAGCAGGTGGGCGGGCTTCTGGACGACGCCTACCCCGGCGTGGCGGTGGACGTCCATGACCCGGAGCTTGTGGTCAACGTGGAGATCCGTGAGAACGCCGCCTACGTCCACTCCGTGCCGGCTTTGGGCGCCGGAGGGATGCCGGTGGGGAGCTGCGGCAGGGCAGTCAGTATGCTCTCCGGCGGCATCGACAGCCCGGTGAGCACCTGGATGACGGCGAAAAGGGGAGTCCACATCATCCCCGTCCACTTCTTCTCCTTCCCCTACACTTCGGAGCTTGCCAAGCAGAAGGTCATAGACCTTGCGAAAATTCTCGCCCCCTGGTGCGGGCGGATGACGCTGGAGATCGTGCCCTTCACCCACATCCAGGAGGAGATCCGGGACAAGTGCCCGGAGGAGTATTTCACCGTCATCATGCGCCGGTTCATGACCCGCATCTGCGAGAGGATCGCCCTTCAGAACGACTGCGGGGCCATCGTCACCGGCGAGAGCCTCGGTCAGGTGGCCAGCCAGACCATGCACGCCCTGGCGGTGACCCAGGAGCCGGTGAAGATCCCCGTCCTGCGGCCGCTCATCTGCATGGACAAGCGGGAGATCATCGAGATCGCGCGGAAAATAGGCACCTTTGAGACAAGCATCCTCCCCTATGAGGACTGCTGCACCGTATTCACGCCACGCCACCCGCGGACGAAGCCGAGGCTTGAGGACGTCCTTGAGGCCGAAAAGCCGCTGGATATAGACGCCCTGGTGGAGGAAGCGGTTAGAAATACCGAAAACGTATTAATTTCCAAATAACGGGAGGAATTATATATATGGAAACAGGAAAATATCAGCTCGCCCTGGTGGAAAAGCTCAGCTTCATCCGCTACGGCGGGACGGAGGAGGAGCTGCGCGCCGCCCATATGCTGCTGGACGAGATCAAGGCGGCCGGCGGCCAGGGCGAGCTTATGGACTTCACCGTGCCAGCGTCCGACGTGAAAAGGTGCTCCATGAAGGTGACCGCCCCCTTTGAGCGGGAGGTGGCGTGCGTGCCCTACTGGCTCTCCGGCTCCCTGCCCGCCCAGGGCGCGGAGCTCAAGCTCTTCTACGCCCCCCGGGGCGTGGAGGAGGACTACGGCGCAATAGAGTCCCTGGAGGGCTATGCGGTGATGCTCAACGCCCTGACCTTCGACGCCTACAAGCTCCTTAAAGAGCGCGGCGCCAGCGCGTTTATCGTCCTCCAGGGCAAGTGGTACGACGACGAGAGCGAACTTGACCTCTACTCCCGCTCCATCCGCCCCAAGATGCAGGAGGTGGGGCGCATCCCCGGCTTTATGATCACCGGCCGCGACGCCACGGAGCTCGTGCGGGACGGGGCGCGGACGCTCCGTTTGGAGCTTGAGCAGTCCGACCTTGAGAATACCTCCCGGGACGTGCTGGCCGTCATCCCCGGCACGGAGAAGCCGGGGGAGTCCATTGTCCTCACCGCCCACTACGACAGCGTTCCCGTGGGAACCGGCTCCTGGGACAACGCCACGGGCTCGGCAAACCTGATGGCGCTCTATAAGCACTTCCTCGCCCACCCGGCCAAGCGCACCCTGCGCTTTATCTGGTGCGGCAGCGAGGAGCAGGGGCTTTTGGGGTCAAAGGCGTGGATCGCTCAGCACGAGCCCCTCATGGACAGCGTGAAATTCTGCTTCAACTTCGACATGTGCGGTACAGTCCTGGGGCCCAACGAGATCTACGTCACCGGCGGCGACGACCTCAAGAGCTTTGCCCAGCAGTACGCCCGGGAGGTTGGCTGGTCGGCAAACTTTGTTCAAAAGGTCCACTCCTCCGACTCCGCTCCCTTCGCCGACCGGGGCGTTCCTGCCCTTGGCATCACCCGCCGCACGGGCACGGCCGTCATACATACCCACGAGGATCTGCTGTTCCCACTGAGCGAGGCCGCTATGGGCGACATCTTCGCCTTCTCCCGGGGTATCATAGAAAGAGTCGCGAATTCCGAGTTCCTTCCCGTCAAGACCGGTATGCCCGACGGCATGAAGGAACAGCTTGATAAATACTTTCAAAGAGATAAGTCGTAGTCGCGGAGCCCGCAGCAGCCCCCCGCGCCGCAGCTCATCCGCCGGGGATCCTCGGGCGAATATCCATTTTTGAAAAAGCATTTTCTGATCGGAGGCATTTTTGTGACACACACCGCAGAGATCATCTCCGTGGGCAC
This sequence comes from uncultured Oscillospiraceae bacterium, assembly GCA_947589225.1. Lineage (GTDB taxonomy): Bacteria > Bacillota > Clostridia > Oscillospirales > Oscillospiraceae > RUG626. Next base: position 1,410 of record CANQBC010000053.1, on the reverse strand, counting down.
CGAGCTTCTTCTTGGCAATATCGCCAATACCGACGCCCAGGATATCTCCCAGATGCTCTCGGAGCTGGGCATCAACGTATACTACCACACCGTGGTGGGCGACAACCCGGAGCGGCTGAAGGCCGCCGTGGCCGTCGCCAAGGCGAGGGCGGACATTCTCATCACCACCGGCGGCCTGGGCCCCACCTGCGACGACCTGACCAAGCAGACCCTGGCCGAGGCCTTCGGCAGGAAGCTCGTCTTTGACGAGACGGAGGCGCGGGAGATCCGGGACTACTTCGCCACGCGCCTCCACAGCCACCGGATGACGGACAACAACTACCGGCAGGCGTATCTGCCCGAGGGGTGCGTCCCCTTCCACAACGACTGCGGAACCGCGCCGGGGTGCGCCTTTGAGGCGGAGGGCGTCCACGTCCTCATGCTTCCCGGCCCGCCCAGGGAATGCGTCCCAATGTTCAGGCAGTGCGCCATGCCGTACCTGAGACGGCTTTCGGACCTGGAGCTTGTGAGCCACAACATCCACATTTTCGGCCTGGGGGAATCCCTGGTGGAGGACCGTTTGCGGGACACCATGCTGCGGCTTGAAAATCCCACCCTGGCGCCCTACGCCAAGTCCGGCGAGGTTCGCCTTCGCGTCACGGCCCGGGCCAAAACCGACGCGGAGGCCGAACAGCTGATGGCCCCGGTCATCGCCGAGGTAAGAGAGAAGATCGGCGACTGTATTTACGGCATCGACACCGACACCATGGAAAACACGGTGTTAGGGCTTTTGAGGGAGAGACATGTCACCCTGGCCTCCGCCGAGAGTTGTACAGGCGGCCTCGTCTCCAAGCGTATGACCGACCTGCCCGGCGCGTCCGAAGTCTTTTTGGGCGGCGCGGTGACCTACGCCCCGGCCTCCAAGACGGCCATTCTGGGCGTCAGCGCCGATCTCATAGAGAATGACGGCGTGGTCAGCCCCTCGGTCTCCCAGGCCATGGCCCAGGGCGTCCGGGCGAAATTCGGCTCTGACCTGGGGATCGGCATCACCGGCATCGCGGGGCCGTCCTCCGACGAGTCGGGCACCCCTGTGGGCACGGTCTTTGTCAGCCTCGCCACCCACCGGGCCGTCTACACCCGCAAGCTCCATCTGGGCCACGACCGGGATCGCGTCAGGGTATCCGCCGCCAACCACGCCCTGGACATGGTGCGCCGCTTCCTCACAGACCTCCCCGTGGAGGAGTGGGAAAAGTGAGCGTGGGACTTGCCGGAAACGGGTGAAATATTCCCCGGCGCGAAAAACGAAAAAAATCCCTGAATTTTGTGAAATTCAGGGATTTTTCATGTTTTTTTGGAGAGGAACCTTACCGCTCCTCGATGGGGACGTAAGTCTTTCTCGTGGCCGCCGACCGGTAGGCCGGGCGCATGATG
>CANQBC010000052.1 GCA_947589225.1 uncultured Oscillospiraceae bacterium | reverse complement strand
ATGATGTGGGAGCAGGAGTGCCAGTAGGTGTGGCGGTACTCGGGGTTTTCAAAGGTGTACAGGTTTTCTTCGGACATTTGCGTTTCCTCCTTTTTTCCTTTGGGGGAGGGATAAAATAAGCCTCACCCCTTATCCAGGGGTGAGGCGTTATACGCTCCACGGTTCCACCCTGCTTACGGACAGGCTGCCCCATCCGTCGCTTTGCGCTCGCGCTAACGGGCGAATCCCGTCCCGGTCGTCCCGGGCGGCTCAGGAGCGGTAGACGCCGCCGTCCCCACAGGGCGTTTCCACCAAACGCGCCCCTCTCTGGGTGGTTTCGAACGGTTCCTTCTCCGTCACTGCCGATTTATAAGTGAAGTTTAGCACCGTTTTTCCCCCTTGTCAAGGGAGAAAGCGCGGGTTTCCCGGCAAATTCCGATCGCGCGCGGTCAAAATATTTCTCTGAGGCGTTGACTTTTACCAATCGGCGTGATATATTTACTTTCAGCCGGCACAAGCCGGTGGAGTCGGCACAGGCCGGCGGGACGGTTTTTCGCTTTTCCGGGTATTGATACAGAAGTATCAGCTATCCCCACAAGGGGCTTGCTGGTGCTTTTTTTGTGACCCGGCGCCCCCGGCCGCGGCGCACGCGATACGTATGGAGGTCAAAGACATGACGGTTCTTGTAATAGACGGACAGGGCGGAAAACTGGGACGGACGCTGGTGGAGAGCATTAAGAAAGCCTTTCCCGACGTCTTTGTATGGGCGGTGGGCACCAACGCCAGCGCCTCCGGCGCCATGCTCAAGGGTGGCGCGGACAGGGTTGCCACGGGGGAGAACCCGGTGCTGGTCGCCTGCCGGAGAGCCGACATCATCACCGGCCCCGTCGGCATAGCCATGGCCGACGCCCTGATGGGGGAGATCTCCCCCGCCATGGCCAACGCCGTGGCGTCGGCAAGCGCCCGGCGCGTGCTCATCCCCATGAACCTGTGCGACACGTATGTCGCCGGGGTCACCGGCGGCTCCGGGGAGATCCTGGAGGACGCCATCGCCCGTCTGGGCGCGCTGATCAACGACAGGAGGAAATGAAATTGTCCGATCAAACCATCGAAAAAGCGGGCTCCGCCCGCTCCGCGCTTGTGAGAAAGCTTGTCTTTTCCGCCATGTTCCTGGCGCTGTGCATGGTTCTGCCCTACCTCACCGGCCAGATCCCCCAGATCGGCGCGGCGCTGAGTCCCATGCACATCCCCGTGTTTCTCTGCGGCTTCGTCTGCGGCTGGCCCTGGGCCCTGGCCGTGGGCGCCATCGCGCCGCTGCTCCGGCACTTCGCCTTCGGGGGCATGCCCCCCATCCTCACGGCGATCCCCATGACCTTTGAGCTGGCAGCCTACGGGGCCGTGTCCGGACTCATGTATAAGCTTCTCCCCAAGAGGAAGTGGGCCATCTACGTCTCCCTGATCGCCGCCATGGCGGCGGGCCGTCTCGTCTGGGGCTGTGCCAGGTTCGTCATGGCCGGTCTCCAGCACACCGACTTCCCCCTCTCCGCCTTCTGGGCGGGGGCCGTGGCGGAGGCCGTCCCCGGCATCATCCTGCACATCGTCCTGATCCCCCTGCTCGTCATGGCGATGGAGCGGGCAAAGCTGACGTTCAAGGATTGACCCTCCCCTTCTTTGCTTTGTCTCTCACATCCCTTTCTCACCCTCGGGCGCGAAAAAACTCAACGCGAGATCCGGCGGTATGTACGTCGGATCTCGCCCCTTTCAGAATCCCGGAGCGCGCTTTGCGCGCTCCGGGATTCTGAAAAATTTATCCGCTGGCAAGGGCCCTGCCCTTGTCAACGGATCAAAGCGGCCGCCATGGGCGGCCGCTTTTGGTTCCTCTGTAAGAGTCCCGTCCTTTTCGGCGGAGAGGCTTGGCGGGGTGTTTTACGGCCTTCTTGTAAAAAATATCCCATATTTCGATCCCCTCCCGCCAAAACGTCAAGAAAAGTCCTTGCTTTCGGCCCAGATTCGGCCCTTTGTCCGTTGACTAATCTGTCAGTCCATGTTAAAATTTTTCTGAATTTGTTAAGCTAAAATGTTGAAGCGAGGCGGGAATATGAAACTCAGACCCACTCTTTCCGAGCTTCGGGAGATTGCCGCGTCCGGCGAATACCGGGTCGCCCCTGTATCCATGGAGCTTATGAGCGACATGATAACGCCCATTGAGGCCATCCGCCGCTTTCGGGACAGGCCCTGCTTCCTCCTGGAATCGGCGGAGGCGCAGGAGCGGTGGGGACGCTACACCTTTATCGGCATCGATCCGGAGCTTTGCGTCACCGCGCGGGACGGCGTGGTGCTGATCGAGAAGGACGGGGAGACCATTCCCGGCGGCTCTGACGCCAGGGCCGTGCTGCGTGGACTTCTCGCGGAGCGCAGGGCCCCCCGTTTTGACTTTCTGCCTCCCTTTACCGGGGGGTTCGTGGGATACTTCGGCTACGACTACATCCAGTACGCCGAGCCCTCGCTGAAGCTCAGAGCGAAGGATACCGAGGGCTTTCAGGATCTGGATCTGATGCTCTTCGGCAAGGTTCTGGCCTTTGACAATTTCCGCCAGAAGCTCGTCATCATGGTGACGGTGGATCTGGACGACCTGGAGGCAAGCTATCATAGCGCCCAGGCGCAGATCGCCGGCATCGCCTCCGCCCTGCGGGACGCGCCGGGATATGAGCCTCCCGCGGGCCGTATGACCAGCGAGATCCGCACGCTTTTTGACGAGAAGCGCTTCTGCTCCATGGTGGAGGCGGCCAAGAAGCGGATCTACGAGGGCGACATCTTCCAGGTGGTGCTGTCAAACCGTCTGGAAGCGGACTACGAGGGCAGTCTTTTTGACGCCTACCGGGTGCTGCGCACCGTCAACCCCTCGCCCTATATGTTCTACTTCTCCGGCAACGCGTTGGAGATCGCGGGAGCGTCCCCGGAGACGCTGGTGAAGCTCCAGGATGGCGTCCTCCACACCTTCCCTCTGGCCGGCACCCGGCCACGCGGGGCCACGCCGGAGGAGGATCGGAGGCTGGAGGCGGAGCTTCTGGCCGACGAGAAGGAGCGGGCCGAGCACAACATGCTTGTGGATCTGGGCCGCAACGACATCGGGAAAATTTCGGGATTCGGCACGGTGGAGGTAGAGCAGTACATGACCGTACACCGCTTCTCCCATGTGATGCACATCGGCTCCACGGTGCGCGGGCAGATACGCCCCGAGTGCGACGCCCTGGACGCGGTGGAGGCCATACTGCCCGCCGGGACGCTCTCCGGCGCGCCGAAGATCAAAGCCTGTGAGATCATCGACGAGCTGGAGGACTGCCGCCGGGGCATCTACGGCGGAGCGATCGGCTACATCGATCTTGCCGGCAACCTGGACTCCTGTATCGCCATCCGGATCGCCTACAAGCGGGAGGGCAAGGTATACGTGCGCTCAGGGGCGGGGATCGTGGCCGACTCCGTACCGGAGAACGAGTACAGGGAATGTGTCAACAAGGCCCGCGCCGTTGTAAAGGCGCTGGAGATCGCCCAGGAGGGGATCGTGTGACCGGCCGCGCGAACACACATGAAAACGCGCCGTGTCGGACGATATCGGCGCAGGGAGGATCGATATGACACTGCTCATCGACAACTACGACAGCTTCTCCTACAATCTTTTCCAGTACGTTGGGGAGCTGGATCCAACTATAAAGGTCATTCGCAACGACGCCATGACGGTATCCGAGATCGCGGCGCTCCGGCCCGACAGGATCATCCTCTCCCCCGGCCCAGGCTACCCCAGGGACGCCGGCGTATGTATTGAAGCGGCGAAAGCTCTTGGAAAGACCGTCCCCACCCTGGGCGTCTGTCTCGGCCATCAGGCCGTCTGCGAGGCGTACGGCGCCGTCGTGGGCCACGCCAAAAGGCTGATGCACGGCAAGCAGTCGGAGGTGATCCTCGACACCTCCTGTCCCCTGTTCCGGGGCCTTCCCGAGAGGATAACGGCGGCCCGCTACCACTCCCTGGCCGCTGTACCGGAGACGATGCCCGCCGATTTGAAAATAACCGCCCGCGCGGACGACGGCGAGATCATGGCCGTCCAGCACGTCCGCTATCCCGTCTATGGCGTCCAGTTCCACCCGGAGTCCATCATGACGCCGAAGGGCAAGCTTATTTTGAGGAATTTTCTTTCCCTGTAAGAGCGGGGAAAAGGGCGGGCGGGGACGTTGCTCCCCGTTGTTTTCCGCCGCGTTCCGTCCGACGCGCCCCGTCCATTGGCCCCCAAAATCACCACAGGAGGTATTTTCATGATAAAGGAAGCCATTGTAAAAATCGTCAACAAGGAGGATCTCACCTACGACGAGGCGTACGCCGTGATGAACGAGATCATGAGCGGAGAGACGAGCCAGACCCAGAACGCCGCGTTTCTCGCCGCCCTGTCCACCAAAAGCGCCAAGGCCGAGACCAGCGACGAGATCGCCGGGTGCGCCGCCGCCATGCGCGATCACGCGACTCCCGTAAAGACCGATCTGCCCATTTTTGAGATCGTCGGCACCGGCGGCGACGGCGCGGGAAGCTTCAACATCTCCACCACCAGCGCCCTGGTGGCCGCCGCGGGCGGGATGAAGGTGGCCAAGCACGGCAACCGCGCCGCCTCCTCCAAGTGCGGCACCGCCGACTGCCTTGAGGCGCTGGGCGTCAACATCCAGCAGAGCCCCGAGCGGTGCGTGGAGCTTTTGAACGAGGCGGGTATGTGCTTCTTCTTCGCTCAGAAATACCACGCCTCCATGAAGTACGTGGGCGCTATCCGCAGGGAGCTGGGCTTCCGGACCGTCTTTAACATCTTAGGGCCTCTCACCAACCCAGGCAGTCCCAAAATGCAGCTGCTGGGCGTCTACGACGAGTACCTGGTGGAGCCGCTGGCCCAGGTGCTCATTTCCCTGGGCGTGGAGCGGGGCATGGTGGTATACGGGATGGACAAGCTGGACGAGGTATCCCTCTCCTCCCCCACCAGGGTGTGTGAATTCAAGGACGGCTGGTTCAAGTCCTACACCGTCTCCCCGGAGGACTTCGGCTTCACCCGCTGCGCAAAAGCCGATTTGGCGGGCGGGACCCCGGAGGAGAACGCGCAGATCACCCGCGACATCCTGGCTGGCAAGCCGGGGCCCCGGCGGGACGCCGTTTTGATGAACGCCGGCGCGGCGCTCTATATCGGCGGCAAGGCGGACTCCTGGGCCAAGGGCATTAAGAAGGCGGCCGAGCTTATAGATTCCGGCGCGGCGTCCAGGACGTTGGAAAAACTCATTGAGGTCTCCAACCGCCCGGAATGATGAATATTCTTGACGAAATCGCCGCCCACGCCCGTGAACGCGTGGCGGCCGCGAAGGAAGCGCGCGGTATCGAGGAAACGCGGGAGCTCGCCCTGCGGGACGGCAGGGCCGGCGGCGCGGCATTTCTAAGCGCCCTTAAAAAGCCGGGGCTTTCCTTCATCTGCGAGGTTAAACGCGCCTCTCCCTCGAAGGGGCTTATTGCGCGGGACTTTCCCTATGTGGAAATAGCGAGGGAGTATGAGCTTGCCGGGGCAGACGCCGTCAGCTGTCTCACGGAGCCCAAATGGTTCCTCGGCTCGGACAGGATCTTTGGTGAGATCCGCCGGGAAATCGCCATCCCCATGCTTCGCAAGGACTTCACTGTGGACGAGTACCAGCTTTACGAGGCCAAGGTCATGGGCGCCGACGCCGTGCTTCTCATCTGCGCGATCCTGGACACGGCGACAGTCGCCAGATACCTTCAAATCTGCGCCTCTCTTGGGCTCGCGGCCCTGGTGGAGGCCCACGACGAGGCGGAGATCCGTTCCGCCTCGGCTGCCGGGGCGAAAATAATCGGCGTCAACAATCGGAATTTGAAGGACTTCTCCGTGGATCTCGGCAACACCGCCAGACTTCGGGATCTCATCCCGCCCGACGTGGTTTTTGTTGCCGAGAGCGGCGTGACGTGTCCCGCGGACGCGGCAAAGCTGCGCGCCCTGGGCGCGGACGCGGTGCTGATGGGCGAGGCGCTGATGCGCTCCGGGGACAAAGCGGGCCTTCTGGCGCAAATGAAAGGGGCGGCGCTGTGACAAAGATCAAAATCTGCGGTCTTTTCCGGGACGAGGACATCGGCTTTGTGAACGAGGCGCGGCCGGACTTTGCCGGGTTTGTCATCAACTTCCCCAAAAGCCACCGCAGCGTCACGCCTCGGCACGCCCACGAGCTGCGGCAGCGGCTCTCCCGAACCATCACCCCCGTAGGCGTTTTTGTGGACAGCCCCGTGGATACGGCGGCCGATCTCTATTTTTCCGGCGTCATTAAGATCGCACAGCTCCACGGCGGTGAGGACGAGGACTACATCTCCGCCCTCCGCCGCGCCGCGCCGGGACTGACGGTGTGGAAAGCTTTCAAAATCCGCCGTGAAGCGGATCTTGTGGCGGCGGATAATTCCTCCGCCGACCTGGTGCTTCTGGACAACGGGCAGGGCACGGGCGAGAGCTTCGACTGGTCGCTTATCAAATCGGCCCGCCGGGACTACGTCCTGGCCGGCGGCCTCACCGTGGAGACCATTCCCGGGGCGATAGCCGCCCTTCACCCCTGGGCGCTGGACATCTCCTCCGGCGTGGAGACAGACAAGATCAAGGACAGAGACAAAATCATCGCGGCGGTACGCGCCGCGCGAAAGGACTGATACCATGGCAGGACGTTTCGGCATCCACGGCGGGCAGTATATACCCGAGACGCTGATGAACGCCGTGATCGAGTTGGAGGAGGCTTACGGCCGGTTTAAGGACGACCCGGAGTTCAACCGTGAGTTGACGTACTTGTTCAACGAGTACGCCGGACGCCCCTCAAGGCTCTATTTTGCGGAGAAAATGACCCGGGATCTTGGCGGCGCAAAAATATATTTAAAGCGTGAGGATCTCAATCACACCGGCGCCCATAAGATCAACAACGTGCTGGGTCAGGCGCTTTTAGCCAAAAAGATGGGCAAGACCCGCCTTATCGCCGAGACCGGCGCGGGACAGCACGGCGTCGCCACCGCCACCGCGGCGGCGCTGATGGGCATGGAGTGCGTCGTCTTTATGGGCGAGGAGGACACGAAGCGCCAGGCGCTGAATGTCTACCGTATGCGCCTCCTCGGCGCGGAGGTCATTCCCGTCGCCACCGGCACCGCCACCCTGAAGGACGCCGTAAGCGAGGCCATGCGCGAGTGGACGCGGCGGATCTCCGACACCCATTACTGTCTTGGCTCCGTCATGGGGCCGCACCCCTTCCCCACGATAGTCCGTGACTTTCAGGCCGTGATCTCCCGGGAGATAAAGGATCAGCTCATGGAAAAGGAAGGCCGCCTCCCCGATGCCGTTCTGGCCTGCGTGGGCGGCGGGAGCAACGCCATGGGCACCTTCTACCACTTCATAAACGATTCAACCGTCCGGCTCATCGGCTGTGAGGCCGCCGGGCGGGGCGTGGACACCTTTGAGACGGCGGCCACCATCGCCACCGGAAGGCTGGGCATATTCCACGGTATGAAGTCCTATTTCTGTCAGGACAAGTACGGACAGATAGCCCCCGTCTACTCCATCTCCGCCGGCCTCGACTACCCCGGCATCGGCCCCGAACACGCCTGGCTCCACGACACGGGCAGGGCGCAGTATGTGGCGGTCACCGACGACGAGGCTGTGGACGCTTTTGAATATCTCGCCCGTACCGAGGGCATCATCCCCGCCATTGAATCGGCCCACGCCGTGGCTTACGCCCGGAAGCTGGCGCCCACGATGAGCGGCGACAAGATCATGGTCATTACAATCTCCGGCCGCGGCGACAAGGACTGCGCCGCCATCGCCCGTTACAGAGGGGAGGACATCCATGAGTAATATTGTCAAAGCCTTTGAAAACGGCAAGGCGTTCATCCCCTTTCTCACCTGCGGCGATCCGGATCTTGAGACCACCGCCGCCTGCGTCCGGGAGTGCGTCAAAAGCGGCGCCACTCTCATTGAGCTCGGCATCCCCTTCTCCGACCCCACCGCCGAGGGCCCCGTCATCCAGGGCGCGTCTCTGCGCGCGCTGACCGGCGGCGTGACCACAGACAAGATTTTTGACCTTGTGCGCGACCTTCGCCGCGACATCACGCTCCCCTTGGTCTTTATGACCTACTCCAACGTCATCTTCTCCTACGGTGCGGAGAAATTTATAAGTACCTGTCAGAAGGTCGGTATCGACGGGTTAATCTTACCCGACCTCCCCTTTGAGGAGAAGGGGGAGTTCGCCCCCGTGTGTAAAAAGTACGGGATCGACCTCATCTCCCTCATAGCTCCCACGTCGGAAAACCGCATTGCCATGATCGCCCGGGAGGCGGAGGGGTTCATTTACCTGGTATCCAGTCTTGGCGTCACCGGCGTACGGACTGAGATCACCACGGATCTCGGGGCCATCGTCCGCGTTATCCGGGAGAATTCGGCTATCCCCTGCGCCATCGGATTCGGCATCTCCACCCCCTCTCAGGCGCAGAAAATGGCCGCGCTCTCCGACGGTGCCATCGTGGGCTCCGCCATCGTAAAGCTCATTGAAAAATATAAGCAGGACGCCCCAAAATACGTAGGAGACTTCGTCAAGAGCATGACCGCTCACCTGAACGACACTTAAAAGCGCCGATTCCGCTTTGCCTGTCAAACGCGTCCCAAATAGAACAAAAAACTTTTCTCCCGATTTTTATCGCGCGGTGCGCTTTCCCCGGCCAAGCCGCGGGATGCGCACCCCCGATAAAGCAAAGGCGGCTTTCCCACCGCATGAGCGAAACGCATGGAACGCCCATTGGACGTAAAGGAACAGCGTCTGACATGGCCGGAGGCCGCCCCGCCAAATCAAAACACTTTTTTGCCGTTGCTCTTGACAAGCGCGGCAAATGCGGATAAAATACATCATACACGCCCTTGTAGCTCAGCAGGATAGAGCGTTCGCCTCCTAAGCACACGAACCATCAATCGCCTTTTCCCTCAAAAGCGGACAATCCGCTGTTCAACTTAAGTCAATATGCCCTTGTAGCTCAGCAGGATAGAGCGTTCGCCTCCTAAGCACACGAACCATCAATCGCCTTTTCCCTCAAAAGCGGACAATCCGCTGTTCAACTTAAGTCAATATGCCCTTGTAGCTCAGCAGGATAGAGCGTTCGCCTCCTAAGCGAAAGGCCACGCGTTCGAATCGCGTCAAGGG
>CANQBC010000051.1 GCA_947589225.1 uncultured Oscillospiraceae bacterium | reverse complement strand
TTGTCAAGTGATTTTATTAAAAAAACATACCCCCACCTTCGCTTTTTAGCTCGGTGGGGGGTATGTTTGTGACATTGGGTTTTCCGTAATGACCAGCACGTCCGCGTATATGCGCACATGCCTGGCGCGCCTGAGCCGCAGCTCAAAGGCCGTCTCCCAGTCGTCCACGGCAGGGCCGAGCATCTCCCGCAGATCCGTAAAGAGCGTGAAAATCGTCTCCCGGCAGTCCCGGAAGGAGTGGATCAGCCCGCGTGTGTCGTTCAGGTTCCGCCCGATGTTGACACACCCTCGGGTGAGCCTGTCCAGCCACTCCGCCTCCGAAAGCGCCATAAAGTCCCGCACGAGGCCGTAATAGCCGGCAAACTCCGAAAGCCCGGCGTGGGGCCTTGCCTGGCGCATGATGCCATGCCAGCGGTACTCCCTGTCCTGAAAGCACAGCTCGCGCAGAAGGAGGGAGGAGTAAAGGACGTGGTTAACATAACTCTTATCGAGCTTCAACGCGGAGGCAATGTCCCGGGCGCGGATGCCGGAGTGGGAACAGATGTAGGCGCAGACGGCGGTCTCGGTATCGTTTTTTCTTGTATTTATGTCCATAAGCCCATTTTACCCCCGTTTTTCCCGCCCGTCAAGCGGGCAGCGAGGAAATACAGGGAGCTGCCGGATCCTGTCCGGCACCTGGGAATGGATCTCCCCAAAAGGGCGATTGAACGAGAAAATCTTCTTAATAAATCATAGTATAAATTCAAAGACTATTATGATTTTCATTTACAGGTTTGGGCATTGACGTAAAAAACACATCCGCCGGCGGGCGGATGTGTTTTTTTATATTTCTTTACTCCGCCGGCGCCGGAGTGGGTTTGGCCACATGGGCGTACATCCTCTTTCTGGAGAGGAAGCAGGCTGTGCCAATGACCGCGGCGGTGATGGAGAGGCTCACGGGGTAGACCATCATGAGCGTTCCAAAGGTGGGGTCGGCGGGGAAAACCACGAACACCCAGAAAAACCGGCTTCCACAGACGAAGATAAGGGAACAGAGAGCCGGGACGAGGCTGTATCCGAATCCCCGCATATAGCCGGAGACCACCTCCACCACCATGGAGAAGGTGTGTCCGAGAAACATGTACCGGATGCGGATAAGGCCGTTTTCGATGACCGCGGGATCTTCGTTGAAGATCCGCAGCAGGGGTGTGGCAAAGAGGAGCAGCAGCGCCACGGCGGCGCCAAAAAAGGCGTAGCCCACCAGGAAGGTGACCTTCAGGGAACGGCGGCATCGTTCGAGGTCGCCCGCTCCGCAGTTCTGGCCCACGAAGGTGGTAATGGCCTGACCGAAGGAGCTGAGGACAGAGTAAGTGAAGCTCTCCACGTAGTTTGCCGCCGAGGAGCCGGCCATGACCACGGTGCCGAGGGAGTTGAGGGCGCGCTGGATAGTTATGTTGGCCACCGAGAACACCATGCTCTGCACCCCGGCGGGGAGTCCCACCTGGAGGATGCGCTTCAGGGTGAACCAGTCCACGCGCATGGCCCGAAATTCCACCCGCACGTCGCCGCGGCTCCTGCACAAAAGCCACAGGAGCACGGCGGAGCTTACGAGGTTGGAGACCACCGTGGCGATGGCCACGCCGTCCACCGTCATGTGGAAGCCCACGACAAAAACCAGGTTCAGGATCACGTTGACAACGCCGGAGATGAAGAGCACGACAAGCGGCGTCTTTGTGTCGCCCTGGGCCCTGAAGATGGCGGAGAGGAAGTTATAGAGGAGAATGACGGGCATGCCCATGAGGTATATGCGCAGGTAGAGCGCCGCCATCTCATGGACGTCCTCCGGCACGTCCATCATGGTGACCACCGGGGAGGATATGAACCACCCCAGCACCGCCAGACCCACGCCCCCCACAATACCTAGAATGATGGAGGTGTGGACGGTCTTGCGGATGCCTTCGCGGTTGCCGGCGCCGATGTACTGAGAGACAAGAACGTTTGTTCCCAGCGACAGGCCGATAAACAGGTTGACAAGAAGCCCGATGATAGGCCCGTTGCTGCCCACCGCGGCCTGGGCGGCGTTTCCCACGAACCGCCCCACCACCGCCACGTCGGCGGCGTTGAATATCTGCTGCAATATGCTTGTGGCCGCCAGGGGCAGGGCAAAAAGAAGAATTTTGTCCCATATGGTGCCTGACAGCATTCCGGATCTGCGTTCTTCCGCTGTCCTCATTGACAAAAATCGCCGGCTTTCAAAATGTTTTAGTTGTATTTTATCACTTTATAAGGTGATTGCAAGCTCTTTTCCGCAATTTATACGGATAGACAAAGGATGAACCGCTTACGGGACAAAAAATATTCAAATCAATCATGGCGCGTGCCGTCAATCCAGCACTCGCAAAAACGCGCGGAGAAGGACGGCTCCTCGCCGCGAATGAGCAGATGGGACACATCCCCGTAGCGCCAGACCCGGAAGGAGGCGACGCCCTTCCGGCGTTCCTCGGTGTAGACCGTGGTGACGGAGGACGGCGCGGCGCACAGGCCGTGCCAGAGTACCATCGGCGAGGCCCCGATGAGATGGGAGAGCAGCACGCACCCCACGCCGTAATGGCAGAAGAACGCCAGCGTGTCGTGATTGGGCCGCTCCGCCCTGTATAGTCCGCCGTCGCGCATATAGCCGTGTCGGGCGAGAAGAGCGTCAAAGGCCGCCGTCACCCGGTCGTATTCCGCCTTCACGTTTCCCGCCGCCATCACCGGGTGCTCGAACCAGCGATCCTTGTCAAACAAAACCGGCTGATCCGTCCAGTCCTCCGGCAGCCAGTCCCAGCAGATATGCTGATGCTCCCTGTCGTCCGGCCGCCAGATGGGGGCGGAAAACTCCCGGAGCCAGTCGCACACCTCCGCCTCCCGTCCGAAATGCCTGAGCGTCAGCGACGCGGTGTCCCGCGCCCGGCCAAGAGGGGAGACGTAGAAGTATTTGATCGCCTCATTTTTCAGGTATTCCGCGAGCATCCCGGCCTCCCGCCACCCGGTCTCGGTGAGAGAGTCGTTCTCGTAATCAGGGTCGGCGTGACGAATAAGCAACAGCCTCATTTTTTTCACTTCCCAAACGCTTTTAAGCCGCCCCCGCGCGTCCGGCGTGTACCGGAAGGCCACGGCCCGGCACAAATGCCGCGCCGGGACGGATGGCAGATCCCGCGGGTGACGCCCGTTCCGCCTTTTCCGTCCGATTATATCAATAAACCGCGCCTATTTCAACCTCGTTTGAGTCAATATTACAGAAAACACGAAAAATTGTTAGGGGCCTTGACAATCGGCGGACATGAGAATATAATTCCAAGGAACCTAACGAATTTACGCGGGAAGTGAAAAAATGTACAACGATCCCTCAGCGGAGGAGCGGGGCGGGGAGGAGAGCCTTCACGCTCTGTTTCTGCGCTGCTCCAACATCATCTCCCGCCGTATCGGGGGGAACGCCAGCCGGCGGCAGATCATCGCGCTCCTCAACGAGCGGGGGGAGCTGACACAGTGCGAGCTCCAAAAGCTCCTTGGCATCCAGGCGGGGAGCCTCAGCGAGCTGGTGGGCCGGATGGAGAAATTCGGCGTTATCACCAGAGCGCCGGACAAGTCGGACAGGCGGAGGATCGTCATACGCCTCACCGATCTTGGACGGGAGCGGGCAAGGGAACCCCGGATCATCGGCGACGACCGGCTCTTTGCCGCGCTGACAGACGGGGAGCGCCGCGCCCTGCGGGAGATGCTCCAGAAAATCGAGGACGCCCACAACAGATGGAAACAGGAGGTGGACGGGAAATGAGGCTCATCTTCAGATACCTGGGCCGGTACAAAAAATATGTGTTCATCGCCATGGTGATGAAGCTCATGGGAACGGTGGTGGAGCTTCTCCTTCCCACCATCTTTGAGCATATCATCGACAAGGTGGTGCCGGCGGGTAAGCTGGTGCCGGTGCTGCTTTGGGGCTTGGGCATGTTCGCCACGGCCATTCTGTGCCGGGAGCTGAACGTCCGCGCCAACCGCCGCGCCATAGACAACGCCCATAAGGTCAGCTACGACGTGCGTCAGGATCTGTTCAGAAAAACCATGAACCTCTCCGGCGCTCAGTTTGACGCCTTCGGCCTTCCCAGCATCATCTCCCGCATGACCTCGGACTCCTACAACGTCCAGTCCGCGGCCCAGCAGCTCCAGCTCATGTGCATCCGCGCGCCCATGATGCTCATCGGGGGCATCCTCGTCTCCATGTGGATGGACGCGAGCCTCGCCCTCATCATGGTCGTCATGCTGCCCCTGCTGGTGGCCATCATTCTTGGGGTCTCCGCCAAGGGCCTTCCGCTGTACGCTAAAGTCCAGCAGAAGCTTGACGTGGTGGTGCGGGTCATGCGCGAGAACATCACCGGCATCCGGGTGGTGAAGGCCCTTTCCAAGGCCGACTACGAAAAGCGCCGCTTCGCCAGTGTCAACGAGGAGATGACGAAGAGCGACATCACCGCCACCACCGTCATGGCCATCCCCGGGCCCTTCATGCAGATGTGCCTCAACACGGGACTTGCCCTGGTGGTTATCGTCGGCGCGGGCCGGGTGAACAGGGGCGTGATGGATCCCGGCGTCATCCTGGCCTTCCTTACATATTTCAACATGGTCACCATGGGCGTCATGGGCCTCTCCCGCATCTTTATGACCATGTCCCGTGCCTCCGCCAGCGCCAACCGCATCGCCTCCGTCATTGACGCGGACACGGATCTTGAAGTGCTCGATGAGGATGAGGCGAAAAAGCCCGCCGGAGAGGGCTTCATACGTTTTGAGAACGTGGATTTCAGCTATGGCGAGGACTCCGCCGACAACTCCGGCTTCGCGGGAGAGAGCCGCGAAAAAGCCCTCTCCAATATCTCCTTCACCGTGAAAAAGGGGGAGAGCCTGGGGATCATCGGACCCACCGGCTGCGGAAAGACCACCATTATCAACCTGCTGATGCGTTTTTACGATGTCACGGGCGGCGGCGTCTTTGTGGACGGGCGGGACGTGCGCACCTATGAGAAGGACGAGCTGCGCCGCCGGTTCGGCACCGTATTCCAGAACGATATGGTGTTTCAGGATACCCTGCGGGAGAACATCAGCTTCGGCCGGGAGGTGACGGAGGACAATATCCTGGAGGCCGTCCGGGACGCCCAGGCCGCGGAGTTCATCGCGGGGCTGCCCGACGGGCTCGACCACGAGGCCGCCATCAAGGGCGCTAACCTGTCCGGCGGCCAGAAGCAGCGGATCTTCGTCTCCCGGGCCCTGGCCGCGAGGCCGGAGATCCTGGTGCTGGACGACTCCTCCTCCGCCCTGGACTACAAGACCGACGCGGCAATGCGGAAGGCCATCGCCGAAAACCACGCCGACAGCACCACTATTATGATCGCCCAGCGGGTATCCAGCGTCATGAACATGACAAAGATCCTGGTGCTGGACAACGGCCGGTGCATCGGCTACGGCACCCACGAGGAGCTTATGAAAAACTGCAAGCCCTATCAGGACACCTTCAAAGTTCAGATGGGCGAGATCGCTTGAGGAGGTGAGGATATATGCCCGGACCGGGAGACAGGGGCGGCGTCAAGCGCAAACCCAGGGACGCGAAACGCACGCTTTTTCGAATCATTAAATATATGGCCCTCTATAAATGGGTGGTGGTGGCGCTGGTCATCCTCGCCTTCCTCAGCAACGTGGGAAACCTCATGGGGCCGCGCCTGGCCGGAAAGGCCATCGGCGTGGTGGAGGAGGGCGCCAAGCTGGGCGCGGGCCGAATCGACATGGACGAGGTGGTGCGCTACGCCGTCCTCATGATAATCTTTTACGTGGGAAGCACGCTTTTGAGCTTCCTGGTGGGCATCGGCATGGCCAGAGTGGGCCGCCGGATCGCCAACCATATGCGCCGGGACGTGTTCCACAAGATCATGGCCATGCCCGTGAGCTACTTTGACCGCAATCAGGCCGGCGACATCATCAGCCGCGTCAGCTACGACGTGGACGTGGTGACCATGAGCCTCTCCTCGGACGTGGTGCAGATCATCACGAGCCTCGTCACCGTGGTGGGGAGCTTCGTGATGATGGTCATTATCTCCCCGCCGCTGATGCTGTGCATGGTCTTTACCATCCCGGTGTCCATATGGTACACCCGGCATATGTCCAAAAAGACAAGGCCCCTCTACTCAAAGCGCAGCGCCGCCTACGGCGACATGAACGGCTTTGCCGAGGAGATGTTCTCCGGGCAAAAGACCATCCTGGCCTACGCCAACGAGGATCGCGTGACGGATAACTTCTCCGGCATCAACGGCGCCGCCGCCGAGGCGTACAAAAACTCCGACGGTCTGGGCATCACCATGGGCCCCACCATCGGCATGATCAACAACTTCGGCCTCTCGGCCATCGGCATGGGCGGCGCGGTGCTGTACCTTCTGAAGATCGTGGGCCTTGAGCAGATCTCCACCTTCGTGCTGTACTCCCGAAAATTCTCCGGCCCCATCAACGAGATCAGCAACATCATCAACGAGATCTATTCCG
This sequence comes from uncultured Oscillospiraceae bacterium, assembly GCA_947589225.1. Lineage (GTDB taxonomy): Bacteria > Bacillota > Clostridia > Oscillospirales > Oscillospiraceae > RUG626. The sequence goes on along the minus strand of CANQBC010000051.1, from coordinate 3,013 downwards.
CCCTGGCCGCCGCCGAGCGCGTCTTTGAGTTTCTGGACGAGCCGGAGGAGCCGGAGGACGTCCCGGACGCCCAGGAGCTTTCAGACTGCCGGGGCGAGGTTCGGGTGGACGACGTGTGTTTCGGTTACACGCCGGACAAGCTTATCCTGAAGCACGTCGCCCTGGAGGCCGCCCCCGGCCAGACCATCGCCATCGTGGGCCCCACCGGGGCGGGAAAAACCACGATTATAAACCTCCTCATGCGCTTTTATGACGTGAACTCCGGTAGCATCTTTGTGGACGGGCGGGAGTCGAGGGAGTACACCATGGACTCCCTGCGCCGCAGCTACGCCATGGTGCTCCAGGACACCTGGGTGTTCAACGGCACCATCTTCGACAACATCGCCTACGGCAAGGAGAACGCCACCGAGGAGGAGGTCATCGCGGCGGCGAAGGCCGCCATGATCCACGGCTACATCATGCGCCTGCCCCAGGGCTACAAGACCGTGATCAGCGAGGACGGCGGCAACATCTCCAAGGGCCAGAAGCAGCTGCTGACCATCGCCCGCGCCATGCTCTACAACACCAGTATGCTGATCCTCGACGAGGCCACCTCCAACGTGGACACCACCACCGAGCGCCAGGTCCAGAAGGCGATACGGGGCCTCATGCGGGGCAAGACCAGCTTCGTCATCGCCCATAGGCTCAGTACTGTCCAGAACGCCGACAAGATCCTGGTCATCGACCACGGCAACCTTGTGGAGCAGGGTTCCCACGAGGAGCTGATGGCCCGGCGCGGCTTCTACTACAAGCTCTACGCCAGCCAGTATGAATGATCTCTGCTTCCACGTAAGTGCGCCCGTCAGCACGACCATCCCGCCGCAAAAAATTCTTAAAATCCCCCGCCGCCCCTCTTGACAGAGAGGGGCGGTTATGGTATCATACATTTAACATTTAGGCTAAATGTTAAATGAGAGCGAAAGGAGCGGCTGCCGTGGGGCTTCAAACCACCCTCCGCGCCCTGTCGGACCCCACCCGGCGGGAGATTTTGAATCTCCTGAAGGGTGGGCGCATGGCGGCGGGGGAGATCGCGGAGAAATTCCCCGTGACGGGGGCCAGCGTCTCCCGGCACCTGGCGGTGCTGCGGGAGGCGGGGCTGATACGGGACAGCAGGGAGGGGAAGTTCATCTACTACGAGCTGAACGCCTCGGTGCTGGAGGAGATCATGCTGTGGATCAAGGACCTGAGAGGAGGAAACGAAGATGATCAGGGAAAATAAGTGGAAAATTCTCATCACCACGCTGGTGACGCTGCTGCCCATGCTGGCGGGGCTTCTTTTGTGGAACAGGCTCCCGGAGCGGATGCCCGTCCACTGGAACGCCGCCGGGGAGGCGGACGGCTGGGGAGGCCGGGCCTTCGCTGTGTTCGCCACGCCGGGCTTTATGGCGGCCATCCACCTTCTGTGCGTGTTTTGCACCAGTCTGGATCCCAAGATCCGGAACCAGACGAAAAAGGCCCTGGGGCTGGTGTTCTGGATCTGCCCCTTTATGTCGGTGCTGGTGGGGGCGGCGGTCTACGCCGTGGCCCTGGGGGCCAGGTTCAACGTGGCCTCCCTCATTTTCGCGGCGACGGGGCTTCTGTTTGTGGCCGTGGGGAACTATCTGCCCAAGTGCAAGCGCAACTACACCATCGGCATCAAGGTCATGTGGGCCTTGGAGGACGAGGCCAACTGGAACGCCACCCACCGCTTCGCCGGGAAGGTCTGGGTGGCGGGGGGCCTGCTGGTCATTCTGGTGTCCTTCCTTCCGGGGGACTGGGCCATCTGGGTCTACCTGCCCCTGACGGCGCTGATGGCGCTCCTGCCGGTGGGGTACTCGTATCTCTTCTACAAAAAGCACGGCAAGGCGGAGTGAGGAGTATGACTGTACTTTGGGTTTTCATGCTTCTTATGGACCTGGCCATTCCGCTGTCTATGACAGGATTCGGCAAGATGTACAGGAAGGGCGGCCCGGAGAAAATCGACGACTCCTTTGGGTATCGAACCAAAATGTCCATGAAGAATCAAGACACATGGAGGTTTGCCCACGAGTATTTCGGGAGGATCTGGGTCAAAACCGGGCTGATCCTGCTGCCGGTTTCCACGATCCCTCTATTGTTTGTGCTTAACAGGGACGCCGCAACGATTGCCCTTGTGGGCCTCGCGGTCATGTTCGTTCAGCTCGTTCCGATGCTTTTGCCGGTGCTCCCCACGGAAGCCGCGCTCAAAAGGACGTTTGATGAAAACGGGGTCCGAAGATAGATCTCGGCTCCCCGGCAGCCGTGCGGCGTCCCGTATTGACAAAATCAATTATAGACTGTAACATTGAGAATGCCGGGCGGGCGGATGATTGATTTTTGCTAAATTAGAACGCTGAATACAAGAAAAGGAGACACCGTGGAAAAGTCGATTTCAGATTTGTTGAAGAAGCTTACAAGAGATACCTGGTCATCTGATACCGTCAGCATCAGAAAAATTGAGAATGACGACGATCTTTGGTATGCCGTTGCAGAGTGCAAAATCTCTCCCGAGCAGGAGGAATTTGTCAATCCCGCCGGTTTTTCCATAGGGAGAGCATATCTTGCTCCCGGAGATAATGTCCCGTGCGTGATTTGCAAAGCCGATGGTGAACGGATCGGGTTTATTGTTTTAAGAAAATGGAGCGACTCTGATCAGGGACTTAATTGGAGCTATTTCATTGATCAAAAATTTCAGGGCATGGGTTACGGGAAAGCCGCCGCAAAGCTTGCGGTAAAAATATTGAGAGCCGCCGACCCCAAAATGCCGATCAAGCTTTCTACGGAAGCTTTCAATACCAAGGCCCAAAAGCTGTATCGATCCATTGGATTTACAAAATCAGATGAGCTTGATGGCGATGATTTGGTTTTTGTCCTTTATTGAGAGAATAGCGTCAATCGTTTTGGTGCATTTATGCAACAAGACAACCCCCGGTTATACCGGGGGCGAAGACGGCTTTAGCAAAGCCAAAAAGGGCGA
>CANQBC010000050.1 GCA_947589225.1 uncultured Oscillospiraceae bacterium | reverse complement strand
CCTTTATTCTCCTTGCTTCTATTTGGCTTTTGTCTAAATAGCACTACTTTTGTGGGTTTTCAGATACGCCCTAATATGAAAATCGTCCGGGTCGATTACAATAATAGGCTTACTCTGTGCCTGAGCATAGTGGACGGTATAGCCGGTGCCGCTTCGCTTGTTGGCTTGCATATCATAAACAGCCAGGACAATATCCGCGTGATCTTCCCCAGGAACGCCGCCAGCTGTGCGGGCCACTGTGGCGGCATGGAGTTCCAGGCTTTCAGGTATGTATCATTCACACATTCATCCGCATCCTCTTCAGAGAGCAATATGTTCCTTGCTATGGCTTTGTAATAACGGCCGTATTTTTCGGGCGTCTCCTTTACGGCCTGTTCATTCCTGTCCCAGTAAAGCCGAATGATCTCGTTGTCCTCCATACAAATCCCCCCTTTCACTTATATATATTGACAACTTTTTGAGAAATATCTGACACGCTTTTTTCAGATTGTCAAAAAACTCAAATTGAGTATTTTTTCCGGCGGCGTGTACGTCGGAAAAGGCCAAAGGCCTTTTTCGACAGGTTGAAAAAAAGACCGCGCAAACGGTGCGTAGATAGGGGTAAAAAACACGAAAAGGCGCGTAGCGCCTTAAGATGGTTATATTCTATCACGGTTTCTTGCTATATTCTACCGTCATTTTGTGAACGAAGGCAAAAAATCAGCTCTCGACAACCGTTTGGCTGCCGAGAGCATGTCCATTTATTATAGCGTGAAGCTGCCGGTTTCCTTGCCGTCGATGGCGAAGGCAAACAGTGTTCCCTTGCTCACGGCTGCGAAGTAGCCGGTACGATCGTATTCGTCTGCGTAGTTTTTTTCGATCAGCTCCAGCGTTTCCTGCAGCTGCAGCATAGCGGCGAATTCGTGCTTGCAGTTGTAACTGCAGAAGCAGGAGCATGTGAGGGCGCTGATCTGACCGTCCCTGTATTCGAACTCCACTTCGTATGCTTCACTGCCCTCGACAATGGCGTAACCCTTAGTGCCGTCGATGCAGATGTACTTGACCTTGTTCTCCATGAAGTAATCCCGACCGCGATCTGCGATGGTGGAACTCACATTCATCCTCCACAGCTCTTGCAGATTGAATGTGGTATCATCGCTGCCGCTGACGAACTCATCGTCTACCTTGGCCGGCGCCTTGTACCAAGCGACCACCTTGCTTGCCGGTAAAGCTGCTCTGTCAAATGTTACGAAGTGGCTGCCTGCCATAAAGAACTGGCCACTGACAGTCGTGTCTACCACCGCGATCACACGCTTGTAGTCGGAAACCTTGATCTTGAAGTTGTAGTTGACCTCCGTGACGCGGCCGCGCATTCCTTCCAGCTTGCCGTCCACATAGACCATGTCACCACGATGCAGATCGAACTGGTCGTTGTAGTATGCCAATGTCATATTGCGCCCTGCGAAGTAAACCTGCACCACTGACTTGCGTGGTGTCGCGGTCTGCTGCGGCACGGTGTATGTAGTCTCCACCGGCTTATTCTCTGAACGCCCTGCAGCGAATCCAATCTTGAAAGCCATAATCGTTTCCTCCCCGAGAATTGTCTCTTTGTCTTTCTGAGGCTATTCTACAACATCATCTATCCAATAAACTGGACTTTGTAAGGTTATTATAGCATAAATTCCGCGTTTTGCGACACCAAATTTCGCCTCTGCGGTCAGTTGTCACAAATTCAGGACATCTAACGCAAAAAGCGCCCCGACAACCATCTGGCTGTCGGGGCTGTCCGTTTACATGTATTCGTGCGATGCGACCACGCCGCATTTGAAGTGTACCTCTATGCCGTCATCGCCCACGATGATCTGTTCGACCAGTTGCTTCATGATTATGCTGCCTTCCGCGTTCATGATCGCGCCGCTCTGGATCGCCGGTATATTTTTCGTTGGTTAGGATGCTGCTGACCACACTGTGTTGCCAGCGTTTCTTTCCGAGCTTTGTCGGTATGCCGTCTTCCTCCAGCCCCCTGCAGATGCGGGTGATGGTGATTCCTGCGAGGTATTCCCTGTAGATGCGGCGGACGATCGCTGCTTTACTCATCGAAATCTTCATCCTGCTGTGCTGCAGCTTCGGCATCTCTGCGCGCCGATCCCGGAGGAGCTTCACAATAAGGTGAGTGCCGAGAGGGAGCGCAGCGGGCAGACATTGAGCCAGTATGTAACATGGCTCATTTCAAAATTCTACGAATACGAGAAAGGAGCAGTTAAAATGGAAAACGGCGAGACAAGGACCCTGGCCATCCAGATCTCCGCGGAGCTGTTCGACGAGCTGGACAAGTATCTGGCATCGCACAAGCTCAAGAAGAAGGCATTCCTCACCGACCTCATCCGCAAGGCGCTGGACGAGGTCAAAAACACCGCAGGATAAAGCACATTCCGCTCAAGAAGAAAAGAAGCACGGGGATGGAGATTCTGCCCTGTGCTTCTGAAATTACGGGTCCATTATTCCCCGGTATCGAGGGGACGGCCTTCGTACCCGATCATCAGCCCTCCACGTTCGGCATAGAAGGAGCAGAGGGCCGTGCAGGGAACGATGGAGATGTCCGAGGCTCCAAAGCGCTCCCTCACCGCGTCGGCAAACCTCGCCGCCAGGGGCTCGTTGAGGCAGTGCGCCACACGCACCTTTCCGCCGCGAAAGCCCTGGCGCGCCATCTCGTCTGTCAGTTTTCTGATAGCAACAGCGTCACAGCGGCACTTGTGGAGAAGCTCCAGCGTGCCCTTGGCGCTGGCCATGCCCACAAGGCGTATCCCCAAAAGCCCCGCCAGCTTCGCCGCCACCGGGTTCACCCGCCCGTTGGCGGCCAGATTTTGAAGAGATTGAAGGGCGAAAAGCAGGCGCGTGCTCTTGCTGTACGCCGCGATACTGTCCCGGATCTGCGCAAAATCCTTTCCAGCCAGCGCAAGCTCCCGAAGCTTTTCCAAAATAAGCTGGAGCTCCGGCCCCGCGGAGAGGCTGTCCAGCACGAAGACATTGGCCTTCGGGTGGAGCTCCAGATATTCCCGCCGCGCCTGGTGGGCGCAGGCAAAGCTACCGGAGAGGGCCCCGGTGATCGTGACGGAGAAAACTGTGTCCGCACCCCCGAAGGCGTTCAGCCACTCGGAGGTGTTGGGGCAGGAGGTTCCGGACTTCCCGCCGTATTCGGCCAGCTCCCGGAGCATCCTCTCTGTATCAAGGCCCGGAACGTCCACATACTCCTTATCCCCGGCGACGATTTTCAGCGGCACCACGGCATAGTCCACTCCCTCCAGCTTGAACAGGTTGGAGGATGAATCAGATACGATCCTGACAGGCATGAGAATCACCTCGTATAGCAAATTCCAAAACAGGGTATTCAAAACCCGTTTTGCCTATCACTATACAAAGTATCGATTACCTTGTCAAGAGATATTCAATAATAGTACACGGCGCGGTTGATTTGTTCAATAAGGTGTGATATAATTCATAAAAAATGTCGGGAGGGTGAAAGCGTGGACACGGAGAGAAGGGCTCGAATCGCGGTTACCGTGGAGGGCTTCAAACTGCCTAGGTATGAGGAGATCCCGGACGTGGGGCTTTTTTTGGAGCAGACGGTGAAGTATGTGAATTCCTACCTCTCCGCCCTGCCGGGAGCCGCCATCACGGGCTCCATGGTGGGCAACTATGTGAAAATGGGGCTTGTGGCAAACCCGGTGAAGAAGCAGTACGACCGGGAGCGGATCGCGTACATCTTCTTCATCGCCGTGGTGAAGCCGGTGCTGAGCCTGGATCAGATCAAGCTGTTTATGGGACTCCAGAAGCGCACCTATCCGGCGGACGTGGCCTATGGGTATTTCCGTGAGGAGCTGAAGAACGTGCTGGATGTGGTTTTCGGCCTTAAGGACAAGCTTGACGCCGTCGGCTCGGATCGGATGACGGATGAGAAGGACATGCTCAGAAATACCATCATCACCGTGGCGCACAAGATATATCTCGACAGGTTCTTCGAGGCTGTGGCAAACGAGGACAGTCGCGGGGAGGAATCGTAAAACCCACAATGCGACAGATGAGGTTCATCTGTCGTTTCATATATCTGTAAATCTATTCAGCCCACCGTGAAAGCGGTGGGCATTACTTTTTTAGGAGGCACCTATGTATATATACCCGGAAAACCTGAAGGCCAAGGCGAAGCTGTGGCTTTGGGAGCTGAAGGACGTGGGCATCATCGGAGGGGCGCTCTTGCTCTCCGTCTTTGCGCTGGCGCGGATGGGAATCTTCATGTCCCTCCTCTGCACAGCGGTATTTGCCTTCCTGACCATCCGCATGGACGGCACGAGCGTGCTGGACTTTCTGTGCTATATTGAGGTGACGCTTTGTGGACATATACACGGTGAGTTTTTCGGGCATCGGCAGGCGGGGCTTACCAAACGATACAGTACGCGGAGAGGTCAGGAAAGACGATCATCAATGTTATGCGCGATGTTCCGCAAATCGTTTCGCCCTCGTTTTTTAAGCAATAATTGTAAGGTTTTGGCAGACAACATTTCGTAAAAATCAAAAACACTTCGTAAAAATCAACGCCGAAAGGCTCAAGGTGTGATATAATGTATTATGTAAAAGAATTTATGTCGATAAATGGCAATCATAGCCGTTCCGGAACGGCTATGCGCGTGTACACGCGCATAATTGGTTTTCTACTACTAAACGGAGGTATTTACAGTGCGGATCGCTGTTTGCGACGACGACCGGCACGATCGGGAGCAGGTTCTTCAAGCCTTGCGGGATGTGGAGCCGGACGCTGTGGCGGAGTGCTTTTCGGATGGCGTCTCCCTTTTGGAGGCGGCGAGACGCACGCCGCCCTTTGACATTATTTTCTTGGACATTTATATGCCTGGAGAGAACGGCATAAAGACCGCCGAGGCTGTTTTGAGCATCTCGCCGCGCACGAACCTTGTGTTCATCACCTCAAGCCCGGATTTCGCCTTGAAAGCCTTTTCACTTCGGGCGCTGCACTACATATTAAAGCCCGTGACTGCCGAAAGTGTCACCGAGGCCATCTGGAGATTTCGTGAGATACGTCCGGGGTCTGCGGAGTCAGCCTCTATTACCGTGGGGAGAGGCGGGCAAAGAATATACCTGGATAAGATCTGCACCCTCACCAGTGCAAACCACGCCGTGGAGATCACGCTCACGGACGGACAACAGGTCAAGGTCTGGTCCTCCCTTTCGGAGCTGGAGCAGAAGCTGGGACGGAGATTTCTCAAAATAAACCGGGGCATCCTCGTCAATATGGACTGCATTGTGGAGATGCTGACTGACCGGTGCGTCCTGCAAAACGGTCAGGAGCTTTTTCTGGCGGTGCGGGAGCGGGGCGCCATATCCGCTGCCTATCAGGATTATTTACTTGACCGAGTATCGCGAAATAAAGAGGAGGGGGGCCTGTGAGCTTCTACTTAAGCAACGCCTTGGGCTTTTTCATACAGTTCACTCCCTGCGCGCTGATGATCTTCCTGCCCTTTCCGGACGAGAGCCTACGGGCATCGCGAAAACACGTCCTTATCGGTATCCTCACCGGGTCCGCGATTTTCGCGGCGCTGTTCCCCCTGCCCCTTTTGCTTGCTCCGGGATATGACGTTATAGGGAACATGGAGATGCTGGCGGCTATGGCGCTGACGCTGGCGGTATATTTCCCGCTGGTGCGTGAAGTCCCCGTCAAAAAGGTGCTTGTTTTTTTCATCGCCCTATTCTACGCCGTCAGCCAGTTCTGGCTTGTGAACGCCGTCTGGAACTTTCTGCCGGAGAACCAGTATTGGGGGCACGGCCCATATCCGGCCCTGACCACCCTGCTATACGCCATTTCAGCGGTGGTGACGCTGCCGATGATGCTAAGATGTGTGCTCCGCCCCATGGGGGACTTCATCCGGGAGATGGAGCCAAAAGAGATGCACCGTGAATTTGCTACGGCCATTCTCTCCACGACGGGCTTTATCGCGGCGCTGATGGTTATCTACATTTTCGGCCCCTACCCCCAGTACCACTACGGCACCATGCTGATGGAGCTTGCGCTCATCATAGAGCAGATACTCATCTACTGGCTCATTTTCCGGGAGTCGTTGCGGCGAAAGCGGGACGCGGAGAAGCAGAGAGCACTTGAAATACAAAAGCTTCAGTACGACAAGATAAGTCGTGAGATGGAGAACACCCGCAGACTTCGACACGATATCCGCCATCACCTGAATGTCCTCGGCGCGCTGAACGCCCAGGGCAAGCGGGAGGAGATAACCCGGTACTTAAAACAGTTCGGTGCTGTGGCGGACCGGCTGGACGACATGAAATTCAGCGGCGACCCGGTGGTTGACAGCGTTCTGGGCTTTTATCTCACTCAGGCGGAGGAGTTGGCCGTCCCCGTGGAGTGTGACGTATCTCTGGCCGGGAACACCGGCGTGGATGGTACGGATATGACGGTGCTCCTTGGTAACTGCCTTGAAAACTCCCTTGAGGCATTGAAGGCGGTAGCGCCGGAAAAGCGTCACCTCTCCCTGAATCTCCATTTGGAGAAGGCGATGATACTTCTGCGCATCAGAAACTCCTGCGCCGAGCAGGATGACAGCGGCGCTCCCACCGGCTGGAAGACCTTCGCCGAGGGCGAAGGCGGTCGCAGGGGCGTTGGACTTGGCAGCGTCAGCGCCATCGCTGAGAAATATCACGGCAGCGCCCTTTTTGAGCGAAAGGGTGGGATCTTCACCACAAGAATCATACTCAATCCAAAGCAGATCAAGAATCAGCTGTGAGGAGGTCATTTAAATGAAAAACATCATCAGGAAATGGCTTGCGGGCGCACTGTCCGTCGTAATGGTTTTCTCACTTTTGCCCGTTGTGGCAAGGGCGGATGAGCCGATGACGACGGAGACGGAGTTGGATGTAACAACCGACTCCGTGAACATCAGTACAGGCGGCGAATATACCATTTCCGGGGAGACCGAAACGTACACTGTTTCCGTGAACGCGCCGGGGGAAGAAGTCACTATCCGTCTTAATAATGTGAGCGTGACAAGTAATAAGTGCGCGTTTGACATCAAGGCCGGAGTAGTCACGTTGAAGTTAGAGCCGGGAACGGATAACAGTTTCCACAGCGAAAACGGCTATGCCGGCATCCATGTAGCAGAGAACGCGTCTCTTATTATTGAAGGATCCGGTACATTGAGAGCATTTGCCAGCAGGAACGGTACGGGGTTATTGGCTTTGACCGGTGCTGGTATTGGCGGTAACGGCGGGATGGAAACATCCGACAATGCGGGCAGCATTACCATCAGTAGCGGCACCGTATACGCCACAAGTGACGGAGACGGCGCCGGCATCGGCGGCGGTTGGTGTCAAAATGGTGGATATGGAGAATTCCAGTCCATTACTATTACTGGAGGAACAATATACGCAGAGAGCAAATCCAACGGCGCGGGCATTGGCAACGGCTGCTGGGGCCAAAAAATAGGAAAGATTGAGATTACTGGCGGAGAAATCCACGCCAAAACTGCGGCAAGTAGCAACGTAGCGTATGATATCGGCGCAGGACACGGCTCGGACTTGAACACAGGAAGCATCACCATTACTGGCGGCGTGATCTATACCGAAGGAGAACATGGAAGAGGTATAGGAGCTGCTGAAGGTGGGATAACAAAACAAGATACCATCATTTATGACCATGACGGACAAGGTACGGTCTACGGAAACTATACGATTAACGGCGACTTCACGCTCGATCCTGGCAAGACCCTGAATGTTCCGGCAGGAAGCACTCTTACGATTCCCGAGGACGCGGCGCTGATCATTCCCGAGGGCGCGGCGTTGACATATGAGGGCGCCGTTAAAAACGACGGGCATATAATTAACGAATCCGGATCATTTACAGGCTCAGGGACCTTGACCGGCACTAATGATCAGGCGGAAGACGGTCCGGCGTATGGGGTGAGCGTTGATGTCACGATGCCCAGCGCGGCCTACGGTGCGGCGCCGGAGGCTCAGAATATCACAATTACAAATACCGGCGTTCTGGCGACGACGATCAAGAGTGTGGAGCTTACGGACGGCTCAGACAGCTTTGAGCTTACCGGCGGCACGTCTGAGCCGACGTTGGAGGCAAGAAACAATACAGATACAAGCTGGACAATACAGCCCAAGGAAAAGCTGAGTGTTGGTAAACATACCGCGACGGTGACGGTCACGTACACCGGGCGAAACGGCGCGGAGCAGACCGCCACGGCGGAGGTGTCCTTTACCGTTGAAAAGGCTGCTTCCGAGGTCACGCCGAGTGAGCCGGGTGATGTTACATATGAGTACGGCACCGAGGGCGGGATCACGCTTAAGGTCGATGTGAGCCGCAAAGAAACCGGCGGGATTTCTCTTGCCAGCGCAGCGCCGGATCATGTCACGTTCAGCACGGAAAAGGGCGATCCGATTGATGCGGAGGTCACGTATAGCAGCGAGGATCATGACAGCGGCACGGCAACGGTTACAATACAGCCGAAAGATGTCAAGACCTACTTCAACATTGGGCCGAACACCGTAAGTATCAGCTACGGCGGGAGTGTTAACCTTGAGGGGAATGACAGCGGGACTATTCAGGTCACGGTGAATAAGAAGTCCCTGAATTTCACCTTTACCCCGGAAAATAGGACATATAACGGGACAACTACGGTAACGGGCAAGCTGAACGAGACGGACGAGACAGGCAAAGTGACCACGGGGCTGGTGGGCACCGACGATGTGACGGCGAGCGCTACGGCGACGGTTGAAACTGCGGACGTGGGCGAAGGCAAGGACGTTACGGTAAAGGTCACACTGTCCGGGGCCGATGCGGACTATTACACGGCCACGAATCCCACGGACGTGACGGTGAATATCAGCAAGGCGGATTCCCGCGTGACGGCACCTCCCGTGGGGCAGACCATTACATATGATGGATCTGATCACAATTTGGTGACAGCCGGTACGGCCGAGGGCGGCGAGTTGCAGTATAGCCTTACCAACGGCGGGGAATATTCCAAAGATATTCCCACTGGCAAAGAGGCGCAGACGTACACCGTATATTATAAGGTAGTGGGCGATTCAAACCACAACGACACAGAGCCGCAGAGCGTCACGGCGACGATAAGCAAGGCCGCGCCTGAATTTACCGCTCCAACGGCGAAGAACGGGCTCGTCTACACGGGCAATGCGCAGGAACTGGTGGACGCTGGAAAAACTGAGCACGGAAAAATTCAGTACAGCCTTGAACAGGAAGGCGTTTACCTGGACAACGTTCCCACCGGAACCGACGCAAAGAATTACGAGGTCTGGTATAAGGTCGTGGGCGACGATAACCACAACGACACCACGCCCGAAAGCATCACCGTTCAGATCGAGCAGAAAGAGGTCACGCTGACGTGGAAGCTGGACGGGACAGACAATTTTGAGATTACCTACGACGGCGAGGCCCACACGGTCACCGCCGCCGCCACCACCGGCGTGGACGACGAGACAGTCAACGTGACGGTCACCGGCGGTACGCAGACCAACGCCGACAGCTATACCGCCACAGCATCCGGCCTCACTAACGGCGAGAACGGCGGCCTGGCCAGCAACTACAAGCTTCCCGGCACAACGACTAAAGACTACACCATCAAAAAGGCCACGGTGAGCTTCACCATCGGCGAGGAGACCAAGGTTGAATGGGCAGCAAGGAACGAGACCAACGCCGATCCCAACCCGGAGGGCTACGACCTCGACGGCAGCGGAACGGACTACGCCCTCACCATGACCTACGACAGCTATGGACACAAGGCTAACG
>CANQBC010000049.1 GCA_947589225.1 uncultured Oscillospiraceae bacterium | reverse complement strand
TCCATCGGCGCCTCCGGCGCTACGGTGGCCGCCGCCCTGGCCGGGACCTTCGCCTCCCCGCTGGCGGCCTACGCCTTTCTGGTCTTCGTCCTGCTCTACATCCCCTGCGTGGCGGCCATGTCCACCATGTACCGGGAGATGAACAGCGTCAAATGGACCCTCTTCTCCGCCGCCTGGCAGATCGGAAGCGCCTACCTGATCAGCCTGCTGGTCTACCAGATCGGCAGTTTGTTCCTGTAAGCGGGGAACAGATCAAGTCTGCGGGGAGGGAACTATGGAACTACGGAAAATGCGGCTCGATGACTATGACAGCGTATACGCCCTGTGGCTGAGCTGCCCCGGCATGGGGTTGAACGACCTGGATGATTCCCGGGAGGGTATCGCGCGGTATCTCGCCCGGAACCCTGACACCTGCTTCGTCGCGGTGGAGCGGGGCCGCATCGTTGGCGCGATCCTCGCCGGGCAGGATGGCCGCCGCGGCTACATCAGCCACACGGCGGTATCGCCGGGCCGCCAGCGGCAAGGGATCGGCAGGCAGATGGTCGAAACCGCCCTCGCGGCCTTAAAGGCCCAGGGGATCCATAAAGTCAATCTGGTGGTCTTCGCCCGCAACGAAAATGGCAACGCCTTCTGGGAGAAGATGGGCTTTACCCGGCGGCCAGATCTGGTGTATCGAAATCGGGCGCTTGCGGACATGGTACGCATAGATACTTAGCAAGCGCCTGTCCAGCGGGTATCCGCCGGGGCGCGCGGACGCTCCGGGAACGCGAAAGGACATTAAGAGAAGCAAAAAAACGACCACGCGGGCGTTGGCTGGGGTGCCATAAGAAAGTAATCCATTTAGAGGGAACGGTGTGGCCTTTAGGTCATGCCGCTTCCTCTTTTGCCAACTTTTCCAGCGGGATGAACCCCACCAGGTCATAAGCGATGCGGATACCCTGACGCCGCTTGCCGGTGCTCTTGTCCGGGGCCTCAATGTAGATGGCCTTGACAAGTTCCCGCAGAGCGTAGGGCGTCAATTCTTTCAGTTCCGTGTACTTGTGTACCCGCTGGATAAATTGGTCTAAATCGTCGATTTGCCGCTCCTGCGCTTCGATTTCCTGCTTCAAGGACTGCGCTTCGGCCTTGAGCCGGGTCTGCTCGTCCTCATAGGTTTTGCTCATCATGGAAAACCGCTCGTCACTGATCCGCCCGCTTACATTGTCCTCATACAGACGGATGAACAGCCGGTCTAACTCGTCCAGCCTCTTTTCGCCCTGGGACAGTTTTTTGCGGCGTGCCCTGACCGCTTCACCGCTGGACAGCTTCAACCGCTTCTCCATCGCCGCCCGGAAGTGAGCTTCATAGTGCGTGACATAGGAAATCACAGCTTCCATGTGCATCCACACCAGTTCTTCCAGCACCACAGCCCGGATAAAGTGAGCCGAGCAGTTCCCTGTGTTGCTTCGGTAATTGGCGCACACAAAATGGTCTTGCCGCTTCTCAAAATAGTTGGTGGTGCAGTAGCGCATTTTCGCCCCGCAGTCGGCGCAGTAGACCAGCCCGGAGAACATACTGCTCTTGCCCGTCTTTGTCCTGCGGTGCCGCTGTTGGCGAATCTCCTGCACCTTGTCAAACACCGCCGGTTCGATGATGGCCGGGTGAGTGCCCTCAAATATCGCCCACTTCTCCTCCGGGTTGTCCCGCTGCTTCTTGTCCCAGATGGAAACGGTGTAGGTCTTGAAATTCACCGTACAGCCGGTGTACTCCCGACGCTCCAAAATATTTACCACCGTATTGGTGCTCCAATGGCACGGGTCGGCGCTTTCCGGGTTTGGCGGGTTTTGGCCCTGTCCACGCTTATAGGTTGTGGGATTGAGCACCCTTTCCGCCGTCAGCAGTTTTGCAATCTGCATCGGCCCCCGGCCCTCCATGCAGAGATTGAAAATCCGCTTCACCACCTGGGCCGCTTCTCCGTCCACAAGCCACCTGGATTTGTCCTCCGGGTCTTTCTTGTAGCCATAGGGGACGTGTACCGTCAGCGGTACGCCCCGCTCCCCCTTGGACTTATTCACCGCCCGGATTTTCCGGCTGGTATCGCGGGCATAAAACTCGTTGAACCAGTTTCTAATTCCGGCAAAATCATTGTCGATGCTATTGGGGTCGATGGTGTCATAGTTGTCGTTGATGGCGATATACCGTACCCCATACTTGGCGAAAGTGATGTTGATATACATTCCCGTCAGGGCGGAATTGCGGCCAAAGCGGGACAGATCTTTGGTAATGACTTGGGCCATTTGTCCAGCTTCCACAGCCTCCAGCATCTTCTGAAAACCGGGGCGGTCGAAACTGGTGCCCGAATAACCGTCATCGATAAAGAAAACGGGGTTGAGAAAATGGTGCTCTTTGCTGTACCGGAGCAAGATGTCCTTTTGATTTTCGATGGACAAGGACTCGCCCAGTCTTTCGTCCTCTTGACTTAACCGGCAGTACAATGCCGTGATTTTTTCAGTTGCCCCAATCATATTGTCCTCCTTTTCCTGGGCAACTGTCAGTACAGGTTTGGTCATTCTTATTATACCACAGGCCGGGGTGTTTGTCATGGATGCCCCGCCTCGCTCTCCGCGGCCCGCTCCAAAATACGGCCCAGCTTTTTGTCCAGGGTTTCCGTCCCCTCATAGGTGCCTGTGACGGAGTAGACGGTGCCACCGATGTCCCGGCATACGGTGAGCGCCGGAAGCCAATAGGCGGAAAGGTTTTTGACCCGGATCTGTCCTCCGGCGTGGGTCGGCTTGTTTTGCTTCATATTTCCCTCCATTCTTTCAGCGTTGAAAAGCCGCCGCACAGCAATCGGCGCTGTACGGCGGCTCAGTTTGCTTCGGGACACTTTGTCCCAAGGTCAGATGAGGTATCGCTGCCCCTCTATATACCAAGGACAAAAAAGAGGGGGATTGGGGAGCCTGTTCACCAATTCTTTTGCAAATACTCTTTCATGTGCGCCAGCCCACACAGTACAGAGCCTCGCACGGAACTCTTATCCACGCCCTCGGCCTGGGCAATCTCCCGGTAGGTCATACCACGGATAAAGTGAGCATCCACCCGGCGGCCTTGCACTTCCGGCAGAATGTTCAGCGCGTTCCACAGGTGATAGAACAGCTCCATCCGTTCCAAAAGCTCCTGGGGCGTGGGATCATGCAGGCAGGCGGAATATTCGATCCCGTCGTCACAGTCAAGGGAATACTGCGCCTTGTTCCGGATGATACGGCGCTTGTGAGCGGCCTCGGCCCGTCTACCGGCCCGGAACTCCTCGGCAACTTCGTCAGTGACCTCAACAAACTGATCCTCTATGTACCACGGGTAAAACTCCCGCAAATTGATGGTTGTCATTTGTATTCCTCCGTTCAGATTTTTGGGGTGAGTAGTCTGGACGAAGGCCCGGTGGAGAACGGCAGCCGGGGGTGCCGACCTTGGGACAAAGTGTCTCAAGGTCAAGGAGAACGAAAAATGCGCCCGCATAGCTCAGAGCTATACAGGCGCATGAAATAATGTAGTCGTTTATGTACTGATAAATTTCACTTTGAGGGCCGCAATAGGCTTGCTCCAGGACCGGGCTTTTTTTGATCGGACATTTCCAGTCAAACTATGTCGATATGGAATCGGCTTCATGGCGGCTACCTCCTGTTAGCCGCCGTATCTGTCGGGGATAAGCCAGCAGTTTCCTCAAACTCATAAAGAAACGGCAGCTTACGTCTAATCCGACTAATCTCTTGCCTAATTACACGGTCATGCTACCAAACCATCATCAAATCCGTTACCATACTGCTGTAAAGTTCTTGTAAAGAGAAAGGCCGCGGACGATTGCCGCGGCCTTTGCCTTAATCATTATGGATTTTTAATTTGTTCTTTTGCTTCTGGGAAAACCACCGTAACCGTTGTGCCTTTGCCCTCCGCACTTTGCAGTTCTATTTTCGCGTTATGAAGTCTTGCGGCGTGTTTGACGATGGACAGTCCCAGGCCAGTGCCGCCAAGCTCTTTTGACCGGCTCTTGTCTACTCGGTAGAAACGCTCAAAAATGCGCTCCCGGTGTTCCAGCGGGATACCGATCCCCGTGTCAGCTACGCAAAGGCGAACGCCCTCCGCAGAGCGGCCCACGGATACCTTTACTGTTCCGCCCTGCCGGTTGTACTTGATCGCGTTGTCCGCGAGATTATAGACGATGCTCTCAAGAAGCTGCGGGATACCATATACCGTGGCGTTTTCGCCCTCAACACTTATAGAAACGCCGGCGCTTTCCGCCTCGCGGGAAAGGGCCTTCCCTGTTTCGGCGGCCAGAGCATAAAGATCGACGCGCTCCCGCTTCATGTCCTCCGCTCCCTCGTCCAAATGGGAAAGGCGAATAATATCTTCCACCAGAGCGATCATGCGCCCGGCCTCGCCGCGAATTTGAGAATAGAACCTCGCCGTATCTTCGGGGCGCACCATGCCGTTTTCCAAAAGCTCCGCGCACCCCGCGATGGTATGCAGCGGTGTTTTGAGTTCATGGGACACATTGGCCGTAAACTCCCGGCGCATCTGTTCCGCCTGCTCTTTTTCCGTAACATCGAGCATGAGAAGCACGGCGCCGGAGATATGGCCGCTCTCTCTGACCGGGTTCAGCGCGAGCTGATATTTCCCGCCATTCAAGTCTATGATTTTTTCTGTCCGCGCGCCGCTTTCCATTCCAGAAAGAAGCTCCGATATTTCAATGTTTCGATTGACCGACAAAATCGTTTTGCCGATGGCGTTTCGGGTCGTTCCGAAAAGGGTACTTGCGGCCCGATTGATCCCTAAAATTACGCCCTTCGTGTTCAGAAGAATAATGCCCTCGGCCATATTTTCGGTAACGGCCTCAAATTCCTCCTGCTTTTGCCGGAGTTCTTTTTCCTGCTGCCGGATTTGCCGCTGTTGGCCGTCGATCCGACGGAGAAGCGGGGATAGTTCGTCGTACCCTTCATTATTCAGCGGGTCATCCAGATCCAGCCGGTTCAAAGGCGCGGTAATGTTTTTGGAAAGGCGGTGTGCCAGCCAAAAGGAGATCCCGACTGCGAACACAATAATAATGATGATGGGCTGTGTCATTCCGAGAAGAAGCGTCAAAAGCGTACTTTGTGCAACAGACAGCCGGATCACCGTTCCATCGGGCAGCCTTTTCGCGCTGTACAGAGTGCGTTCCATCAAGGTAATGGAGTACCGGGAACTCTCGCCGTAGCCGGATTCAAGGGCCTCCTCGATTTCCTCACGGGCAAGGTGATTTTCCATTTCGGAGGAATCCGCTTTACTGTCGTAAAGCACATCACCATCCGCGCTGATCCATGAGATCCGGTAGCCTTTGGGGAAAAGCCCCTCAAAGTATTTCGCTCCCATTGTCTGAACGCCCTGCGCGGCCAACTCGGTCTGCGTCTTTAATTGATTCTGCTGGACATTTCCAAAATAATCATAAAGCACACCAAGAAATAGCGCCACGGAGGCCAGGAAAACCGCGATGGCCACCAGGCAGATCGACCTGAAAATTCGTTTTGTCATGTCGTTGCCCTCAACCGATAGCCGACGCCGCGCACCGTTTCAATGTAAGTACCGCAGCGCCCCAGCTTTGTCCGCAGCGTACCGATATGGACATCCACCGTGCGAGTTTCTCCGGCGTATGAGTCTCCCCATATACTTGTGAGCAACTGGTCGCGGGTAAACACCCGGCCGGGATTTTCCATAAAAACACGGAGCAGCTCATATTCCTTAAAAGTAAGCTCTACTGGCGTTCCGTCCATCGTTACAATGTGCTGCGCCGTGTCCATCTGTATCCCGTGGTGGGACAGCACCTCGCTTGGGGGGACCGGCGCGGCGCGGCGGAGAACCGCTTTCACGCGGGACACCATTTCCATCATGCCGAAAGGCTTGGCAAGATAGTCGTCCGCGCCGAGGTCAAGCCCGATCACCTTGTCGTACTCGGTTCCTTTTGCCGTAGCCATGATGACAGGCACCTGATTGCCGTCTGAGCGCAGCCGTTTCAAAATACTGATGCCGTCCTCGCCGGGGAGCATGATGTCGAGAAGCACCAGCTCCGGGCTTTGATCACGAAGCGCGTCCAGAAAGGCCGCTCCGTCCGAAAAGCCCCTTGCCTCAAAGCCCGCGGAGTTCAAGGTATATATCATTAGATCACGGATTCCGTTGTCATCTTCCACACAGAAAATCAAGAGGTTCCCCTCCTTCCCGCTTTCTATCGGTGATCATAGCACCTTTCCCGGCTTATTTCAATCCGCCGGCGGCTGTGCGCCTTTTTCGCCGGTGACGGAAAACAGCACCCATCCGGCAATGTTTGTGGCGTGGTCCCCGATCCGTTCAAAGTATTTTGCCACCATCAAAAGGTCAAGGGCGTATTCCCCCTCGGTGGGATTTTGCGCGATCAGGGAAATCAGGCTGTTTTTGATTTCCATAAAAAAGTCGTCCACAATATCGTCGGAAGCGATGACCGCCTCGGCGATGGCGGTGTCCTGTTTCACATAGGCGTCCACGCTGTCCGTCACCATTTTGATGGTCGCCTTCGCAATTTCCCGAATCTGGATATGCTCAGGGAGCGTCCTGCCGTTCAGAAAGGGCAAGATTTCCGCAACGTCCTCCGCCTGATCCCCGATCCGCTCCATATCCGTGACCATTTTTAAGGCGGCGGATATTTGCCGCAGGTCCCGCGCCACCGGCTGCTGCTGTAACAGAAGCCGCAGGCACATGGATTCGATTTGCCGCTCTTTTTCGTCGATCTCATGGTCCAGCGGCGCAATCTTCGCCGCCAGCGCGTCATCCTTTTGGATCAGCGCGGAAGCGGCCAGAGAGATCACTTCCTCGCACAGCGCCCCCATCTTGATGAGCTCCTGCCCCAGCGTGACCAGCTGTTCGTCAAACCGTGTCCGCATTATCCAAACCTCCCCGTGATGTAGTCCTCGGTACGTTTATCCTCCGGCTGGGAGAACATTTTTTCCGTATCCCCGTACTCAATGAGTTCTCCTAAAAGGAAAAATGCCGTCCGATCCGAGATACGCACCGCCTGCTGCATATTGTGGGTGACGATCACGATGGTGTAGTCCTTTTTCAGTTCCATCGCCAGATCCTCAATTTTGGAGGTGGAGATGGGGTCCAGGGCCGAGGTGGACTCGTCCATCAGGAGAACATCCGGCTTGACCGCCAGGGCACGGGCGATGCACAGCCGCTGCTGCTGGCCGCCGGAGAGGCCCAGCGCGTTCTTTTTCAGCCGGTCCTTTACCTCGTCCCAAATGGCGGCGTCCCGCAGGGATCGCTCCACAATGTCGTCAAGCCTTGCTTTGGCACGGATCCCGTGGGTGCGCGGGCCATAGGCTACGTTGTCGTAAATAGACATGGGGAAGGGGTTGGGCTTCTGGAATACCATGCCGATGTTCCTGCGCAGCTCCGTCACATCCCGGCCGGGGGCGTAGATCTCCTCCCCCCGATAGGTCAGAGAGCCGGTCACTTTCACGCCCTCGATCAAATCGTTCATCCGATTGATGGTACGCAGGAACGTGGATTTCCCACAGCCGGACGGCCCGATCAGAGCCGTGATATTGTGCTCCGGAATGTCAAGGCAGATGTTTTTCAGCGCGTGGGTCTCTCCGTAATAGAAGTCAAGATCCCTCGCGGAAATGATCGGTTCAGCCATAGGTTAGCTCCTTTTCAGTTTCCGGCCAAGAAAACTTGCGGAAAAATTGATGATGACCGTGAGGATCAACAAAATGGTCGCAATAGAAAAGGCGACTGAAAAATCAGCGTTTTCTTTGGCGTAGTGGTAGAGCGCGACGGTGAGGGTGGCGCCTGAAGCCCCGGCAACACGGTCAAGGGAAAAGCTCTGCATCGCCATGCTCATTCCGGCGGTATACATCAGCACGGCGCTCTCTCCCACCACCCGGCCCACGGCCAGGATACATCCTGTGACGATCCCGTCCACGGAGGACGGCAGCACGACCGTGCGGATCATGTGCCATTTTCCGCTTCCAAGGCCAAGCGCGCCCTCGCGGTAGGATTGGGGAACCGTTTTCAAGCTCTCCTGGGTGGACCTTATGATAGTAGGCAGGATCATGATAACCAGCGTCAGGGAGCCGGCCAGCAGCGTCTTTTGCAGTTTCAGAGCTGTGCAGAAGATGATAACGCCCACAAGGGCATAAATGATGGAGGGTATCCCCGCCAGCGTTTCAGAGGCAAACTCGATTGCCGCCACAAACCGCCGGTTCCGGGCGTACTCGGTGAGATAGACCGCCGCGCCCACCCCCAGAGGAAGGGATACGATTAAGGATACAACGATCACAAACACCGTGTTTTTGATAGCCGGGAGGATGCCCACCGTACCATTGATGACGCTCTCGGCGGTGGACAGGAACCGCCAGTTGATGCCGCCGATCCCCCGAAACAGGATATACCCGATGAGGAACAGGAGCAGAGAGGCAGTCACCGCCGCACACCCATACAGGAGGGTCCGGCCCACGATTTCATAGAGCTTTCGTCTCATGTCAGCCCTCCTTCTCCCGTTTCAAAACGAGGTTCAAAAAGGCGTTGATCAGCATGATAAAGAGGAACAGCACAAGGCCGATGGAAAACAGCGCCTGCCGCTGTAAGCTCCCGTCCTGGGAGTAGTTCAGCTCAATGGAGATGCCGGTAGTCAGGAAGCGCACGGATCGGGTGAGCTCTGGCATATTGGCCACGTTTCCCGCCACCATCATGATCGCCATGGCCTCCCCGATGGCCCGCCCGATCCCCAGTACCACGGCGGCCGCAATGCCGCTTTTGGCCGCAGGAGCGGAAACACGAAAATACGTCTCCAGTTTTGTGGCCCCCAGGGCCAGGGACGCCTCCTCGTACTCCCTCGGCACAGCTTCCAGCGCAGTCTCCGAAAGTGAGATGATGGAGGGCAGGATCATCACGGCTAATACAAGAATGGCCGCCAGCAGGCTGTCCCCGGCGGGCAGATGGAGCCAGCTGCGCAGGGCCGGAACCAGGACACACATCCCCACAAGGCCATAGACCACCGACGGGATGCCCGCCAACAGGCTGACCGCAGGCCGGAGCAGGTTTGCCAGCCATTTTGGAGCTGCCTTGGCGAGGAATACCGCTGTGAAAAAGCCGATGGGAACGCCAATGACGATGGCCCCGGCCGTGCCATATATGGATGTCAGAATCAGGGGAAGGATACCATACTGATCCTGACCCGCCGCCCAGGTCTTTCCGAAAAGGAACCGGAAAAGGCCGATTTCCCGAATGGCCGGGATGCCGGAAATGACAAGGTAAACGGTGATGAGCAGCACAAATCCCACCGCGACCAGTCCGCACAGGGTAAAGAGGACCTGCATGGCCCTCTCTACCGCTTTTGCTCTCGCTTTCTTCATATCAGTTGGGATAAACAGCGCCCGCCGCGGCAATATACTCCGCCGCCTCCGCGCTCGTTGCAAAATCGAGGAATGCCTGGGCCGCTTCGGAGAGCGCCACGCCATCCTTCGTGACCATTACAAATGGACGCTGAATGGTATAGCTCCCGTCCTTGACGGTGGCCTCGCTGGGGGTAACGCCGTTCACCTTGGCGGCGGTGACGCTGCTGTCCACGGCGGAGAGGGAGGCATAGCCGATGGCGTTTTCATTGGAGGCCACATTTCCGATGACATCGCCGGTGGAGCCGTACTCGTTGGTATAGGCGCACTCGCCCTCCACGCCCACGATCTCCTCAAAGGCGCTGCGGGTCCCGGAGCCGTCCTCACGGCCATAGACCGCGATGGGCGCGTCCGTGCCGCCAAGCTCAGACCAGTTCTTGATCTTCCCGGTGAAAATATCCGCGATCTGTTCCGTAGTCAGGTCCGTGACAGGGTTCTTCGGATTTACCACGACGGCCACGCCGTCCAGAGCTACCACATGGGCCACCGCGCCCTGGCCCACTTCTTCCTGCTTGAGTTCACGGCTGGAAAGGCCGATGTCGCAGGTGCCGTCCAGCACACCGCTGATGCCGGAACCGGAACCGGTGCCGGAGTAGTTGACGGTGATGTCCGGCTCCTTTGCCTTAAACGCCTCAGTCAGCGCCCCCATCACATCCGCCATGGAGGTAGACCCGTCGGTGTTGACCGTGCCGCCCTGCTGGTTTCCGGAACATCCGGCAAACATGGAGATGGCCAAAGCTGCCGTAAGCATGAGTGAAAACACTTTCTTCATTTCAAAATTCTCCTTTGCTTTTTTGTATCCCTTTTGGGTACGGCCCTATATTAGCTCCGAAAAATCAAATCCGTTACCTTGCTTGTGTAAAATGGAGGTAAAGTTCACCCACGTTTTTTACGCCAGTTTCCGGGCCCCGCGCTAACGGCAAGCAGGGCAAGTGTGGACACACTTGCCATTTTCGCGTCGCCGGAGGCCCCGCGAAAATGATTGTTGGGGAGCCTCCCCAAACCCGGCCTTTGGGACAAAGTGTCCCAAAGTTTGTCTGCGTCACTTATCGCTATCGCGCCTGTTCCTTTTATCCCTTCTCGCCTCTTCGATTGAGCGAGGTTGAGCCTTCAGGGCGTTGTGCCCCAGAGCAAAATTCCGGGGTGTGTCCACACCTGTCACATGACAGCACCTCCGGCTGTTTCTCTCTTGCGCTTTGAAGCCTTTGTTAAAAGCTGCTTTTCGGGCTGTTTTCCGTAGCCCACCGCCCAGACCGCTGTTGACATTTACCGGGCAAATCGGGGGTGGGGAATATAAAGATAGCACCCCTGCCAGAACCGAGGCTGGGAAGCCTTGCGGCGCAAGGGTTTCAAATCGTCAAATGTTAACAGTACAGCGGCCTGTTTGGGATATTATTCGTCCGATGCGTTCAACCCCAATCTCCCCGCCCTTGCCCCATTCTTGGGGCAAGGGGGCGGCTCTGGAGGATATACCCCCGCCGCCCGCTGTGGAATAGCACAGCCGGGGCAGGCCGTCAAGGGCAAGCCGCCTGACGGCGGTGCTTTGCACCCTTGACTGCCCACTCCCGGCTGTGCAGGGGAAACAACGGCGACGGGGGATATATCGCCAGAGTTTCGGGACAAAGTGTCCCAAAGAAAGGGTGAAAAGGCGCCGGATACGGCAGTAAGCCGAATCCGGCGCCTTTTCTTTCGTTGACCTTTCCCGACTGACAGATGCTATAATTCAGTAGATTTTAATTACTGTCTTATAAGCACCCACCGTTCCGCGTGGTCGTTTTTTGGTTGGAGAGCTTACGCCTGGGGCGCGGGGTGGGCGGGGCGGGTGAAGTATTGCAGGAGGCACACGCCGCCCAGCAGGACCACGCCGATGATATCGGTGGCGACGCCGGGGATCATCAGCGTCAAGCCGCCGGCGATGAGGATGACCCGCTCCCACCAGTGGGTGGT
>CANQBC010000048.1 GCA_947589225.1 uncultured Oscillospiraceae bacterium | reverse complement strand
CCATCTCCAAGGCGGTCCAAGCGCCCGCCCAGGTGCGCGGCGCCACCACCGACAACACCACCGTCTTCTCCGTGGACAGCAAGGGCGTCCTCACCGCCGTTGACGCCCCCTACTGGACCCAGACCGGCCAGCAGATGCTGGACGCCATCGCCGCCAAGGCCGCGGAGCTGAACCAGGGCGGCGGCGAACAGCCCGGCCCTGACGTGCCCGGCCCTGACGAGCCCGGGGACGAGACGGTGAAGGTCACCGGCGTGACCCTCTCCGGGGCCTCCAGCGTGAAGGTGGGCAGCACCATCACCCTCACCGCCACCGTGGAGCCGGACAACGCCACCGACAAGAGCGTCACCTGGACCTCCAGCGACACCGATATCCTCACCGTGAAGGACGGCGTGGTCACCGGCGTGAAGGCCGGGACCGCCACCGTCACCGTCAAGACCACCGACGGCGGCTTCACCGCCGAGAAGAAGATCACCGTCACCGCCGTCTCCACCGGAGGCTACAGCAGCGGCAGCCGGGATCGGGACCGGGGCGAGACCACCACCCCCAAGGACGAGACCACCACCCCCGAGGGCGAGAGCGGCACCACCACCGCCCCCACCACCTTTGCCGACGTGCCGGCCACCAGCTGGTCCGTCGCGGCGGTGAAGACGGTGGCGGAGAAGGGCCTGATGAAGGGCGTGGGCAACGGGACCTTCGCCCCCGAGGCCAGCATGACCCGGGCCATGGTCATGACCGTCCTGGCCCGCCTGGACGGCCAGGAGACCGAGGGCGGCGCCACCTGGTACAGCAAGGGGATGGACTGGGCCACCGCCCAGGGCATCACCGACGGCGCCGACCCCGAGGGCAACGTCACCCGGGAACAGCTGGCCGCCATGCTCTACCGCTACGCCAAGTCCCCCGCGGTGGACGCCGCCATGGGGATGGCCGGGTTTGCCGACGTGGACGCCGTCTCCGCCTGGGCCCAGGACGCCATGCGCTGGGCGGTCCAGGAGGGCCTGCTCACCGGCAAGGACGGGGCCCGTCTGGATCCCCAGGGCACCGCCACCCGCGCCGAGGTGGCCGCCATCCTGGCCCGCTTTATCGAGAAGGACTGAGCGAGGGAAGAAGCGCGAGGGTAGACGCATAGGCGGGCTAAGGCCCGGAGCGGAGCGAAATGGCAGAGGGGCCGGAGCCCCAGCGCCATTTTGCGAAACCGGAGGGGCTTAGAACCGCCGGCCATGCGTCCAACCCGGGCGTGACAGCGACCCCAAAACAGCACAAAAAGGGCCGTCCGGCTTTTGGGCGGGCCGGATAAGGAAACATTTTGTATGTACGGCAAGGTGCAGTCTTTCGGGACTGCACCTTGTCCGTTTTATGCGGACTGCATCCTCTTGAGGTAGTCGGCCCGGAGCCGCTCTAATTCCTGCTTCGTGGGAATGTCGATCATGCCGACGGCGGTGAAGTAGATGTCCACCTTGACGTAACAATGCCCGCTGGATTTGTCGTTGTTGTGGATCTCGATGCGCTGGATGAGGGTGTTGACGATGGTGGGGGTGAGTTCACGGACCATGGAAAACTCTCTGAGGCCATTCAAGAGCATCCGCAGGTCGATGGCGGCCTTGTCTGCTTCCTTCAGCTTTTCCTCGCAGGCGGTAATGGACTTTTCCAACTCTTTCTGCTCTGCCTCGTAGGCCGCGGACATCTTGCCGAAGCGTTCATCGGAAATCTTGCCGGAGATATTGTCCTCGTAGATGCGGGAGATAATGCGGTCGATTTCAGCCACACGCCGTCTGGCCTGCTCCAACTGATTTTTTGCAGTCTGAAGCCCCTTCTTTTGCATAATGGTTTTCTTTTGTTCCTGCATGATGAGAAAGTCGGACTCGTAGCACCGCACAAAGTCCGCCAAGCCGGATACAGCTTCATAGACGATCTTCTCCAATACCACATCCCGAATAAAATGGATGGTACATTTCCCTCGCCCTGATTTATAATTTGCACACCTGAAATGCTCCTGATTCCGTTTCAAACTCTTGGCTGCGGAGAAATGGAGTTTCGCTCCACAGTCGTAGCAGTAGACCAGACCGGAGAACAGGCTCTTCCGGCCTGTGGCCGTGGGACGGCGCTTATTGCTCCGAAGCTCCTGTACCCGCAGCCAGGTGTTCTCGTCGATGATGGAGTCCTGGGTGTTGGGAATGATCTGCCACTCGTCCTCCGGCTTGTGGACCTCCTTGTGGACCTTATAGCTGACGCTGGTGGTTTTGAAATTGACCGTACAGCCGGTATACTGTCGGTTAGCCAGTATCCGCGACACAGTTTCCGGACTCCACACATAGGGGTTTGACGGAGGCAAATGGCTCCCCGGTCGTCCGACATTAAGCCTATACGCCGTGGGGCACATGATGCGCTCATCTTCCAACTGATTGGCGATCTGCTGCGGTCCCCGTCCGGCGAGGCATAGGGCGTATATCTTCCGCACCACCTGAGCGGCAGGCTCGTCGATGTGCCATTTCTCATGGTCGTCGGGGTCTTTCACATAGCCGTATGGCACGGCGGAGCTGATCCGTTTCCCCTTTGACGCTTTCATGGCCCACACCGCCCGGATTTTTTTGCTGGTCTGGGCGGCATACCACTCGTTGAAAATATTGTGGAACGGCATCATCTCCGTGCCGGTCCCGGCCAAGGTGTCCACGTTTTCCTGGATGGCAATGAATTTCACCCCCAGCGTGGGGTAGACCACCTCCAGATACCGTCCCACCTCCAGGTAGTTCCTGCCGAACCGGGAGAGGTCTTTGACGATGACCGTGGCCACCTTGCCCGCTTCCACCAGCGCCTCCATCTCCTTGAAGCCGGGACGCTCGAAGGTCGTGCCGCTCACGCCGTCGTCACAGAAAAACTGTGGATGGAGATAGCCATTCTTGCGGGCGTAGTCCTGAAGAATGGTTCTTTGGTTGGCGATAGAATTCGATTCAATGTCCACCCCATCGTCGTCGCTGAGGCGTCCGTAAAGCGCCGTGATTTTTTCTTCCTGCCCTGATTTGTTTGCTGCTGCCATGTTAACTCCTTTCCTGACAACCGGGCATTGCAAAGGCAATTTTATTTTACGAAGCCTTTTGCTCGGTTTCAAATCTGTCCAACAGATCCATGAACTGCTCCAATACGCACTGTCGCCCTTTGGGGTCGAAGTGGAGGCCCACCTCGTAGGTGGTGCCTCCGATGCGCATGGTGAAGCCGTCGTAGTCCTTATAGAATTCCTCCGGGGTCAGTTCATCCTTTTCCATAGTGCCTCCTTATCTGGCGTCACGGTTGCGGTCCCGCTGGCGTTTCAGCAGGTCCAGCCCGCACATGATGTCTCGCATGATCTGTTGGTCGGTGTAGCTGGAGGGGAAATACTTTCGGAAGTCCTCCCGGCGAAGCCTGATCTGCTCCCGCTGGTTGGGCTTTTCCTCGGCCATGATCTCCGAGATGCGCTCGGCGGTGATGGTTCCCGCCTCCCGGTGCATCCGGCAGACTTGAGAGTAGGAGGGAGTGCAGTCGTTCAGGTCGATGGCGTCCAGCACAACGTACTGTTGGCGCTCATTCAGGAAGGACAGCTCCACGCCCACGGAGAAGGCGATACGGCCCTCGTCCATCATCTGCAATAGCTCCGGGATAAGTTTTGTGAGGCGGATATACCGCTGAACGGTGCGGCCGCTGTCCGTATCGGAAATGCCGTCCCTGGACTTGTGGCCAACTTGTCCACAAGTGATACCCCGGTGGGCCAGGGCCTCCATCTTCAGCTTGTAGGCAAACGCCTTCTCGCTGGGCAGGATGTGTTCCCGGTGGAGATTGCTGTCCACAACCATGACCGCCGCTTCGTCCCGGTCGATTTCATGGACAAAGGCGGGGACGCTCTGCATCCCCACCCTCTCCGCGGCGTGTAGTCTCCGGTGGCCGGAGATCACTTCATATTCATTCTCTGTGCCCTCCAGCGGCCTCACGATCAAGGGGGACAGGACACCACTCTCCCGGACACTCTCGGTCAGGTCGTCCATTTCCCCATCGTCCAGGACCTTGTAGGGATGGCCTTCAAAGGGGTGAAGTTTTGTGATGGGAATATCTTTTATTTTCAATGCTCATAGCTCCTTTCTGCTGATTTTTCTTCAATGCTCTTTTGTATAGGCGTCAACAATCATTTTTTCAACTGTCCTGTTTTCTTCTAATGCTCTCCGCAGCATAGGAGCATCAAGCAGCCCGCTCATGTTAGCCCGTTTCAATATCTCGTTGATGTTGATACCTACTCTGCGGACCTCCATAACAAGTTTCGGTACATCTGCCGGAGGCCGCTCCATAACAGTTGTACCCTTCAACACCCGCCGGATATACTCCTCACGGGAATATCCGCACTGGTTGACTTTCGCTGTAAGATTAGAAAATTCTGCGTCCGTCAGCCGGACTTTGATCTCATGTTTTTTACTCATAAAACTCCTTTCTTCAACTGGGGTCATAGGGGCGAAGCCCCTGTCAAGCGGCGGAGTGGGCCCACGCCGCGTTGCTTGTTAAGACATAACTACTTCGTTTTCCTGTGACAGAGGACCATGCACAGCCTTGGGTCCAGAGTTGATTTACAGCGTTCTGCGGTTTGGAAAAATCCTCTCCGCTCCCGGATTTTGACGGCAAATTTGCCGTCACGGAACAAGTTTTGGGCAAAAAAATTGACGGCAGATTTGCCGTCATCTGAGAGGTCCCTCATTGTTTTTTCCCGTCTTAGCTCTGGCATCAAAGTGATGCCATCCCTGGGCAGGAGTTTGATTGTTGGCATCAACTTGATGCCAACAGTTCGTGACGGCATTTTGCCGTCACGGATAGATTTCAAACTTGAATGGATGACGGCATTTTGCCGTCACATGGGGCTTGAACCCCGCAAGGCCGCAAGAAATACAACTGACACAGGGCCGTCAACACCGCAAAAGCCAGTCACGCGGATTTATTGCGGTCTTGCGGCATTGACCAGAACCAGGCGCTGCCCCGCTTGTCCGACCTGATGCCCATGGCCGCCTTGACGCTCTCCATAGTCCTCTGGCTGATCCCCTGTTCTTTCAGCACAATGGACACTTCCTCCGCGGGCTTCGGCCCCTCCGCAAGAAGGGCCTGGAGCAGTACCTCCGCCTCCTGCGCCTTGGCCGCCGGCCTGCCAGGTGGTGCGGGGATGCCGCTCAGGATGTCGTCCGCTGTCTGGTCCGTCTGCCCGATCCATTCGATCCTGTCACTGACTGAAAAGACGACGGCTGGCCCTGGCGGGGCCAGATTGCACTTCTGGACCGCCATGACGCGCTCATCCGGTTTGTCCTTGCCTGTCCTGGCGATCAGCAGGGCGCTCCGGGCCGCGCCTACGATGTCGATAGAGCCGATGGCGCGGTACAACGCCTTCGTGCCGCGCTGTTTGTTCATGTGCCCCACTACAATAACGGCGCAGCCGGTCTCCTTCGCTGTCTGGATCAGCGGGTTGAACTGGGCCCGGACCTCGTTGGCCATATTCAGTGATACGTCCCCGCCGATATACGACGAAAGCGGGTCCAGGATCAATACTTTTGCGTCCACCTGCCGGATGGCACGAAAAAGGCGGTCATCCGAAAAAGTCAGCGCCTTCCGGTCCTCCCGGATAAAGCACAGCCGTTTCGGGTCACCGCCCGCTTTGAGGAACCTGGGCAGGACTGTGTCCTCCGCGTCGTCCTCCGTATTCTGATAAATGACGTTCATGGGTTCCGGCGCTACATCTGTGAATGGCAGTTGCCTCCAGCTGGTGAGGATTGCGGCGAGGTTCAGGACAAAGGTGCTTTTCCCGTCTCCGGGGTCGCCCTGGACCAGCGTGATCTTCCCGTATGGGATATACGGATACCACAGCCATTCAACCTCCCGAACCGGTACGTCGCTCCCCCGGACGATCTCCAATTCGTCCATTTCTGCCGCCTCCTTTCCGCTCTTGTATGATGCTCGACATCTCCTGTTCACCTCCGAAAAACAATGTTCCCGTCTCGTTAATAATTAAAGGCGGGTATGTATAACTGTGCTGTTTCGGAGCGAATTTTGTCAATCATCTTCGCGGAAAAGGGCCAAGGGAAGCTGGTACGTTGGCTCGAAATTATATGTAGCGCCGGTCTGCCTGAACCCCGTTCCTGCCCCGGAATCTCACCGCGGCGTCGCCTCGCTCATGTCATCGCAAAGTCATATCTTGTTCAGCCGATCATTCGGTTTTGGATGGCGGCCATGGACAGGTAAGAAGTGTCCTCCAATCGTCCACGCGGCCATAGCTCTCGAAGGAGAGTATTATAGGATAGCACATGGGACACATGTTTGTCAAGAGTTTTTTCAAAAATTTTTGCATATTTTTTTGAGGGGCTGGGCATACTATTTTATTTTAGGGAAGTCCACCTGTTATCTCGTCGCACAACATGATTTCTTGTGACTGAAATGAGGGTGAACTTTACGTCTATTTTACACAAGCACGGTAACGGATTTGATTTTTCGGAGCTAATATAGTGCCGTACCCAAAAGGGATACGAAAAAGCAAAGGAGAATTATGAAATGAAAAAAGTATTATCACTCGTGCTTACGGCAGCCTTGGCAATCTCCACGCTTGCCGGATGTTCCGGAAACCAGCAGGGCGGCACGGTCAACACCGACGGGTCCACCTCCATGGCGGATGTGATGGGGGCGCTGACCGAGGCGTTCAAGGCCAAGGAACCGGACATCACCGTCAACTACTCCGGCACCGGTTCCGGCTCCGGCATCAGCGGTGTGCTGGACGGCACCTGCGACATCGGCCTAAGTAGCCGTGAGCTCAAACAGGAAGAAGTGGACCAGGGCGCGGTGGCCCATGTGGTGGCTCTGGACGGCGTGGCCGTCGTGGTAAATCCGAAGAACCCGGTCACAGACCTGACCACGCAGCAGATCGCGGATATTTTCACCGGGAAGATCACGAACTGGTCTGAGCTTGGCGGCGCGGACGCGCCCATCGCGGTCTATGGCCGTGAGGACGGCTCCGGGACCCGCGGCGCCTTTGAGGAGATCGTGGGCGTGGAGGGCGAGTGTGCCTATACCAACGAGTACGGCTCCACCGGCGATGTCATTGGAAATGTGGCCTCCAATGAAAACGCCATCGGCTATGCCTCCCTCTCCGCTGTGGACAGCAGCGTCACCGCCGCCAAGGTGAATGGCGTTACCCCCAGCGAGGCCACCGTCAAGGACGGGAGCTATACCATTCAGCGTCCCTTTGTGATGGTCACGAAGGACGGCGCGGCGCTCTCCGAAGCGGCCCAGGCATTCCTCGATTTTGCAACGAGCGCGGAGGCGGCGGAGTATATTGCCGCGGCGGGCGCTGTTTATCCCAACTGATATGAAGAAAGCGAGAGCAAAAGCGGTAGAGAGGGCCATGCAGGTCCTCTTTACCCTGTGCGGACTGGTCGCGGTGGGATTTGTGCTGCTCATCACCGTTTACCTTGTCATTTCCGGCATCCCGGCCATTCGGGAAATCGGCCTTTTCCGGTTCCTTTTCGGAAAGACCTGGGCGGCGGGTCAGGATCAGTATGGTATCCTTCCCCTGATTCTGACATCCATATATGGCACGGCCGGGGCCATCGTCATTGGCGTTCCCATCGGCTTTTTCACAGCGGTATTCCTCGCCAAGGCAGCTCCAAAATGGCTGGCAAACCTGCTCCGGCCTGCGGTCAGCCTGTTGGCGGGCATCCCGTCGGTGGTCTATGGCCTTGTGGGGATGTGTGTCCTGGTCCCGGCCCTGCGCGGCTGGCTCCGGCTGCCCGCCGGGGACAGCCTGCTGGCGGCCATCCTTGTATTGGCCGTGATGATCCTGCCCTCTATAATCTCCCTTTCGGAGACGGCGCTGGAGGCCGTGCCGAGGGAGTATGAGGAGGCGTCCCTGGCCCTGGGGGCCACAAAGCTGGAGACGTATTTCCGCATTTCTGCTCCTGCGGCCAAAAGCGGCATCGCGGCCGCCGTGGTGCTGGGGATTGGACGGGCCATCGGGGAGGCCATGGCTATCATGATGGTGGCGGGAAACGTGGCCAATATGCCGGCCCTCACGCAATCCGTGCGCTTCCTGACCACCGGCATCGCCATCGAGCTCAACTACTCCCAGGACGGGAGCTTGCAGCGGCAGGCGCTGTTTTCCATCGGTCTTGTGCTGTTTCTCTTTATCATGCTGATCAACGCCTTTTT
Organism: uncultured Oscillospiraceae bacterium; assembly: GCA_947589225.1. Taxonomy (GTDB): domain Bacteria; phylum Bacillota; class Clostridia; order Oscillospirales; family Oscillospiraceae; genus RUG626. The sequence goes on along the minus strand of CANQBC010000048.1, from coordinate 4,006 downwards.
GAACCTCGTTTTGAAACGGGAAAAGGAGGGCTGATACTTTTTCTTGAAAGAAAAAGTATCAAAAAGAACTTTAATATCGCGCTTAAAACGTTGCAATACCTACATTTTCCGCACGGTAACGCAGTGTACTTCTAATGGGAGAATAGTATGACATGAGACGAAGACTCTATGAAATCACAGGCCGGGCCCTCCTGTACGGGTGCGCGGCGGTGACTGCCTCTCTGCTCCTGTTCTTCATCGGGTATATCCTGTTTCGGGGGATCGGCGGCATCAGCTGGCGGTTCCTGTCCACCGCCGAGAGTGTCATCAATGGCACGGTGGGCATCCTCCCGGCCATCAAAAATACGGTGTTTATCATCGTTGTATCCTTAATGGTATCCCTTCCTCTGGGGGTGGGCGCGGCGGTCTATCTCACCGAGTACGCCCGGAACCGGCGGTTTGTGGCGGCAATCGAGTTTGCCTCCGAAACGCTGGCGGGGATACCATCCATCATTTATGCCCTTGTGGGCGTCATCATCTTCTGCACAGCTCTGAAACTGCAAAAGACGCTGCTGGCCGGTTCTCTGACGCTGGTAATCATGATCCTGCCTACAATCATAAGGTCCACACAGGAGAGCTTGAAAACGGTGCCCCAATCCTACCGCGAGGGCGCGCTTGGCCTTGGGAGCGGGAAATGGCACATGATCCGCACGGTGGTGCTGCCGTCCTCCGTGGACGGGATCGTCACCGGATGTATCCTGGCTGTGGGCCGGGTGGTGGGCGAAAGCGCGGTGCTGATGTATACCGCCGGTATGAGTATGGCGATGCAGAGCTTTTCCCTTGACCGTGTTGCTGGGGCTTCAGGCGCCACCCTCACTGTCGCGCTTTACCACTACGCCAAAGAAAACGCTGATTTTTCAGTCGCCTTTTCCATTGCGACCATTTTGCTGATCCTCACGGTCATCATCAATTTTTCCGCAAGTTTTCTTGGCCGGAAACTGAAAAGGAGCTAACTTATGGCTGATACGATCATTTCCGCAAGGGATCTTGACTTCTATTACGGAGAAACCCACGCTCTAAAAAACATCTGCCTTGATATTCCAGAACACAATATCACGGCCCTAATCGGGCCGTCCGGCTGTGGGAAATCCACGTTCCTACGTACCATCAATCGGATGAACGATTTGATCGAGGGTGTGAAAGTAACCGGCTCTCTGACCTATCGGGGTGAAGAAATCTATGCCCCCGGCCGGGATGTGACGGAGCTGCGCAGGAACATCGGCATGGTATTCCAGAAGCCCAATCCCTTCCCTATGTCCATTTACGACAATGTGGCCTACGGCCCGCGTACCCACGGAATCCGTGCCAAAGCAAGGCTTGACGACATTGTGGAGCGATCCCTGCGGGACGCCGCCATTTGGGACGAGGTAAAGGACCGGCTGAAAAAGAACGCGCTGGGCCTCTCCGGCGGCCAGCAGCAGCGGCTGTGCATCGCCCGTGCCCTGGCGGTCAAGCCGGATGTTCTCCTGATGGACGAGTCCACCTCGGCCCTGGACCCCATCTCCACCTCCAAAATTGAGGATCTGGCGATGGAACTGAAAAAGGACTACACCATCGTGATCGTCACCCACAATATGCAGCAGGCGGTGCGTATCTCGGACCGGACGGCATTTTTCCTTTTGGGAGAACTCATTGAGTACGGGGATACGGAAAAAATGTTCTCCCAGCCGGAGGATAAGCGTACCGAGGACTACATTACGGGGAGGTTTGGATAATGCGGACACGGTTTGACGAGCAACTGGACACGCTGGGGCAGGAACTCATCAAGATGGGGGCGCTGTGCGAGGAAGTGATCTCTCTGGCCGCTTCCGCGCTGATCCAAAAGGATGACGCGCTGGCGGCGAAGATTGCGCCGCTGGACCATGAGATCGACGAAAAAGAGCGGCAAATCGAATCCATGTGCCTGCGGCTTCTGTTACAGCAGCAGCCGGTGGCGCGGGACCTGCGGCAAATATCCGCCGCCTTAAAAATGGTCACAGATATGGAGCGGATCGGGGATCAGGCGGAGGACGTTGCGGAAATCCTGCCCTTTCTGAACGGCAGAACGCTCCCTGAGCATATCCAAATCCGGGAAATGGCGAAGGCGACCATCAAAATGGTAACGGACAGCGTGGACGCCTATGTGAAACAGGATACCTCCATAGCCGAGGCGGTCATCGCTTCCGACGATATTGTGGACGACTTTTTTATGGGAATCAAAAATAGCCTGATCTCCCTGATCGCGCAAAATCCCACCGAGGGGGAATACGCTCTTGACCTTTTGATGGTGGCAAAATACTTTGAACGGATTGGGGACCACGCCACAAACATTGCCGGATGGGTGCTGTTTTCCGTCACCGGAGAAAAAGGCGTACAGCCGCCAGTAGATTGAAAAAAGCCAGGGAAGGTGCTATTATAGGCTTGTTTTCCCAATCTCTGAAAGGAAGTGAACCTCTTGATTTTCTGTGTGGAAGATGATAACGGAATCCGTGATTTAATGATATATACCTTGAACTCCGCGGGCTTTGAGGCAAGAGGCTTTTCGGACGGAGCGGCCTTTCTGGATGCGCTTCGTGACCAAAGCCCGGAGTTGGTGCTTCTCGACATCATGCTCCCCGGCGAGGACGGCATCAGTATTTTGAAACGGCTGCGCTCGGACGGCAACAAGGTGCCTGTCATCATGGCTACGGCAAAGGGCACCGAGTACGACAAGGTGATCGGGCTTGACCTCGGCGCGGACGACTATCTTGCCAAGCCTTTTGGAATGATGGAAATGGTGTCCCGCGTGAAAGCGGTCCTCCGCCGCGCCGCGCCGGTCCCCCAAAGCGAGGTGCTGTCCCACCACGGAATACAGATGGACACGGCACAGCACATTGTAACGATGGACGGAACGCGAATAGAGCTTACTTTTAAGGAATATGAACTGCTCCGTATTTTTATGGAAAATCCCGGCCGCGTGTTTACCCGCGACCAGTTGTTGGCAAATATATGGGGAGACTCATACGCCGGAGAAACACGCACGGTGGATGTCCATATCGGTACGCTGCGGACAAAGCTGGGGCGCTGTGGTACTTACATTGAAACGGTGCGCGGCGTCGGCTATCGGTTGGGGGCGGAGAAATGACAAAGCGAATTTTCAAGTCGATCTGTCTTGTGGCTATTGCGGTTTTCCTGGCCTCCGTGGCGCTGTTTCTCTGTGTGCTTTATGATTATTTTGGAAATGTCCAGCAAAATCAATTAAAGACGCAGACCGAGTTGGCCGCACAGGGCGTTCAGACGATGGGAGCGAAATACTTTGAGGGGCTTTTCCCCAAAGGCTACCGTATCTCATGGATCAGCGCGGATGGTGATGTGCTTTACGACAGTGAAGCGGATTCCTCTGAAATGGAAAATCACCTTGCCCGTGAGGAGATCGAGGAGGCGCTTGCATCTGGCTATGGTGAGAGTTCCCGGTACTCCGTTACCTTGATGGAACGCACTCTGTACAGCGCGAAAAGACTGCCCGATGGAACAGTGATCCGTCTGTCTGTCGCGCAAAGTACGCTTTTGACGCTGCTTCTCGGAATGACACAGCCCATCATCATTATCATTGTGATTGCAGTCGGGATCTCGTTCTGGCTGGCACACCGCCTTTCCAAACACATTACCGCGCCTTTGAACCGGCTGGATCTGGATGACCCGCTGAATAATGAAGGGTACGACGAACTATCCCCGTTGCTCCGGCGGATTGATGCCCAACAGCGGCAAATCCGGCAACAGGAAAAAGAACTCCGGCAAAAGCAGGAGGAATTTGAGGCCGTTACCGAAAATATGGCCGAGGGTATTATTCTTCTGAACACGAAGGGCGTAATTTTAGGGATCAATCGGGCCGCAAGCACCCTTTTTGGAACAACTCGAAACTCCATCGGCAAATATATTTTATCGGTCAATCGAAACATTGAAATATCGGAGCTTCTTTCGGGAATTGAAAGCGGTGTGCGGACAGAAA
>CANQBC010000047.1 GCA_947589225.1 uncultured Oscillospiraceae bacterium | reverse complement strand
TTGACCAGTGTACCATATCCTTTTGTTAAGGTAAAGATTTTCGTTCACATTATGTTTACTCGTTGATCGACCGTGCGCATTATTTTACACGCCGTCGGCGGAGACCAGTGGCCCGTCCTCCGAAAGCTCCCGGTACGTGCGCCGGATCAAAACCGCGGCGATGCCGAATGTCAGCACGTCGGAGACAGGCATGGAATACAAAACTCCGTCAAGGCCCCAGATCATGGGAAGCGTCAGGGCGAAGCCGACGCCAAAGACGATCTCGCGCACCATGGACAGCGCCGTTGAGGCCGCCGCCTTTCCCATCGCCTGCAGGAAGATGAAGCACGCCTTGTTTACGCAGGCAAATACGATCATACAAAGGTAGATCCTGAAGGAATGCAGGGCGAAAGCGGTATAGTACGCGCTTTCGTTGGCCGCGCCGAACAGGACGACGAGCTGAGCCGGGAAGACCTCCACGACGACAAGCGCCACGGCGCCGACAGCCGCCTCGGCAAGCAGCAGCCGCGAAAAGAGGCTTCGCACTCTCCCCTTCTCGCCCGCTCCCATGTTGTAACCAGCGATCGGGATGCACCCGGCGGCCATGCCGACAACAACGGAAATGACGATCTGAAAGACCTTCATGACGATGCCCACCACGGCCATAGGTATCTGGGCGTACTCCGCCTTACCGAATACCGGGTCGAGCGCGCCGTATCTGCAGATCATGTTGTTGATCGCCGCCATTGCGGCGACCAGGGATATCTGGGAGAGAAAGCTTGTGACGCCAAGGGTCAGCGTCCTTGCGCAGACGCTCCTGTCGAGGCGAAAATCGGCGCGCGCGGGCTTCACCAGCTTCATGTGGAGAAGATATCTCGCCGACAACGCCGCCGTAACGATCTGCCCCGCCACCGTCGCCACGGCCGCGCCCGTCATGCCCCATTTAAAGGCGAAGATGAATATGGGGTCGAGAATAATGTTGACCGCCGCGCCGAGAAGCGTGGAGACCATGGCGAATCTCGGAGACCCGTCGGCACGGATAACGGGGTTCATCGCCTGCCCGAACATATAAAAGGGCAGCCCGACGGAGATCCAGAAAAAATATTGCCGGGAATACCTGAACGTCTCCTCATTAACCGTCCCGCCAAACAGGGCGATGAGCTGGTCACGCGCGGCAAGATATAAAGCGCACAGCGCAACGGACGCGGCGCTTATCATGACCACCGCGTTTCCCACGCTTTTTCGCGCCGTCGCGGTGTCGCCGCGGCCGAGACACAGGCTCACAAATGCGCAGCAGCCGTCGCCCGTCATTACGGCAATGGCAAGGGCGATGACGGTCAGCGGGAACACCACAGTGTTGGCCGCGTTGCCGTAGGAGCCGAGATAGGAGGCGTTGGCGATAAAGATCTGGTCGACGATGTTGTAGAGCGCGCCCACGAGGAGAGAGACGATGCACGGAACCGCATAACGGCCCATGAGCTTTCCGACGCCCTCGGTGCGCAGCAAATTGTCTGTTTCCATAAAAAACCTTCCTTTCAAATCACAAAGCGCGCAGCCCGACGTCCATTCACCGTCCGGGGCCGCACGCTTCGGTTCCCTTTTCAGAACACAAAAACGCATGGCGCCCAACCGGATTTACGCATTGAGTGCCACACGTTGTATGCTCATTATACAGTTATTTCAAGGGGCCGTCAAAGGCGGTTTTAAACAAAAATGAGGCGAAAAGAAAGCCCCGCCCCCGGCGAAAACGCGCGGAGGCGGGCACGGAAAGCGGTCGTATCGGTACGGCGTCACTTGATGAGCGCTATATTCTTGAGCACGGGGGCCAGGGTGTTGGCGACGGTGGACATGAGCTTGATGAAGATGTCCAACGCTACGCCCACCACGTCCTTGCGGGTGTCGCCGATGGTGTCGCCGGTGACGGCGGCCTTGTGGGCCGGGGAGCCCTTGCCGTGGCCGGCGATATTCTCGCCCTCAATGTACTTCTTGGCGTTGTCGAAAGCGCCGCCGGAGTTGCCCATGAAGATGGCCCTGGGGATGGCCACCACGGTGGCGCCCACTAAGATGCCGCCCACGAACTGCACCCCGAAGAGAAGCCCACCGGCCACGGGGATCAGCAGGGCCAGCACGGAGGGCACCACCATCTTCCGGATGGCCTCCTGCGCGGCCAGACGGATCATTTTGTTGTAGTCGGGCTTTACCTTCCCCTCCAGGACGCCGGGAATGGACATCATCTTGTCCCCCTCGTCAGCCATGATCTTGGCCGAGTCGATGGTGTTGTCCGTGAGCATGGCGGAGAAATACTCCACCAGCGCGCCGCCCAGGATGCCCCCGGCGACGACGAAGAAGGAGGCGAAGTTGAGGCTCAGCTCCGCGCCGATGGCGGTGTAGTTGCCCACATAGGCCACGATCAGCGACACCGTGGCGAAGGCGGCGGACCCGATGGCGAACCCCTTGCCGATGGCGGCTGTGGTGTTGCCCACGGCGTCCAGCTTATCGGTGATCTTCCGCACGTCGGGATCCAGGTGGCAGGACTCGGCCAGGCCCCCGGCGTTGTCGGCGATGGGGCCGAAAGCGTCGATGGAGACGGTAGCGCCCACAAAGGCCAGCATTCCTAGGGCCGAGATGGCGATGCCGTAGGTGCCGCAGACCTTGCCTGAGATGAGAAGCGCGATGGCGATGATGAGCACCGGCAGAAGGCAGGAGCGGGAGCCGATGGCGTCGCCCTTGGTGACCACAAACGCCTCGCCCTCCTCGCAGATCTCCGCGAGCTCACGGGTGGGCTTGTGGTCGGTGGAGGTGTAATACTCGGTGATGACGCCGATGGCCACGCCGGAGATGATTCCCATAACGGCGCTGACCCAGGGGGAGGCCCAGCCGAGGATAAAGTCCTCGTAGAGGTTCCCGGACTGTCCCAGCTTACCGAAGATGAGGAAGGCCGCCCCGCCGCCCAGAACAACGGTGAGTCCGGCGGAGATCCAGGTGGACATATCAAGCTCGTGGGAGGGATTGTCGCCCATCTTTTTGAAGTTGGCGATCATCAGCCCCACAAGGCACCCGATAAGCCCGCAGGCGGCCAGGATGATGGGGAACATCACGGTGGCGTTAAAGGTGGCGTCGGTGATGGCGTCCTTTGCGCCGTGGGTCTGATAGAGCGTCACGGCGATCATGATGGAGGCGGACATGGTGGCCACAAAGCTCTCCAGAAGGTCGGAGCAGTTGCCGGCGATGTCGTTGACGTTGTCGCCGATGAAGTCCGCGATGGTGTTGGGGACGCGGCTGTCGTCCTCCGGCAGGTCGTGGCGGATCTTGCCCAGGATGTCGGAGCTGATGTCCGCCGCCTTGGTGTAGTTGCCCCCGGCCACGCGGTTGAACATGGCCACGATGGAGCAGCCCAGGGAATAGGTGGAGATGCGCATGACCGTGGGATTGCAGGCCATGCCGCCGAGCTTAATAAGCCCGGTGCCGGTGGACGTGTGGTCAACGCCGCCCTGCAAAAGCATGATCAGCACCAGCCCCAGCATCCCGAAGGTCTGGACGGCCAGCCCCGAAATGCTCCCGCCGCACAGGGCGACCTTCACCGTCTCGCCGATGGAGAGACTCTCCCGGGCTTTGTTGGCCGTGCGCACGTTGGCGTAGGTGGCGCTCTTCATGCCGAGAACGCACACCGCGGAGCTCATCGCCCCGCCCAGCAAAAAGCTCAAGCCGGAGGTCTTTTCAATAAACAGCGTGAATATGGCGGCCACCACCACGAGGACAAGACAGATGCTCCTATATTCGGTGAGCATAAAGGTGTTGGCCCCCGACCGGATGATCCCGGCCATCTCCACCATGTCCTCCGTCCCCTCCTTCATCCGGCGGATCCTCATGTAGTTGAAGAACACATAGGCGATGCCAAGGATGACGAGACACAGCACCAAGTACCACGCGGTCATTTAAGATTACCTCCATATGAATAAGATATGAATAGTCACATTATAACGCCGTGTTCCGCGTGTTGCAAGGCTTATTTTTCTTCCTGCGCCAATTTACGAAAGACGGTGTCTCAGGCTAAAAAGCGTGTGGACGGCGGAAAAACGGCGATAAAAAAACTGTATTTTCGCGAGAGGGCCAAATTAACATAATATTTGCGGCCGAACGGCGCTTGACCGTCCGGCTGTATGTATGCCGCATTATTTTCTCAGATTATCCTCCTTATGAAAAAATGCCTTTTCAAGCGTGGCGTATTCATCCGTCGAGCAGACCTCCATGCACTTTTTCTGAGATCTTTTTGAGCGTTCCAGCATATCTGATATCTTCTCACAGGGGAAAGACGGGCACTGATTACATTTTTCCACATGGCGCTCTTTTGCGCACTCGACAAGATCGTATATACATTTCCTGTGGGAGGAACAGCCGGCGCACCGCATTTCTCCGGCGAATAAGATCCTGTCCCTCCAACCGATCCGGTACCAGAGTTCAGCGGCTTTCCTGAGCTCCTCCTCGCTGTGCGCTTTGTATCTTGGGCATTCCATGCAATTATCGCCGCAAAGCGTTATCAATTCGTCCAACTGACAACCTCCTGTCGATCTTTTCAAACCGAGTCCCGGAACAGTCCGGGACTCGGTTTTCATGTGACGCCGATCTCCTTGATACCATTCAACAGGCATGACATTCGCGAACAATACAAAGTCCGCGGCGGCGCGTATGCGCCGTTCATCTTGACCGTTAACTGGCTCGGCTGGGTTTGCTTTTTACGAAATTTTTTCAAAAATAAAATAAATCCTCAAACTTTTTATCAAGAGCAATACACAAAATAAGTGCAAGCTTGGCAGTTGGGTTAAACTGTCCCGTTTCAATCGAACTAATGGTGTTACGGGATACACCCACCATTTCGGCAAGCTGAGCTTGTGATATTCCCGCTTCTGTTCTGAATTCTTTTAGTCTGTTTTTTAGTTCAAGCTTATCGTTCATAGCTCAGTGCCCCATAGCGAAACGTATAATTGCAACAATCATAACAATGAAAGTAATCAGGGCAAGTATGCAATACTCTGTTTTCTTTGTTCTGAAAAAGCGGTATGCCATACCTGCACAAACAGAACCGCAAACAGTGGCGCATAAATCCATCATAGGGAGGCCTTGTCCTGCGCGAATGTAGGTGAATACTGCTGCCATTATAATCATTACTATGTAAGAAAAAGTCATGGACTTGTCCTTTACTTGTAACTCTCTTTCGTCATTGTTCTTATACTCCTTACGGCTCTTTGCTAAAATTTCTTCTTTGTTCATTGTATTTTTCCTTTCTGGCTTATGCCAAGTTTTATTGTCACTATTATACGAGTGCCAAGTGTACTTGTCAATAGATTTTGCAAAGTTTTCTTCATTTCTTTGTACAGAATAGTAGGCTGCTGTCTTTCAAATTCATGTGTGTTACTTTATGGCACATGAGCATTTCGTTCCGGAAAAGGGGCTATGGCCCAACCGGCGCAGGAAAAATTGGAGCAGTATTCTTATGATGAACGGTGGCCTTGGTATCACCGGGTACCCGTTTCAGGCGGGCGGCGAGGCCGCGGGAGGCCGAGGCTTCTGGAATATCGGCGGCGGGGAATCCATCGTTGATAACCGATAAGTTTTTGACAAAATGATACTTGCCGTCTATTGGCCTTTGTGGTACAATAACCGCAAAATGGTTACTATACTGATTTTAAGCCGTTTTTCTCCCCGGCTAATGCCGGGAACCGAAAAACATGGCGAATAACCATACCCGCGCTGCGGGTATGGTACAATAGGCGGCAAGCCATTTAAGGAGATATGAACGCCCGTGTCCCACAACAATCAGAAAAAAATAGCCGTTATCAACGATTTCTGCGGCTTTGGGCGGTGTTCGGTGAGCGTTTCGCTGCCTGTCATTTCCGCCATGAGGATCCAATGCTGCCCAGTGCCCACGGTGATCTTCTCAAACCACACCGGCTTTGAGAGCTTCTACTATACCGATTTCACATCGCACCTCGACAGATATATTGCCGAGTGGGAGAAGCTTGACCTTCATTTTTCCGGAATTCTCACCGGCTTTTTTGGTTCGCGCGAGCAGGTGGACATTGCAAAGAGGTTTATCGACAGGTTCCGGGACGAAAACACAGTCGTCACCGTGGATCCGGTCATGGGCGATTACGGAAAGCTCTATCCCACGTACTCCGACCATCTGGCCGAGTACATGCGCTCCCTTGCCGCAAAGGCAGACATTCTGACACCGAATCTGACCGAGGCGTGCCTCCTTACAGGGACAGCTTACAGGGAGCGCATGGATGACGCCGGGCTTTTCGATATCTGTGCCAAGCTCTCCGGCATGGGCCCCGGAAAGATCGTCATCTCCGGCCTTGAGCTGGGCGACGAGCTTGGAAACTACGTCTATGAGGCGGGCCGCGCGCCCCACATGGTCACGGAGCGCAGGGCCGGCCCCTACCGCTCGGGAACCGGAGACGTCTACTCTTCCATTATCGCCGCGGACGCGGTCAACGGCATGGACTTCACGGAGAGCGTCCGCCACGCCTCCGCCTTTGTGGCAAAATGTATCCGCCGCACGGAGGAAATGGGCATCCCCCGCACGGACGGCATCTGCTTTGAGGAATATTTAAAGGAGCTTTGATATGACCATCACCTACAAAGTCAAAAACGGCATCTATGTGAACATGACAAACCGCTGCCCCTGCGCCTGTACCTTCTGCCTTCGCCAAAACGGAGACGGCGTTTACGGCTCCGACTCCCTGTGGCTCGATCGCGAGCCTTCTGTCTCGGAGGTCTGTGAGAGTATTGACGCGTGGGGGGATCTTTCCATGTACGATGAGCTCGTTTTCTGCGGCTATGGTGAACCCACAGAGCGGCTTGACGACCTTCTCAAGGTGGCAGAGTATGTCAAATCCAAGCACAGGATACCCATCCGCATCAATACCAACGGCCTTTCCGACCTTGTCAACGGCCGTGATACCGCCCCTGAGCTTGCCGGCCTCATCGACACCGTCTCCGTCAGCCTCAACGCCACTGACGCCGAGGCTTACGCAAAGCTCTGCCGCCCCAAATTCGGGCTTAGCGCCTATGACGCCATGCTCCGGTTCACCAAGTCCTGCGTCCCCTTTGTCCCCAACGTCATTATGACTGTGGTCGACGTGGTGACCACAAAGGAGGAACAGGAAAAAAGCCGCCGGATTGCCGAGAGCCTTGGCGCAAGACTTCGCATCCGCCCCTACGAGGGCTGAGACCGACAACGGCTCCCTCCGGCTGTTGTCGAAAATTGTTGTACGATTCTTCTGGATTTTTGTCATAAAATACGGGATAATGGTCTTGCCCGTAAAAAGCGGCAAAATTGAGGAGGAGTGTACAATGTTGCCCAAATATACAAAGGCTTTTACCGAACCATTTGAAAACGGCGAGATTGCCTACTATCTCACCGAAAGCGAAATAACCACCGAGGAGGGCGCCTTCATCCGATTTGGCGTCATGGTGGAAAAATCCGACGGCGACCGCGCCGAAGTCCTCGACATATACGGCGACCGCATACGAACCGAGGCGCTTCTCGACAAGCTCCGCCGAGGTCTTGTCACCCCGATAACATTGAAGGACGTGGTCAGCGACGCCATCTGTGCCGACGAGCTTGCCGGTGTATGAGGTAAAGCGCATAGCCACGGGCTGCGCAGCTCTTTTTCCGAGGGGGGGCGGCGTGACACATCGTCACGCCGCCCCCCTTTGGAAACCTCCCGCATTTTCCTTTGCCAACGGAATCACACTTGTATCAATTTATATTATCTTATTGCGCCACTGTATAAAGCGCGTAGAAGTAGCCCTTCCCGTTTTCACCGCACAGATAGTCCGCGCCGCGCTCCTCTATGAGCCGCGACAGCGCCGAAAGTTCGATTGCCCTGTCCACATCGGCGGCCGGGAAGTTACGGAACACGGAAAATATTGTCCCGGACGATTCCTCGCCCGCGGGCGGGCTTTGCCATACGCATGAAACAGGGATCATTCAAAGGCACTTTGAGAAATATTAAAAATCGGATTTCACTCAAGCAGTACGGAATGAAAAACACAAGGATTTTTCTCATTAGGGCTTGAAATTCAAGTGAGAATCTGCTATATAACTACTTGCGCCACCCAAACGCGCCCGTAGCTTAAGCTGGATAGAGTGTCAGACTCCGACGTTTCCGGCGATTTTGTGAGCGATAAAGGTCAAACCCCTTGCGGCGCTAAGGGTTTGGGATTTGCAGAGAGTGAAAAAATTGCGTCGTTGACTACTATTCGACTACTAATATCTGAGAATTGACTACCGGGCAATATTTCTAAAATGGATAAAAATTAAGGACGTCCCAACCGGGGCGTCCTTTTGATTTTTCACTTCATCAGCTCATCTGAGAGGCGCATGATCTCTGGGGCCAGCTTTTCCCGCTTGCGCTTTACCATGTGGTTGTAGATCGGATAGGCCGTGATCACGCCGATGATGCCGAGCAGGCCGATTGCAATGCCCGGAATGAAATACTGCTCCCAATCGGGAAGCATCGTGCAGCACATTCCAACGCCCAACAGCAGGACGCTGATGATCCCGACAATCAGCGAGACGACGGTCGCGCCCTTTGTGGCGCTTTTGTCCAGACGGCGAAGCTGTTCCATGGATGTCTCCTCTTTTGTCGGGGGCGCGTATTTGTCCCGGATCTTCTTGATTTCTTCCTGCTCCTTTGCGGAATAGGTATAGATAAATGTCTCCTTCTTTTCTTCCATGATTTATGGCTCCTTTTCAATTCTTTTCAACCTCTTACTTGCCCGCCAGATCATATAGACCGCCATACCGATCACGATGGTACAGACGCCGCCGCCTGTGGCGCCGGTCATAGTCCTGTTAAATTCCGCGTTGTCCTCCCCGCCGAACTGGGCCAGCATGGCGGTTTCCAGCGAGAGGACAGACACCATTGCCGCCACAAGATTGATGGCCTTGGCAGCCGACAGAATGGGGCTTTTGTGCCGCCGGGTCTTGACGATATTGATGATGGCAACGGTAACTGCGTAAAAGGAATAGGCGGCCATGGCGTAGATCAAAAAGCCCGGATAATCAAAACCCCGGTTTTGCCGGACCATAAAGACGACGATGCCGGTAAGCGCCTGGTTCATAAAGAGGAGCATAATCCCGCAAAGCCTGTAGCGGCGCAGCTCCGCCGCCTCGTCCTGGATATTTAAGCGGCGCACAAGGAGAAAGCGCATCACGGCCAGCAGGATATAGTAGACCGCCAGGGCGATGAACCACGCGGAGCGGTACACGATGCCTGATACCAGCTTCATAACGATATACAGGAGATTGATGAAAAAGCCCTGATACAGCGAGACTCCCGCCCGAAAACGCACATCGGTCATGTATTTTTCGCCCACCTTGGTGGAGCGGAATTTTTTCATCAGCGGATGATGGTCGACGAACTTTTTGACCCCGCCAATGGCCGCATTGACATAGACAAGCCCCGTGCAGGTAACGATCAGCGCATAGGCGGAGGCCAAGTAGGAGGCGTATCGCGCCACGGGATTTTCAATTTTGAATACCGCCACGGCGAGAACAAAACCGTAGCCGAAAAGCGCCGCCAAGACTGTCCAGCGCGGGGACAGGCAGAACAGCTTTTTAAGGATTTTTTTGACTGTCTCCATCCGCCGCCCCCCTGATTTTTACGGTAAAGGTACTCCCCTTTCCGACCTCGCTCTCCACGGAGATGTCACCGCCCACGATGTCCACCACGCGCCTCACCAGCGCAAGCCCCAAACCGTTGCCCTGCGTGGCGTGGGAGGTGTCGCCCTGATAGAACTTTTCAAAGATGTGCTTGCCGGTCTCCGCTGGGATGCCGCAGCCGGTGTCGGACACACGGACTATCACAAGCGCGCCCTGGGCTTTCATCGTCACCGACACCGTACCGCCGGGTTCCGTAAACTTCAAAGCGTTGGAAAAGAGGTTGTTCCAAACGAGGGACAGCAGCTCATCGTCCGATTCTACGAATACCTCTTCCTCCAGGTCCGTTTCAATGTCGATGTTCTTTTTCTCCCAGGTGCTTTCAAAGTTCAACAGGCACTCGGCCAACTGCTCACCGAGATCGTACCGTTTTGCGGCGGGATAGATCTGCTGGTTCTCCAGCCGGTTCAGCTTCAGGATATTCGTAATAAGATCAGCCAGACGCCGCGATTGCTGCGTGATGGCCTTGGCGTACTGAGTCCGCTGCTCATCGGAGATGTTTGGACTTTGGAGCAAAGTCGCGTAATTCTGCATAACAGCCAGCGGTGTTTTCAGTTCGTGAGAGACATTGGCAATGAAATCAGTCCGCAGGGTCTCAACGCCGGAAAGTTCTTCTGCCATGCGGTTGAAGCAGTCGATGATGACATCGAACCCGGCGTCGCTGTCGATGCTGTGGAACGGCTCGATTCGTGCGGAGAGATCGCCCTGCATGAGCCTTGAAGCGCCCTCTACAATGCGCCGTACAGGACGCTCCACCATAAACCGGCGGCGAATACCGTCCACTATGGTACACAAGAGGCTCAAAAGGATCACATTGGCAAAGGTCAGGATAGCCGCAAAACGGATCCCCCGTTCTGTGTAGGTGATGTCCATGGATCGCCGCATGATATATAGAAAAAGCTCCATACAGCAGGTGATGAGAAAGGCGATCAGCAGAAAAAATGTGACATAGCTTCGCAGAGAAAGCAGGACCCGCTTCCACTTTGCTTTTTCCATCACAGGATCACCGCCTTGTAGCCCAGGCCGTGGACGGTTTTCAGCTCAAACTCACCACAGCCTTCAAACTTCCCGCGCAGCTTTGTCATGTAGACGCCAACCGCTCTCGGCGCCGTGTTGGTGTCGGCGTCCCAGAACTCGTCCATGAGCTGGGTGCGGGTAAAGGTCTTGCCGGGGTAGGACAGCAGCTTGTAGATGATATTGAACTCCCGCGTCGTCAGGGGGATTTCCTCACCGTCATAAACCGCCGCGCGCTCGTCCATGTCCAGCCGCAGCTTTCCGATCTCCAGCTTATGGGAAGTAGCGACCTTTGCCCGGCGCAGCAACGCACCGATCCGCAGGAAAAGCTCGTCAAGGTCAATGGGCTTGACCATGTAATCGTCAATACCGATCCGATAGCCCTTCTGCTTGGACGCAAAATCGTCCCGCGCCGTCATAAAGAGAATGGGAATATCCTCATTTAAGGATCTCACCGTTTTCGCGAACTCATAGCCGTCTACGCCGGGCATCATAATGTCGGATACGATAAGGTCGAAAGTGTTGGCGTACATGGTGTCGTATGCTTCATGAACATCGAGGCACCCCACCGCCTGATAGCCGCTGCTGTTTAAGAAAGAACAGACCGTGCGATTTAGGTCCCTGTCGTCCTCTACCACCAAGATCTTAAACATGGACAAGCCTCCTTGCGTTTTTCCTTATGATAACACACAAATGTTAAAGTTTTGTTTGCGTTTTGGCTTTTTAAAAAATTTTTTCAAAAAAAACGCCGCACGGATGAAATATGTGCGGCGCAAAATCGGTATTTAATGCTTTCCGGCGTTCTTGCTGGCATCTACACTGACGCTGGCGGCGGCTTTGCGCTGAGCCTGTTCCTCCGTAAGACGCTTCTCCGCGTCCTCCACGGTCTCCCCCTCGTGGGTCAGAAACTTCCCAGTGAAGCCGTCCTCGACCTTTTTGAAGGCCTCGGTGACGCCGCTCTCGATCTTCTTATAGCTGCCCACGACGTCCTCTTCGATCCTCTTGTACCCGCCGACAACCGCGTCGGCGATTTTTTCGTTTACCTGTACGAGCTTTGACTTTGCCCTGATATGATCCTCCTGTATGTTCAATATTTATATGCCGTTTTACGGTGAATGTCCGCGATGACCGCCGCAGCAACACCGGCCACAGCTGTTTCGATTGTGGGAATGAAGTGCTTCTGCATAATATGTACCTTATTTCAGCCCCTTGACCACGGGTATAAGGCACAGCAGTAGGACGATTCCGACGATACCAACGACGATACCCCAGACCAACATATTCCACACCATGACCATGCACATCCCCACGCCGAGAACGATTGCACCGAGGACGCCGAGAAGCGTTGTCCCAATCGCCTTGCCGTTAAGGACGATCATGGGCTTGCCGTCCATCTTCCGGCGGATGAGCACCATCAGAAGCAGGATCACCGCGCCGATGGCACCCACAATGATACCCTCCGTCAGCGCGTCCCACTCCGGGAGCAGTCCCATACACATACCCAGGGCAAACAGGAGCCCGCCGACAACACTCATGATCAGGGTCACAAAGTTTTTCTTTTTCATTGAAACACACCTCCATTTTTTAAGTGATCTCTCACTTGCGGGCCTATTATACCGCGTGAATGTTTGAGAAACGTTCACGTTTTGTTTGAGAAATATTAGGGTGTATCTGAAAACCCACAAAAGTAGTGCTATTTAGACAAAAGCCAAATAGAAGCAAGGAGAATAAAGGCAAGGAAGGAAACAGCAAGTTTATCATAACGGGTAGCGACTCTGCGAAAAGCTTTGATCTTGTTAAAGAAGCATTCTACCAGATGACGCTCCTTGTAGACATGGTAATCACAAGGCCAGGGATCGGCCACGCTTTCCCTGGGCGGGATGGTGTAATCAGCACCGTGCTCGGTAATGTATTCTCGAATATGAGCCGCTCCGTATGCCTTGTCACCCAGAACATTGCTGCCGGAGATATCTACCCCGGAAAGCAGATCGATCGCCGCCTTTGCGTCATGCACTTGCCCGCCAGTGAGTATGAAGTGTACAGGGTTTCCCAGCCCGTCTACGATCGCATGGATCTTTGTGGTCTTTCCGCCCCGGCTGTTCCCGATATACTGGTTATTTTCCGAATTTACTGCCCTTTTTTTGCACCCGCGCTTTGCGGATGCGCTTTGATTGAAGTACTGTCAATGCAGAGATTTTCGTAATCCGCTTCTTCGTTTAACGCCTGGAAGATCCGCAGGAGTGTTCCGTCATCCCGCCATTTGCAAAAACGGCTGTATACCGTTTGATGCGGCCCATAGCGTTCAGGAATGTCGGCCCATGCCGCTCCGCTTCTTGCTAACCACAGCATGGCGTTCAGCATCAGCCGGTTATCCTTTGGAGGCCGCCCTGTTTTGGCTCGTGGAAACATTTCCTTGATCTGTTCCCATTGTTCATCGGTGATCTCATATCTTCGGACTGCCATCGTCTTTCCTCCCGCACTTTTTCTCTTATTTTACCATTCCTTCCCTTCTTGTGCAAGCTGTATATTTTTTGC
>CANQBC010000046.1 GCA_947589225.1 uncultured Oscillospiraceae bacterium | reverse complement strand
AAGAGAATAGTCATATAATCCTGCCACCCGTCCAGGACACGGGTGACCTCAATGTGGTCATCCTCCACGACGCGGTAAAAGATAAGCTGCTTCGAGACGATGAGAAATCTGAGATCCGTGTCAACCGGGTATTTTCCGTTGAGCGGCGCGCCCATGTACGGGTTGTCCGCGAGAAGCATAGCGGCGTCGTATACGGACGATGCCAGCTTCCGGGCGGCGGGCTTATTTTTAAGCACATCCCCAATGTAGGCACAGGCGGCGTTTATGTCGTCAATGGCCGTTTTCTTAAAAAATACGCTCATTCCTCAAGCCCCAGAAGGCGCTTTGCCTCGCTCGCGTCGTATATTTCCTGACACTTGTCTCCGGCGTCCAGCTCACGCATGAGGCGGGTGAGAGCACGGGCCTTCACGATCTCGGCGTTTTGCTCCGTGACAGGGAACGGGAAGCCCCCGGCATTCAAGGACTGCTGAAAAAACACATTCACCGCGTCCGTCAGCGTAAGACCGTTTTTTGCGTAGACCTGTTCGAGACGTGTGCGGACATCCGGGTTTATACGGATGCGAAACGTATCTGTTTTCGGGGCGGATACCAGGTTATCCATGACAGCACCTCCTTATATCGCTAATATAGCACAGAGGGGGCAAAAAGTCAATGGCTGTAGCCACGCTGTTGCTACATGATCTTCGCGGTGATTTATTTTTTCAACTGTCCGGCATAGGGATTTTTTCTGGGGTTTAGTTCTTCGATATTATACTCCGTGCGGGCCTGGAGGTTAAATTCCCGTTCCAGCTCGTCCGCTGAATGACGGTGGCCGTGTTTTTCTAAAGCGCCATAATGATCATGCCCGTGGGAATGGGTGACCGTATGGGTGTGCGTGCTTCCGTCATGGGTGTGCGTAAGGATATGCTGGTGGGGGTGGACGTGGTGCCTGACTAAAGTGTCCGCCACGACAAAGGCGACGCCAACCACCATGACCGCCAGGGCAGCCAGATACATCCACGTCAGGCGCTCCCGCAGGAAAACAAAGGAGAGGAAAACGCCGATGAAGGGCGCAACCGCGTAGTAGGCGCTGGTTTTGGCCGCGCCCAGGGTGTTTTGCGCCCGGACATACAGAAAGATGCTGAGTCCGTAAGCCACGAAGCCCAGGAGCAGGGCCAGGGCAATGTAGCGAAGCTCCGGCACGGGCTCACGCTTGAAAACGGCTATCAAAAGAGAGCCGAGGCCGGAGAAGATGCCCTTGAGAATGACGATTTCATAGGTGCTCTTTGAGGAGATCATCCTTGTGCAGTTGTTCTCAAAGCCCCAGCAGACCGTGGCCAGCAGGACAAAGAGGGAGCCGGTGGAAAAGCGCAGACTGTCGGTTCCCTCAAAGGAGAGCAGGATGCTGGAGAGCGTGATGAGACCGATGGCGGCCCAGTGCCTGCGGGACGCAGCCTCTTTGAAGAACGCAAGGGCGATGACCGTGGTGGCCACGATCTCGAAATTGCCTAAGAGGGAGGCGTTAGAGTAATGGGATCCCCGCCAGGCCGCTGCCCGCCGGGGAGAGGCGGATCGAAATCCGCGACTGAGCTTGGAAAGGGAACCCATCCGGGCTGTCGCCCGGATGGGAGAGGACGATGCGAGCCAGCGCCTGAGCCCGAATACTTGGAGGGCGAGGCAAAGCGGCTCGTGTGAGGACGTGGGTCCCACGTGAACAAGAACGAGCTTTGAAACCGGCACGTTGACTGCGTAAAACGCCGCGGCAAGCAGGGCGTAAAGAATGGATATTGTTTTTCTCATAATTCACATTTGTTTTTCAATATTCCCAAACAAAACCCGAATGGTATCCTGACGGGCGATCATGATACGGGCAACGGATGCGGTGCTGTTTTCCGCGTTGTAAATCGCGATGTATTTGCCGCATACGAGGATGCGCAGATCTGTGGGATGACCGGTCAGCGCCTCCACCGAGAGGCCTGCCAGGGCGTGGCGCTCCAGGAGGCGGAGATTTTCAGTGAAGCTCTCAACAATGCGCTGGGCGGCGGAGGGATTGCCCAGCTCCACGGAGATATACCGGCGAACCTCTGCCAAATCACGCACAGCCTCCGGTGTGAGGCGGACCTTATTCATGGGCGATCCCCAGCCGGGCCTCCGCCTCATCAAGGCTGACCCAACCCTCGGCCTCGGCGGACTGCCAGCCCTTTTCAACCTCGGAGAGCATCCGCTTCATGGCCTTCGCCTTCATGTACTCGGCGTTATCCGGCGAGAGCAGGAAGGGGAGACCCTTGGTGTTCAGCGACTGCCGGAGGAACACATTGACGGCATCGGTGAGTGTCAGGCCGTAGGAGGCAAAGAGCTCCTCGGCCTCCTTTTTTACCTCCGGGTTTATCCGCATCTGGAAGGTGGAGCTCTTCGCCCCGGATGTTTGGGATGTGTGTTCCATAATATCAACTCCCTGGATACAGTATATCCTATAAAGATAAAAGCGTCAATACAATGTCACTACGACAGGAGCATAACTGATAAATATTATTTCACACTAAGCGATTTGTCAAGGGGTCTTTCCCCCAAAAGTTCACATTCTGAAAAGAGAGAGGCTTTAGCCCCTCTTGGCGACCATCAAGCGCCGGGGCGGGAGGCTGTCAAGGGTGCCGCAGGCAAGGCGAAGCCGATCCCTTGACAGCTTCCCGGCTCGGTGCTATCAGCAGGGGCAAGGATCTGCTGGAGCGTCCCCCTCGGAGAGCGCACGGCTGCCGCCAGGCAGTACCACCGCCGGCCCTGCCGGTGGTGAGTAAGTGCGCCCTTCGAGGATAGGTGGACATCTTGAAACGGATTCCTTTATATGCTATAATTTCAGCATGGCTTAACAGAGCGATAAATCGATGTTTCCCTGTCAGGGACAGACGATGAGGCACATTATAAAGAAACGGAGGATACATTTATGGCACAAAAAGAAGGCGAAGCGTTTCCTTATGCCTACATACAGGATATTTTCAGCGGGGGGCTTTTTAACGCTTTTACATTTACCGAGGGCGAGGCGCTGGAAATAGAATATGTCTTTGATTGCCCCGAATTTCAACAGCTACTGGAGCAGTATCCCATTGAGCGGGTCGCGGGGAAAGGCGGAGACTTTGAGCGTGCGCTGCGGCTGTGCCGCTGGCTTGCTCCGCGGTTGAAGCATGAAAGCGACTATGCCAACATTGTACCCTGCAATTCGTTAGCCTTACTGGATTATTGCTTTGAAAAGCCCGACGTTGGGATAAATTGTCTGAACAAAGCAAAGATATTGTCTGAGTGTTGCCTTGCCCTTGGTATCTACGCCCGTCGATGCGGCGGAATGCCCTGTTCTCCCTATGATGGTGACAACCATGTGGTCACAGAAATCTATGATCGAAAGCGCGAAAAATGGATTGCCCTTGACCCCACCTACGGCAGTTATTTCTCTGATGGCGCTAACCCGCTCTCCTGGCTGGAACTTCGACAGGCTTTTGCACAGGGGAACCCGGTATCTGTCGTTCTCAACCGGCAAAATCCGGCCCGCATTGAAGAGTTGAAAAGACGGAACGCAGGCATTAACTGGTATTATGCCAAAAATTCCTATTATTTCTTTTTTGATTCGGTGTCCAAATTTGGCGAACCGGAAGGTAGTATTTCCTTTAATGTAGTTTATGTAGTGCCGGAAGGCTTCGACCTGAAACGGCAACGGATCAAGAACCTTGAATTTCGTAAAGCAAAGTATGGCGAGGATGTGGAAAAGCAACTTGCACAGACTAAGGAGCGGACATTCCGTATCGCTTCGGCAGCACTATGGGATAGCCCTATTACGGTAAAGTAACTACCATGCATGTTGTTATGGTCGTCACGGTCATGAGCATCTACATGACCAATGGGTATGAGACGGTGATCTGGCCTGCGGCCCTTTGCGCTACTGCCGCCACCTTCGGCATTGCCCTGGGCGCCTTCCTGCGTATTCGGGATAAAGAGGAGAAGGCGTTGAGTCTGGGCTACTTCATCTCCGGCATTGTGGGAGGTGTTACGGAACCCGCCCTCTACGGCATCGGTCTTAAATATAAGCGTCCTCTTATTGCCCTTATGATCGGCGGCGCGCTGGGCGGACTGTACGCCGGTATCACCCACGCCTATATGTACGCCCTGGGCGCTACAAACTTCCTCATGATCCTCAGCTTTTCCGGCGCGGATACCGCAAACCTTGTCAACGGGATCATAGCTTGTATCATTGCCATGGTGAGCGCGGCGGCGGCCACCTATATTATCGGGTTCAACAAAAATGATCCTGTTGTGTCAGGAAGACCGGTGCCCGCGGTGGAGTCTGCCGGAGGGGATACCGCCGCCACAGCGCCCGCCGTGTCCGCCGGTTTTAACGGGGAGGTCAAGGCGTGCGTCAGCGGTAAGGCTGTTCCGTCAAGCGAGATCAATGACAAGGTTTTCTCCACCGGCGTCATGGGGATCGGCGTTGGCATCATCCCCACGGGCAAGGTGATCATTGCTCCCTGCGATGCGGAGGTCTCCACTGTCATGGCGGAGTCCGGGCATGCGGTGGGCCTCACATTGGATAACGGGGCGGAGCTGCTCATTCACGAGGGCCTGGACACCGTCGGCCTCAACGGACAGGGCTTCAAGCTGTTTGTCAAAGAAGGTGACAGGGTAAAGGCCGGGGATAAGCTCATAGAGTTCGATGCAGACTTCATCCGTTCCAAGGGCCTTGATCCCATCACCGTCTTCCCGCTTACCAACAGCGACGATTACCCCGGAGTGACCTTTGAGACGGGGGATGTCAAGGCGGGAAAGACCACGGTCATGAAGTTTTAAGGCGACTGGCATGAAAAGAATACTGATTCGGGCCGACGATCTGGGCTGGACAGAGGCCATCAATTACGGCATTGCCAAATCGGTCACTGACGGAGTTATCCGATCAGTGGGGGTTATGCCGAATATGCCCGCCGCAAAGCATGGCATAGAGCTTTTGAGGGGCGCGGATGTATGTCTCGGACAGCACACCAACATCTGCGTTGGGCGACCGTTGACCGATCCCTCGCTTGTCCCCAGTCTCTGTCAGGAAAATGGCGGGTTCAAGCCAAGCAGGGCCTACAGGGAGGCCGCAAAACGCGGCGAGGACTTTGTGATCCTGGACGAGGTAGTTCTGGAAATTGAGGCGCAGTACAAGCGCTTTGTGGAGCTTACCGGGCAGGAGCCCCACTATTTTGAGGCTCACGCGGTGGCAAGCGCCAATCTCTCCAAGGGACTGGAAATCGTGTCAAAGCGATACGGACTGCCCTTACTGCCTTTTGACATGGATAGACCAGTACATTTCCGCGGCACCGACCTGTACATATCCATGGAGAGCATGATGCCGGGCTATGACCCCTTCGAGAGTCTGAAAACCGCCGCGCTTCGGGACTACGGACCGGACGGCTGCTGTATGTTTGTATGCCATCCCGGCTACTTGGACGATGAGGTCCTGCGCACCTCCTCACTGACGATCCCACGCACTCAGGAGGTTGCCATGGCCACCGCTCTGGAGACGCGCCGGTGGCTGGACGAAAATGGGATCAGGGTCGTCACATACGACGAGCTCTGATCAAGGAGGTTTCCATGAGAGATTTCAGATCCGACTTCCTCTGGGGCGGGGCGTGCGCGGCGAACCAGTTCGAGGGCGCCTGGGATGTTGACGGGAAGGGAGCAAGTATCGCGGATATGTGCACGAACGGCTCCCGGACCTCACCCAAATGGGTGACCGCCTCCATACACCCCGATAGGCTCTATCCCAGCCACGACGCTATCGATTTTTACCACCGCTACGAGGAGGACATCGCCCTCTTTGCCGAGATGGGCTTTCGGTGCTTCCGCACCTCCATCAACTGGACGCGCATTTTCCCCACGGGGGAGGAGGATGAGCCCAACGAGGCCGGTCTTGCCTTTTATGAGCGCGTATTTCGGTGCTGCAAGGAGCACGGCATCGAGCCTCTGGTGACCATCTCCCACTATGAGCTTCCCTATGCCCTTGTTGAGAAGTACAACGGCTGGGCTGGCCGGGAGATTGTGGGGCTCTATGAAAAATACTGCAAGGTCATCTTTGAACGTTACAAGGACCTTGTGAAATACTGGCTCACCTTCAATGAGATCAACTCCGGCACCATGCCCATGGGCGCGGTTCTGAGCCTCGGCACTGTCCGGGGATATGAGGGGCCGCTGACGGAGGTGCCCGACGCCCCCCAGACCAGATTTCAGGCGCTCCACCACCAGTTCATCGCCAGCGCCCGCGCGGTGAAATACGCCCATGAGCATTATCCGCATTTCAAAATTGGCTGCATGACGCTAATGGCCTCCACCTACCCGCTCACCTGCAGTCCCGATGATATGATCTTCGCCCAGCGCAGGATGCAGATGATGAACTGGTTCACCTCCGACGTGCAGGTGCGCGGCGCGTATCCCCACTTCGCCCGCCGTTTCTTTGAGGAGAACGGCATCGTCCTGAAAGCTCATCATGATGGTCAACTTCGTGGGTCAACGCTATATGGTGGAGAAGCTTCTTCCCCGCATCATGGACGGCGGCTCCGTTACCTTCATCTCCTCCACCGGCGGCTACGGCTGGCCCGGAAACATGGGGAATGTGGGGGCCATCCTCTCCACCGGAAGTTTTGAGGAGGCGGAGGTCTGGGTGGACGCGCATCTCGACAGCCACGGCGCGCCCGATTCCTATCAGTTCTCCAAGCAGTGCGTCAGCGCGTATGTAAAATCCAAGACCCGTGCCCCTGAATTCATAGGGCGCAAGATCAGGATCAACGCCATCGGCCCCAGCTTCACCGAGACGCCCATCATCAAGGACTTCAACATGGCAGTGAGTACAGACGGCAGCGAGGAGAGCGGCAAAAACGTGATGTACGACCTGTTCCTGAAAAGCTGGAACGGCCGCGCCGGCAAGCCGGAGGAGATGGGCTGGCCCCTGGTCATCTTCGGCAGTGACATCTGCAGTTACCTCAGCGGCCAGATCATCTACATCGACTTCGGCATGACCGGCGAGATGGACTGGCAGGCTGTTCAGGGCTGATCTCCGTTTGCGAAGGGTGAGGGGTACAGATGCGAAGGCTTTTGTTTTTTGACATCGACGGGACGCTGGCGATGCCGGGTCACGACCCCTCTCTGTTGACGGTCCGCGCTGTCAGGGCCGCCCGCGAAAACGGACACCTGGTGTTTTTGGGAACCGGGCGGCCTGTCTGCCTCGTTCCGCCCGCCATCCGCGAGATCGGCTTCGACGGGGGGATATACAGCGCCGGAGGATTTGTGGATGTCCACGGCGAGACGCTGTTGAACAGGCCCATGTCAAGAGAGTTGTCTACTTACATACTTGAGACTCTAAAAGCCGAAAATCTATGCTTTGCCCTGGAATGTCTTGACGGATGCTTCCACAACGTACCCCCGGAGCTTGACGGATTTATGGAGAACACACGCCCTTACAGCGAGTACGCAGGCGAGAGCGTTTACAAGATCAGCTTTTTTGCCCCAACGCATGATGCCGTCGTCAGACTTCAAAAGCTTCTCGCGGGCAGGACGAGGCTTGTGGTTTTCCCGGACTTGCCCGATAAATTTCGCTTTACAATGGGAGAGATATCCGACGCCGCTGTCCACAAGGGCGGCGCGCTCAGACGGATTTGTGAGCATTTTGGGGCTGATCCCTCCGATGCCATAGCCTTTGGGGACAGCATGAATGACGCCGAGATGCTCAAGGCGGCGGGACTTGGCATTGCCATGGGCAACGCGGATCCGGAGCTGAAAGCCCTTGCGGACATGATATGCGAAAGCTGCGAGGCGGAGGGCATCACGAAGGCGCTCAAACAGCTGAAGCTTATATAATGCGCACCTACTTTAATAAACATTTAAGGAGCTGACATAAATGAAAGAGTTTACCTACACCATTACCGATCCTCTGGGCATCCACGCCCGTCCCGCGGGCTTGCTCGCCAAGGCCGCGAAGGCCTATGCCGATACCACCGTCACCGTGGCCAAGGATGGCAACGCTGTGAAGGCCAGCCAGCTTATGAAGCTAATGAGCCTTGGCGTCAAGCAGGGCAACGTGGTCACCGTCACCGCCGAGGGGCCCCAGGAGGCTGAGGCCATTGCCGCCATGGAGACATTCTTCAAGGAAAATCTGTAAATAATGAATGTAAGTATCGCGCCCGGTTTGAATACCGGGCGCGGCTTGGAAGGAGGAAAGATTATGATCCTTTTACAGGGTAAGGGCGTCTCAAAGGGCGTCACCAGCGGCCCGATCTGTTTTTTCCAGCGCCCCGGCAGCGACATAGCGAAAATCCCCGCCGCCGACATCGAGTCCGAAAAGGCCCGCATCCGGGAGGCCCAGGAGAAATCCATGGCACAGCTTGAGACCCTGGCCGATAAGGCCCGGGAGGAGACGGGGGAGGACACCGCCATTCTGGCCCGCACCATGGGCATCCCCGCTATCTGCGGCCTGGGCGACAGCCTGAAGGAGGAATACGCAGGTCGCACAGCCTACATAGACGGTGAGACCGGAAAGGTCGCCATGGATCCAGATGAATTGACCTTGACGGCTTTCAAACAGAAGGAACAGAAGCAGGTGGAGATGCGCACCCTCATGGACGAGATGCGGGGCAAGGAGGACGTGACGCTGGACGGGCGGAAGATGATGGTCTACTGCAACATCGGCTCCCCCGACGACGTGCCCGCGGTTTTGCAGAACGACGGGCAGGGAATCGGATTGTTCCGCTCTGAATTTTTGTATCTGGCCGCCAGCGACTATCCCACCGAGGAGGAGCAGTTCAAGGCGTATAAGAAGGTCGCGGAGGCCATGAACGGCAAGCGCGTGGTTATCCGCACTCTGGACATCGGCGCCGACAAGCAGGTGTCCTATTTCAACCTCCAGAAGGAGGAGAACCCGGCCATGGGCGTGCGGGCCATCCGCATCTGCCTGAACCGGCCCGAGGTGTTCCGAACTCAGCTCCGGGCCCTCTACCGGGCGTCGGCCTACGGCAAGGTTGCCATCATGTTCCCCATGATCACCTCCGTGTGGGAGGTCCGGGAGTGCAAGCGGGCCTGCCAGGCCGTCATGGCCGAGCTGGACGCCGAGGGCATCCCCTACAGCAAGGACACCGAGATCGGCATCATGGTGGAGACCCCCGCCAGCGTCTTCATCGCGGACGCTCTGGCAAAGGAGGTCGACTTCTTCTCCGTGGGCACCAACGACCTCACCCAATATACCCTGGCCTGCGACCGCCAGGCCAACGACCTGGGCAAATTCTTCGACCCCCATCATCCCGCCGTCCTCCGCGCCCTGAAGATCGCCGCCGATGCGGCCCACAAGGCCGACATCTGGATCGGCATCTGCGGCGAGCTGGGCGCGGACCTGAGCTTGCTAGACACCTTCCTGGCCATCGGCATCGACGAGCTGAGCGTATCGCCCTCCTCTGTCCTGCCGCTCCGTGCCAAGATCCGCGAGTCTACCGCCAAGACGTGTACGTTGGAGCTCTTGGAGTGTTAATTTCCTTTTATGACCGGGCAGATAGACAGAAAAAGCCTGTTGTAAAACTGTTTTAAAACAAGAAAACCATAGTAATGTCAATGGGGAACCGAGAAAAGTCGGTTCCCCATAATCGTAATATCCTTCCAGTTTCAATCAAAAAAGCTTAACTGGACATAAGTATACGGCCAATGCAAAACTCCCTTGAAAAAGCTTTTTATTTCTCAAGCTCCAGAAGATTTTGCTTCCTGTTACAAATCAATGAAACCCCTTTATCTTCCCACGTACATCATCCCAAATCCGCATTCTGCTCCCCGGATATGCGTCTTTCATCTTTTTGAGTGCTCTGGCTTTTGCCTTCTCCACAGCATCCTCACGCATCAGGTGGTACATGGCTATATCCCGAAGCGGCTGTTTATCGTAGTCGAACACGCCGAAGGTCTTGCCGATGATGTCCTGCTCCCTTTTCGTAAGACTGTCGAAGAGTTCCTTTAGAGACTCGGTGCGGATGTTCTGCGCGACGATCTCCTCCGGCGACGGATTTGGCTCACTGTCTGTTATGTAGTCATAAACATCGCCGTCATCGTCCGCCGCAAGGTCGTAGATCGATTGAAAGTGTGTCGAATAGGCGATGGCCTTCCGCACCTCGGCCTCTGGGATGTTCAGCTTCTCCGCGATTTCTGTGTCGGAAAGACCGTCCACATTCCGAAGCCGCTTGGCCTTTCGGACAAGGGCCATACTGCGCGGGTCCAGGGAGAGAGTGCCCAAGCTGCTCTCCATGTGGCGGCGCATGGCTGACTCGATGAAGGGAGTGACGAACGCCGTTAGTGTCCCCTGGGCCGGGTCGTATCTACCACCGCGCACACATTCAATAAATGCCACCATCCCGACGCTGTCCAGCTCCGACAGCGTTTCTTCTGTATACCCGCCCCGGCCCATGCAGTTGAACGATTTCGTAATCTTCATAGCAAGGCTGTGGATGAGTCCTTGGGTCTTCTCGCAGAGCTCCGAAAGGGATTCCTCATTTGTCACGTGGCCGCACCGCCAGTCTTTCTCGGACGGCCACGGGGTTTCGCCGTGCGGGTGATGTTCAGAACGGAGTATACCCTTTCGGATGTGATGCCGGCCTCGAAATCGTCAACGGAGATGTCCTTGCTCCGCAACGCCTCGTAGAGCTTGTCCCGGACATAGTCCTTGGCCCGCCGTTCGTCCTCCCGTCCGGCAGCTCCCGTGGAACGTAGGACAGCATATACTCATCGTGCTTGTTGTAGCTTGCAGTGCTGTTAAAGGGATTCACAATGAGCTTATCTACAAGCCGGGGATCGTTATAAAAGTTGTAGAGCGCCTGGGCGTATGACTCAGGGGAGTTGGTCTCCAGCCGCGACAGGATGAAATTGATGAAGTTGCGGATGGTCTGGTTGAAGGCGTAAATGTCCATGACGTAGCTTCCGTACCGGGTCACGTGGCTAAAATAGAACTCCCACTTGTCCATCATGTCTCCCGGGTACAGGAGCAGGGACAGCGGCAGATTGGAAAGGGACTCCTTCCCGTCCGCCTCTATAAGCTGTGAGTAAAGGTCCATGTCCTGCTCGGTGAACTTTACCGGCGTCGCCGGGTCGTATCTGTTCAAAAACTCCTCGGTCTCTTTAAACAGGTCATCGTCGTCAAGCAGCAGTTGAAACACGGTAAATTTTTTGAGTTCGGCGGACAGTGTGGACAGCTCCGAATTCAGTTTCCGCCAGACGGAGACATCCCGCTTCCTGCCGTATCTGTGCGCGAGGTCAATGACGCGCTCTGCCTTTGTGCGGATGACGTCGTAGTCATCGGGTGTGAGGTTGATCAGATTCTCCGTCAGCTCACCCGCGGAAAAAGGCTGCCCATTCAGCTCCATGGTCGTCCCGTAGGTGTAGAAAGTAATCCTGCCGTCCATAAATTGTCCCACCTGAAAAATAATTTGTCCTGCCATTTTATAATCTTACTCTTTTTTGTCACAAAATACAAGTAGAAGGACGTGTGCCGCGGAGGCCCGTCCTTACTTTTTTGCCGAGGAGGTATTGAAATGGCAAACAACAACCTCACCGTCATCGACGGTGAAACCCTGGCGGACATGAGACTGCCGCCGGCGCAGTACTGCGTGAAGTCTCTGCTCCATCAGGGCGTGACGATCCTGGGCGGAGCGCCGAAGATCGGGAAGTCCTGGCTGGTGCTGGACCTGTGCGTCCGGGTGGCGAAAGGGGAGAGCGTGTTCGGGTTGGAGGTAAAGCGCGGAACGACGCTCTACAACATTTACTTGGCGCTTCAAAAATATCCTCCGCAAATACGACCTCCCGGACAACCTCAACGTCCACAGCCTTCGTCACACGGCGGCGAGTCTCTTAATTGCGGGCGGCACCGACCCCGCCACCGTCGCCGGCCTCCTGGGTCACTCTCAAGTCAGCACGACCCTGGACATCTACACCCACGCCTTCGACAAGAACAAACGCGCCGCCAGTGAAAAGCTTCAGGAAGCGCTGGAGGTGTGAGATGGACGTACTCAAATCCCTCTTCGACGGCGACATCCGCCCCTTCGAGCAATCCGGCAGACTTACCCCGGAGGCATCAGAGCTTATGAGGAAAGTGGTGGTGCAGGAGGAAAAGCTTCTGTCCCAGCTTGACGAGAGTTCTGCCGAAACCCTACGCAAATACCAGTCGGGCAGGGAGGAGGTCAACTACCTCATCGCACTGGAGCGTTTCAAAGACGCATTCATCCTTGGAGCGAGAATGATGATGGAGATATTGTCCGATGAGACACGGCACGATGAGACATGACCACAAAAAAGCAACAAATAGACAGCAAAATCCCCGGAATCCTTATGGAATCCGGGGATTTCAATATGACTAATGCAATTTAAACGCATGATTTCCAGAGCCAAAGGCACTGTTAAACCCACCTTCTTGAGAAAATTGAAGGATTAGGTGGGCGGTACATGTAATGATTTCTCTGTATTTGCTCAATTCCGCTTGGGAAAATCCGCAAACATCTTCCCACTTATACGCCGGAAGCCAACAAACCGCGCTGTAAAAACCGTCTTTTTCATCAGGCTTTTCAATATACACCTTCACGTTCTGATTTTCAAGCATCTCAGAGTGCACAATTTCGGTTCCGTCATTCAGTGTAAGAAATGGATACATCATAGAAAGGCCCCCCGAAAAAATGGAAAAAGACCTGCGAAAAATCAATTTCGCAGGTCTTTGGTACGCCCGATGCGATTCGAACGCACGACCTTCAGAGTCGGAGTTATAAGGCCAAAATGAAAAGCCCTTGAAAAGTGCGGGTTTCCAAAGATTTGAGCGGATTTGAAAAACCTTTTAAAAACCTCCAAACCCGTTGCGGCGCAAGGGGAGAGGGGGATTTTTAAAAACAGTAGTCAAACAGTAGTCAGAGGCGGTCAAGAGAAATGGATTATATGTCTTCGGAGTTCTGCTCCGTGGCGGGGGAAATATCCCCAAACAGGACCCGGATATAGTCCTGACGGGCGTTGACGATGCGGGCGGCGGAGACAACACTGCCCTCCGCACGGTAGATCGCGATGTACTTGCCGCATACGAGAATGCGCAGATCTGTTGGGTGGCCGGTCGGCGCCTCCACCGAGGGATCGGCTAAGGTGTGGCGCTCCAGAAGACGGAGATTTTCAGTGATGCTCCCCACGATGCGTTGGGCGGCGGAGGGGTTGCCAAGTTCCACGGAGATGTACCGGCGAATTTCGCTCAAATCACGCACCGCCTCCGGGGTGAGGCGTACCTTATTCATGGGCGATTCCCAGCCGGGCCTCCGCCTCATCCAAGCTGACCCAGCCCTCGGCCTCGGCGGACTGCCAGCCCTTCTCGACCTCGGTCAGAAGCTGCTTCATGGCCTTGGCCTTCATGTACTCGGTGTTCTCCGGCGAGAGCAGGAATGGAAGACCCTTTGTGTTTAATGACTGCCGGAGAAACACATTGACTGCGTCGGTGAGCGTCAGACCGTAGGCGGCAAAGAGCTCCTCGGCCTCCTTTTTTACCTCCGGGTTTATCCGCATTTGAAAGGTGGCGCTCTTCGCCCCAGATGTTTGGGATTTGTGTTCCATAATAATCACCATGCCGGTGCGGCGCCGGCACAAATAGAGATGAAAACAGAAGCCGCAAAATTTTCTGTTTTCCT
>CANQBC010000045.1 GCA_947589225.1 uncultured Oscillospiraceae bacterium | reverse complement strand
AGCGGCATCTGGACCATCCCCTGCGACATCGCCCTGCCCTGCGCCACCCAGAACGAGATCGACAAGGCTTCCGCCGAAACCCTTGCGAAGAACGGCTGCTACTGCGTTTCCGAGGGCGCCAATATGCCCTCCACCCCCGAGGCCATCGAGGTCTATTTCGCAAACAAGATGCTCTACGGCCCCGCCAAGGCGGCCAACGCCGGCGGCGTGGCCACCTCCGGCCTTGAGATGTGCCAGAACAGCGCGCGCCTGAGCTGGACCTTTGAAGAGGTGGACAGAAAGCTCCACGGCATCATGAAGAACATCTTCGCCGCCTGCGACTCGGCCGCCAAGGAGTACGGTATGCCCGGCAACTACATGGCCGGAGCCAACATCGCCGGCTTCCTCAAGGTCGCCGAGGCCATGAAGGCACAGGGATGCGTGTAACTGGCTTTGAAGGCCGCGTTGCGGCCTTCAAATGCCAAGGGGAAACGTGCGAAAAAAGATTCGGAAATGTCTGCGGACATTTCCGAATCTTTTTTCTGCTGTTTTGCTCCGCGCGCCTCGTCGTCGCGGATGCCGCTTAACCTCGCCTTCGCGCAAGCGCAAAGGCTCAGGCGCTGTCATCGCTCCTCCTTTCCCCACGCAATCTTCGATTGCGCGGGGACCCCGTTTTAGCATACACTCCGCAAAACAAAAGGGATTTTTTCCGACGTACGTGCCGCCGGAAAAAATGTGTGTCAAATAGTTTTTTGAAAAGCTGAAAAAGCCCCGAAGTGACTTCGGGGCTTTTTTCAGCGAGGGTCAATCCGCCTGATGCTCAAACGGATCAAAGATGAAATGCTCAAGGCCCGTGAAGGTCACGGTCTTTTCCCCTTCCATCCCGTAGTTGGTGACGACGAACTCGTTGGACTCAGGATCGTAGTGTTCCGCAGCTATCATGGCATTACCGACCATCATATCGAAACCCATTTCGTTTTCATAGTATTTCCGGCTTATTGAGCCTTCCATAATTTCACCGTCCACATTTCGATAGACAAGTACTTCCTGCGCGCCATCGCCATAGAGATTGTTTGTGATAAGCTCCGGCACACCGTCACCGTCAAGGTCAACACTGTATGCACCGAAGCTGTATTCATCGCCGAAGGCTTCGGCCACACACCGCTCTTCCCCGTCTATTTCCACCCAGAAATGCCACACGATCGTCCAAGGTGTCACCTGCTCCATTGTGACGTGATAATCTTCAAAGCCCAGCACAGTGTCAAACGGTTTTATGGAGCTTATATCGGATGAACTGTCATCATGGGATATTCCCATCACCATGTCGAGAAAATCATAGATCTCATCCGGCTCCCGCAGACGAACCGACATATCGTAGCGGACGACCTCGTAACTGAAAATCGCCTCGCAGGTGTATTTGTACCTCTCGTCCCACCCGTTAAATTCCTCTATATAGAGATAGACCTCCACGCCGTTGTACTCAACCGTCCTGGTGGGTTCCCACGGCAGGGGTATACCCTCCGGGCCATTAAAGGAACAGCTCATCTCGATCGGCTCTCCATCCAGCTCCGCTGTGAACGCCAAGGTGTCCCAGCCGGAGGTGTCGGAAATATCCGCCCCCTCCCTGTGCAAAAGGTGAACCGATGAAATGTTGGCATCCTTCATATTCTCCGTAAGCAGCGTTCCGCCGTAGAGCCGCTCCACCTCCTCTATACTCGCAAAATCCTCCCGGTCAAGCCCCGCCTTTACGTCAAAGCTGCGCCCCGCCATGATGACCGCGCCCAAAATGGCCGCCGCGCCAAGGCCCGCCGCCAAGGCCCCCCATATCATCCGCCCACGGGTCCTGCCTCTCCTTTCTCCGGCGGCTAAAACGGCCTCCCCGTTTATCCGGCCTATCGCGTCCAGCAATTTCTCAGTGTCCGTCATATATATTCTCCTTGATCAGATAGTCTTTAAGCTTGCTTCTTGTCCTGAACAGCATTGATTTTACCTTGCTTTCAGAAAAGCCAAATTGCGCGGCTATGACTTTTATGGACCTCATGTACCAATACCGGCATATGAACACGCTCCTCTCCGTGGCCCCAAGGCCCATGACAAAAGAATTAACGGCGTCGCCCAGCTCTTCCGCCTCCACCTCCTGCTCCGGCACGCGGCCGGGGGACACGCACTCGTCCAGCTCCTCTAAGGCAAGCGCCACTTCCCCGCCCCCGCGTTTTCCCGCGTGGGCGTCTCTCCACTTTTTAAGGCCGGCACATCTCGTGAGTTCTCCCACAAAAGCCCGGAGCTTCACGGGCCGTTGGGGCGGTATGCTCTTCCACGTGTTCATCAGCGCGTCGTTCACGCACTCCTCCGCATCCTGACGGTTTGAGAGGATGTTGTAGGCTATGGAATAGCAGTACCTGCCATATTTTTTTGACGTCTCGGCTATGGCCGACTGGGACCGGGCGAAATAAAGCCCTATGATCTCCTCATCCTCCATGCTTCACCTCCACACCTTATGTAAAAGCGCTTTCACAAGTATAGCACCCAAACGCCCGCTTTGGTCGCGTTTCGTTAAAATTTTTTACATCGGCAGACGACGGCCCCTTGGGGCCATACATTCCGCAAAACAAAAGGGATTTTTCGCAACGTACACGCCGCCGCGAAAATCATCTAAATGTGCATTTTTTACTGAAAGCGCTTGCGCTTTGAATGGGAAAAATTTAAAGTTTGAAAAGTGATGTTTAAAGAACACCTTAACGGGCAGTAGATTTTCTCACATTTGGGTGGTATAATGTGAAATGTCGAGTGGGCGATTGTTCGATGAAAATATCTTATAAACATCATAGATGACATTCTTTGACTGGAGGAACAAAGCGGTGATTAGATTAGAGGAAATCGACCCTGAAAATTGGAGATTGGGGTTGAAAGTGTCCGAAGCCCAAAAAAATTATGTATCCGACAGTGCGGGGCTTCTTGCAAGAGCATACGCATATCGGAAAAGTCGAAGCAACGCCTTTGTCATTTATAATGACGATATTCCTGTCGGAATGGCGTTATATTATGATTGGGACGAAATGAACGTATATGATTTCAGCCAGCTTTTTATAGACGAGCGCTATCAAGGAAGGGGTTTTGGAATTGAAGCGGCACATCAAATTTTAGAGAGGATGGAGCGCGACGGCAAATTTGACAAGGTCGTTCTGTGCTATATTGACGGAAATGAAGCCGCGAAGAACCTATATGAAAAGCTGGGCTTCAATTTGACCGGGGAACGCTATGAGGACGAAATCACAATGGAAAAGCGTCTAAGATAATTTCCATTTTCAACGAGTTTCAAAACCCTTTAGAAACGAAAGGGCGTACATCTATACATAGGTCTGGCCACCTTGTATCGTGCGCTGGGAAGGCTCTCTCTGACAGCGGAAAGCCGCCGCCCGAGAGGTTTCGCCGCTTCGCGACCTCACGGGGCTACACCCCACGGTCTGCTCGTGCGGCTATCCCCAGTGTACTTGGCAAACAGAAACCGGGATTTAAGGAGAGAATCGTCACGATGTCAGAAGAGCAGAAAATCAGAATTGATAAGATCCTCACAGGTAAGA
Organism: uncultured Oscillospiraceae bacterium; assembly: GCA_947589225.1. Lineage (GTDB taxonomy): Bacteria > Bacillota > Clostridia > Oscillospirales > Oscillospiraceae > RUG626. Next base: position 10,399 of record CANQBC010000045.1, on the reverse strand, counting down.
TTTTAGATATTGGAGGCGGCGGAGAGGGCGTTATCAGCCGAGTTTACCGGCAGCAGGTGACAGCCATTGATAACCGGCAAGAGGAACTTGACGAAGCTCCAGACATTTGCACGAAAATATTGATGGATGCGACGTCCCTTTCTTTTGACGAGTGTACATTCGACCATGTAACCGCCTTTTATTCTCTGATGTATATGTCCCGGGAAGAACAAAAGAAAGCAATTCAAGAGGTATACCGGGTTTTGAAACAGGGTGGCACTTTCCATATCTGGGATGCTGTAATTCCAAGTGCATATCCCGTTCCTTTTAATATAGACCTTGAAGTAGATGCAGCCGGAACGATAGTACACACCACCTACGGCATCGTGAAGCGAGATACGCAGAATATGGAGCTGTTTATGGAAATGTGCCGGGAAACGGGTTTGGTGCTTTCAGAAAAATCGAGTTGTAATTCTCAATTTTATCTGCGATTTTTCAAATGCATTCAGCAAATTCCAGTTTGTTGAGGTGTTTCAAGCCCCTTTAGGAAGAACGCACCTCTATACATAATCTCCGGGTATTATCAGACGCAAAAAGGGCGGTATTGCAAACGCAATACCGCCCTTTTTGTAAATATACCGACTAAACAGCTTCGGGCCGCGGCCCTTTTTTTGCGTTGGGAGGCCGCAAAGCGGCCTCCCGCACGTTCCCCTTGGCATTGATAGGGCAAAGCCCTTCCAAAGCCAGTTACTGCAGGGCGTCGTAGCCCTCTTCGCCGGTGCGAACCTTCACCACGTTCTCCACGTCGAAAACAAAGATCTTTCCGTCGCCGATGTTGCCGGTGTAGAGGACCTTGCGGGCGGTGCTGATGACCTGGCTCACAGGGACCTTGCTGACCACGATGTCCACCTGCACCTTGGGCAGGAGCTGGATCTCCACGGGGACGCCTCTGTAGTAGCGGCTCTGGCCCTTCTGGATGCCGCAGCCCATGACGTTGGTGACGGTCATGCCCGTGACGCCGATCTCCTCCAGGGCGTTTTTCAGCTGCTCAAAGCGGGTCATGTTCATGATGATCTCCACCTTGCTGATCTTCTCGCCGGGCTTGGAGTCGCTCTTGCGCCCGTAGACAGGCACAGCCGCCTCAACGGGGACGCTGCCGTCCGCCGCGGCCACCGCCTCAGCGGGCACCGAGGAGGCCGCCAGGGAGTATACGCTGAGGTTCTGGGGGGTGACGAAGTCGGCGTAGGCGCTGACCAGCCCGTGCTCGGCGATGTCCAGGCCCTCGATCTCCTCCTCGGGCTTAACGCGCAGGCCGTTGGTTTTCTGGATGATTTTAAAGACGATAAACATGGTGACGATAGTCCAGGCCAGGATGCACACCACGCCAAGGCACTGGACGCCCAGCTGACGGAAACCGCCGCCGTAGAAGAGGCCCTTTGTGCCATATTTCTCATTGCAGGCGAAGAGGCCGACGGCGATGGTGCCCCACAGGCCGTGGACGCCGTGGACGGAGAAGGCGCCCACCGGGTCGTCGATTTTCACCTTCTGGTCGATGAAGTTGACGGACTCCACCACGAGCACGCCGGAGACCGCTCCGATAACGGCGGCGCCGATGGCGTCAACGCTGGCGCACCCGGCGGTGACGGCCACAAGGCCGGCCAGGGAGGCGTTGAGGCACATACTGACATCAGGCTTGCCGGTGCGGACCCAGGTGTAGCACATGCAGACCACGGTGGCCACTGACGGGGCGATGGTGGTGGTGCCCAGGATCTGGGCCATCTCCTTAAGGTCGGCCGCAGCGGCGGCGTTGAAGCCGTACCAGGCAAACCACAGCATAAAGACGCCCAGGGCCGCCAGGGTCATGGAGTGGCCGGGGATGGCGTTGACCTTTGTTTTGCCGTCCTTATCCTTTGTGTACTTGCCGATGCGGGGGCCCACCAGCCAGGCGCCGATGAGGGCCGTCCAGCCGCCCACCATGTGAATGACGGCGGAGCCGGCAAAGTCGATGAACTGGAGCTTACTGAGCCAGCCGCCGCCCCAGGCCCAGCCGGCCTCGATGGGGTAGATGACAAGGCTGATCACCGCCGAGTAGATGCAGTAGGATGAGAACTTGGTGCGCTCGGCCATGGAGCCGGACACGATGGTGGCGGCGGTGGCACAGAACACCAGCTGGAACACGAAGCTCTTCCAGTCCGCCCCGTCAAAGTCGGTGAAAAGCTGGAGATTGGGCTTGCCGATGAGGCCGAAGAACACGTGCTCGCCCATCATGATCCCATAGCCCAAAAGGCTGAACACCACGGTGCCGATGCAGAAGTCCATCAGGTTCTTCATGATGATGTTGCCGGCGTTCTTGGCCCTTGTAAGGCCCGTCTCCACCATGGCGAAACCGCCCTGCATGAAGAACACCAGGATGGCGCCTACCAGATACCATACAGACATATCCATTTTTTGTTTCCTCCTGAAAACTTTGATTTTTCCGAAGGCCCCCACTATCGCGGGTCTGCGGACATTTATAAATAAAGAGCGGCGGTGAAAAGCACCGTCGCTCTTATAAACCGAATGATATGAATCTTAAGTCAGGTGGTCAAAAAAACTCAAACTGAGCGTTTTTTCCGGCGGCATGTACGTCGGAAAAAATACCTTCCCCTTTGGCGGAAAAGGCCAACGGCCTTTTTCGCCAGATTATATGAGGTTTGTATAGCCCATGAGGAATTCGTCCACCTCGCGGGCCGCGCCGCGCCCCTCCGCGATGGCGTGAACCACCAGGGACTGGCCCCGGCGGGTGTCCCCGGCGGCAAACACCTTGGGGTTTGACGTACGGTAGGCGCCCTCGGCAGTGGCTATGTTGCCACGGACATCGGTGTCCACCTCAAAGGACTCGGGAACATAGCTCTCCGTGCCCAGGAAGCCCGCCGCGATGAGGAGAAGATCGCAGGGGATGCTCTCCTCCGAGCCCTCCACCGGGATCATAATGGTTCTCCCGTTCTCATGGCGGGGTATCAGGGAGACGGTGACGATCTCCTTCACGTTCCCCTCCTCATCGGGGACGATCTCCTTGACCGTGCGCTGATAGAGCCTGGGGTCATGCCCGAAGAGGGCGATCGCCTCCTGCTGTCCATAGTCGGTTTTCTCCACTCTGGGCCACTCCGGCCAGGGGTTGGCCTCCGGGTCACGCTCCACAGGGGGGCGCGGCATCATTTCCAGCTGGGTGACGGAGGCGCATCCGTGACGGATCGCCGTTCCAACGCAGTCGTTGCCCGTGTCGCCGCCGCCCACGACGACGACGTTCCTGTCCTTCGCGGAGATGTAGGTTCCGGCTTTGAGGTTGGAATCCAGAAGGCTCCTGGTGGTGGAGGTCAAGAAGTCCACCGCGAAATATACACCCTTGGAATCTCTGCCGGGAACCTTCAGATCTCTGGGAGCCTTGGCCCCGCAGCACAGGATCACCGCGTCATAAACGGCTGTCAGGCCGCCTGCGGGCAGATCGCGGCCCACGTCCACGCCGGTCTTGAACTCCACGCCCTCGGCCCGCATGATATCAACGCGGCGTTCAATGACGGACTTCTCCAGCTTCATGTTGGGTATGCCGTACATAAGAAGTCCTCCCACCCGGTCGGATCTCTCAAAGACCGTCACCGAGTGGCCACGGCGGTTGAGCTGATCGGCGGCGGCGAGGCCCGCGGGGCCCGAGCCCACCACGGCCACGCGCTTGCCCGTGCGCACCGCCGGCGGCTGGGGTTCGACGGCGCCTGTCTCATACGCCTTTTCAACGACAAAAAGCTCGTTTTCCCGGACGGTCACCGCCTCGCCGTGGAGGCCGCAGGTGCAGGCCGCCTCGCACAGGGCGGGACAGACGCGCCCCGTGAACTCCGGGAAATTGTTGGTCTTTCTAAGGCGCTTGTACGCCTCCTCAAAATTTCCGTGGTAGACAAGGTCGTTCCACTCCGGGGCCATGTTGTGCAGGGGGCACCCGGTGAAGCCGGAGCCCAGCCGGAGACCCGACTGGCAGAAGGGCACGCCGCAGTCCATGCACCGGGCGGCCTGCCTGCGCCGTTCCGCCAGATCAAGCGCGGGGTGGAATTCGTTCCAGTTCCTCACCCGCTCCGCGGGGGACAGGGCGGGGCTGTTCTTCCGGTCATATTCCAAAAATCCGGTAGGTTTTCCCATTATTTCCCTCCCCCTCTCGTGATGCTGTAAAACGCCTCTTCCACGGCCTCCTCGTGGCCCATGCCCCGTTCCTCAAACTGGCTTATCGCCTTGAGCATCCGGTCGTAATCCCTGGGCATGATCTTCTTGAAAAGACTGATGTTGTCTCCGAAATTGTCCAGGATCTCTTTCGCCCTCACAGAGCCGGTGGCCCGGTAGTGCTCCTCGATAAGACCGCGAAGCTCCTCGATGTCGTGCTTCTCGCTGACCGGCTCCAGCTCCACCATGGACTTGTTGACCCGCTTATAGAGGTCGCGCTTTCCGTCCCAGACGTAGGCGATGCCGCCGGACATGCCGGCCGCGAAGTTCTTCCCCGTGGGGCCCAAAACCACCACGCGCCCGCCGGTCATGTACTCGCACCCGTGGTCGCCCACGCCCTCCACCACGGCGCAGGCGCCGGAGTTGCGGACGGCGAAGCGCTCGCCGGCAAGGCCGGCGATAAACGCCCTGCCCGCCGTGGCGCCGTAGAGGGCCACGTTGCCGATGATGATGTTCTCGCTGGGCTTGTATTTGACGCCCTCCGGGGGCTTCACCGTGAGCTTCCCGCCGGAGAGGCCCTTGCCGAAGTAGTCGTTGGAATCCCCGGTGAGATTCAGCGTCAGCCCCTTGGGGATGAAGGCCCCGAAGGATTGCCCGCCCGCGCCGTGGCAGTCCACCACAAAGGCGTCATCCGGGAGGGTGTTTTTGTATTTGCGGGTGATCTCGGAGCCCAGAATGGCGCCAAAGGCCCGGTCGGTGTTCCCCACGGTGAGCTCCACGCGGGAGAATTTCTTATCGAGGTCAAGCTCCGGCAGGAGCGTGCCCAGATCCTTCGTTTTCTCCAGCTTAAAGTCGTAGACCGCCTCGGGCTCGAAGTGCTGGGGCACGGAGTACTCGCTCTCCAGCACGGCGGACATATCCACGCTGGCCGCCCGGTGGGTCACCTGGTTCTCCCGAACCTTGAGGAGATCCGTGCGCCCCACCAGCTCGTCGACCGTACGCACGCCCAGACGCGCCATGATCTCCCGCAGCTCCTGGGCCACGAAGCGCATGAAATTCATGACATATTCGGGCTTGCCGCAAAATCTCCTGCGCAGCTCGGGGTTCTGGGTCGCCACGCCCATGGGGCAGGTGTCCAGATTACAAACGCGCATCATGACGCACCCCAGGGTCACCAGGGGCGCGGTGGCGAAACCGAACTCCTCCGCCCCCAGCATACACGCGATGGCCACGTCCCGGCCGGTCATGAGCTTGCCGTCCGTCTCGATGCGCACGCGCCGTCTCAGGCCGTTGCGCACCAGGGTCTGGTGCGTCTCGGCAACGCCCAGCTCCCAGGGCAGGCCCGCGTCGTGGATGCTGGTCTTGGGGGCCGCCCCGGTGCCTCCGTCGTAGCCGGAGATCAGCACCGTCTGAGCCCCCGCCTTGGCAACGCCGGCGGCGATGGTGCCCACGCCCGCCTCGGAGACGAGCTTCACGGCGATGTCGGCATAGCGGTTGGCGGACTTCAGGTCGTAGATGAGCTGCGCCAGATCCTCGATGGAGTAGATGTCGTGGTGGGGCGGCGGGGAGATGAGCGCCACGCCGGGGGTGGAGTAGCGGGTCTTGGCGATCCAGGGATAGACCTTGTTCCCCGGCAGATGCCCGCCCTCGCCGGGCTTGGCGCCCTGGGCCATCTTGATCTGGATCTCCTTCGCGGAGACGAGGTACTCGCTGGTGACGCCGAAACGCCCGGAGGCCACCTGCTTGATGGCCGAGCCCCGGATCGTCCCCAGGCGCTCGGGCAGCTCGCCGCCCTCGCCGGAGTTGGACTTTCCGTGGAGGGTGTTCATAGCCACGGCCAGGCACTCGTGGGCCTCCTGGGAGATGGAGCCGTAGGACATGGCGCCGGTCTTGAAGCGCTTAACGATGTCCTCCACGCTCTCCACCTCATCGATGTCGATGCCCTCCGCGGGGTAGTTAAAACGCAGGAGCCCGCGCAGGGTGTGGGGGATCGCGTCGTTGTCCACAAGAGAGGAATACTTCTTGAAAAGCTGATAGTCTCCCTCACGAGTGGCCCGCTGGAGGGTAAGGATGGTCAGGGGATCATACATATGATCCTCCTTGTCCTCGCCGGAGCGGAGAGAGTGGGTGCCTGTGGAGTCCAGGGTGGGATCCACGCCCAGGCCCAGGGGGTCGAAGGCGCGGGAGTGACGCCACTCCACGCCCTCGCCGATCTCCTCAAGTCCAACGCCTCCCACGCGGCTTATGGTGTTGGTGAAGTATTTGTCGATCACATCCTGCCGGATGCCCACGGCCTCGAAGATCTGGGCCGACTGGTAGGACTGGATGGTGCTGATGCCCATCTTGGAGGCGATCTTCACAATGCCGTGCAAAACGGCGGCGTTGTAGTCGTCCACGGCGGCGTAAACGTCCTTGTCCAGCATGGACTTATCGATAAGCTCCGCGATGCACTCATGGGCCAGGTACGGGTACACCGCCCGCGCGCCGTAGCCCAAGAGCGTGGCGAAGTGATGCACGTCCCTGGGCTCGCCGGACTCCAGGATCACCGAGACGGCGGTGCGCTTTTTTGTGCGCACCAGGTACTGCTCCATAGCGGAGACGGCCAGGAGCGAGGGGATGGCCACATGGTTCTCGTCCACGCCCCGGTCGGAGAGGATGATGATATTCGCCCCGTTCCTGTAAGCCCTGTCGCAGGCGATATAGAGCCTCTCCACCGCCCGCTCAAGGGGGGTATTCTTGTAATAGAGGATGGACACCGTCTCCACCTTGAAGCCGGACTTCGACATGGAACGGATCTTCAGCATGTCCACGCCCGAGAGGATGGGGTTGCGGATCTCCAGCACCCGGCAGTTTTCCGGCTTATCCTCCAGCAAATTGCCGTCCGAACCCACGTACACGGTGGTGTCCGTGACGATCTCCTCCCGGATGGCGTCGATGGGCGGGTTGGTCACCTGGGCGAACAGCTGCTTGAAATAATTGAAAAGGGGCTGGTGCTTCTCGGAGAGCACCGCCAGGGGGATGTCCGTGCCCATGGAGGCCGTCTGCTCAGAGCCCGTGCGGGCCATGGGCAGGATGACGCTGCGCACGTCCTCGTAGGTATACCCGAAGGCCTTGTAGAGCCTGTCGCGCTGATCCTGAGTGTGAATGGGCACCTTTTTATTAGGGATGGGAAGATCATGGAGCTTGACAAGATTGGCGTCAAGCCACTCGCCGTAGGGGCGGGAGGCGGCGTAACGGCGTTTCAGCTCCTCGTCGGTGATGATGCGCTTTTCCACGGTGTCCGCCAAAAGCATACGCCCCGGCTGCAGACGGCCCTTTTCCCTGACGCGGCTCTCCTCGATGTCGGCGACCCCGACCTCGGAGGACAGCACCAGATAATCGTCGTCTGTCACATAGTAACGCGCGGGACGAAGGCCGTTTCTGTCCAGCACCGCGCCCACCCGATCCCCGTCGGAGAAGAGCACCGCGGCGGGCCCGTCCCAGGGCTCCATCATCGTGGCATAGTAGTGGTACATGTCCTGCTTTTCCGATTCTGCCGCGTCCGCGTGGCGCCAGGGCTCGGGGATGAGGATCATCACGGCCATGGGCAGTTCCATGCCGCTCATCATGAGAAATTCCAGGGTGTTGTCCAGCATGGCCGAGTCCGAGCCCGAAGGGTTGACCACGGGGAGGATCCTGTCCATGTAGGGCTCCAGGAGCTTTGAGTGCATGGTTTCTTCCCGGGCCACCATGCGGTCGATGTTGCCGCGGATGGTGTTGATCTCGCCGTTGTGGAGAATGAGCCGGTTGGGGTGCGCCCGCTCCCAGGAGGGGTTGGTGTTGGTGGAAAAGCGGGAGTGTACCAGCGCGATGGCGGACTTGTAGTCCGGGCTTTGAAGGTCGGGGTAGAACCGCCTGAGCTGATGCACCAGAAACATGCCCTTGTAGACCACCGTGCGGGAGGATAGGCTCAGCACATATGTATTGTCGTTGGACTGCTCAAACTCGCGCCGAATGACGTAGAGTAGCCTGTCAAAGGGCAGGCCCTTCTCCACATTCGCCGGCCGTTTGATAAAGCATTGCGCTATGTAGGGCATACAGTCCAGGGCCTTTTTGCCGAGGATCGACGGATCCACCGGCACATCGCGCCAGCCCAGAAGCTCCAGTCCCTCCTTGGCGGCGATGATCTCCAGCATACGCTTGGCCTGGCTGCGGGCCACGTTGTCCTGGGGGAAGAAGAACATCCCCACGCCGTAATCCCGCTCGCCGGGAAGCTCGATCCCCAGCTTCAAAGCGGCCTTTTTGAAGAAGCTGTGGCTCACCTGGAGCATAATGCCCACGCCGTCTCCCGTCTCCCCGGCGGCGTCCTTACCGGCGCGGTGCTCCAGGCGCTCCACGATCTTCAGCGCGTCGTCCACCGTCTTGTGGGTCTTGACGCCCCGGAGGTTCACGATCGCGCCTATCCCGCAGGCGTCGTGCTCAAACCGTTCATTATATAATCCTTGTTCCATATTTTTTTCTGACATAACCATCACATCCTTGTGTGGTGCAATTTCCTTCGTCGCTGAACATCGCCGTTTTCGGCTCCTTTCCCCGCAAAAATCCCTGTTTTTGCGAGATTCCGGAGTCACATTTCAAGAATCTGCCTCGCGGTCTCCACCAGCTTTGTTCCGGTCTCCATGCTCCGTTTCTGGAGGTACTTATGGGCCTGGGCCTCGGTGAAGCCCCGGGACTCCATTAAAAGCTCCTTGGCTTTGTCGATGACGTGCCGCTCCTCCTCGGATCTCTGGGGGATCTGACTGCGGGCGGCTATCTCGTCAAGCTGTATGAGTATGCTGACGCCTCCCCGAAGCTCCCCGGCGGAGATCGGTATCTGAAGCTTAAACACATCGGTATCATCCACCATGTCAAGCTGATCCTGCTTGGCAAGTATGAGGAACTTTGCCTGACCGTGAAGCTCGTGGGCCAGATGTCCGGCGCTCATGTCCGCCAGCTTGTGGCCGCATATGACCACCCCGGAGCCCATGGTCTTGACCGCTCTTATAACCTCCGCGCCGGAGCGGCACCGGAAGCGCACCGTCACGCCGGCTTTTTCCAGCATATCGGCGATCTTATCGCGCGATTCATCCTTTTCAAAGGCGACGACCGTATGGTTCATGGGATCACCTCCCAAACAGATTTGAGGCGGGCGCTAAGCCCGCCCCAAAAAGCTCATCATTCAATATTTTTCCCGACGACATGCGCGTCGGGAAAAATCCCTTTTGTCACGGTGAGTGTGCGAGTGAAGCGAGTGCGCGAACCGCGACGGCAGGGAAACTTTAATGAATTTTGAGAAATTCATTAAAGTTTCCCGCACGTTCCCCCTAATTTTGAAGCCCTTTGGGCTTCAAAATTAATAAGTTACGATGTACTTCTGGATCTCCCAGTCGGAGACGTAGGTGCGGTATGCGTCCCACTCCTTCTTTTTGCCCTGGGTGTACTGCTCCACCACGTGCTCGCCCAGGGTCTGGCAGATGAGCTCATCCTTTTCAAGCTCTTCAATAGCCTCGGCAAGGTTTCCGGGGAGGCTGTGTATGCCGTGGGCGTGGCGGGTCTTGCGATCCATGGCGAATATGTTCTCGGTGATCTCCGCGGGAGGAACCATGCCCTTCTCGATGCCGTCAATGCCGGCGGCCAGGCAGCAGGCAAGCTCAAGGTAGGGGTTGCAGGAGGGATCGGGGCAGCGCAGCTCCACACGGGTGGACTGGCCCCGGGCCGCGGGGATGCGGATAAGGGCGGAGCGGTTGGACGCCGACCAAGCCAGATAGCAGGGGGCCTCGTAGCCGGGCACCAGGCGCTTGTAGGAGTTGACCAGGGGGTTCGTGACGGCGGCCATGCCGCGCATGTGGGCCAGAAGGCCGGCAATGAAGCTGTAAGCTTCCTTGGAAAGGCCCCGGGCGTCGGCGGGATCGTAGAACACGTTCTTGCCGTCCTTGAAGAGGGACATGTTGGTGTGCATGCCGGAGCCGTTGATGCCGAAAACAGGCTTGGGCATGAAGGTGGCGTGCAGGCCGTTCTTCTGGGCCACGGTCTTGACCGCCAGCTTGAAGGTCATGATCTTATCGGCGGCCTTGAGAGCCTCGTCGTACTTGAAGTCGATCTCGTGCTGGCCGGCGGCCACCTCGTGATGGCTGGCCTCGATCTCAAAGCCCATGGCCTCGAGGTTCAGGCAGATCTCGCGCCGTGTGCCCTCGCCGTGGTCGAGAGGCCCCAGATC
>CANQBC010000044.1 GCA_947589225.1 uncultured Oscillospiraceae bacterium | reverse complement strand
ACGAAGTAATCCGCCAGCACCGTCACGTCCCGCGTCTCAAGCACCTTGATGTTCTCCGCCTTCTTGGCGTCAAGCGTCCGGACGGCAATATCGGTCATCTCTTTCGGTGTAAGCATGTTGAACCCTTCCTTTATGATAAATTCAATAGTTCCATTATTTAAGCGTCCCGCTGGTGGCGTACAGGGTGCCGTTGGAGTTGCGCCCCGCCACGTCAAGGTTAGCGGTCGTTATCTCCTCATAGAACGGATCAAAGTAGTCATTGAGCATCTGCACCCAATCGTCTATGTGTACGGTCACATAGCCCACGCCGTGGACAGAGTCATTGTAGTTGGCGGGAAGGGTGAAGAACTGGATGTTTTTCGCGTCCAACTTCAAAAGCTCCCCGGCAAGCCAGGTGCAGCTGCTCAGGTCAAGATCCGTCTTGACGTCGTTGAGGACAATATTGATAAGCGTGGTGACGGGGATGGAGTCCTTCTTCGCCAGGATCTGCTTCGCCGCGGCCATAAGGAAGTCATGCTGCGCGTCGATGCGCCCGATGTCCGCGTCGGCATAGCCGGCCCTGTAACGGCAGTACTCCATGGCCTTCTGGCCCGTCATGTGGGTCATCCCCTTGGTGAAGTGGATGTGCAGGTTTTGGGCGTCGTCATCATAGTTCATATTCCGCGGCACCTCATAGTCCACACCGTCCACGCCGTCCACAAGTTTAATAAAGGCGTTCAGATCCACAACGGCGTAAAAATCCGGCCTGTAACCCATGAAGTCCGCTATGTGATCCATCAATCCGTCCGCGCCGCCAACTCCGTAGATGGAATTTATGCGGTGACTGCGGTAGGTGGTGTTGGCATAGGTGTCACGGGGTATGCTCACCACATTGAGGGTGTGGTTTTCAGTGTCCAGGCACGCCACCATGATGACGTCCGTGTTGCTGCCCACCTTGTCCTTACCCACCACCAGGAAGGTGTAGATGTTCTCGTTGCGCCCGGTCTTGGGCTTATTATCGTCCGGGTTGTTGGGATCCCCGTCGTCGGGGGGAAGCTGCGTGTTGCCTTCCCCGTTATCTGTGCCCTCGAAGCCGGTTCCGTTCCCCTCTCCCGTCTGGTTAATGTCCGTTATATCTGTCTGCCCTCCATCGCCCCCCGCGGGGTTGAGGGTCTGGGTCTGATCCGGCGGCTTTGCCGTCTTGATCCATATGAACAGCGCCGCGAAGAGGATTATAAGCACCGTTCCAACCACTATAATAATCTTTGCCCAGGTGGGTAAGCCGCCCTCATAATCCTCCTCGCCGAAGTCGTCTTTGTATTTTTCATTTTGATCCCCACCGGCATCGCCGTACTCCGGCTCGTCCGATTCAGGCTCGTCCGATTCCGGCCTCTCCGTCTCCATACCCTCGGATTCCGAAGGATCCTCCCATATGCCGCGGGTCTCGTCGGGATCATGGATCTGCGTATGGTGTACGTGATTCCCCGTATGTTTTGAATTTCTACTGCCGCCAAAAAGCTTCATTTTATCTTTTTTCCTTTCTGATCCATTCCAGGGCCCCCAGCGTTCGGGCATGTGGAACAATATTTCTGGAGCGCATGTCTTCAATACTCATCGAAAACCCCATCTCCAGGGCCCTGTCAAGATCCTGATAGGCCAGTCGTCTCAGCTCCTCGACCCCTTCAAAATCCCTGTTGGGCTCTATGTAATCGGCCATGTATATGACCTTCTCAAGAAGGCTCATGTCCTCTTTTCCCGTGGTGTGCCAGAAGATGGCGCCATAGACCTCGTCGTCGCACCCGAATTCGTACCTGGCGATGCCGGCACCGGTCTTAGAGTGGAGGAGCTTTCCCTCGTTTCTCTCCATCTCATCCAGAATGATACCATATTTTGCGCAAAGGCGCAACTGTTCATCCAATTTCTCTTTTTTTGTTATGTCGTGAAGGATCGCCGCCTCCCGGGCGCGCTCCACGTCGGCGCCCCAGCGGGCGGCCAGCTTCGCGGCCTCCTCCTCGCACCCCTTCACATGGGAGATCCTCTTAGGCTCCAGCATGGCGTACGCCTTTTTTCGCAGCCACTCGTACTCCGGCTTTGCCCCATAGAGCCGCTTTTTTATGATCTCGGCGTACACCGCCTCGGGCAGGAGCTCCCGTCCGAGACGCTTTGGCAGGGCCTCACGGATCTGCGTGGAGGACACCTCGATCTCGTCAAACTCCACCGTTCGCAGATTGGTGCCGTACTTTAAGCGCAGATTTTCCGACTGGCGGAATATCCGCTCCCGCTCCCCGCCGCGCCGGGCAAACACCGCGAGGGTCACCGTTTTCAAGATTTCCTCAAACTCCCGCCACTGCTCAAAGCACATGAGCATATCGCCGCCCATGAGCAGGAATATCTTCGCGCCGGGATACTTATCCCGCACGCGTCTTATGGTTTCCACGGTGTAGCTCCTGCCGCCGCGCTTTATCTCCATATCCGAGACGCGGCACCGCTTCATACCGCCAAAGGCAAGGCGCGTAAGCTCCAGCCGCTCCGCGTCGGCAGGCGAACCGGCGGCCAACTCCTTATGCGGCGGTTGAGCGTCGGGGATGACCAGAAGCTTATCAAGCCCCAGCTCCGCCGCGGCCTCCCGCGCCGCGGCCACATGCCCGATATGCGGAGGATTGAAGGTGCCGCCGAATATACCGATCTTCATAGAGGACTCATCTCCCCAATTTAATTCGCTTCTCCTCGGGTAACTCTTTATTCTCCCTGTACAGGACGAACTTCGTCCCGATGGCCTGAACGCCGTCGGCGTTTATCCTCCCGCAAAGCTCATCGCATACCTCGCGTGCCGGCATGAGCGCCGTCTCCAGCACCCTGCCCTTGATAAGCTCCCGGGTGCGGAGGGCGTTTTCCGCCTCCTGAACCACATTTTCCGTGACGCCGCCCTTCCCGACGATCAGTACCGGCTCAAGGCCGTTTGCCAACGCCCGAAGCCGCGCTCTCTGTTTGCTTGTCAGCATCTTCTACTCCTTCACATCCTCTTTTTCCATGTATTTTCGCAGCTCCTCCGCGAACCTTCTGAACGCCCGCCCCCGGTGGGAGATGGCGTTCTTCTCCCCGTCCGTGAGGCACGCCATCGAACGCGTATGTCCCTCCGGCACAAAGATGGGGTCGTAGCCGAAGCCGTGCTCTCCCTCGTAACCATATCCGATGATCCCCTCGACGACGCCCTCGCAGTCGATCTCGTCCCCGTTGGGGAAACAGCACACCACCGCGCACTTAAAACGGGCGCCCCTGTCGGCGGAGCCGTCCACAAGGTCAAGGATCTCCCCGCAGGTCTCCCTGTACGTCCTGTCCCCGCAAAAGCGGGAGGAGTATATGCCCGGCCCGCCTCCCATGGCGTTCACTTCAAGCCCGGAATCGTCGGCTACGCAGGGTCTCCCGGTGGCCTCCATGGCGGCCCTGGCCTTTATGCGGGCGTTTTCTGTGAAAGTCGTCCCGTTCTCCTCAGCCTCGAAGCGGCACCCGGCCTCGCTCTGGGATATGACCTCGATACCCATGGGGGAAAGGATCTCCCGGATCTCTCTCAGCTTGTCGGCGTTGTTTGACGCAAGAATAATTTTCATATCTGTACCTCTCTGTGATTTGACCGGCCGTCCGGCGCGGGCGCCGTCCCCGGCCCCATGGCCGTCCAGGCCCCTTACCCCAGCAGCGCCTCGGCAAATTCGTCCGGGTCGAACGGGATCAGATCGTCCGCCTGCTCCCCCACGCCCACGAACCGCACCGGCACGCCAAGTCTCGATGTGATCGCGAACACGATGCCGCCCTTTGCCGTGCCGTCCAGCTTCGTGAGGACGATCCCCGTGAGGGGCGCGGACTTTTTGAATTCCTCCGCCTGGGAAAGGCCGTTCTGCCCGGTGGTGGCGTCCAGCACCAAAAGCGTCTCCCGGTCGCCCCAGGGCATCTCCCGGTCGATGACGCGGCTTATCTTATTGAGCTCGTTCATGAGGTTCGACTTGTTGTGGAGCCGTCCGGCGGTGTCCACGATAATGATGTCCGTCTTGCGTGCCAGCGCGGCGGCAATGCTGTCAAACACCACGGCGGCGGGGTCGGAGCCCTCCTCGTGGCGGACAAAGTCCGCGCCCGTTCTCTCGGCCCAGACGCCAAGCTGCTCGGCCGCGGCGGCGCGGAAGGTATCTCCGGCGGCCAGCAGGACTTTCTTGCCCTGCTGTGTGAACGCCTGCGCAAGTTTCCCGATGGTGGTGGTCTTGCCCACGCCGTTGACGCCCACCACCAGGATAATGGAGGGCCGCGAGTCAAGCTTCAGCTTTCCCTTCTCCCCCAGCATGTCCACAAGGATCTCCTTCAAGGCCCCGCGCACCTCGTCGGAACCGCGAAGTCCCCGCTGGGACACCACGTCCCGAAGCCTGTCCACGGCCTCCATGGACGCCTCCGCCCCCACGTCGGAGAGGATGAGCGTCTCCTCAAGCTCCTCAAAAAACTCCTCGTTCTCCCCGGTGAAGGAGGCGATGGCGGAGTTGAGCTTCACGGTCATGTTCTCCTTTGTCCGCGAAAGCCCCTGCTTTATCTTATCAAAAAATCCCATATAATCCTCCTTGCGCAAATATCAGAACGCCTCTCCCCGGGCGGATGCCCGCGCCGGCGCGCCTCTTGTCCCTTTCGATCACGCCTGATCCTTCCCTATCGTCTTTTCCGCCTCGGCCAAATCAATGACCAGCACCTTGGAAACACCCTGCTCCTGCATGGTGACGCCGTAGAGAACGTCGGCCTCCTCCATCGTGCCGCGGCGGTGAGTGATGGTGAGAAATTGGGTCTTTTCCGTCAGGCCCCGCATGTAACTGGCCACTTTGACGACATTGGCGTCGTCAAGGGCGGCCTCGATCTCGTCCATGACGACAAAGGGCGTCGGCCTCACCTTCAAAATGGCAAAGTAGAGGGCGATGGCCACGAACGCCTTCTCGCCGCCGGAGAGCAGCGTGATGGTTTTCAGCGTCTTGCCCGGAGGCTGGACCTTGATCTCTATGCCGGAACCCAGGACGTCCTCGGGATCCTCCAGGGAGATGCTGGCCTGTCCGCCCCCGAAAAGCTCCAGGAACGTCTGCCGGAAGCCCAGATCGATGCGTTCGAGCTCCTCGCGGAAGATCTTCTCCATGGAGCCGGTTATATCGCCTATTATACCCAAAAGCTCGCGTCTTGCCTTCTCAATGTCGTCCCGCTGATCGGTGAGGTAGGTGTAGCGCGTGTTGACCCGTTCAAATTCCTCGATCGCGCCCAGATTCGGCGTACCTAAGGACCCCATCTCACGCTTTAATTCTCCGGTGCGGCGCTTGGCCTGGGGGATGCTCTCAAGCTCCCGCCTTTGCTCCATGGCGTCGGAGCGGGTGAGCTCGTAACCGTTCCAAAGCTTGTCAATGATCTGCCGCTCCTCCATCCGGGCGGCCTCCATGCGGTTCTCGACGCGCGAGGCTTCCCGCTCCAAGTCAAGGAGCGCGGTGTTTTTTTCCTGGAGCTGTTTGTCCGACCGGGCTCTCTCGCCCTCGATGGCAAGCTTTTCGTCCGCGATTTTCCCTATCCTGTCCCGGAGGGAGGCGGTTCGGTTTTTGAGCTTCCCGCTCTTTTCCTCGTGGACGGATATCTCGTTTTCAATTTCAAGGGCTTTGTCCTCAAGCTCCCGGATCTGCCGTTCCTGGCCCTCCCGGTCGCCGGAGAGCTCGGCGCGCAGGCGCGTGAGCTCCTCTATCGTCTCCTCCGCCCCGGCGGCCTCGGCGTCGAGCGAGGCGCGCTTTTCACGAAAGGCCGCTTCCGAGGCGTTTATCTCCTCCCGCTCGGCGGCCAGCTTCTCCCGGTCGCCGGTGTGCTCGTCCAGCTTTGCTCTAAGCTCCGCGGCCGTCTCCTCAAGCTTCGCGATCTCCCCCTCAAGGCCCTTTGCGCGGCTGGCGGCGTCGACGGCGCGCCTGCCGACGCCCTCGCTCTCGGCCTCTATCCGGGCAAGCCTTTCACGAAGGGCGGAAAGCAGTATGTCGTAATGCTCCTTCTGGGAGGCCAGCTTCAGCGCCTCGTTCTCCGCCTCTCTCAGCTCCTCTCCGGAGACGGACAGCTCGTACTCCGCCGCGGCGAGGGCGCGCTTAGCCTCCTCGGCGGCGTCTCTGGACTTTTCCAGCGCCTCCCCGGACTTCTGCCGGCGCTCCTTCAGCTTCTCAAGCTCGTTGGCGCGGGAGAGGATGCCGGTGTTCCTGGACGCGCTTCCGCCGGTCATGCTGCCCCCGGCGTTTATGACCTGTCCGTCCAGGGTGACGATGCGGAAACGGTGGCTGTATTTCCGCGCGATCCTGACGGCGGAATCCATGTCGTCGGCTATGGCCGTGCGTCCGAGGAGATTCAGGTAGATGTCCCGGTACTGGATATCAAACTCCACCAGATTGAAAGCCACGCCCTCAAATCCATCCTCGTCCTCAAGCCCCGCCTCGCGCAGGAGCGAACCCCGGATGACGTTCATGGGAAGGAGCGTGACGCGTCCGGCGTCCATCTTTTTAAGTAAATTGATGGCGCTCTTGCCGTCATTTTCCGTACCGACGATGATGTTCTGCACCGCGGCGCCAAGGGCCGTCTCAATGGCGACGGCGTATTTCTCCGGCGCTTTCAAAAGCTCGCCGGCCGGCCCGTGGATCCCCCGCAGCACCCCCCGCTCGGCCTGGCGCATGACGGTCTTGACCGCCTTGGAATATCCCTCGTACTCCCTCTCCATGTCGGAGAGCATCTGTATGCGGGCAAGAAGCGCGTTGTGCTCCATCTGAAGGGCGGCGCGCTTCTCCGCCGCCGTCTCGTTTTTCTTTCTGAGTCCCTCCACGCGCATGGAATACCCTTTCCGCACATTTTCAAGGGACTGCGCCTTCTCCCGCGCCCGGGCGAGGGCCTCCTCGTTGTTCCCGGCCTCCCGGCCGGTGGCCTCAAGGCGTTTTTTCTGATCCTCGATCTCCCATTCAAGGCCGCCGACCCGCTCGGAAAGCTCTTTTTGCGCGGAGAGGCAGGAGGAGAGCTCCACACGCTTTTCCGAAAGCTCGTCCGCCGTCCGGGAGGCGGCGAGTGTGATCCGGGAAACCTCCTTGTCAAAGTCCCCCTCGCCGGCGACGAGCTTGTCCATGCGCCGCCGCAGGGCCTCCAGGCGCGCGGCTATCTCCTCCCGCTCCGAGGCGATGGCGTCGACGCGTTCCCGCCGCTCCGCTATCTGCTGTTCAAGTCCGGCGCTGCGGCCCTCCCGGGTGGCGATCTCGTCCCGGATACGCCCGATGTTCTCGGTGGTGTGCCGCAGGTTCGCCCGCAGCACCGCGGCCCGGGAATCCTCGTCGGATATCGTCTGCTCAAGAGCGCTTATTTCACCGCGGACTCCCTCCGCCTCCACGTCCTTGTCCCGCATCCGCTGGGCAAATACCTCTCCGGCGGAGTAGAGCCTGTCAAGCTCGCCTTTCGCCCGCTCGATGTCCCCGGCGGCCTTTATGGATTCGCCCTGCAGGGCCTCCATTCTCTGGGCAATTGCCTCCAGGTCGTACATCCAAAGGGAGATCTCCAGACCGCGCAGCTCATCCCGCAGGACGAGATAGCGCTTGGCTGTCTCCGACTGGCGGCGCAGGGGCTCCACCTGAAGCTCCAGCTCCCCGATCTTGTCGTTGACGCGGGTAAGATCCTCCTCGGCGCGCTGAAGCTTGCGCTCGGACTCCTCTTTCCTGTGGCGGTAACGGGAGATGCCCGCCGCCTCCTCGAATATCTCGCGCCTGTCCGTGCTCTTGGCCGACAGGATGGAATCGATCTTGCCTTGCCCAATGATGGAGTAGCCGTCACGCCCCAGGCCCGTGTCCATAAAAAGCTCGTTGATGTCCTTGAGCCTCACGGGCTTCCTGTTTATGTAGTATTCGCTCTCGCCGGAGCGGTAGTACCGCCGGGTAACCTGCACCTCGTCAAGCTCCCCGCCCAGGCGCCGGTCGGTGTTGTCCAGGGTCAGCGAGACCTCGGCAAACCCCACCTGGCTGCGCCGCGCGGTCCCGCCAAATATGACGTCCTCCATCTTCCCGCCGCGCATGGCCTTGGTGGACTGCTCGCCCATGACCCACTGGATGGCGTCCGCGATATTCGATTTCCCGCTCCCGTTGGGGCCGACGATGGCCGTCAGGGGTTTATCAAAGGTGAGTACCGTCCTCTCCGGGAACGACTTGAACCCCCGGAGCTCCAATGCCTTAAAATACAATCAATACACTCCCAAATCGCCCGGCGCGAAGCGCTCTATGGCCGTGGCAACAGTTTTCCAGTCTAAAAACACAGTATATATCATCCCGGCGGATTTTGCAATGAATTATTTATGAATTTGCCGCATCTTCCCTGTGTCTTTTGATTACAGACGGAGACGGCCCCGGAGGGCCGTCTCCTTTTACCTTACTTTGAGTTACTTAAGGCCGTTCTCGTAGGCCTCGATCATCTTCTTGACCATCTGGCCGCCGACGGAACCGGCCTGACGGCTGGTGAGGTCGCCGTTGTATCCCTGCTTCAGGTTGACGCCGACTTCGGAGGCAGACTCCATCTTGAACTTGTCCATAGCCGCGCGGGCTTCGGGAATGTTGATCCGATTGCTTCTGTTAGCCATTTCTTTTAAGCATCTCCTTTTTTAATTGAAAAGCATCAAACCGCTTTTCGCTTTTATGATTGCCGGGAAGGGAGAGGATATGCCTCAAAGCGGGGGTGTAAGTTTTGTTAAGGCAGGGAGGTTAAACTCCGAAAGGGCGGCGAAGGATTTTTTAAAAAATTTTTGACAGGCCGGCGGATCCCCGCCGGACAGGGCTGTGAGACGGCCTGAGAACTGTTTGACCGTATAAAGGTAGCATACGATTTTAAATTGCGCGTGTGATCCCTGATTAGAGTATCCAATTATCGTTTGTTCTGTCGATAAAGCAGGGCCATGACCGTCCGTCGGCGCGTCATGGCCCTGTCTGCTTTGCGCCCGGCCTCTTACAGCCGGTCGCTTTCCCTTGCCGCAAACGAGCCGTCGGCTGTTGCGTAGCATGCGGAAAAAAAGCTTCTTTATTCAATACATTTCAAATTTAAGCGGCGGCCCCCTTCGGGGCCGCCGCTTAATAAATTGTTGACTTAACCTTGTACGCCGCCCATCTCGTCCGGGTCGCCCATTTCTTCGTCGGGGCCCTCTTCCCCTCCGGGATTCGGATCCTGACCCTCTCCGCCGGGCGTCGTGGTTCCGCTCTCGCCGCCGGGCGTGGTTGTCCCGTCCTCGCCGCCGGGCGTGGTCGTTCCGCCCTCGCCGCCGGGCGTGGTTGTCCCGCCCTCGCCGCCGGGCGTGGTCGTCCCGCCCTCGCCGCCGGGCGTGGTTGTCCCGCCCTCGCCGCCGGACGCGGTTGTCCCGTCCTCGCCGCCCGCGGGAACCGAGGGCTCCGGCCCGACAAGGACGACCTTGTCCATCGCCCTGTATGTGTCGTGGGAAATAAGCGTCCGGCTTATAAGCTTGCCGTCGCCATCGTAGATGAGCTTGTAGGCTTCGGACACCAGCCCCGTCTGACCGTTGCTCTCCACCTTGCGCTGGCCCGGAGCCAGCGACTCGTCAAGCTTCTCCACCACCTTGGGGGAAATCGTGCTCAGGGTGTTGGACTCAAGCTGCACGGTGTAGTCGTTTTCCTTGGTGCCCCAGATCTCCACGTAGAGCCGCTTGTTCTCCACCCACGCCACGATCTTTATCGGGTAGTTTTTGTTGTTTTTGAATTTAAAGTCCAGATTCGGCCAGTTGACGGTGGCGTCAAGGCTGGCGGGGAGATACGCCACGGTGTAGCCGTGGTTCTGCCTCTCGGTGATCTGAAGATCGGCCTTGAGGGTACAGAAGTAGATGGTGGAGCTGAGCTGGCAGATACCGCCGCCCACCTCGCTCACATGGCCTCCGCCCGCGTAGGCCCCGGCGGGCTTGTAGCCCTTGGCCTCCGTGCGCTGACCCACGACGCCGTTGTAGCTGAACTCGTCGCCGGGGTTGAGGATCGTGCCGTTTATGGCCGCGGCGGCAAGGGTGATATTCGTGATGCGGTTTGCGGAGCTTGTGGCCAGAGTCGTGTCCTTCTCGGCCAGCTTATCCTTGAAAAGAAGATCCGTCACCTCGCCGGAGCTGTTTTCCGGCTCTGTAAACACCAACGGTATCCTGACGGTCTCGCCGTTGCCGGCCCCGGCCAAAAGCGCCTGGGCGGCCTCCTTGTCAAAGCTCCTGCCGGTCACGGCCGCGTTGACCTCGCCTGTCTCGCTGTCAAAGTAGGCGTCCTGGGGTTCCGTGTACACCTCGTTGTAAATGGCCTCGATATCCGGCGCTTCCGGGGCGCCGGAGGACGTCTTGGCCTCGGAGAATTCGTCTGTGGTCTTTGAAGCGCCGGAGGCCAGCGTCTCCTTTATAAACTGGAATACGCCCTCCTCGTCCACGGTATAGCCGGAGGAACCCATGGTGATGAACAGCTCGGTCGCCGTGACCTCATAAGAGGGCTCCTGCCGGCTGTGGTTTACAAGCTGCGCCGCCTGGGATATCTTCGCGCGGACGCCGTCCTCGTTGAGGGCCTGGGTGGTATATACCTCGTGCTCCTCGGACAGGCAGCTTATAAAGGTGCCCAGGTTTTTGAAAAACCCGTTTTCCCTGCCATAGGAGTACGCGATATCCACCGCCTCGGTCACCGGAATGGTCAGCCCCGCCTCGTCGCTGGTGACGGACACGCTCTGGGTGCTTGTCAGTATCGCCGTCGCCTGCACCCCCGTAGGTACGCCTACGGATGAGCTCAGGAGAGTGCTCCTGGCCTCGTCATAGCTCATTCCGCCCACATTAACGCCCGCGACGGTCACGTTGGGGAACACCGTGTCCCGTCCCGCCACATACGCGCCCGCGCCCAAGATCACGCCGGCCACCACCACAATGATAATGGCCGCCGAGACCAGCGCCACTATACCCGTGTCATTCCTTCTCTTTTTTTGTTTTCCCTGTGCCATATCTTATCCTCTCTCTGAAAGTCCCTTTTCGGGATCTGTGTTTCCAGAAGCTATAATATATGTTATCTCCAAAAAAATCAATACCATTTTGGTAAAGATTTAAAGTCGATCCAGTAACGGCTCCGGATCCTTCGTCCCCTCCCAGGGGAGGCAGATGCCGCCGCGGCGCGGGGCCTCATGTGATCCCCTGGAAAAGCTGGACTTCCCCCGGACGCTTGGAGAACATGGAAAACTGGTACTCCTCGTCCGCGGCCTCCCGCTTCCATGGGGAGACAATGCTCATGCGCTGCTTCGTCTGGGCGTCCAGGATCTCCCCGATCAGCACGTTGGAGAGCAGGAAGCCCTCCGGCGTGAAAGCCCAGCGGTCGTCGTTCTTCACCATCCACCCGCGCTTAACGTAGTCGTCCAGGATCTTCCGCGCCATGTCGAACTTGCAGGGGAAGATGTCGTAATACTCCTCCTCGGAGATTCCCCAGGTAGTGCGCAGGCCCAGCATCAGGTACTCCCCGGCCCGCTCAAAGTCCGTTACGGACTCGGCGTGGTCGACCACGCTGCGGCCCGCGAGGATATTGTCGGCGTAAAGCTCCATGTCCGCCACGCAGGAATACCGCTGGCCCGACACGCATGAGTGCGCCGCCGCGCCGAAGCCCATGTACTCCCCCATCTGCCAGTACTTGAGGTTGTGCTTCGAGGCAAATCCCCGCCGCGCGAAGTTGGATACCTCGTACTGCTTGTAGCCATAGCGGCTGAGCATATCCACGGCGAAGAGGTACATATCCGCCTGCAGGTCGTCGTCGGGTATAAAGGGAGAGTCCTTGTAGGGGTAGAGAGCCGTACCCTCCTCGATCTTCAGTCCGTAGGCGCTGATATGCTCCGGCTTCAGGGACAGCATTTTGGTGAGCGTGTCCGCCCAGTCCTCCCGGGTCTGGGAGGGAAGCCCATAGATGAGATCCAGCGACACGTTCTCAAAACCCGCCCTGCGGGCGTTGTGGACGGTCTCCTCCACCCTGGCGAAATTGTGCAGCCGCCCGATGCTCTTGAGGATCCCGTCGTTTGCCGACTGGGCGCCGATGGACAGGCGGTTGAACCCCGCCCGGCGCAGCCTCACCATGTCCTGATAGGAGATGCTGTCCGGGTTTACCTCCACGGTCGCCTCGCCGTCCACCATCACACGGCCGTATTTTTTCAGCGCTTCAAAAAGCTCAATAAGCCGCGCCGCGCCATAAAAGCTGGGCGTCCCGCCGCCGATGTACACGGTATCTATGATATATCCCTGCAGCTGCTGGGACGATTCTTTTATGTGTGTGAGCAGAGCTTTCTGGTATCTCGGTATCATGTCCTCCCTGCCCACCAGGGAGTAAAAGTCGCAGTACGCGCACTTTCCCGCGCAAAAGGGGATGTGAATGTATATTCCAAGCCTCTTCTCCACTTATCCCCCTCCTTCCGCAAAACTTGACATAATACAGTATAATACAACTCCGTCCATATTTCAAGAGAAAATCTCCCGTTGGGGGCCGGCGGGGCGCCGCCGGCTTTACCGTCTCCCCAAATAGCTCTCTAAGATCAGGGTCGCCGCCACGGCGTCCACGGTCTGCCTGCGTTTTTTCCCGTGCCTGAGGTTGGCCGAGAGTATATCGTGGGCCTCCACCGTCGTCCGCCGCTCGTCCCACATCACGACCTCGAGCCCGGTTCTCTCCCGCAAAAGCGCCCCGAAGGCGCGGGCCTTGGCGCTTCTTGGCCCCTCGGAGCCGTCCATGTTTACGGGATCCCCAAGGACGATTTTTTCCACCCCCCGGCTTTCACACTCCGCGGCGATCTTCTCCGCCAGCCTTTCCCCGTTCCACTCCGCGATCACAAACGCGTCCCCGGCAATAAACCCGGTGGGATCCGAGACGGCGATCCCCGTCCTCTGGTCGCCGTAGTCCACGGCAAGTATCCTCATTTTCCGTTCCTCCCTGTAAAAGTATCGGACTCCCGTCTACTTTATCGTATATCCCCTCGGTTTTCAACGTATTTTTCTCATTTTTTCGTAAATTTTTCTTGACTAATTTACAAAGGGGGTATATAATCTTCTCACCTGTCGATCGAGAGGGCTTTATTTTTGTGCGCCAAAGCGTGAAAATGGGCCGCCGCCCGGTCAATTCAAAGCAGGGAGGCAATTTATCAGGAGGTGCCGAAAAGATGGCCGCTGAAAACAGAGTCAAGGTCGTTCTGCGCTGCTCGGAATGCAAGCAGCGCAACTACAACACGACCAAGAACAAGCGCAACACACCCGAGAAGCTGGAGCTTCGAAAGTACTGCCGTTTCTGCCGCAAGCATACGCTCCACACCGAGACGAAGTAAGCGCAAAGGAGAGAGCAAATGGCAACGTCAAAGAAAAAGTTCTTCACCCGCATAGCCGATTGGTTCCGCGGCATGAGGAGCGAGCTTAAAAAGGTCGTTTGGCCCACGGCCAAACAGACAACCAACAACACCCTGGTGGTGTTGGCAGTCTGCGCCGCCTCCGCCATTGTGCTGGGCGGATTCGACTGGCTTGCTTCCGAGCTCGTCCAGATCCTTATCAGCCTTTTCGGTTAAGGAGCTACGATGGCGCAGGAAGCAAAGTGGTATGTAGTCCATACCTACTCCGGCTACGAAAACGCCGTGGCCGACACCGTCATGAAGTCGGCTGAAAACCGCAACATGACAGACCTTATTCAGGAGGTCAACATTCCCCTTGAGACGGTCACCGAGCTTGAGGACGGCGTCCAAAAGACCTACGAGCGCAAGGTGTTCCCCGGCTACGTACTGGTCAAGATGATCATGACGGACGAAAGCTGGCACCTTGTGCGCAACGTCCGTGGCTGCACGGGCTTCGTGGGCACCGGCAACAAGGCCATTCCCCTGTCCGAGGACGAGATCCTCTCCCTGGGCGTGGAAAAGCGCGACTTCAAGGTGGATTTCGACATCGGCAGCCGCGTCCGCGTCTCCGACGGCCCGCTGGAGGGCTTCTTCGGGGTGGTGGAGGAGCTTGACATGGACAAGCAGATCGTCCGCGTCGTCGTCTCCATGTTCGGGCGCGAGACTCCCGTCGAGCTGGACTTCGACCAGATCGAGCTGGCGAAGGACTGAAAACGCGCATCCGCCTCAAAAGGCATCGGCGCCCGTTCGGGGCGCAAGTGGGAGGAGCTTTTAAGAAAGCTTCGCCTGACCACAAAATATAGGAGGTTCACTTAAAGTGGCACAGAAAGTAACAGGAATCATCAAGCTTCAGATCCCTGCCGGCCGCGCGACTCCCGCGCCCCCGGTTGGCCCCGCCCTTGGTCAGCACGGCGTCAACATCGGCGCCTTCACCAAGGAATTCAACGAGCGCACCAAGGCTGACATGGGCATGATCACCCCCGTGGTCATCACCGTCTATTCCGACCGCAGCTTCACCTTCGTCACCAAGTCCGCCCCCGCCGCCGTTCTTCTCAAGAAGGCATGCGGGATCGAGAAGGGCTCCGGCGTTCCCCAGCGCGACAAGGTCGCCAAGATCGCCAAGTCCGAGATCCGCAAGATTGCCGAGACCAAGATGAACGACCTGAACGCCGGCTCCATCGAGGCCGCCATGAGCATGATCGCCGGCACCGCCCGCAGCATGGGCATCGTAGTAGAGGA
>CANQBC010000043.1 GCA_947589225.1 uncultured Oscillospiraceae bacterium | reverse complement strand
GACCAGTGTACCATATCCTTTTGTTAAGGTAAAGATTTTCGTTCACATTATGTTTACTCGTTAATCGACCGTGGCTCCCCGGGTAAGGACGGATCGTCAAACTGTTATTTCAAGCTGATTTCCCTCGATTCCCATAATACAGCTTTCATAATATCCGTCGCCGGTCGTTCTCGGTCCGGACAAGACCTCATATCCGTCGTCCCTCAGCATTCGCGTCACTTCATCCACCCTTTCCCTTGATCCGACGCTGAACGCTATATGGACAAGGCCGGTTCTTCTGATTCCCTTTTTCACGTCCTGCATATCCGGGTGGTTCATCAGCTCGATTCTCGCGCCGTCATCAAACGTCAGGAAATACGAGCGGAAGCCTGTGGATCTGTTGCAATAGCCGCCGTTTGCATTCGCGTGGAAGTATTTTACAAAGAAATCCCTTGCGTTTTCAAGATCATTTACATACATTGCGACGTGCTCAACTCTCATATTTTCCTCCAATGCCGGTATTACGGCCCCAATTTTTCGTCAACCCTCGGCGTTTTGCCGCGTTGAAGATCTTCCTCTTTCGTGTGGGAGCGCGGGGGTGTCTCGACCGGCGCGGATATGATTTTTCCCGGTGTACGCGTTTCTTCGGCGTCCGGCCGTATTCCTGTCCGCTCCACTGTCTCAATGCTATCACTTTTTTGTAAAAATACAATAGCCATGTTGACTTGAAAGCAAAAAAGGAATAAAATTGTGCCTACAAAACCGCAAAGGAGGCATTTATATGAAAAAGCTGATTTGTGTTCTGGCGACGCTGTCCCTCTTGCTCTGCGTTCTTCCCCTCACGGCACTTGCCGCCGGGGACGACCCCTATGTGGATATGCCCACGGCCGATTGGGCGCGCGAGGCTGTCCTGAAGGCGAAGGAATACGGCCTGATGAACGGCCGGTCCGACACCTCCTTCGGCACCGGCTCCACGCTCACCCGGCAGGAATTTGTCACGGTCCTCGCCCGCATGTTTGGCTGGGAGCCGGTGACGGACAAAAACTCCTTTGACGACATTTCAACGGCCTGGGGCCGGGGCAATATAAACGCCGCCGTCGCCCACGGCGCGGTGGACTCCGGAGGGAAATTCCGGCCCGACGACGCCATTACCCGCCGGGAGATGGCGGTGATGCTGGTCCGGGCTCTGGGCCTTTCGGACATGGCGAAGCTCTCCCTCCCCCTGCCCTTCACGGACGTGACCGAGGACGCCGGATACATCGCTGTGGCCTACGACATCGACATGACAAACGGCACCTCCGCCACAGCCTTTTCCCCGGAGGGCCGCGCCCTGCGCGAGCAGGCGGCGGCGATGCTGGTGCGGGTCTACGAGCGGTACATATCCGAAACGGAGTGGACACACGCCTTTTACGCCATATCCTCCTACAGCCAGGTGGCGCTGGCCCGCCGTTTTGACGCCGTCAGCTTCGGCTGGAGCCGGATGGAGTATTCCGGCGGCGTGGCGCGGCTCAACACCGGCGCGGAGAACGCCAACGAGTATCGCGTCCCCGACGGTTACGAGGAGGTGGTGGAGGAACTCAAAGCCGCGGGGGTGACGCTGCACCTGTCCGTGTTCATGAACGACGCCGGCGGCGCGCTGAGCGGGCTTTTGAGCGACCCCGCCGCCCGGGAGGAGGCCGTGGGACTTATCCTGGAGGAGACACGCGCGCTGGGCCTCTCCGGCGTGACCGTGGACTTTGAGGGGCTTTATGCCAAATCGAAATCGGATTTCACCGCCTTTGTGGAGTCGCTGGGGGCGGCGTTGAAGGAGAACGCTATGACGCTTTACGTCACCGTCATGCCCACCACGGCGGACGGGGCCTATTATGACGGCTACGACTACCGGGCGCTGGGGCAAAGCGCGGACAGGATCATCCTCATGGCCCACAACTACGCGCCCCTCTCCATGCCGGAGAGCCTGTTGGGATCGGAGTACTACAAGACCTCCGCCCTGACGCCCATCGCGTCCGTCTACCGCTCCCTGCGGGACGTGACGGATCCGGTGACAGGCGTGGCGGATCCCGGCAAGGTCTCCCTCAATCTCAGTATGTCCGCTATGGCCTGGGAGACGGACGGGGCGGGAAAGCTCGTCTCCACCGCGCCCATCTACCCCGCCCTCTCCACGGTTTACAGCCGGCTCTCCGGCCCGTGCCAGATGGGCTGGTCGCAATCGCTGAAAAACCCCTACATCACCTACGCCACCGAGTCGGGACAGCACATTTTCCTGTGGTACGAGGACCAGCGGAGCGTGGACGCGAAGCTGGATCTGGCGCGGCTTCTGGGCGTCACTTCCGTCAGCGTCTGGCGGCTGGGGCAGGTGCCGGAATATACCGACGCGGGGCTGTACTTCAACGTGGCCGAGTCCGTGCTGGGGTGAGGCAGTCAAAGACAGCGGCCCTCTCCGCCAAATGAAAACGCGCAAAAAATCCCTGAATTTTACGAAATTCAGGGATTTTTTCCCGCTGTCACGCTGCGCGCGCCGCTCATGGCGGCACACTTGCGTGACATAAGGGCTTTTTTCCAAGGCACATGTCCTTGGAAAAAAGTTTGAATAATGGCTCTTTTTCAGACCTCGTTTGGCCGGTTAGGGGGAAGTGCGGCGGCCTTTCCGGCGTATCTCGTGCCTGCCGCGTTTGCGTGTCAAGCGCGGCTTAGAAGCGGTCAGAACAGCGATCAGGAACACAACGGCGCAGCCAAGGCTTATCTTCCAGCCTAGGGAGAACGCGGCGTTGTGGTACTGAAGAACGACGCTGTGGCTGCCCCGGCTCAGGGGCAGGGCGATCATGCAGCCGCCCACCAGCACCGGTTCCACGGCCTTGCCGTCCACCACGGCCTCCCAGTTTCCGTCGTAAGGGACGGAGGTATATAGAAGGCCGTCCCGGTCGCAGTCGATGTTCCCTTCCACCCGGGTGCTTTCAAAGCCGGTCAGCTCCAGCGTGGAGGCGGATAGGACGTCATACGCCTTGCGGAACATGGGCTCATCCAGGATTGCGGCCCGGACATTCATAAATCCCTCGTCGTAGGCTTCACAGCTCAGGCTGATATCAAAGACATCCCCCGGTTCCGCCTGACAGGCGGAGAGCATATGAGGCAGGGAATAGCTCTCTCTGACGATCTCCTCGCCGTTTTTTAAAATACTGTATTTGCTCAAATCGGAAATAATCAGGTAGATGCACAGAAGCCCGGATCGATCCGCGGTATAGGTAAAATAGACCGTCCCATCCTTGCCGCCGCAGTCGTAGGAGCAGTAACGGCTCTCCGGCATGGACGACAGCTCGGTTCCCTCCGTGGCGGCAATGGTCAAATTATTGGTGGGGACGGGATGCCAGAATTCCTCGTCAATGCCGGAGGCCGCGGCGAGCAGCTTGTTCTGGAAGTCAAAGGGATCCATATCCTGGGTGAAGTCCATCGCACCCAGGGCGGTATTCGCCAAAAAGCCCAGGGGGAGATAGGCGTTGTTTTCCAGCAGGTAGACGTCGCCGCTGTGGTGGATCTCCGTAAAGTAGTTGTTTTCTTTTACTCTCCCATCCCGCTCCAGCATATATTTCAAGTCCAGGAACAGGTTGGCCACCGGGGAGCTGTCTCTGAAGCCGTAGCTGTTATATGTGTTTTTGGCGCTGTAACCCATGGTTCGCATGAACTCCGTCACCCGCAAGTTGGCGGAGCTGGTGAAGGTGGAAATGCCGTTATATCCATTCAGCGCGCCGTCGTTCGTCGTCTGGGTGTGGGCGGTTTCCGCCCTGTAAAAGAGGGTGTCCTTCTCCCGCTCCTTCATATAGCCGATCACGGAGGCGGCGTCCTTGCCCCCTTTGGGGTAGTCGGAAATATTAGATCCGTTAAAGTAGTACCCAAAGTTCACCAGATTCATGACGAGCTCCAGCCCCATGACACCCGCCAGAACCAAGGCGGTCGCTTTTTCGCGGCGTACGCGGCCCCGCAGACAGGCCCGGCGGGACTCCTCGTCAGCCCCCTCCGGGGGATCATTTTGCATGGCACCGAAAAACAGGACGCCGATATACGCCATTAAAAACGACAGGTTGTAGATAAGGAATCCGGTATCGCCCCGATGGTCGCTGCATGACAGCACCAGCAGTGTCAGTAAGCCGGAGACAGCGATCTGCCATATGTGGAAACGGCGGCGCTCGAGGCAGGCCCGGTAGGCCATATATAGCATTACGAAGCTGTATAAGAAGCTGAACCGATAGGGGATCGAGTTTGTGAAGTGGAAGCCATGCCAGATATAGTCCAGCTTGCGGATGATGAAGCTGACGATAAAGAACAACAGCAGCGCCACAGAGCAAAGCTTATCCCGCAGCCTGGCCTCTCGGGAGGTCAGGAACAGGAAAGCCAGGAGAATGGAGCATACGCCGCAGTAGATATTGGGAAGGCCGGCCGTGAAATTGGGCTTCAGCCCTCCGCCCATATTTCCGGCCACCTGGCGCATGGCGTCCAGCAGGCCCTTCCAGCTGTTGTACGAGGCGATATTCAGCTGAAAGCCCACCGGGAAGTTGTTGACGCCGGACTGGGTGTTTTGAAGCGCCGCCAGAGCGGGCAGCTCCAAAACGGCGGTCATTCCGATGGCCAGAACGGAAAAGCACGCGATCCTGAGAAGATCCGAGAAAAAACGGCGGGCGCCCTGCCACCGGCAGATCTCATAGCAGAAAAACAGCAGGAAAACAAAAACGCAGGTGAAGAAGCCGATATAGTAATTGAAAAAAACGGACAAAAACAACGTGACGGTGTAGCGGCCAAACCGCTTGTCCCGCAGCAGCTCCGTCTCCCCCAGAACGACCAGGGGCAGAAGGGCGAAGGTGTCAAGCCACATGACATTCCACTGAAAACCCAGGGCCCAGGCGCACAGGGCGTAAAAACCGCCAAAAAGGGAGATGGAGAGATCGTTTTTGTGAAAGGTCTTTCTCAGGAAGATCGCAAAATTGAGGCCGGCAAAACCCAGCTTGATGGGCATGAGCAGGGAGAAGTATCCCAGCAGAAGGTTTTCCGGCACCAGAACGCTGAGCAGCTCCAACGGGGAGGCAAGGTAGTAGGAGATCAGGCCCAGGTAGTCCACACCCATTCCCACGCTCCAGCTATATAGGAGGCCGCCGCCCTCCCGCAGCGCCTTGCGAAAAGCCACAAAAAAAGGAAAGTACTGGTGGTACATATCGGAATAAATCATGGAATAGTGACCAAACGGCGTGGATCGCTTGATCATCATGACGGCCAGCATTCCAACCAGCGGAATGGCGAAGGCGATGCCGGGATAGATCCATTTTTTTGTTTTCTGCACAGATCGTTTCATGCTCTTTCCCTCGATGTTATAAGATGCTCTACGCAGCGGACCATTTGAAGAGCTTCAGCAGAGCGCGTTGACCCTTCCTGTCAGGAGAAAAACGCGGCGCCGTTCCCCGGCTTATTCATTTCGCCTTCTCGACCTCGTAGATCTCCCTCGCCGTCGCGGTGACAATGCGGAGTCCCGCATCGCTCACGCCGTCAAGCAGCGTGTCAAGCCGCCGGGCGCTCTTTTTTTCGCTCTTATCCGGGAAAAAGTATTGATCCACCGAGATCCCATAAAAGCTCCGGCGATCGAATAATCGCCGGAATAACATTGGCCACGTTCTGCGGTTGCCGCACAGCGGCGAGCAAAACGGCCTTTAAATTCTTTATTAAAGCGGCGTTATTTGATTGCCGCTTTAATAATATCCGCGCATGGGGAACTACACCACTTTGGTTATCTCATACCGCGCCGCCAGCAGGGCCCAGTTAGCGTTGAAGGGACGCATGATGTTCCAGTAGGCCACTCCAAAAAGGTCGTATTCATCGGCAAGCGCAAGCTTCCCCTGGACGCTTCGCACGTCCTCAAACCAGACCACGTGCCTCCGTCCGTCGGAGTAGTACTCAAAGAACGGCGACTGGGCCGTCTCGTCAAACTGGATCTCCGCGCCGTACCGGGCCGCCCTGAGCACCGCGCCCTGGTTTCCGATGTTCTCCGCCCTGGTGATCCCCTGCTCGTATGGTAAGGTCCAGTCGTAGCCGTAGTTGGGTATGCCCATGAATATTTTCGCGGGCGGGATCTCACTGACGGCGTAGCGCACCACGTCCCGCACCTGATTGAGCGGCGCCACCGCCATGGGCGGCCCGTAGGTGTAGCCCCACTCGTAGGTCATCAGCAGCACCCGGTCGACGATGGCCCCGATGGCGGGGTAATCGTGGGCCTCGTACAAAAGCCCCTGCTGGCCGGCGCTTGTCTTTGGCGCGAGATCCGCGCTGACGGTGAACCCCAGCGGGCGCATCACCTCCACGGCGCGGCGCAGAAAATCCTGATATCCCTGGGCATCCCCCGGGGAGATGTATTCGAAGTCCATGTCAACGCCCACGTAGCCCTTTTCCCGCATGGTCTCCGCAAGGCTCATGAGAACGGTGTTCTGCAGCTGCGGATCGGCGAAGAGCCGCGAGGCACGGGCGGTGGAGAAGCCGCCTGTCTCGTCAAGGCTGGAAAAAACCAGGATAGGCGCGGTGTTCCAGCGGTAGGCCGCCTCAATGAGCGCCGCGTCGTCGGCGGGGATGAGCCTGCCGGACTCGGTGAAGCCGTATGTAAACACGGCGAGGTATGTGAGGTACGGCAGCGCCCTTTGGAGCACGTCTCTCCGAATGTGGGGGTAGGCGTAGCCCTTGGTGGAGAGGGCGCGGATCTTGCCGCCCTGGAAGCTGACGGTGAGCTGCTGCCCCGGCCGGATCGTCTCGTTTTGAATGAGCTCCGGGTTATTCTGTATGAGCTCCAGCACGGAGACCCCGTACCGCCGCCCGATGGAAAAAAGCGTGTCCCCGGCCCGGACGGTGTAGACCTGGGACGGAAGCGTGACGATAAGCGCCTGGCCCACCACCAGGGTCTGGCTCTCCGTAAGCCCGTTGTCGGCGCGAAGGCGCGATACGCTGACGCCGTAACGGCGGGCTATGGAGTAAAGCGTGTCGCCGCGTCTTACTACATGAATGATCATGGGAAATCCCTCCTTGCGCCATTATACGGCGCCGGAGGGCAGATCGTGAACCGGCGGCATAGAATGGTGGGAAATTCCCGCGCTGAAAAACCGCCCGGTGCCGGGGTGCCGGCCCAATGCGGACATCGGCCCCCACGGAGCCGCGCGGGGGAAAGGAGCGCTCATGATTATTGACACGCCATACGACCGGGACGCCGCCGTGGAGTACGCAAGACGGTGGGCGGCAGGGAGAAATCCCCGGTACTACGACTTTGAGGAGATCGGCGGGGACTGCACGAATTTTGCCTCCCAGTGTATTTTCGCCGGGGCCGGGGTGATGAACTACACTCCCGTCACAGGCTGGTACTACCGCACGGCAAACGACCGCACAGCCTCCTGGACAGGGGTGGAATACTTATACGATTTTCTCATCCATAACGGCGGCCCCGGCCCTCACGCCGTGGAGGTGGCGCGGGGCGGGGCGCGGCCGGGGGATATCGTGCAGCTGGGCTCCTCCGACGGCCGCTTCTACCACTCCCCCGTTATTGTGGCCGTCACCCCGCGCATCCTGGTCTGCGCCCACACATACGACGCGCTGGACAGAGAATTGAGCAGCTATGTCTTTGCCAGATCGAGGTTCCTGCACATCGAAGGGGTACGGCGGGAGGAGTAGGGCAGGCGTCTCCGAATCCGCCCGCGATATGTGCCGCCACAAGCTGGTTTGGCTCTGCCTTGACGCAAAACCCCGCGGCACGCTCCGGCCTTTATCTGTTCCGCCCTGTCCTTTCCGCCCCCGTCACTCCAGCAGGCCGTATCTGAGCTTGAGCGTAATGATCCTCTTTACGCTCTCGTTTATTCGTTCCTCCGTGAGCTCCCCGCTGTCCACGGCCGCGTTAAGCGCGTCCAGGGCCTCCCGGAGATCCTCCGGCATCAGCAGTATGTCCACCCCGGCGTCAATGGCCCGGACAGCGAGCTGACCCGGGGAGTATTCCTTCGATGCGGCGCTCATCTGGAGGCTGTCGGTGATGACGACCCCCTCAAAGCCCAGCTCCCCGCGCAGGATCTCCGTGACGATCCCGCGGGACACCGTGGCGATCTCATCGTCCAGCGCGGGGCATGTCAGATGCCCCACCATCACCATGTCCGCTCCCGCGTCGATGCCGGAGGCAAAGGGCGGGAACTGAAGCTTCTCAATTTCCTCGCGGCTCAATTCCACCACCGCCGCCCCCGTGTGGGAGTCGGCGGTGGTGTCCCCGTGGCCCGGAAAGTGCTTGAGCGTACACATGGCCCCGGTGTCATGGAAGCCCTCCACCGCCGCGGCCACAAGCTCCGCCGCCTCCTCCGGGTCGTCGCTGTAAGCCCGGCGGCCGATCACGGTGTTCCCGCTGTTCGTCCACACGTCCGCCACCGGGGCAAAGTCCAGGTTGAATCCGTACGATCTTATATCCTCCCCTATGACCGCGGCGTTCTCCCGGGCCCTGTCCGGCCCCTCGGCCCTATAATCGTACATGGGGCCCAGGCGGCGGGTACCCAGGGCGTTCATGAGTCTGGCCACTGTCCCGCCCTCCTCGTCCACCGCCACAAAAAGGCCGTACTCGGCCGCGTCCTGAGCTTCCCCTGTGAGGGCGCGGGTCTGATCGGAGGAGACGAGGTTTTTCTGAAAAAGCACGATCCCGCCCACCGGCGTATCCGCGAGAGCGGAGGAGAGCTTTTCCGCGTCCGTCACGGTGTTTTCCCCCGTCAGCGCTTCCGGCGTCACGATAAAAAGCTGCAGAAGCTTCTCCTCAAGAGTCATGCGCTCCACGATCTGCGCGACCCTGTCCTCCGGCGCCGGTTTTGTCTCCAATATCTCCGGAGCAAGCCCCAGAAGCCGCACCAGCGCGGAGATGAGCAGCATTAGCGCGGTCAACGCCCTTCTCAAGCCCAACACCCCCTTTTTCCCAATTATATCCCTCCGTCGTCCAATTTGCAACAATAAAGCATATGCCGCCGGATCATTGCCATCAAATCGCGGTTTTTTTCATGGATAAACAGGGTTCAGCCCAATTCCGCCATATTCCGATTGATACTTTCTTCGGAAAATTAATTTGTCTTTCGTATGAATTATTGCGCAAAATGATAATTCGTGTTATACTTTTTCTGGAATTCAAAGTGTTTAATTCGTTTTACATATATTTAGACAGAAAAAGGGATGGGACATTTGAAAATTCAAAGTATGCGGGAGTTTCTGACCCTGTCGGAGCTCAAAAATTTCAATTCAGCGTCTGAGCGCCTGTTCTTATCACAGCCGACACTCTCCCGGCATATAAAAGAGCTTGAGGAGGAGCTTGGAGTGACGCTTTTTAACCGCTCCACCCGTCGTGTGGAGTTGACGGACTGCGGCGAATATTTTCTGCCCTTTGCCAAGCTTATCGTCCATGCCGAGGACGAATACACGGAGGGCCTGGCGGCCATGCGCCGGCCGGATGACGGTGTGTGAACGGCGGCTCAAAATATATGAAAATTTTACGCTTATGATCTTCTTTGTAATGGCGGGTCGAAGCCGCGCAAATCTCCCAGCTCGCTGTTTTGCCCGATACCCGATACTGTGTTTTACGTCTCCCGCGCCTTTCCCGGCCGAGGAGGCGTTTTTTTCTTGACTTTACATAAGCTCTTTGATAAAATTACTTATCGCCGGGTTTGCGAAACAGATCGAGAAAGCAGGGTCATTACAATGAAAAAAAACAGGATCCTTTCCCGTGCGATGGCGCTTCTTCTCGTCATCGTCCTTGTCTCCCCCATGTCCGTCACGGCGAACGCCGCCGGGAATACGCCCGCGCCGCCGGACATTACGGCCAAGGCGGCGGTGGTGATGGACTTTGACACCGGCGAGCTGTTGTATGAAAAGGATCCGGACACCCTGCGGGTACCGGCATCCATGACGAAGGTGATGACGGCGTACATCGTGTACGAGGAGCTTGCCAAAGGCTCCTTCACCATGGAGACCCATGTTCCCATAAGCGACCATGTGGCCGATATATCCCGCGACCACACAAATTACGAGATGGTGGTTCCCCTGCCCTACGGCGGGACCGTGCCGGTGGGAACGCTCCTGCGGCTGATGCTCATATATTCCGCCAGCGCCAGCGCCGTGGCCATGGCCGAGTTCATCTCCGGAAGCGAGGCAGCCTTCGTGGTGAGGATGAACGAGACCGCCGCTCGAATGGGGCTTTCCGCGAAATACGTGAACGCCCACGGCCATCTTTACAACTATATCACCGCCCGCTCCCAGGCGGAGCTGATAAGGCGGTTCATCATGGACTACCCGGAGGTGCTGGAGATCACCTCCCAGCGCAGCGTCTGGTTCAACGGGACGGAATACGTCACCACAAATTTCCTCCTCCCCGGCGAACGCTACAGCTACGAGGGCGTTGACGGCTTCAAGACAGGCAACACCAACCCCGCCGGCTTCTGTCAGGCCGTTACGGCCGAGCGGAACGGCGACAGGCTCATCGCCGTGGCGATGGCCAGCTCCTCCTTGGAGGCCCGTGCCACCGACAGTGTGAAGCTTCTTGATTACGGCTATGCCGTTCTCCAGGCGAAGGGCAAGTACCGGGATATAAGCTCCCACTGGTGCCGCGCCGCCGTGGACACCCTTGACGGCATGGGCGTTGAGCTTCACACCGACGGGAAACAATATCTGCCGGAGGCCAAGATCACACGGGCTGAGTTCACAGCCATGCTCTACTCCGCTTTGGAGCTCAAAGGCGCCCTTCCCGACAGAGTCGTCGACGAAGGCTCTGTCTGCCCCTTTGCCGACATTGAGGATTGCTGGGCCCGTGAATACATTGTCTCCGCCTGGGAAAGGGGCATCGTCAACGGATCCGGCGGTTACTTCAATCCCGACGCGCCCATCAGCCGTCAGGAGATCATGGTCATCATCGACAGGGCCGTCAAGCTCCCCGACGGCAACGGCCTTCGCTTCAACGACACCGGCGACATCGCCTTCTGGGCCCTCCAAGCCGCCGCACGCGTCACTTACGCCGGCATCTTCGCCGGTTCCGGCGGCGCGTTGAACCCCAACGGCCCCGCCACCCGCGCCGAGGCCGCCCAGATAGCGGCAAGGGTCGTAAACCGTTTCTAAAAAAGCAAAATATTAAATCGGCAATCAAATAACGCCGATTTAATAAAGAATAAAGGCCGTTTTGTTCACCGCCGCGCGGCAACCGCAAAACATGGCCATGATTACTCCCGCGTTCTCAAGCGCCCTTTCCGGGGCGCTTTTATTTTGCCGTCCGCCTCATCCCCACGTGGGGGATGCCGTCCTCCAGATACGGCCCCGTGTACGCTGTGAAACCGCACTTCTCATAGAAGGGCCGGGCGTACTCCTGGGCGCTTATCAGAATTTCCTTCGCGCCGAATTTCTCCCGCGCCACGCGCACCCCGGCGGCCATGATCCGCGCGCCAAGCCCCCTCCGGCGCTCCCTGGTCACCACGCGGCCGATGCGAACGACCCCGTCCTCCTCGTAGACCCGCAGGCAGGCCGCCGCACGCTCCCCGTCCCCGATCCACACGTGGAAGGCCAGCTTGTCCCTGCCGTCCGGGTCCAAATAGGCGCAGTCCTGCTCCACCACGAACACCTCCGCCCGAAGGCGCAGCAGCTCATAAAGCTCATCGGCTGTCAGCTCCGAATAGTGCCTGACGAAAAGCTCCGTCATTGCTCCGTCCCCCTGTTGTAGTCTCTCACATAGTCGGCAATGGCGCGCTCCACCTCCCTGACCTCGGCCTCAAAGGCCAGGGCCGGGACCCGCAGAGCGCCGTTCCCCAGAATGATCATCTGCTCCATGCCGTCTGAGGTCGCCACCCGTACCTGGTGGCGCTTGCTGAGGTCGTAGGTGGCCCGCTCGATGTACATATCGGCGGTCTCCGCCTCCTTTGTGTACACCACGCTGACGCCGCCCAGACGCTCCACCTTCCCAGGATTGTTTTTCACCTTGTAGGCGTCGAACACCACGATGACGGCGCACTGGCGGAACCCCTGGTAGTTGCGCAGCCGCTCGATGAGCCGCGCGCGGGCGGAGTCCAGGCTTTGGGCGGCCAGCTTCTTCAGGTCCTCCCAGGCGAAGATGATGTTGTACCCGTCCACCAGCACAAATTCCAGCCCGTCCTTCTGGGGCGCGGGGGGCCGTTTGCGGGGGTTGGGCGTCCCGGCGGCCTCCTTGGGCGTCCGGCGCATGGCCTCCCCGCCCCGCTCCAGCTTCCCGTAGGTGCGCTCAAAGATGGCCATAAGCTCCTTGTCCGTGGCCACGAGCTTCATGTACCGGGCCGCCGCCTCGCGCACCGGGTCCGGCGGCTTGGGGGGATCGAGGGTGCTCTCCAGGTGCATCCGCTCCGGCACCTCATACCAGGGCACCACCACTCCGGCGCCGTGGGAGCAGAACACGCTGTGGGGCGGGTTCTCCATGTCCGCCTCCGGGTCGTAGCCCAGGGCCGCCACCACCTCGTCCTGGTCAAGGCAACGCTCATAGCCGTGAAAGACGAAGCTGACGCGCCCCCGGCCCCTGGTGTAGGCCGTCACCTCCGCCGGGTACTCCCGCAGCCGGGAGACAGGCCCCGCCCCCGCCAGCACCGCCATCTCCCCGCTCTCCCCCGCCTGCTCGAACCGCGCCCCCATGAGCCGCAGATCGTTCATAGCGCGGCCCACGTTTGCCTGGGGAAGCTCGATGCGGTAGTCGTACCACGGCTCCAAAAGCACGTTCTCCGCCTGCATCAGTCCCTGCCGCACCGCCCGGTAGGTGGCCTCCCGGAAGTCGCCCCCCTCGGTGTGCTTGACATGGGCGCGGCCCGCGGTGAGGGTGATCTTTATGTCCGTAATGGGCGAGCCTGTGAGCACGCCCAGATGCTCCTTTTCGTGGAGGTGTGTGAGGATGAGCCTCTGCCAGCTCCGGGCCAGTACGTCCTCCGGCACGTCGGAGCGGATCTCCACGCCGCTCCCCCGCTCCCCCGGCTCCAATATGAGATGCACCTCGGCGTAGTGCCGGAGCGGCTCGTAGTGGCCCACGCCCTCCACCCGGTCGTCGATGGTCTCCCGGTAGATGATGCTGCCCGCGCCGAAGGTGACGGAGAAGCCGAACCTGTCCCGCACCAGCTGGGAAAGCACCTCCAGCTGGACCTGGCCCATGAGCTGGGCCTGCAGGATCTGCGTCCGGGAGTCCCACAGGAGCTTCAGCTCCGGCACCTCCTCCTCAAGCTCCCTGAGCTGGGCCAGCGTCCTGTGTACGTCGCAGCCGGAGGGGAGGTTCACCCGGTAGCTCAGCACCGACTCCAGCGCCGGCGCGCGGCCGTCCCCCTCCTGGCCGAGGCCCTGCCCGGCGAAGGTGGCGGTGAGGCCCGTGACGGCCACGATGTCCCCCGGCCCGGCCTCGTCAGCGGCGGTGAACTTCGCCCCGGAGTAGAAACGCAGCTGCGTGACCTTCTCCTCCCAGTCCGGCCCCGTCAGCGTGTCCCGGACGCGGAGCGTCCCGCCCAGTATCTTCATGTGCGTCAGCCTCTTCCCGTCGGCGTCCCGGGAGATCTTAAAGACCCTCGCGGCAAACGCGTCTCCCGCCGGCGACTCGGGAGCGAAGCGCGAAAGCCCCGCCATAAACTCCTCCACACCCTCAAGCTTCAGCGCCGCGCCGAAGTAGCAGGGGTAGACGCGCCCCCTGGCGAAGGCCCTCTCCAGCGCCCCGTCTGAGAACGTCCCCCGGGCAAGGTGCTCCTCCAGAAGCTCCTCGTCGCACAGCGCCAGCGCCTCCCCGTCCGGGGCCTCCGGCTCGAAAAACCCGTCCCCCAGCTTTTCGGCAAGCTCCGCCAGGATCCCGGCCCGATCCGCGCCGGGGAGATCCATCTTGTTGATAAAGAGCACCGTGGGGATCTCCCTGTCCCGCAAAAGCTTCCACAGCGTGCGCGTGTGGCTCTGCACCCCCTCCGGCGCGGAGATCACGAGGATCGCGCAGTCCAGCACGTCCAGCGTCCTCTCGGCCTCGGCGGAAAAATCCACGTGCCCCGGCGTGTCCAGAAGCGTGACCGTTTTCTCCCCCAGGGTCAGCCGGGCCTCCTTGGAAAAGATGGTGATGCCCCGCTGCCGCTCCAAAGCGAAATTGTCAAGAAAGGCATCCCCATGATCCACCCGCCCAAGCCGGCGTATGTCCCCCGCGCGGTATAAAAGCGCCTCGGACAGCGTTGTTTTCCCCGCGTCCACATGGGCCAGTATTCCGATAACACTTTTGGGCATATCCGCCCTCCTTGTGCTTGTTTGATTGTGCCATTGTAGCACAAAAGGCGCGGAAACGCAATCCCGCGCAAAAACGCGCCGCGGCGGCCCCGTCCCCCGTCCGCCAGTCCGCTTTTCCGCAGGGAGCGGAAAGGATCTGTTCCTTCCCCGCCCATACCGGCATTTTTCGGCAAAAGTAGTCCTGATCCGGCAAAACTTCCTATTTACAATTTGTCCCATCGGTGCTACTATTAAAGCACAGCTTATCCAGGCTTCGACTTTTCCCATCGAAGAGGGTATGCTCATATCTTTATCCCACAACCCTTTTTTTGGCGGCCCTCGGGCCGCCCTTTTTTATTCTGTCCGCAAGCTCGGCAAACCTCGCAAATCAAATGAAATACGCACCTTTTGTATACTTTCTGCAAGATTGTTTTATTAAAAATGCAAATTTATCTGTATTGACCATTGACAATACCGCTTTAAAAGGATAAAATAATTTTTTGTAACGGCAAGGGCGTCGCGGGCTTTTGCCCGTGCGCGTCCACATGCCGTTATTTTTTTATTTGGCATAATTTATTTTGGAGGTTTCATAAATGAAGAACGCCTATCTCCTCTCCGTTCTGGAGACCGTGAAGCGCCGCAACCCCGCCGAGCCCGAGTTCATCCAGGCGGTCACCGAGGTTCTGGAGACCCTGGAGCCTGTGATCGAGCGGCGCCCCGACCTTGTGGAGGCCAACATCATGGAGCGCATCGTGGAGCCCGACCGACAGATCATCTTCCGCGTCCCCTGGGTGGACGATCAGGGCAAGATCCAGGTCAACCGCGGCTACCGCGTCCAGTTCAACGACGCCATCGGCCCCTACAAGGGCGGCATCCGCCTGCACCCCTCCGTCTACATCGGCATCATCAAGTTCCTGGGCTTCGAGCAGGTCTTTAAGAACAGCCTGACCACCCTGCCCATGGGCGGCGCCAAGGGCGGCTCCGACTTCGACCCCAAGGGCAAGTCTGATAACGAGGTCATGCGCTTCTGCCAGAGCTTCATAAACGAGCTCTACCGCCACATCGGCAAGGACATCGACATCCCCGCCGGCGACATCGGCACCGGCGCGCGGGAGATCGGCTACATGTTCGGCCAGTACAAGAAGCTCACCGGCGAGTGGTCCGGCATCCTCACCGGCAAGGGCAT
>CANQBC010000042.1 GCA_947589225.1 uncultured Oscillospiraceae bacterium | reverse complement strand
AGGGGTTTAGCTCAGCTGGTAGAGCGGCGGTCTCCAAAACCGTAGGCCGAGGGTTCGATCCCTTCAACCCCTGCCACGTCGTCGCGGAAGCGGCGATAGTTCCCCAAAGGGCAGACGCCTTTCGCGTCTGCCCTTTGACTTACTCGCCCGCTTCCGCGTCTCTTTTCAAAGCGCGGCCCGGTTCGCCGGGTTCGCGTTTTTTGTTATTGCATGTCCTGTTTATGTACCTTTTTCCGCCGCGCAACCGGCGGTTGCCGGATTGGCAGGTCAAATTGGTTGCCGGACGGGGCGTTTTCTGATACCATAGGGACGAGGTGACGAGCATGAAGCTGAATGAACGGCTTTTTGAACTGCGCCGAAAGGCGGGGCTTTCTCAGGAGGAGCTGGCGGACAAGATCGGCGTCTCCCGGCAGGCGGTGGGGAAGTGGGAGAACGGCGCGTCCGTGCCGGAGCTGGACAAGCTTTTATCGCTGTCCGACTTTTACCAGTTGTCCATCGGCGAGCTGCTGGGCGTGGAGGCCCCGGCGCAGACGGCGGCGGAGGCCCCGGCGGTGGAGCCGGGTCCCGCCGTGGACACCGGGGAGCTGGAGGCGCTTCTGCGCGGGCTGGGCGAGGGCCAGAAGGCGGCGGAACGAAGGGCGAAGAGGCAGAGGGGCTACCTCTGGGGCGCGCTGGGGATCGCGGCGGCGGCCATCGTGGCGGTGGCGGTGATTTTCGGCGCCCGGATGGCGGACCTGAAGGGGCAGATCGGCGGCCTCAACCAGCTGGTGGTGTTCACCCAAAATTCCCTGAGCGACAGCATCGACGCTATGCGGGGGACCATCGCGGGGCTTCTGGATGAGCAGAACAGTCTCTTCAGTGACTGGAGCTGTGAGACGTTGGACTACGACGCCCCGTCCGGCCTCCTGACGGTCCGGGCCGCCGTGACACCCAAGTCCCTGGGCCGGGACATGACGGCGCGGCTCTCCCTGGTCAGCGACGAAACCAATGAGGCCGTCGAGACTGAGGCGGAGTTGAAAAACGGGGTTTTCTCCGCTG
Organism: uncultured Oscillospiraceae bacterium; assembly: GCA_947589225.1. Lineage (GTDB taxonomy): Bacteria > Bacillota > Clostridia > Oscillospirales > Oscillospiraceae > RUG626. The sequence goes on along the minus strand of CANQBC010000042.1, from coordinate 14,652 downwards.
TCATTCAGGCCCCGGAGGGGAGCTACACCCTGTGGGCGGTGCTGATAGAGGACGGCACCGAGACCAGGGGCCAGGCCGGGAGCGTCACCGTCACACCCGGACAGCTGGCGGAGGTCTACGGGGTCCAGTGGTTCCGGGGTCCGGCGCAGAGCGCCCAGGAGGGGGACGGCTTCACCTGGGAGCCGCGGGGACTTCTGATCATCGACCCCCGGACGGACCGGCCTTTGGCCTCCGCCGAGATCACCGTCCGGGTGGGCGGGCAGATCGTGAACACCATCCCCCTGGACCTCGCCGGCCCCGCCAACTGGTACGCCGGGTACGCCCTGCCGGAGGACATCCTCAGCGTTTCCACGGCCCTGACACGGCCTGAATCCCTGACGCCCACCCGGGACAGGCTCTTCGCCCTGGAGGTGGATCTGGGGCCGTTCCACTGCGCCTACCGGCACTGGGTGGAGATCACGTTGACCGCAGTGGACGAGCTGGGGGTGGCGTATCGATTTTCCCTGCTGGATATGCACCTGACCTCGGAGAAGGAGCCTGTGCCGCCGGACCTCCATGGGGAGCTGGAGGCGGAGTAAAAAAGGAGTCCCAATTTGACCTTGTGTTCCCGGTCAAAACCATGAATAAACGATAGCCGCCAACATGGTTAGTCAGGACAGCGGATAGGAACGCTCTGGACGAGGACACAATCGCCGGAGCGTTTTCTGTTCAACATAGGCGGAAATTTTGTAAACATTTAAAGAACCGCCTTAACGGACAGTAGATTTCTACACATTTGGGTGGTACAATGTTAAATGTCGGGTGGGCGGCTGTTCGACAAACAGGTATATGCGGAGGTAAGGATATGAAAAATATCTCCCATTCCTAGATAAGTATTGATGCCCTCTCAACTTCGTTAAACTTCCCAAAACATAAAAAGCAAACTGCTATGCCATTGTACCCCACATTAATTCAGGAGGTCAAAGCAATGAACAATATTTTTATAACTTTTGGAGACTTGACACCTTTATCATGGATGTTGATATGTTCTATCCCGATATTTGCACTACAATTAATATTATGCTTCAAAGCAAAGAAAAAGGCAGTAAAGTTGATACCATTGTATTTAGTTTTATTTGGTGCATTCCTTGGTGTAGCAGAATATATTGGTTTGTTTGGAACATCATCAGCGGGTGTAATTTCAGGAAATAGTTTAGTAGGGGAAATTATATTAGCAGTAGTTGGTACGGTTTTTATTGGTGTGATATTAGCGTGGTTTATTTATTGGTTGGTAAACTTGAAAAGGAGCAAGCAGAAAGATAATAGTAATTGAAAATATTTGTTGTTCTTGTTTGTGCAACCTGATAGTATCAATACTTATCTAGGAATGGGAGAAAAATATTTGGAAATATATTTTAGCGGGTATTGTGGCTGCTGTTGTCGGGTTGTATGTATCGGGTATTGCCGGGCATTTTTTTAATGGGCTGGGAAGTTATGGCTTTGGCTGTATTTTGGGCATTTGTCTGTATCTTTGTATTGTCATTGTAACTTGCACTGGAATTATCATTGCAAAAATTGATTCTAAATCAAGGAAAGACGATTCCAGCGAAGATAAAAAGGAATAAATTCCCGCTTGTCGAGACGTTGCAAACCACTTTCGGAACAAAAGAGCGCACAGCGGCAACGCTGTGCGCTCTTTTCCGTACGTATCGAAGAGGGAGGTTTTGTATCTTTACGTTATTCCGGGTCAAACAGCGATTGAAAAAAGAGTTTTGCGGCCGTCCAGAGGTATGGGCGCGTTTTGATCTCCGCAATCTCGCTGTCGCTGATCCCCTCGCTGCACCAGGTGTATCTGAGGAGCTTTCGGACGTTCCCGGCGGTAAGCTGCCGGGCGTATTCGGGGCGCTCGCTCCACTGGGAAAATTGGCCTTCTGATCTCTTGGAGCCTTCATATAAAAGCGCAGAGGTCCAAAGCTCATCCACTCCCTTTTCGGAGCAGAAAAAGACCTCCCAATGCAGGATCACGGCTCGCGGCCCGCTGCGCCATCCGTCCTTCAACGTCGAATCCATCATGGACCACAGGGCGGAGAGTATGTCGCCCCTTGCGGCTTCCTCTATCGGCTGCTTCGTTTCAAAGACGAACCGTATTACAGCGCGGGACCGGGAATTTTCCGCCACGCTGACCCGCAGCAATTCGGACGAATGGCCGGAATAGATTTCCTTCGCGATCTCCCGGTTTTCCCCGGATACAGAGGTATATAAGAACTTTGAATAAAATCTTGTGGGGCTTGTCAGCCAGATGATCTGCCTCACCGTCACGGCCACAAATACTGCGGCGACGGCAACAAGCAGAATATTTCGGAAGATATGCCGTGGCTTTTTCATGGCTTTACCTCCAAATCAACGGCGAAAGACAACGCCTTTCTGCTTCTCCTTACTCCTCGCAGAGGTCGGCGTAGGTGAAGGGGATGAGTTGGCGCAGATCTTCCGGGGACAGCTCCACCTGATAGCCGATCCTGCCGGCCGAGAAGGTGATGGCGTCGTAAAGCTCGGCCGTCTCATCAATGACGGTGGGAAAGGGCTTTTTCATGCCGATGGGGGAGCAGCCGCCGTGGACATAGCCGGTGAGGGGAAGGAGCTCTTTCTGCCTTATCATGGAGACATTCTTTTCCCCCACGGCCCTGGCGGCCTTTCGGAGATCCAACTCCCGCTCCACCGGGATCATGAAGACGTAGTGCGCGCCGGAGGGGGCGGCGGTGACCAGGGTTTTGAACACCGCGTCCGGGTCGAGGCCCAGGACGCGGGCCACGTCCACGCCGCTGACGACGCCGGTCTTGGAGTAGTCCAGAGGCGTGTAAGCGATGCCGCGCTGGTCGAGGACGCGCATGACGTTGGTTTTCTCAAGTTTCGCTGCCATATCAGTAGATGTCCTGGACGACCTTCGCGGGCGGGACTGTCAGGCGCTCCGGGTGCATGAGGTTGTGCTTGAGCATCTTGAGGCCCTGGGCGTAGTTGTAGCCGTCACAGATGCGCTCATCGGTGACGATAGTGTAGTCCACGTACCGCTTTTCCTCCACCACGCCCTCTTTGTTCATCTCGTAGACCCGGCGCTTGGCGCCGAAGGAGATAAAAATGGGGAGGTTTCCGAAGTTGTAGAGGTGGTGGTAGATGGGCGGGATGCCGAGAGACCCGATGTCCGTGATGATCATGGAGCCGTGGAAGGGGCTGGCCTCCAGCACGAGATTGGGCATGATGTGGAAGTAGTCCAGGATGCACAGCACCCACACGATGAATTTAAGCAGCAGGCGGGGGATCTTGACGAGGATGCCCGCCAGATCCCCGGTGGCCGTCTCGGAGCCGTTTTTCACGTGGTCGATGGCGGCGTTGAGCTTGTTGTACACATCGTAGATCGTGTCCGTGGGGTCAAAAACCACCTTGATAGAGGTCTCGCCGCCATTTTCCTCCATGGTCTTTTTGACGGTCATGACCACCTCAATATTTTTGCGCGCGTAGGCACGCTGTCCGTTTATGTAGCGGTTCAGCTGGGGCTTCTGGCTGATGGTGCGCACGTAGGAGGCGATGAACATATGGAGCATCCCCAGCCCCGGATAGCCCTCCCGGCGCTTTTCACGCATGAATTTCTCCAGCTCCGTGACCTCCACCGTGTCGCGGAAATAGTTGGAGGCGTCGCCGCGGTCGCGCATGACAAAGGCCGTGAGGCGCATGTAGGGCGACATACTGCGTATGCGCCGACCGGGCTTGTTCTTTGGGAATACGGGAACCATTTCTTTTGCCATAAAACCCCTCTTTTCTGCCATGAATATACAAAGTATATATCAATTTAATGAAATATGCAACTGTTTTAATAAAATTTTATTTGTGCCTCAAATATCCCCACACATTGTTGAATTATCGACGCGCTTGTGATATACTGTACGATATTATTGAACAGGAAGTGCGAAAATGGCAAACATGAAGGACAACCGGCGCTCACAGTACACCCGCACAGAGCTGCGGCGGGCGTTACTTATATTGATGCTGGAAAAGCCGGTGGACAAGATTACGGTGAAGGAGCTTTGCGACAAGGCCGACATCAACCGCGGCACCTTCTATGCCCACTACGCGAGCCCGGAACAGCTGCTGGCCCAGGTGGAGAATGAGTTTTACCTGGATCTCCTGGCCGAGGTGGCCTCGTTCCGGGAGGCGGAGGACGTACAGCGCATCTTTGAGGACGCCCTTGTGGCCCTCCGTGAGCGGAGGGAGCTCGCCAGCGCCCTGTTTGGCCCTCACGGGGACAGGGAGTTTTTGAGCCGGGTGGTTCACGTGGCCCACGATATGTGTATTGTCCAGTGGGGTGGGGTCAGTCCGGAGGTCAGCCGGGAGCTTTTGGAGAAGCTGTACTCTTTTATATCCTTTGGTGTGGCACGGGTTTTGCAGGACTGGCTGGTATCCGGGGCGGAGGAGCCGCCGGAGCGGCTGGCGGCCATACTCACCGACCTTTGCAACTTTGGCGTCAGCGCCTTTATCGGCATAGACAAGCTTAATCCTCCGGTGGAGAGGAGACTCACGAGGGAACAATGAGCGCGATCAAGATATACCTCATTCGCCACGGTGAGACAGCTTGGAACAAGGAAAGCCGCATACAGGGACGCGAGGATGTGCCGTTGTGCGCAGAGGGGCTGGATCAGGCCAAAAGCGTGGCGGAATCGTTCATGAATGTGCCGCTTGCCGCCGTGGTCACAAGCCCGCTGTCCCGGGCACTGACCACGGCGGAGATGATTGGAAAAACGGTAAACGCGCCGGTGTACCCGGAGGAGGATCTGACCGAGAGGGACTTTGGCAGTGTGTCGGGAAAGGTCGTTGACATTTTTAATCCTGAAAGGTACGCCGACGACCTGGAGCCGCTGGACGACGTGGCGGCGAGAGCGCTGAACGTCCTGCGCCGGTACGCGGAAACGCTTAAAGCGGACTTCGCGGCTGTGTCCCATGGGGGCACCATAAACGCCGTCCTGCGGGCTGTGTCAAAGGGCGAGATCGGCAGCGGGAAAACAAGGCTCATCAACGCGGGTATAAACGTGCTCAAGCTTGAGGACGGGGAGCTTCGGGTGCTGGGATATAACCTGAAAAGCCCGGGGGAAATATGAACATCCGGCAAATCAGAGCCTCCGGCTCAGCCGGGGGCTCAAAGTGTATAAAAAGGGCGTCGCCTTTTTCGACAGGGGATTCTATCAACCCGGAGTTTTCAAGGGGAAAATCGGCGAAATGTAGGATAATCAACGAATAAGCGGCTTTCATCCAAAATCACCTTAATCACCTTTGACGCCGGGGCGGCTCCCGGTCGTTTCCGGACGGGCGTAAAAGCGGATTTTTGGCGCAAACCGCCGCGTTTTTTGTCAAAGATGTATCTTGACAGGCGGCGATACTTTGATTAAAATACATACACAATTTAATTTGTAAAAGACGATGAGGGAGACAGTAGGCTTGCCCGAGGCGGCAGAGAGCCGGTGGATGGTGTAAATCCGGTGCCGAGGGCCTGTCTGAACATCACTCCGGAGTTTCAGCCCCAAACGCCCGATATTGAGCGGAGTAGGCGCTGACGGTGTTCCCCGTTACAGGAAGCGCGTATTTTTTAATTGGCCAGTAGATACCGCCAATTTGATAAAAGATCGGAAGTACGCAGTAACGGGTGGTACAACGGTGTCAGTTTATGGCGTCCGTCCCTTTACGGGACGGGCGCTTTTTTTGGGAACATCTGATTCAGATGTTCCCTATGATATGAAAAGAGGTAGATCTATGAGCGAAACCATGACCGAGATCCGATGGCACGGCCGGGGCGGACAGGGGGCCAAGACGGCCTGCCTGCTGCTGGCGGACGCGGCCTTCGCCTCCGGCAAGTACGTCCAGGGCTTCCCGGAGTACGGCCCCGAGCGGATGGGCGTCCCCATCACCGCCTATAACCGCATCAGCAGCGTCCCCTGCACCATCCACTCCAACATCTACAATCCCGACTACGTGGTGGTGGTAGACGAGTCCCTCTTAAGCTCCGTGGACGTCACCGCCGGGCTCTCCCCGGAGGGGGCCGTCGTCATCAACTCCCCCCGCTCCCCCGAGGAGCTGCGGCCCCTGCTGCGGGGCTACACCGGCGGGGTGTACACCATCGACGCCCGGAGTATCTCCGAGAAATACTTAGGGCGCTACTTCCCCAACACCCCCATGCTGGCCGCCATCGTCAAGGTCAGCCGGGTTCTGGAGCCGGAGCGGTTCGTCGCGGACATGGAGGCGTCCTTCCACCACAAATTCGCTACCAAGCCTCAGGTCATTGAGGGCAACATGAAATGTCTCACGGAGTCCATGAAGGAGGTGCGGGGAGCATGAGCGCCATTAAAGCCGAGACTATAAACGAACAGTCCCCCTGGCAGGAGATGACCCCCGGCGGGGAGATCTACGAGGGCGGCACCTCGCGTCTCACCAAGACCGGCGAGTGGCGCTCCAACCGGCCCGTGTGGGATCCCCAGAAGTGCCGCCAATGCCTGCTGTGCGCGCCCTTCTGCCCAGATTCCTCCATCCCCGTAAAGGACGGGAAGCGGGCGGACTTCGACTATGACCACTGCAAGGGCTGCGGCATCTGCTGGAAGGCATGCCCCTTCCAGGCCATACGCATGGAACAGGAGGTACACCAATGAGCATTCGTGAACGTCTCTCGGGCAACGAGGCCATCGCCACCGCCATGCGGCAGATCGACCCCGACGTGTTTGCCGCCTTCCCCATCACCCCCTCCACCGAGATCCCCCAGTACTTCGCCCAGTACGTGGCCGACGGCAAGGTGGGTACCGAGTACGTCACCGTGGAATCGGAGCATTCCTCCATGTCCACCTGCATCGGCGCCTCCGCCGCGGGAGCCCGGGCCGTGACGGCCACCTCCTCCGCGGGCCTTGCCTTTATGTACGAGGTGCTGTACGTGGCGGCCTCCAGCCGTCTGCCCATCACCCTGGCCTGCGTCAACAGAACGCTGACCGGCCCCATCAACATCAACAACGACCACTCCGACTCCATGGGCGCCCGGGACTCCGGGTGGCTGCAGATCTACGCGGAGAACAACCAGGAGGCGTATGACAACTACCTCCAGGCCATGCGCATCTCCGAGCACCCCGACGTGCGCCTGCCCATCATGATCTGCCAGGACGGCTTCATCACCTCCCACGCGGTGGAGAACATCCTCTTAGAGTCCGACGAGGACGTGAAGAAGTTCGTGGGCGAGTACCATCCCGAGCATGCCCTCATGGGCCGGGACCACCCCCTGGCCGTGGGGCCCTACGACTCCTGCCCCTTCTGCATGGAGCACAAGGTCCAGCAGGCGGAGGCCATGAAGAACGCCAAAAAGGTGATCCTGGACGTGGCCGCGGACTTTGAAAAGACCTTTGGCCGCAAGTACGGCTTCTTTGAGGAGTACCGCATGGAGGACGCCGAGGTGGCTCTCGTTCTCATCGGCTCCACCGCCGGCACCGCCAAGGCCTGCGTAGAAAAGCTCCGGGCCCAGGGCGTCAAGGCGGGACTTGTGAAAATACGTGTGTTCCGGCCCTTCCCCATGGAGGAGCTGGCCCAGGCCCTCAAGAACGTGAAGGCCGTGGCCGTCATGGACAAGTCCGAGGGCTATTCCGGCTGCGGCGGCCCCCTGTTCGCCGAGACCCGCTCCGCCTGCTACGACCTTCCCACACCGCCCAAGATGGTCGACGTGGTCTACGGCCTTGCCGGCCGCGACTGCGCGGTGGAGGACATCGAGAAGGTCTACCGGCACCTTCTGAAGATCGTGGAGACCGGAGAGGTTGGCCCCCGGTACATCCACTTCGGTCAGAGAAGCAGTCAAGAGGAGGTGCTTTGAGATGGCATACAATCATAAGGTAGAGCTCTCCAAGCCCGAGCGTTTCGCGCCGGGCCACCGGCTGTGCGCCGGGTGCGGCGCGGGCATCGTCTGCCGGGGCATCACCCGGGCACTGGACGAGGGCGACAAGGCGGTCATATGCAACGCCACCGGGTGCCTCGAGGTCAGCTCCTTCCTGTACCCCTACACCGCCTGGGAGGACAGCTACATCCACTCCGCCTTTGAGAACGCCTCCGCCGTCTGCGGCGGCGTGGAAGCGGCCTACAACGCCCTCAAAAAGAAGGGAAAGCTTGAGGGCGAGTATAAATTCATCACCATCGGCGGCGACGGCGGAACCTACGACATCGGCTTCCAGTCCCTCTCCGGGGCCATGGAGCGTGGTCACGACATGGTGTACTTCTGCTACGACAACGAGGCGTACATGAACACCGGTATCCAGCGCTCCTCCTCCACCCCCCGCTTCGCCAACGCCACCACCACCCCTGTTGGCACCGAGTCCCTGGGCAAGAAGCAGGAGAAGAAGGATCTGACCGTCATTATGGCCGCCCACAACATCCCCTACGTGGCCCAGACCACCATGATCGGCAACTTCCGGGACTTCCACGAGAAGGCCCACCGGGCCATCTACACCCCCGGCCCGGCGTTCGTCAACGTCATGACGCCCTGCCCCCGGGGCTGGCAGTACCCCGCCGAGCTCCTGCCCCAGATCTGCAAGATGGCGGTGGAGACCTGCGTCTGGCCCCTTTACGAGGTGGTGGAGGGCAAGTGGATCCTCAGCTACGAGCCGAAGCGCAAGCTCCCCGTGGAGGAATTCATGCGCCTCCAGGGCCGCTTCAAGCACTGCTTCAAGCCCGGCAACGAGTGGACCATCGAGGCCGCGCAGGACTACGTTGACCGGAAATGGAACGAACTCCTCGCCCGGTGTTCCCGGAATTGACTGAAAAAAGGCGTGGGGATGCAGCAAAATCCCCGCAAAAGCACAACGCCGAGGGCTGCGAAAAGCAGTGGCCTCGGCGTTGTTTTGCCGCCATGAGATATGCCGCTTCCGAAGCCGGAGGCTGAGTCAGTGCGCGGACAAGCTGTTCTACCGGTTGGTGGATGCGCAGAAAGAATACGGGGAGATCAGGTATGAGCGTCTCTTCGTGGACGGGACGAAGATAGAGGCCAGGGACGGCCATATGCGCAACGCCCAGCTCAAGCCGGGATACAACGTGCGGTTTGGAGCAGAGGGCGAGTACATAGGGAGTATACGTCTCCGGCGACAGGAACGACAGGCTTTTCCACCCGTCAGCGCAGAAAGAAGCCGCAGCTCAACTCCCCGTTTTGCTACGGCTTCTTATACTCATATTTGACTAAACCATTTAATTGGCGACGGTCTTTTTTTGTCGTCGCACGAGCCGCTTTGCTTCGGGCTTCCGTTGGTCGCCCTCAGGCGCCGGCTCGGCTCCTCCTCTCCCCACGCGGCTTGCCGCGTGGGGGCCCCGGATACTCCGTCAAACGGCTTGGCAAACCATACAGTATTCCCTGCGTCGTTTTCCTCGCCTGACGCGAAAAATCCTCGCCGCTCGGTTAAAGCTTTTAAACAAATATTTGTATTACGCGCCATTATAGGCTCTTTTTGATCTGGTTTATGGCGTTTTTCTCCAGCCTCGACACCTGCGCCTGGCTTATTCCCACCTCGGCGGCCACCTGCATCTGGGTCTTTCCCTCGTAAAAGCGGAGGTTCAGGATGCGCTTTTCCCGGTCGGACAGGGAATTAATGGCGTCGGTCAGGGCGATCTCGTCAAGCCACGCCTCGTCGGTGTTCTTTGTATCCCCGATCTGATCCATGCCGCAGGTGGCGTCGCCGGATTCGGAGTAGATGGGCTCGTAGAGGCTCACCGGCTCCGCCACCGCGTCCATGGCCACCACCACGTCCTCCCGGGGGATACCCAGCGCCCGGGCGATCTCGTCCACCGTGGGCTCCCGCTGAGACTCCAGCATCAGCTTCTCCTTCATCTGCAAGATCTTGTACGCCGTGTCCCGTATGCTGCGGCTCACCCGCAGGGGGGAATTGTCCCGCAAAAACCTCCTGATCTCCCCCACGATCATAGGCACCCCGTAGGTGGAGAACATGACGCCCATATCCGTGTTGAAATTCTCCACGGCCTTGATGAGCCCGATACACCCCACCTGGAAAAGGTCGTCGGCGTTCTCCCCCCGGCCCATGAATTTCTGGATCACCGACAGCACAAGCCGGAGATTGCCCTGAATGAGCCTCTCCCGCGCCTCCATGTCCCCGGCGCGGGCCTTTTTCAAAAGCTCCATGGTCTCCTCATTCTTCAGTACCGGAAGCTTCGACGTGTTTATCCCGCATATCTCGACTTTTCCCTGCAGCTTGACCGCCCCCGTCTTGTTGAATACGAGGGTAGTATTTCCGGGAAAGGTTTTTTTCATACCGCAACAAAAGGGCGGCCAAATGCGTTATAATGGCAGAAGGAGGTGATACGATGCCTCATTCCGACCGGTTGGAACAGCTGATAAACGCCCACAGTACGGCCCTTTTCAAGGCCGCGCTCTCCGTGACGGGAAACCGTGAGGACGCGGAGGACGCGGTCCAGGAGGCGTACCTGAAATTTTTGGAAAAGCGTTCGGAGTTTGACGGCGAGGGACGAGAAAAGGCGTGGCTCATGCGTGTCTGCGTCAACGCGGCATTGGACAGACTGCGGGAGAAAAAGCGCCACCCCACCGAGGAGCTTCTTGACATCTACCCCGCCCCGGACGAGCGGACGGAATCTATTATGTCAACTATACTTAAGCTGCCCGCCAACGAGCGCGCGGCGATACACTTATTTTATTTCGAAGGCTATCAGACTGATGAGATAGCGAAGATTCTGAAATGCCGCCCCGGAACGGCCCGCTCCACCCTGAGCCGGGCGCGGGAGCGGCTTCGGCGGGAGCTGAAAGGAGAGCTTGAGCTGTGAAACATTATGTAAACTACATGGACAAAATAGACGCCCCGGAGGAGCTTACGGAAAAGCTTCTGGGGTTGGAGGCGCGGAAAAAGCCCGTTCGGGTCTACCGCTGGGCGGCCGCCGCCGCTGCCGTGGCGCTGATCGTGGGCGCGGGCGCGCTCTGGCGGTACACGCACCCGGATAACGGTCAAAGTTGGCACAACGGTGGGACAACTGTCAACTCCGATGCGGGCTCTCGCACCCCCGGCGACGAGACGTACAGCGGGGAGATGGGCTATGAAAATCTCCCCGGCCACGGGGAGACGTACATCGAACCCACGATCCTGCCCGAGGCAGACGATCCGGGGAACGCCCTGGCCGGTGGCGGCTACGAGATCGTGGAGGGGCCGATCGTCACCTGCTACAACCTGCCGGGGCTGAACTTCGGCCACGCTGAGATGATGTCCTCCCCGGACTACGCTCTGGGCGACGCCTGGAGGGACGCCGGGCGGGAGGAAATCGAGGCCATCCTGACGCCCCTCTGGCGGGAGCATCTGGGCATCCCGGAGGAGACGGAAGCGGAGACGTTCACGATTTATGAGAAGGAAGGCAGCGTCAACGGTTTCCAGTTGACCGTCTCCTGGGAGGGCAATTCCCTGGACGTGGAGCAGCAGATCGGGTATAACGTCCCCACCTGCTGCGTCTCTCCCGACGACGCCTACGGCCACACGGACGTGAACGGCGTGGACGTGGTCACCCTGACCTGGTGCGGCGGCGGTTCCGACGGCGCGGACGACCACTGCGAGGTCAAATTCTTTGTCCGCGGCACCGGCTGGAAAGCCACCATCGTGGGAGATAATTGCCGGGAGCTGGCCTCCCGCTTCGTCCGCCTGGGCATCAACGAGTCCTCCACCGGCCTGGCCGCGGCCTTCCGCGGCATATCCGCCGAAAGCGCCTCCGGGGACGGAGCCGCGCCGTCCCCCGATGAACGGAACACCCCCGCCTACGACCCGAACAGATAAAAAACGCAAAGACCCGCCCTTTGAAGGGCGGGTCTTTGGCGCGATCCACCCTTTTTCTTCGTCAGTGATCCACCCTTTTTCTTCGTCAGGCTCTTGCGCTCCCGATCGGAATTTGGTATACTGAAAGAACAGTTTTTCCCAACGGAGGACGGGTATGGCAAAAAAGAGGCCGACAACTGAATTTGCGCGGTATGTTGAGCAGCTGCCGGACGCTGAGCGCGGGAGCGTGGACACCTTCTTCCGTCTGCTTGACCAGCATCTGCGTCTTTCCCGCGAGTGGAAAAAGCAGATCGTCCGGGACTTTGAGAACGCCCTTTTGTGGTACTGCCAAAACGGTGTGCCCCTCCCCCGCGCGCTGGAGCTTCTCTCCCCGGAGAAGCTGGGGGGCTTCTACTCCCGGCCGGCCGACGGCTGGTTCCCCCTGGACGCGGCGGCCAAGGTGTACCCCCTGAGCATGAGCCACAAGCAGATGGCCGTTTTCCGGCTGTCCGTATACCTGGATCGCGACGTGGTGCCGGAGCTTTTGCAGATGGCCCTGACCTTCACCATCAAGCGTTTCCCCTTTTTCGCCACCACCATTAAAAACGGCGTTTTCTGGCACTACATCGACGCCGCGAAAAGGCGCTTCCCCGTGGAGCCGGAATCCACGGTGCCCTGCGCCGACATCAACGTGTCCATGACGGGCTCCAAGTCCTTCCGGGTCCTCTACTTCAAAAACCGCGTGAGCTGCGAGTTTTTCCATATTCTCACCGACGGCACAGGCGGCATGATCTTTCTCAAGAGCCTGACGGCGGAATATCTGCGCCTTCTGGGCGCCCAGGTGCCGACGGAAAAGGGCGTCCTGGACATAGACGCCCTGCCCGACGCCTCCGAATCGGCGGACGACTTTTCAAAATACGTCTCCGGCCGCAAATCCTCCGGCTTTGTGGACAAGCCGGCCATACAGATGGGCGGGAGGCTTGCCAAGGTCAAGCCCTGCCAGGTGATCCACTTCGACATGGACGCCGACGCCCTCCGCGCCGCGGCGCGGGAGCGGGGCGCCTCCGTCACCGCCCTCGTCGCCGCCATGATGTTCATTGCCTGCAAGGCCGCGACGGATCGGCAGCACGGCACCGTCCACATCCAGGTGCCCGTCAATATGCGCAATTACTTTGCCTCCAAGACCCTGCGCAACTTCTCCCTCTACGCCAACATCCACCTGGAGCTGGAGGAGATAACCACCCTCGACGCCATCCTCCCGAAGGTGGCCGAACAGCTGAAGGGCGGCGTCTCCTTTGACAAGATGCAGGAGATGATGAACGGCGCGGTGAAGCTCGTACGCTCGGTTCGTCTTGTCCCCCTTTTTATCAAATGCCCCGTGGCGCGCATCGTCTACGGCTTTCTGGGTGACCGGGCGTTCACCACCACCCTTTCGAATCTCGGCGTGGTGGAGGTGCCGGGGGGCATGGGGGAGCACGTCAAAAAGATGGACTTCGTTCTGGGCACCGTGGCCCTGTCCCGCGCCGCCGTGTCCATGGTCACGGTGAACGGCACGGCCACGCTGTCCATCGCCAAGCTCACCGTCGACCCATCCTTTGAGGAGCGGCTATATAAGCTGCTCACCGGGGTGGGACTGGAAATCAACGTATCAGGGAGCGAGCTTTATGGATTTTGAGATCGTCTATCCCCACATAAAAAAGCACTCCATCGCCATGCTGTACGTGAGGACTGTCTTTGGCCTTCTCTTTCTGGCCGCGGCGGCGGTCTGTCCCGTGGTCAACCTGATCCTGGGCGGCAAGGCGTGGAGCGTCATCGTCCTGTGGTCTTTGTATATGGTGTGGACGCTGGTGCTGAAAGCGCCCCTGGTGGAGCGGAACCTCATCAGCCAGGGCGTGAAGCTGCTGGTGATGACCGTCATCCTGCTCATCCTCATTGACCGGCTTATCTACCCCGGATGGGCGGCCTTTGTGGTGCCCATCGTGGCCTACGGCGCGCTCATCGTGCTGGCGGTTCTCTTCTTCGTCAACGTCTCCAAGCAGCGCCACAACGTGATGCCCCTGATCATCCTGACGGCCCTGGCCGCCGCGGCCTCCGCCGTGGCCCTCTTCGTATTCTCCGAGACCCGCTGGCCCATGATCGTCCTGGCCTCCACCGCCGCCGCACTGCTCATCGCCACGGCGTTCATTCTGAAAACGCGGCTCTTGTCCGAGCTTGTCAAGCGCTTCCACATCAAATAGCCCCACCCCCTGTTCTCAAAAAGGAGATGCGGCAAAATCCCTGCGAAAGTACAACGCCGAGAGCCGCGAAAGGCGGTGGCCTCGGCGTTGTTTTTGCCGCCATGAGATATGCCACTTCCGAAGCCGGAGCCCGCGGAACGCGCCGGACAAGCCGGTAGGGTACAAATCATCGAAGATGTTCTGGACGGCAGGACGCGCCTCACAGGCTCCACAGCGGAGGCTCAGGGGGAACTTTCCACGGAAGGGGAAAAAATAACGCCCTCATCGCTGGGACGGAGAGCCTTGTGTCTGCGGAGAATATGGCCCGTTATAGAAAAGAAATCGACGGGGTTTTTGACGGCTCACTACATGAGCGCAAGGTAGTTTTCGTCGGCGACACACCGGCACTCCTTCGGCAATATGGAGCTTCAAACAGACGCCTTGTAATGACGCAGGACGAGGCGAGGAAGATAGCTTATCCATCAGGGTATCAAGGAGGCGAGCACAATCTTGGATTACCATTATAGGGTTTTTAACCTGTAATTTAGGAATAAGTGGTTAAAACTCCTACTACAATGTATTTGGACGAGCACCTTGGCCACCAGTCAAGAAATCGTCCGTCTCATTGCCGAAGCTGTTAGAAT
>CANQBC010000041.1 GCA_947589225.1 uncultured Oscillospiraceae bacterium | reverse complement strand
ACTGCGTCCGCAATCTCGGGGGAGGACATGACGAGAAGGACGAGGTTGTCCTTCTCGGCGTACTGTACGCTCTCCGCCGTGGCGCAGACCATCCAGCGGGGGTTGGCGCTGTCCGCGAGGGTCTTGGCGAGATCCCCGGCGTTCTCGCCCTCGGGGACCTCAATGAGCATCACCACATGGGCGGGCGGGGCCATCTCCAGATGGTTCATAGCCACACGCATCCCCTCTTTGTACTGGACGCCGCCGTTAAAGTAGTTGTTAAATTCGCCGGAGCTGCGGAGGGAGGCGGTGTACGAGCCCTCGACGATGTCCCGGCACAGGGCGTCCAGGGTGTCCACAAGCTCGCCCGCGTCCGCCACAGGGACATCCTCCTGGCCGCCGCCTGAACCGCCAAAACCTCCGAAGCCGGGAACCACGATGCCGGGGACGGAGGGCGTCTCCCCGCCGGTCTCGCCGCCCTCGTCGGGCGTGGTTGCGGGAGGCGTGGTTGCGGGAGGCGTAGTCTCGGGAGGCGTGGTCGCGGGAGGCGTGGTTGCGGGAGGCGTGGTCGCGGGAGGCGTGGTCGCGGGAGGCGTGGTCGCGGGAGGCGTGGTCGCGGGAGGTGTCGTCTCAGGAGGCGGCGTTTCGCCGGAAAGTGTATCTCCGGAGGCGGAATTGCCGCCGGTGCTCTTTGGGCCGCAGGCGGCCAAGGACAGCGCCAAGGCAAGGGAGAGGAGCAGCAGTGTAACCTTTTTCATCTCGGTATAGTCCTTTCAGGGGGATTGACGCGGGGGTCTTGTGCCCGCGCACTCTTAAGACATACCATATCTGCGAAAAGTTCCCCAAAACAAAAAAATATTTGCCAATTATTCCACGCCGGAGAGGGATCGGACGACTTCGCCCGCCATAATAAGCCCCACGACGGAGGGGACGAAAGCGCAGCTGCCGGGAATATCGCGCAGTCCGGGGGAATCGCTCGAAGCGGTTGCCCTGTCCTCTGGGGAGAGAATCCTCGCCGGTTCCTCCGACCAAACCACCTTCAAACGGGTGATTCCACGTTTCCGCAGCTCCTTGCGCATGACACGGGCCAGAGGGTCAAACTGCGTCTCAAAAATGTCGGAGACTCGAAACGCCGTGGGGTCGAGCTTGTTGCCCGCGCCCATGGAGCTTATGATGGGTGTTCCCGCCTCATGGCAGCGCGTCACCAGCTCCAGCTTTCCGGTCACCGTGTCAATAGCGTCAACTATGTAGTCAAACCTGGAAAAATCAAAAAGCTCCGCCGTGTCCGGGCCGAAGAAGAGGGGATAGGTCCGCACCTCGATCTCCGGGTCGATGTCCCGGATGCGCGCGGCGGCAACATCGGTCTTGAGCATCCCCACGGTGGAGTGGAGGGCGAAGATCTGGCGGTTTATGTTGGAGAGGCTCACCGTGTCGCGGTCGACAAGCTCCAGGTGTCCTACGCCCGAGCGGGCCAGCGCCTCCGCCGCATGGCCGCCCACGCCGCCAAGTCCAAATACGGCGACGCGGCTGCGCCGAAGCTTCTCCACGCCCTTCCGGCCAAGAAGCATGGCCGTGCGACAAAGCTCCTCCTTCACGGCTCCACCCCCAGGGTGTCGATGGACTCCAGCGCCGCCTGTCCGCGGGCAGTGAGTGCCATGCTCCCTAGTCGGGAGCAGTTAACATAATCCTTATAGTCAAACCCCTTCATGGGGATATCGTAGTCGGTTGTGATCAGGCCGCTGAGTGACAGCGCCGTCACGGCGTTCGAAAATGTCTCGCCGGATTCAGAGATATACACGGGTTTGCCGTTCCTCTCGCCCAGGGGCAGAAAGGCATATTTGCCGAGGGCGGCAAGGAGCTCCAGTGCCTTGCCGGTGAGAAAGATGTCGTTTGCTCCGCACCCGCCGCAGCAGGCCATAAGATCACCTCCGGATCGGTATTTGCGCTCATATTCTATCACAGGGGCAGGGGCATGTCAAATGTTTCCGTATCCCTGGCCATGTGCGGCCTGCGGATCATGCGGCGCCGTGGAACCCGGTTTTTAAGGCGCTTCGCCTGAACCGTTCCCGCGAGATTCTGAGCGGCTTATCCGGCGCCCCATAAGCTGGCGGCGGGTTGCCTCCGAAATGTCGATGTTCAGAACGCGGCATATATGGTATTCCAGCAGAAGCCGAAGAACAAAGACGGCGTCCAAAAGCGCGTAGCCCCTGAGGGCTTTGGCCTCCTTGCTCTTGCTGTAATGGGTGTAATAGTGGCGGGTGTCCGCAACGGTCTGGGCAAAATTTCCGTCCAAATAAAACTCCCCGAATAGACCGTTGTACGCCCCGATAAAAAGGTCGTTCAGCCTTGAGGTCAGTATGATATACCTGCAGTTTTCGTCCATCTGCGTGTCGTTGAGCAGCAGCCCCTTGAGCTTTTCAAAATTTTGCAGGCCGCTAAAACGTTCGTACACCGATCTTACGTAGTTTTCCTTCCTGTCGTCATAGAAAAACCGGGAGTGGAACGTCTCCAGAGCCTGAACTATGTTCAAAAAAACCATCTCCGGCGGCATATTCGGGTACTTGAAGAGAGACAGGTACAGATTTAACACCGGCTCCAGCTTTTCAAGGCACGCCTGCGGGTCGTTGTCCCCGGAGATCTGTTTCAGAGTAAAATTGTAATCATAGTAAGTCCTGCCGAGGATGGCGGAGTGGGGCTCGGACGAGATAAATGATCTGCGGGTATAGTTCTTGTAATCGCCGATCAACTCATATTCGTCATAGTCCACCAGAAACTGCTCCTCAATGTTGACGTTGTCCTTTATGGCGAAGGAGATGAGGGAGATGATCTTGTCCCGTACCGCCATGAAAAAGGCCGGCTCCCGTTTTTCCTCGCTGTCGATGGTGACCGTCAGCCGTTCGGTGACGCGGCTTTCCTCAAAGCGCGGAAAACGGTACAGGTCGTTCTCAAGCGTGGTGCTGAAGGAGGTTTTCGCGCCAAACCAGTGGAACACGCGTTCCTCCACCGGCTTGAAATTGACAGCGGGTAAGCCGGATATGTCAATTTGGGAGAGACCGCCCCATTGAAGCCCGTTTTCCAGAACGCAGACGAGCTGATTGAATGTGCTTTGCGGTTCCCCGAATACAATATGGGACGACCGGAAAAGAAGATCCTGGTACGCCAGGTATTGTGTATGATTCCTTACGCAGCGGCAATTATACAGCGATACGGGCGCGCCGGATTGAAGCTTTCCAGTTATCACGGAGCCGTTATCTACGGGGACGCCGTCAAGGGTGTGCGTCTCCCTCCGTATGGACAGATAGATCGCCCCGGTGCTTTTATTGTGTATGAGCTCCCCCTGCATAGTGTTATTCCCCAGGCAAAACTCCCCCAGAAAATGGATTTCATCATCCTTGTCCTTTGACATATCCACAACCCCCTGTCTGTATCGGTCGTTTCGAACGCCCTGCCAGCTTCGGCCTACCGATCCAATTATATCATTGTTTTTTGGGTATTCAACAGAAAAAACATGAATAGGGTGTCGTTTTGCCCTGAAAAAAATGTTTGCGGCTTTACAGGAAGGGCGCTTTGTGATATAGTTGGAACGCTGATTGATCTACTCAGAGGGAGGAATTAATATGAGCGGAAGTATTACCCCGGAACTGCTGGATGTATACGCCACAGCCTACCACGCCGACCGGGCAAATCAGGTGGCGTGCGACGCGGTCATGACAAACGGCCTTAACAGAAGCTGTCTCAACCACGGCGCCCGCCGGAGGACTATCCATACCTTTTCCGTCAACTTAAAGCAGGGGAACATCACCAGCCAGAAGGCCAGCGGACGCTGCTGGCTCTTTGCCGCCATGAATGTGATGCGCGCCCGCATGATAAAAAAATGGAACCTCAAGGATTT
Organism: uncultured Oscillospiraceae bacterium; assembly: GCA_947589225.1. Classification (GTDB taxonomy): domain Bacteria; phylum Bacillota; class Clostridia; order Oscillospirales; family Oscillospiraceae; genus RUG626. The sequence continues at coordinate 12,106 of CANQBC010000041.1, read as the reverse complement.
TGAGCTTTCGCAAAATTATATGCTGTTTTGGGATAAGCTTGAGAAGTCCAACTTCTTTCTGGAGAACATCCTCGACACACTTGACGAACCTACCGGCAGCCGGCTGCTGGACTTTTTGCTTCACGACCCAATCGGTGACGGCGGGCAGTGGGATATGATGGTCAATCTGGTCAACAAGTACGGCGTCGTTCCCAAATACGCCATGCCGGAGTCCGCTGTGTCCTCCGCCACACGCGAGATGTGCAGGGTCATGACCGAGCTTTTGCGCGGCGACGCGGCTGTCTTGCGATCCAAGGCCGGCCAGGGCACCGACAGGGGAGCCCTTGAGGCGGAGAAGGAGAGGATGATGGGGGAGATCTACCGCATTCTTGTCATCTGCCTTGGAGAACCGCCCAGGACAATTGATTTCGAGGTGCGCGACAAGGACGACAGATTCATCCGCGATCTCGGTCTTACTCCGCGGGACTTCTTTAAAAAGTACGTGGATATGGATCTGGGCGAGTACATAAGCCTCATCAACGCCCCCACCGCCGATAAGCCCTTCTACCGCCGCTTCACGGTGAAGATGCTGGGCAACGTCAGGGAGGGAGATCCGGTCTGTTACCTGAATCTGCCTGTGGATGAGCTTAAATCCGCGGCTATTGCCCAGATGAGGGATGGGGAGCCGGTGTGGTTTGGCTGTGACGTGGGCCCGTATTCCGAGCGGGAAACGGGACTGCTGGATCTGGATAACTACGATTACGAGAGCACCCTCAATATCAGACTGGGCATGACCAAGGCCGAGCGCCTTGATTACGGCCAGAGCCAGATGACCCACGCCATGGTTTTTCAGGGAGTCAATTTGGATGAGAGTGGTGCGCCCACCCGCTGGCGTGTGGAAAACAGCTGGGGCGATGAGCCCGGCATGAAAGGATATTACGTTATGTCGGACGCCTGGTTCAATGAGTACATGTATCAGGTCGTGGTCAATAGAAAGTACCTGACACCGGAGCAGCTGGAGGCTCTCGATACCCCTGTCATTGAGCTGGCTCCCTGGGATCCTATGGGTTCACTGGCATAATTTTGTTACAGAAAATTGATCCCTCCAGGCAGATATAAAAAATAACGCCCTCCGAAGTGTGGAGCGCACCCTGAAAAACAGACAGTAAAAAAGACACCCCCTGTTGTAGAACGAAAGGAACAACAGGGGGTGTTGGTATGAGCGGGAAATATACGAAAGTAAATAATCAGCGCAGACGGCAGCGCAACGGCATAAATCTACGACTGGAGATTTTTTGCGTCTGCTGAGTTGGGCGCAGTCCACCACTCGGTCGATGTCTTTTTCCCTCTGGGGTCAATCCTTGCGGCTCAATCGGTGTCACTGCCTTTTTCGGCGACGTATGAAGGAGGCATTACCAGCCACGCGTCGGGAAGGTAACGTCCCGTGGTCATAGGGCTTGACGTCCTTGTGATCATCTCGCCCATGTAGGTTATGGACGAGCTTGAGCCTCCGTCCATATTCATGGCGTTGTAGCAGCCGTAGCGCAGCAGAATATCGCAGCAGACGGTGAGGGAGGCACCCAGACTGTCAAGCTGACGCCCTTCGATCATAAGAAGGAGCATGGATTTATCGCTTGTCTGGCCGATACAGGTGCGGGGCTGATTGCTGATGAAGGAGCCGGGATTCATTCTCTCGCCGTTGAGGACGATGATGGGATAAAACTGCACAGCATCACGAAGAGTGGAGGTGTCCACCTTGTAACCGAGTCTCAGATTGTTCTCGTAGTCAAGCCCGCAGATTTGATAAGGGCTGGCCGTGGGCTCGTGGCTTTTCACGCCCTCGGAGATGATCAGGCCGACGCCGTCAACACCGTTGCCCTTGCCCTCGGGATCGATAAAGCCGCTGGCGTTGACGCCGAGAACCGCGCCGTAATGCTCGCAAATCTCCGTGACGGAGGAGCCGCGGGAGACCCTGGGGTTGGCGCCCAATATGACCTGGGCGCTGTCCTTGACGATAACGAGCTTCCCCTTATAGCCTGTGCCGGAGACGTATAGAATAAGCAGGTTATTGGGGGAGTCGATGGCCCAGACGGTGTCCCCGGCGGTGGTCTTTATCCCCATGTCCATAATGTCTTTTATCTGAAGGTCATGGAAATCCTCTATATCGTCAGGTATCGTCTCCGGGTCGAGCTCCGGAAACTGCTCAAGAAGCGCGGCAAGGCCGTTTACCACCTCAGGCAGCTCGACCGGAGTAACATCAGGGTGAGAAACGGTGGGAACGGAAATGGCGGGTGGATCCGTACTGGGAAGCTTGCTCTCCGGCACCATATTCTCCTCAAGCGCTTTATTCATGTTTTCCACCACCTCGTTGACCACGTTGGCCGGGATAAAGGCTGTGGCCAGCCAGTGATGGTTCATGGTGCTCATGGCCGTTTCGATGTACATCGTCCGCAACTGTTTTATAAACGGGATCTGCGAATACACGGCCGTCAGATAGCAAATGACAAGAACAAGGACAACACAAATAAGGCAAACCGGCCAACGGCGCTTTTTGCCGCTGCGAGTTGCCATATGAACCCCCGTGGAGCCCCCGTACAACCTTATTGAGTTTTTACTTGAATTTTTCATACCGCTTTATTTTAGCAAAAAAAGTCGAAATATGCAATACATTTTATGATCAAAACAAGGCCGTGTCTCGTAAATTTTCCTTTAACTTTAACAAAGAAAACCCTGGTGAACCGGCCGAGCCCATATTGAAAAAAATCGCGGGATAAGCTATAATGAATAAACTTTATTGCTGCGCGGAGGAAACATATGTTTGAGGTTATAAAGACAGAGGGCCGTGCCAGACGCGGCCGCTTTACCACGCCCCACGGCTCGGTGGAGACGCCTGTATTCATGAACGTGGGGACTCAGGCCGCCATAAAGGGCGGTCTATCCGCCGAGGATCTTGTTGGTCTGGGGTGCCAGATCGAGCTCAGCAACACCTACCACCTCCACCTTCGCCCCGGCGACGAGCTGATCCGCGGTATGGGCGGCCTGCACAGATTCATGAACTGGCCCGGCCCCGTCCTTACCGACTCCGGCGGCTTTCAGATATTCTCACTGGCAAGGCTCAGAAAGATAACCGAGGAGGGCGTTGCCTTCAGCTCGCACATTGACGGCCGCCGTATTTTTATGTCACCGGAGGATTCCATACGCATCCAATCAAATCTCGGTTCAGACATCGCCATGGGCTTTGATGAGTGCATCGGCCTTCCGGCTCCATACGGCTATGTCAAGACCAGCGCCGACCGCACCGCCCGGTGGCTCACCCGTTGTAAGGCGGAGCTTGAACGGCTGAAAAGCGAGGGCGGCGCGGTAAATCCCGGCCAGATGCTCTTCGGTATAAATCAGGGAGCCACATATCACGACATCCGTATCGAACACATGAAGGAAATAGCGCAGCTTGATCTTCCCGGCTACGCCATAGGCGGCCTTGCGGTGGGGGAGAGCACGCAGGAGATGTACGACACTATTGACGCCACGGAGGAGTATATGCCAAAAGACCGTCCCCGTTATCTTATGGGCGTTGGTACTCCATCCAACATCATCGAGGGCGTCTGGAGGGGTATTGACTTTTTTGACTGTGTGATGCCCTCCCGCAACGGACGCCATGGGCATCTCTTCACATGGAACGGTGTCATTAACATAAAAAATGAGAAATACTCCCGTGACGACAGCCCTATCGACCCGGAGTGCGGCTGCCCCGTGTGCAAAACATACTCAAGGGCCTATTTACGTCACCTGTTTGCCTCGGGCGAGATCCTTGGCCTCAGGTTCGCCGTGGCTCATAATCTCTATTTCTATAATAAGCTGATGGAAAGAATACGTCAAAGTCTGGACGAGGGATGTTTCGGTGAGTTCAGAAACCGCTATTCCGCGTCTCTTGGTGTAAGAAAATAGCCGATTGGTCAAATAATCCTTGCAATTGAGCAGAATACACGCTATAATACATCTTACTGCTACCAGAAAAATGGAGGTCAACCAATGTTTTCAAAAAATAACACGCTTATAAAACGAATCGCAATAATGGTCATGTGCGCCGCGCTTCTCGTCATGAGCCTCGCCGGGTGTATGGCGCCCCCCGACGGTACAACAGGTGAAGACGGCGCCAGCGCCGCCGCTGCCGGCGGACTCGGGATCGGTACAATGCTCATTTACCTCGTCGTCATTATACTGGTATTCTATTTCTTCATGATCCGCCCCGAGAAAAAGCGCAAGAAGAAGCAGGAAGAAATGCGAAATTCCATCTCCGTGGGTGATAATATCACCACTATCGGCGGTATGGTCGGTAAAATTGTCAACGTTTCCGGTGACTTCGTCACCTTCGAAACCGGCGAGGATCGCGTCCGCATCAAAATCGCGAAATGGGGTATCTCATCCACCGGTAAGGACGCCGAGGAACCTGATGAAAAAGCGAATTAAGTCCGTCCGGTAAAAAGAGTAATTTTTGTCCCTCCTTTGGAATAAGTCTTAACAGGGCTTGTTTGAAGGAGGGATTTTCTATGCCCAAAAACGATATGAAAACCGACTTAAAAAGGGTGGCGATGGGCTCGCTTCTGGGAGCCGCCGTGACACTTCTGACAGCCGCGGCGCTTACAATGTTTTTCGCCCTGTTTGTAGCTTCGGGAAGGGTAGGGGAGGGAATCGGGAAAGCGATAGTCATAGGTTCCGCGTTTGTCGCCGCCGCGCTCGGAGCTTTTGTAGCGCGACTTAAAAACCACGGCGCGGCGCTCATTTCAGGCGCGCTGTCAGCTATTTTGGCAATCTTGGTGAGATTGCTGATAAGTCTGGCTTCGGGGAGCGGCAATATCTTGGACGGAGGAGATATTGCCGTATTGCTCAGCATATTGTGCGGCGGCCTCGCCTCAGGCGCAATAACTGTACATACACGACGCAGGCGGAGGTAAAGGCAGTCAATTTGACATACCTGTTGATTACAAAATGTAATCAACAGGTACAGTTGACATAAGCGTAGGCTGATTACCAAAATATTGTGTTGGAAGTATGCTTGATTACCTAAATATAGCGGAAATGCTGTGTATAGTTAACCCGATAGCCCACTTTGGTAAACGTTGTTGACATAATGCTGTTGACATAAATTATGTGCATAATTAACAAAATTCAGATTTTCTATTGATTATTTATTCCAAATGTATTATTATATAAGAGCTTCACAGTTCCGGGAAATTTCGCCGCATGATTTCATGTTATTCCGCATAGGTTTATGTGGGTGATATGCAATGAACAAAAGAAGATTTTTCCCGATGTTTACATCAATGCCGCGTGCCGGTCTTCCCGCTTTTGCTGTTTGCGCTGTTTCTTTCCTTGTTGGCGTAGTGGCTGGTACGATAGTTTCCTCGAGCTTTGCCGGGGGTGACGCTGCGGCCGAGTATTTGTCCGGATACATTGTTTCCCTGCGTGAGGGCACTGCGGCGTTGAGATTCTGGCCATTGTTTGTGGAGACGGGCTGGTATCATCTGCTGGCTTTTCTCTTGGGCTTTACCGTCCTTGGCGCGGCGCTTATTCCCGCTCTCGCGGCGTTTCGCGGTTTTACGTTGGCTTTTTCTTTGGCGACGCTCGTACGCGTTTATTCTGTCAGCGGCGCGGCGGCAGGTGCTGTGCTTGTCGGTGTTTCCGCCCTTTTTTCAGTACCGCTTTTTTTCCCCTTGGCGTCGGACGGTATGTGCGCCTCTTTTGAGCTTCTGAGGACTGGTATTCTAAGGCTTCCGCCATCCGGCCCCGGCGTGACATATGCGAATTTCATTCGCTTTATTGCGGTTTTGTTTTTTCTGCTGCTGATCGCTCTGGGAGAGAGGGCGCTGCTTTTATCAGGCTTTTTGGATCTCCCGATTTTTCCGTAACCCTCACGAATGAAGGAAGGTGGCCGTGTGCCCGCAGAGAATTATATAGAGAGCTTTGAAAAATACCTTTCCGATGAGAGGCACGTCTCCACTAACACGTACCTTTCCTATGTGCGGGACATAAATCAGTTCAATGGTTACCTTGAAAAATATTTAGATCTCGATATCGTATCCGTTAGGCAGGAGACCGTAAAGGGCTATGTCGCCTGGCTTCAGGGCGCCGGCAAATCCTCCGCCACGCTGGCCAGGTGTTTAGCTTCCATAAAATGCTTTTATAACTACCTATTGGGCCGAGAAATTGTGGAGCAGAATCCCGTATTTGATATTTCCATCGAACGCGCGGAGAAAAAGCTTCCTCAGATCCTCACCAGCGCCGAGGTCGAGCTTCTGCTTGACCAGCCCAAATGCACCGACATGAAGGGTTACCGTGACAGGGCGATGTTGGAGCTTCTCTACGCCACCGGTATCCGCGTCAGTGAGCTCATAAGCCTCAACATTGACGACGTGAAGCTTTCAGCCGGTATTATCAAGTGCTCTTCCCACGGAAAGGAACGCTACATCCCCATGTACTCCGCGGCGATCAAGGCCGTCTCCGACTACATAAATCTGGTTCGCGGGCAGATGCTCGCGTCTCCCACGGAGCAGGCGCTGTTCGTCAATGTCAACGGCGAGCGCATGACCCGCCAGGGCTTTTGGAAGGTGCTCAAACACTATCAGGAGACCGCCAAGATCGACAAGGACATCACGCCCCATACCCTCCGCCATTCCTTTGCCGCGCACCTTCTGGAAAACGGCGCGGATCTGAGAAGCATTCAGGAAATGCTTGGCCACGCGGACATCTCCTCTACGCAGGTATATGCCCAGCTTGTGAAGAAGCAGCTCAAAGACGTTTATAACAAAGCCCATCCACGGGCGTAACTCCTTAATAAAAACAAATATCCCCGACACTTCAAAAAGTGCCGGGGATATTTGTCTCTTCCTGCCAGGCTTACCGGGGTGGAGCTGAAAAGCTTCGTTTTTTTCCCCGCCGGACGGGGCGTTTTCTATTCGACATGGACGGAGATTTAAGGAGAAAAATTCGATTAACCGTCTAACGGGCAGTTGATTTCTTCACATTTGGGTGGTATAACACTAAGTGCCGAGTGGGCGTCTGTTCGACAAATCGGAATTTTTATAGAAGGAAGCAGATACAATGGAGATAAGGCAAATCACAGACGATAGGGAGAAGAAAAACATAACGAGGCTTATCCTTGAAGCGCTTTCGGATTGGTTTGGAATTCCGGAGGCAAGAGAGGAATACATTGCGGAGAGCAATCATAAAATATTTTTTTGCGCTTTTGAAGGTAATCGCCCTGTTGGGTTTCTATATTTGAAAGAAACCGGCAGCGCGACAGTGGAATTGCACGTTATGGGCGTTTTAAAAGAGTTTCATCGGAAAGGTATAGGTCGGGAATTATTCAAAAGTGCCAGAGAAGCAGCGGTGGAACAGGGATATTCCTTTATTCAGGTCAAAACAGTCCAAATGGGAAAATATAAAGAATATGACAGAACAAACAAGTTTTATCTTTCCCTTGGTTTTAAGGAATTTGAGGTGTTTCCCACATTGTGGGATGAATGGAATCCGTGTCAGGTATATGTTATGAGTATAGAGTAACCGGGCCATGAACAGGGAGCGTCAGGAATATGGCATAAAAAGGCAGACAGTTTCCTGTCTGCTTTTTTGTGGCTATTGTCTACTGTTATTTCGTAAACTTCAGGCTTATATCGAGAGCCGTGACCGAGTGGGTGAGGGCGCCGATGGAGATGAGATTCACGCCGGTCTCGGCCACCTCCCGGAGATCCCGCTCGCCCATGTTGCCGCTGGCCTCGGTGAGGGCGCAGTGATCAATGAGCCGGACGCACTTTCGCATATCCTCCACGGTCATGTTGTCCAGCATGATGATATCCGCCCCGGCGTCAAGTGCCTCACGAACCTGGTCAATGGCCTCGCACTCGATCTCCACCTTCAGCGTGTGGGGGGCGTTGGCCCGCACGGCGGAAATGGCCTCCGCGACGCCCCCTGCGGCCACAATATGGTTGTCCTTGATAAGGACTCCGTCCGCCAGGCTGAAGCGGTGGTTCCTGCCGCCGCCGGCCTTGACCGCGTACTTCTCCAGGACGCGAAGGCCCGGCGTCATCTTCCTGGTGTCCACGATGATACAGCCGGTGCCCGCCACGGCCTTCACCGCCTTGCGGGTCGCCGTGGCGATGCCGGACATGTGCTGGACAAGATTCAGCGCCACGCGCTCGCCACACAGGACGGAGCGCGACGGCCCCGTGACGGAGGCGATGTTGTCCCCGCGCCTGACCTCGTCCCCGTCGGAGAGGAGGGGAGTGACGCGGACACGCTCGTCCACCAATTTGAACACCCGCTCCAAAACCGCCATGCCGCAGAAAACGCCGTCCATCTTCGCACGGAAAAATCCAGTGGAGACCGCGTCCTCGGGGATGCAGCTCTCAGTCGTTATATCCCCGGTGCCAAGGTCCTCGGCGAGGGCCTCCAGAATGAGCTTATCAAGTCCAATATAGTTCATGTTTCTACTCCTATCAGCTTTCCCTGTAGTGGGCTCCGATGCTCTCACGGCGGGCCAAAGCCGATTCAATAATGGCCACGGAGATGATTGCGAGACTCAGATTCTCGTCATACGCCTTGTCGCTGTTAAAACCCTCGGAGAGCATGTCCACAATCCGGCGCATCTCCCCAAGCGCCGTCTCAAGTCCCTCCTTTGTGCGAATGACAAAGCAGTTGGTGCTCATGATATGCTGGATCCTCGCCCTCAGCGCCTTAAAATCCGTTTCCAGCGCCGGCCTTGTTGCCAACGCCGGCAGAAGCTTCTGGGAGGAGGAAGAGGCGGGGGAGAAGGTGGCGTTGATATCCTCCGCCGCGCGCCGGCCAAACACGAGACATTCCAGCATGGAGTTGGACGCCAGGCGGTTGGCCCCATGGACGCCGGTTGAAGCCGTCTCTCCGCAGGCGTATAGCCCCTTTACGGCGGTGCGCGCGTAAAGGTCGGTTTTTACGCCGCCCATCATGTAGTGGTGGACCGGGCAGACAGGGATATAGTCGCGGGCGATGTTGATGCCGCGCCGGAGGCATTCGCTGTAGATGGTGGGGAAGCGGTGGGCAAGCTCGTCCTCGGGCTCATGGGTGATGTCGATATAGACGTGGCTTTCCCCTGTGAGCTTCATCTCGTTGTAGATGCCCCGCGCCACAATATCCCGGGGCGCCAGCTCCGCCAGCTCGTGTTTGCCCACCATAAAGCGCACGCCCTGGGAATTTTTAAGAAGGCCGCCCTCGCCGCGCACGGACTCGGAGATGAGAAACGCCCGACTCTCCCGATCCGGGGACCAAAGCCCCGTGGGGTGAAACTGGATGAACTCCATGCCTCTCAGCTCGGCTCCCGCCCTGATGGCGGCGGCCAGACCGTCGCCGGTGGCCACAGCCGGGTTGGTGCTGGACTCAAAGACCTGCCCGATGCCGCCGGTACAGAGCACCAGATGGCGCGTCGCCACCGTCTCATAAACGCCGTCCTCGTCCTTGACGATAAGCCCCGTAACGCCGTTTTCATCTGTGAGAATATCCACAAAAAAGGTGTTGTCACGGAATATGATGTTGTCCCGCTGGGAGGCGATATAGGCCAGCGTCTTGACCGTCTCCCGTCCCGTGGCGTCGCCGCCGGCGTGGAGAATGCGGTTTTTATGGTGTCCGCCCTCCCGCGTGCGGTCAAGCTCTCCGTACTCGTTGAGGTCAAAGGGAACGTTCATTCGGATGAGCGCCGCGATGTCCTGCGGCCCCTCGTCCACCAGCGTATGCACCGCCGCCTCGTCGCACAGCCCCGCTCCCGCCACGATGGTGTCCTTGAAGTGCAGCTCCGGGTCGTCATCCGGCGCGGTCACAACGGCGATCCCGCCCTGGGCAAGCCAGGAGTTGGAGATGTCGATGGTCTCCTTGGCGAATACACAGCATTTGAGGGAAGGGGAGAGGTTCAGCGCGCAGTATAGCCCCGCGATCCCGGCTCCCACGATGACCACGTCGTAGTTTGAGTGTCTTTCCGGCTTAACAGAGCCGTCAATGGCGTAACGCAGCATATCATAGCCTTCTTTCGTACTCGAAAGGTTTTCATTATTATAGCAATATCCCGCACGCTTAGCAACAGCAATCTTGCCAAAAAGTGACCTCCCGGCGGCCGGCTCTTTTCACCCGATGGAATAAAGACTGCCGAGAACAGGGCCGCCGCAGTTCTCTTAAGCTCATTAGTCACCTTGCTTTCGGTAACGTTTTTCACATTCGTTATAGCTCGTCCGGCCCGTCCTCATCAAAGTCCTCATTCTCCGCCTGCTTTCCCGGTTTTTTGTGCCCGGCAAGAGGGGAGAGCATGGCCGCTTCCCGCAGTCCCTCGTTTTCAACGTGGGTGTATATTTCGGTGGTATTCAGGTGCTCGTGCCCCAAAAGCTCCTGCAAAGTGCGTACGTCTACGCCGGAGTGGAGCATCAGCGTGGCGGCGGTGTGCCGAAGCTTGTGGGCGGAGTACTTCGTCTCATCAAGCCCCGCGGCGCCCAGGTGCTTTTTCACCAGCGCATGGACGGTGGATTTGCTGATGCGCTCCCGCCGCGAGGAAAGAAAAAGCGCCCTTGTGTCCGCAGCCACGATATTTTTCCTTATCGCGAGGTAGTCGTTGATGGCTTCGGCGACCGCGTCATTTATGTAAACCACACGTTCCTTGTTGCCCTTGCCGAGGATCCGAAGATGGTCGGCGCGAATATCGTTTAAATTAAGTCCCACTAACTCGGAAATTCGCAAACCACAGTTCAGAAAAATAGTTAGTATGCAATAATCCCTTTCCTTATTTTTTCCGTCCACGCTGTCAAGAAGCCGTTCGGATTCATTGAGCGAAAGGTATCTGGGAAGCGTTTTCATAATTTTAGGGGAGTCCAGATCCTGAATGGGGTTTGACTCCAGCTGGTGCGTCTTGAGCGTCAGATACTTATAAAATGAACGGATCGTGGAGACTTTTCGGGCACGGGAAGCGGAGTTCAGCCCGTACTCAGGGTCGTTGGCGTTCTGATTCCGGACTCGGTCACGGGACATGTAGCCAAGGAAGTCATAGACGTCCGACAGGGTAACGGAGCGTACAAAATCGAGGTCAACATCCGCGATCGAGATCTCCTCAAGATCTGTGTTCCGTGAAAGACCGGATTTTGTAAGCTTCATATATCTGAAGAAAGTCCGAAGATCCAGATAATATTCGTCCACGGTTTTCTTTGAGTGACCGACAATATTTTCGTGATAATTTAGAAAACTCCTGATGATCTCCGGAGCCTCAGCGCGGTAGTCCATAATGATCTCCTTTGTAAGCCGGGGAAGCGGTGCGAAAATGCGTACCGCGCCCCGTAAAAAATTTCAGACATTTTTGAACAAAATAAAAATTTTGTTCAATGTAGGGGAGGGGGAAAAAACAAAAATGCCCTATACGCCTTTATCAGGCCCCGATTATCAGCTCCATGGCCTCACGGATATTTCCGGCCTCACAGAGCTTCAATCCAGCCGGTGCCTTGACCTTTGCGCGGTGTTGTTTCGGTATGATCGCTTTTTTGAACCCGTGACGCGCGATCTCCGACAATCTCTGTTCGATCTGCGTGACCTGTCGAAGTTCTCCCGTAAGTCCGATCTCGCCAATGGCCACCAGGTCGTCAGGTATCGGAATATCTTTGCAGCTTGACGCCATAGCCAGCATCGCCGCAAGGTCGGCCGCCGGCTCGTCGATGTACAGTCCGCCGATGACGTTCAAATAGCTGTCCGCGCCGCCGATCCTGAGGCCCCCGCGTTTTTCAAGCACAGCCAGCAGCAGCATCGCTCTGTTGTAGTCAAGCCCGTTGGACGTGCGCCTCGGCACGTTGAAGCTTGTAGGCGTCAGCAGCGCCTGAATCTCCGCCAGTACCGGTCTTGAGCCTTCCATGACACATGTAACGCACGTTCCCGGCGTATTCTTCGGCCTGCCGGACAACAGCAGTTCGGAAGGATTTGGAACCTCCACAAGCCCGTGCTCGGCCATTTCAAATACGCCTATCTCATTGGTTGAGCCAAATCTGTTTTTCGCGGCACGCAATATACGGTAGCTGGCTGACTGTTCACCCTCAAAATACAGTACACAGTCCACCATATGCTCCAAAACCTTGGGGCC
>CANQBC010000040.1 GCA_947589225.1 uncultured Oscillospiraceae bacterium | reverse complement strand
TTCGCCCGTTACATGAACCGGACTTAGGTTTATGTAAACGCCGACCGAAGCCGACATATACATCGTCGTCGTCGCGGGAGCTTCAATCGCTCTCCGCTCCGGGATCCCCATGCGGGGGTTTCCGCTTGTTACGCCCTTTTGACTTTGCGGGTCTCTCATTTGTTCCCCCTTTATTCAAGAAAAATTTTTGAAATTTTTCCGAAAGGAGGAGTACGGCGAAGGCACAGGGTTGGGCGGTTCCATGAACCTCCGCCGTACACTTACATAATGAAGACTGTCACCGTTCAGCTCACGCCGCGCGGCTCGGTCGACCCTGGCAAGCGAAACGATCCGGGGAGGGGGGGTAAACCCACGTCTCCCAAGGATTTAAGCCCATTCTATCACATACTTATTCCAATGTCAACATTTTAGACGAAATTGGTAACAAACCTGTAACTTCGCGGGCTATGTCGGAAAACCCTTGCGCCGCAAGGGTTTTTGGGTTTTGCCTCAAAATTGACCGGAAAATTTATCATATTTTGTTACAATAAATTTCAAATTTTTTTGAGAATCCGTCAATTTTCCGGGATTTTCAAGTCCACCCAACAGACTATAAAGTCATTTTACTCGTTTTCTCCAATTTTGCAAGAGTTTTTTTGAAAATTTTTGGAGAAATTTTTGTTTTGGCGTATCGCAAGGCGCAAGGGGGGACGCCTTTCCGGCGCGAAAAGCTCACGGGCAGCCCCGCGCCCTGATCACCTCAGCACCGCGCCAAGCTCCTTTTTCAGAGCCGCCAGGATATTCGAGACGGTCTCCTCGGCGTGGTCGTCGGTGAGGGTTCCCTCATCGGAGCGCATCTCCAGGGAGTAGGCGGTGGAGCGCTTGCCCTCCGGGACGCCGGGCCCCTCGTAGATGTCAAAGAGGGCCACGTCACGAAGATATTTGCCGCCGGCGGCTTTTATACATTTTTCTATCTGCCCGACGGTGACCGCGTGGGGCGCGATGAGCGCCAGATCCCGGGTGACGGAGGGATACCTGGGCAGGGGCTGATAGACCGGATCCGGGCCCTGGGCCAGAGCCAGTTCGTCGAAGCTGAGTTCCGCGCAGTAGAGCTCACAGTCCACACCGTAATTCCTCGCCACGTTGGGGTGGATCTGGCCCACGAAGCCCAGGCAGTCCGCGCCGCTCATGACCGCGGCCACGCGGCCCGGGTGGTAGGGCGCGACGGCGTCCCCCCAGATCTCGGCTTTGGCGGCCTCGAAGCTGACATCGCGGGCCCGGATGCCCTTCAAAACGGCCTCCACGGCGCCCTTGAGGGCGTAGAAATCCATGTCGTCCCCGTAGGCGCCGAGAGTCAGGACTTTCGCCTCGTTGGCAAGGCCGTCCTCCCTGCCGGGGAGGTAAATCCGGCCCAGCTCGTAGAGCTTCACGTTTTTGTTGCGGAAATTGTAGTTTCTGGAGAGAATTTCCAACATTGACGGAAGGGTGGTGGTGCGCATGACGGAGGTGTCCTCCCCCAGGGGGTTGAGGATCTTAAAGGAATCCCGTCGCGGGTGATCCGGGGACCAGCCGATCTTGTCGTAGGCCGTGGGGGAGATGAAGGAGTAGGTGATGATCTCGTCGTAGCCGCAGTTCCGGGCAAGCTCGCCAAGCCTGTTCTCAAGCTTCTGCTCCTTTGAGTATCCGCCGCGGGTGGTCTGTCCCCGCATGAGGGTCACGGGAATGTTGTTGTAGCCGTAAAAGCGCGCGACCTCCTCCGCAAGATCCGCCATCCGGCGCACGTCGCCGCGCCAGCTCGGGACGGTGACATGGCGTCCGTCCACCTGGAAATCGAGCTTCCGGAGGATGCTCACCATCTCCGCCTCGGGCACATCTGTACCGAGAAGGGCGTTTATTTTTTCCGGCTCCAGCTCCATGTGCCAGGGCTCGGGGATGTGGTTTTGAATATCGATGACGCCGTCAAGAACCTCGCCGGCGCCCAAAAGCTCCACCAGTTCGCAGGCGCGGTCAACGGCGGGGAGGGTGTTCATGATGTCCAGGCCCTTTTCGAATTTGGCGGACGCCTCGGTGCGCATACCCAGCGCCAGAGCGCCCCGGCGGATGCAGGTGCCGTCAAAGTTGGCGGACTCGAATACCACGTCGGTGGTGTCGGCGACGATCTCGGAGTTGAGGCCGCCCATGATGCCGGCAAGGCCCACGGCGCGGGTGTCGTCGGCGATGACCAGGTGATCGGCGGTGAGGGTGTGGACGCAGCCGTCCAGGGTGGTGAGCTCCTCCCCTTCCAGGGCGCGGCGGACAACGATCTTTCCGCCCTTGACGTAGCGGTAGTCGAAGGCGTGCATGGGCTGGCCGTACTCCAGCATCACGTAGTTTGTAATGTCCACGATGTTATTGATGGGCCGCACGCCCATGGAGCGAAGGCGCTCCCGCATCCACTTGGGGGACGGGGCGATCTTCACGTTCCGAACCATCCGGGCGGTGTAACGGGGGCAGAGGTCGGGGTCGCGGGTCTCCACCTTCAGAAGATCCGTGAGGACGCCGGGGCCGCCGCCGCGCACCACGGGGGCGTGGAGCGTCAAAGGTTTGTCAAATGTCGCGGCCGCCTCCCGGGCAAGGCCGATGACGGAGAGGCAGTCGGGCCGGTTGGGGGTGATCTCGAACTCCACCACGCGGTCGTCGGCGTTGATCACGGGTTTGATGTCATCGCCGGGGACGATCCCCTCCTCCCGGAGGATGAAGATGCCGTCCTCGATGCAGTGGGGGAACTCCCGCTGCTCGGCGTGGAGGTCTGAAAGGGTGCAGACGGACGCGGTTTTGGTGTTGTAGGCCACCATGTCGCCCTCATGAATGTTCTGGCAGGGCGTGAGAATCGACTGCGCCCCGCTCCCGGCGTCCATGCCGCAGGGGTAGAGGCCGTTTTCGTCCGCGCCGCCGGCATTGAGTACCCTGGCCGCCACCACGGGGCCGTAAATTTTGTCCCCCGGCTTTATGTCCGCCGGAATCGACGGCTTTTCGGGGTCAATGGGGTGGTAGTCGTTCAGCAGGGCGGCGGCGGTGATCACGGCGTAGGGGAAGTCCCGCTCATCCAGCCCCAGCTCCCGGAGGGAGCAGAGCATACCGTTGGAGAGAACGCCCCGCAGCTTGCCCTTCTCGATCTTCTTCCCGCCGGGGAGGGTGGAGCGGTGGAGCGCCACGGGCACCAGGTCGCCCTCATGGACGTTCCACGCGCCGGTGACGATCTGCACGGGCTCATCGCGGCCCACGTCCACCCGGCAGACCCACATATGGTCGGAGTTGGGGTGCTTTTCCATGGAGACGACGCGCCCCACGACGACGCCGGAGATCTCCGCGCCCAAGTCGGCGGTAGTCTCCACCTTGGAGCCGGAGAGGGTCATGGCCTCGGCGAAATCATGATCATTGGCGTCTATATTGACAAACTCATTAAGCCATTTTCGTGATAAATTCATGTTGACTCCTCCTTAAAACTGCTCCAAAAACCGCACGTCGTTTTCAAAGATGAGGCGCAGGTCGTCGATCTTGAAACGGCGCATGGCGGTGCGCTCCAGGCCAAAGCCGAAGGCCCAGCCGGACCATACCTCCGGGTCGATGCCGGCCATCTCTAAGACGCGCGGGTGGATCATCCCCGCGCCCAGAAGCTCGATCCAGCCCTCGCCCTTGCAGGTGGGGCAGCCGGCACCGCCGCACTTGTGGCACTGGACATCCACTTCGCAGCTGGGCTCGGTGAAGGGGAAGTGGTGGGGGCGGAAGCGAGTCCGGGTGTCCTCCCCATACATCTTCTTTATGACGGCGTTGAGGGTTCCCTTCAGGTCGGCCATGGTGACGCCGCGGTCAATGACCATGCCCTCGATCTGGTGAAACATGGGCGAGTGGGTGGCGTCCACCTCGTCCTTGCGGTAGACGCGTCCCGGCGCAACCATGCGAATGGGCAGGGGCAGGGTGTCCATGGCCCGCACCTGCATGGGGGAGGTCTGGGAGCGGAGCATCACACGCTCGTCCCGGTCGAAGTAGAAGGTGTCCGACCAGTCGCGGCTGGGGTGGCCCTCCCCGGCGTTCAGGCGGTCGAAATTAAGCTCCGCAAGCTCGATCTCCGGCCCGTCCACCACCGTAAAGCCCATGCCGATAAAAATCTCCTTCATCTCGTCCAGGGCGATGTACATGGGGTGCCTGTGGCCGATGTGGACGCTCTTTCCGGGGACGGTGACGTCCACAGCCTCGGCGCGCAGCTTCATCTCCAGAGCCTTTGCCTCCACATTGCGTTTGGCCTCGGCGAGCTTTTTTTCAATGTCGGCGCGGGCCTCGTTGGCAAGCTGGCCCATTTTGGGGCGCTCCTCGGCGGGCAGGGAGCCCATCTGCTTCAAAATGGCCGTGATCTCGCCCTTTTTCCCAAGATAGCGGACGCGAAGCTCCTCAAGCTCCGCGCCGCTTGTGACGGCCGCCAGCTTTGCCGCCGCCTCCTCGCGGATCTTTGCTAACTGTTCTCTCATGGTATCACTCCGTATATTAATATAATATTAGAAATGTAAAAGATTTGACCGGTCAAAAGGGCGGGATAATTAAAAGACTCCTCCGTCCCCATGGGACGGAGGAGTCTCCGCGGTACCACCCAAATTCGCACAAAGTCGCGCACTCATGTCCCTTAACGCGGGAACTGACGCCGGGGATTGGCCGGAGCTCCGAGGCGAACCAGGCGGGGCCTGTCCCGGGACGCTTTCAGCCAATGGCGACCCCTCTCTGCCGGGCGGCAAACCGCTATTTTCCTCATCATAGCCGTAGCTCTGTTGATTCTATCACATGGCCACGCATTTTTCAAGGACTTTTTCGGGCTTCGCCCCGTGTTTTTTCCCGGCCGGTTCCCGCGCCCGCCCCTTCTCAGGGGGCGCCGCGCTCATGAAGCTCCTCTTTCACGCCGCGTCCGGCGTTGATGACAAGAAGCTTCACACACTCCATGACAGCGCGGCGGGTGTCCTCATCCATGTCCCCCACCGAGTGGACGATGCTCACCACCGTGTCAAAAAGGTTCTCCCGCATCTGGTGGAGGGTTTTGGCGTTGGTGTCCTCCATCACCTTGTAGATGGCGTCCGCGAACAGCTCAAACTGTTCCGGGGTCATCTCGGCGATCCAGCCCGTAAGGGCCGAATCCACGAACCTGCTCCCGCCGGTGACGGTGCCCAAATGGACGAACCCCGGCCCGCGCATCTCCCAGGAGTACATATCGTGCTGGTGGAGGCCGTTTTCCGTGCTGTGGACGACCGACGACTTTTCTCCCCTGCCAAGGAGCATGCCCACGACGGAAAATTGGGGGATAAAGGTATGTATTTTCCCGCAGATGCCCCGGTACCCGCCGCTCTGGAGCACGTCCTCAAAGAACCCCGGCCCGTCGTAGTTGTACACGGCGTCGATGCGCTCCTGGATCTCCTCCCCGCAGAAGGCCCCGGCGTACACCGCCAGGTTCCCGCCCTTGGAGTGGCCGCAGAGGATCAGCCTCCCCTCCGTCAGGGCGGCCATACGGTGGACATACTCCGCGGCCGTTATCTGACCGGGTATGGGGCAGAGGTAGGACATGTTCAGATCCTCCTTCCACCCCACGATGGTGTTGTCCGTGCCGCGGAAGTCAATGAGATACCTCCCGTCCGGCAGCACCGCCGTTATGGCCGAAAACTGCGTCTCCAGTTTCTCGTCAAACCGGCTGAAATAGTACCCGGCCCGGAGATCGGCAAACCGGCGGCTTTTTGACATGGCGTCCATCAGTTCCCGATCCCGAAGCTTCCACCGCTCCTGCGCGTCCAGCTTCTCGTCGAAAAGGGACTGCTCCGCCAGCTCCCGCACCGTCGTAAACCCGTTTTCCGGCGGATCTTGAAAATACTCAAAGGGCATATACGCGAATCTGGCCAGGATCGCCCCGTCCGCCTCGTTGAACCCGTCGGCGTCAATTGTCAAATCGCCCCTCCAGGCGATGTAATCAAACATATTCGCCATATCCGCGCCTCCTGAAGCCGTTTTCCTCATCATACCACCCTTTGCCAAAGAAAACAAGACCGCGCCGCCGCAAAAAGGATCGCGTGAAAAAGCCCCGCGCCGTCTTGACTGACGGGGCGGGGCATACTATTCGCTGTGAGGTCACTTAATGATGCTGTCCGGGAACATGGCGGCGTTGATAAGGTCGGCGGGATTTACATCCAGGGCGTCCGCGATGTTGAAGAAGGTATCTATAGACATACCGGCAGCCATATTTGGGGCCTCAATCGTACTGAGATGGCCTCGGCTTATCCCGGCCTTCTCCGCAAGCTGTTCTTGAGACATACCGCGCATCCTTCGGAGCATCCCGATAGCGATGCCAAGTTGGATAACTCTGTCCCGATTTTTGAAGCTGACCGACATATTTCCGCACCACCTTCTCTGCGTAAATTATAGTATGTGCAGGAAAAATACTCAGTCATACGATGATAGCTATTGACTAATTTACATAGCAAGTATACAATTGACACATCATATGTCTCATTTATAGAGCGAGAGGCGCGACATTATTTCATGACAGTTACCTTTTGCGGACACAGAGACTGCCTCGACAGCCCGGAACTCAGGGCGTGGCTTGCAAGCTGCGTTGAAGCCCTTATCGCGGAGGGGGCGGACACGTTCTACCTCGGCGGATATGGGGACTTCGACCGCATAGCGGCCTCGGTGGTATGGAATCTGAAGGACAAATACCCACACATCGAATCCGTCCTCGTTCTGGCCTATCTGGGCCGGGAGGTCAACGCGGACAAGTACGACAGGACGATGTACCCGCCCATCGAGTCCGCGCCCATGAGATTTGCCATCACCGCCAGAAACCACTGGATGGTGGACAACAGTGACGTGCTGGTGGCGTATATCCTTCTGGACGGCGGCGGCGCGGCTGACACGCGCCGGTACGCGAAAAAGCGAAAAAAGCGGATCATCAATTATAAATCGGAGGCGGAAAAATGAAGGAGACGTTGTATTCCATTCGTCACCCTGAGGGCCGGGAGCCGGAGGTCGGGGCGGCAGGCCCCAGCAAGGGGGAGCTGGACGCCAAATTTGAAAAATTGCTGGAAGATGTTGAAAAGAACAGCGTGTTTATCCCCGTGCCGGAGCGCGTCAAGAGGGCGGAGGAACTGATAGGCCAGACCGTGGCGGCCGCCGGAGCCATGGAACTCAACGTGGATATTGAGCGATACGATGACCGGGTGGAATTTTGCTTCTACGACGACGCCGGATTATATTGTGGGGCGCTCAGGCAATTTTTTGGAAAGATGTTTCTTATTTGCGATGACGTTATGATGTACCCGCCCAAAAGGTCCCCCTCCTCCCCGTCGAAATTTCACTGGAACATTATTTTTACGTACTACACCCACCGCCACCTTGTGTCAGGGAGGGAGATAAACAATTTTGAATGAGCTTTTATAAAGCAAAAGCCGGGGTGTACCGATTTCTCGGTACACCCCGGCTTTTTTATTTCTCAAATAAACTTTTCAAGGGCATGCGCCTTCGCTCACATCTCCTTGATCGCGGCCTGGGCGGCGGCGAGGCGGGCGATGGGGACGCGGAAGGGGGAGCAGCTGACATAGTCAAGTCCGATGGTGTGGCAGAACTCCACGGAGGTGGGATCGCCGCCGTGCTCGCCGCAGATGCCCACATGGAGCTTGGGATTCACGGGCTTGCCCAGGGAAATGGCCATCTTCATGAGCTTGCCCACGCCCACCTGGTCGAGCTTGGCGAACGGGTCGTTCTCGAAGATCTTGGCGTCATAGTACGCGCCCAGGAATTTTCCGGCGTCGTCACGGCTGAAGCCGTAGGTCATCTGAGTCAGGTCGTTGGTGCCGAAGCAGAAGAAGTCGGCTTCCTTGGCGATGTCGTCGGCGGTGAGGGCGGCGCGCGGGATCTCGATCATGGTGCCCACCTGATACTTAAGCTCGACACCGGCCTTGGCGATCTCCTCATCGGCGGTCTTGACCACAAAGTTCTTGACGTACTTGAGCTCCTTGACCTCGCCAACCAGCGGGATCATGATCTCGGGCTCCACATTCCAGTCGGGATGCTTGGCCTGGACGTTGATGGCGGCGCGGATGACGGCGCGGGTCTGCATCACGGCGATCTCGGGGTAGGTGACGGCCAGACGGCAGCCGCGGTGGCCCATCATGGGGTTGAACTCGTGGAGGGAGGCGATGAGGGCCTTGATGGTCTCAACGCTCTTGCCCTGGGCGCGCGCCAGAAGCTCGATGTCGGCCTCCTCGGTGGGAACGAACTCGTGAAGCGGGGGATCCAGGAAGCGGATGCAGACGGGGGTCCCCTCCAGCGCCTCGTAGAGGCCCTCGAAGTCGGCCTGCTGCATGGGCAGGATCTTCGCGAGAGCGGCCTCGCGCTCCTCAACGGTCTCGGCGCAGATCATCTCACGGAAGGCGTCGATGCGGCCCTCGCCGAAGAACATGTGCTCGGTGCGGCAAAGCCCGATGCCCTCGGCGCCCAGCTCGCGGGCCTTCTTAGCGTCGGTGGGGGTGTCCGCGTTGGTGCGGACCTTGAGGCGGCGGTACTTGTCGGCCCAGCCCATGATCCGTCCGAAGTAGCCGGAGATGGTGGCGTCCACGGTGGGGATGATGCCGTCATAGATGTTGCCGGTGGAGCCGTCGATGGAGATGGCGTCTCCCTCGTGATAGGTCTTGCCGGCCAGGGTGAATTTCTTGTTTTCCTCATCCATGTTGATCTCACCGCAGCCGGAGACGCAGCACTTGCCCATGCCGCGGGCCACGACGGCCGCGTGGGAGGTCATGCCGCCGCGCACCGTGAGGATGCCCTGGGCGGCCTTCATGCCCTCGATGTCCTCGGGGCTGGTCTCGAGACGGACGAGGACGACCTTCTCGCCGCGGGACTTCCACTCCTTGGCGTCCTCGGCGGAGAACACCACCTTGCCGCAGGCGGCGCCGGGGGAGGCGCCAAGGCCGCGTCCTATGGCCTCGGCCTTCTTGAGGGCGGCGGGGTCAAACTGGGGATGGAGCAGGGTGTCCAGATTGCGCGGATCGATCATGGCCACGGCCTTCTTCTCGTCGATCATGCCCTCGTCCACCAGGTCGCAGGCGATCTTGAGAGCGGCGGGAGCGGTGCGCTTGCCGTTGCGGCACTGGAGCATGTAGAGCTTGCCGTTCTCCACGGTGAACTCCATGTCCTGCATATCGCGGTAGTGGTTCTCCAGAGTGTCGCAGACCTTCACAAAGTCGGCGTAGGCCTCGGGGAACTGCTCGGCCATCTGAGCAATGGGCATGGGGGTGCGGACGCCGGCCACCACGTCCTCGCCCTGGGCGTTCACAAGGAACTCGCCCATGAGCTTCTTCTCGCCGGTGGCGGGGTCACGGGTGAAGGCCACGCCGGTGCCGGAGTTGTTGTTCAGGTTGCCGAACACCATGGGCATGACGTTGACGGCGGTGCCCCAGGAGTAGGGGATGTCGTTGTCGCGGCGGTATACGTTGGCGCGGGGGTTGTCCCAGGAGCGGAACACCGCGCGGATGGCTTCATAAAGCTGTACCTGGGGATCGGAGGGGAAGTCCTCGCCCAGCTGCTTCTTGTACTCGGCCTTAAACTCCTCGGCCAGTTCCTTGAGGTCGGCGGCGGTGAGCTCCACGTCGAACTTGACGCCCTTGCGCTCCTTCATCTGGTCGATGAGCTGCTCGAAGTACTTCTTGCCCACCTCCATGACCACGTCGGAGAACATCTGGATGAAGCGGCGGTAGGAGTCGTAGACAAAGCGCTCGAACTTGGGGTCGGGGTTGCCGGCGATCATGGCGGCGACCACGTCGTCGTTAAGGCCAAGGTTCAGGATGGTGTCCATCATGCCGGGCATGGAGGCGCGGGCGCCGGAGCGGACGGAGACCAGAAGCGGGTTTTTGAGATCCCCGAACTTCTTGCCGTTCATCTCCTCCATCTTTTTGACGTACTCGTTGACCTGGGCCATGATCTCGTCGTTGATGGTGCGGCCGTCCTCGTAGTACTGGGTGCAGGCCTCGGTGGTGATGGTGAAGCCCTGGGGCACGGGAAGCCCGATGTTGGTCATCTCGGCCAGATTGGCGCCCTTGCCGCCCAGGAGCTCACGCATGTTGGCGTTGCCCTCGGAGAACAGATAAACATACTTTTTTGCCATTTTGCAGTATCCTTCCTCGTATAAAAATTTAATTTTTTACAGTCTTGGAAAAAACCACAGACATTATACCAGCAAGCCCATATATTTTCAAGCTCTTTGCGGGAAAAAAATCAAGATTATTTCCCCACGCAAAACCGGTGGAAGATCCTTTCCATCACGTCGGCGGCGAGAGACTTGCCGGTAAGCCTCCCCAGGGCCTCCATGGCGGACTCGAGCTCCGTGAGAACAGCGTCGGGGGTAACGCCCGCGAACAGCGCCGCTTTGGCGCTCCTCACGGAGTCCAGCGCCGATTTGACCTCTCCGGCCTGTCGGGCGTTTGTCAGGATCTCCCCGGCAGGAGCCTCCGGGACGTCCGGCAGAAGGGCCGTGACGGCCCGCGCCAATCCGTCGATCCCCTCCCCGGTTTTGGCGCAGACGTCGGCATGGGACATACCCTCAAGCTCCCTGGGCAAAAGGAGCCTCCGGGGCAGGTCGGATTTATTAAGGACAATTACGGTCGGCGCGCGGAGAGAGGCTTTTTTTATAAGCTCCGCGTCCTCCTCCGTCAGCTCCAGGGACGAGTCCACCACCGCCAGAATGAGCCGGGATGCCGCCATGGCCCCGTAGCTCCTCTCCACGCCTATTCGCTCCACCTCGTCGGAGGCGTCGCGTATCCCGGCGGTGTCCACAAGGCGCAGCTTGGCGTCCCCGAGAACGCACGTCTCCTCCACCGTGTCCCGGGTCGTGCCGGGAACAGGGGTGACGATCGCCCGGTCGAATCCCAGGAGGGCGTTCAGGAGGGAGGACTTTCCCACGTTGGGCCGGCCCACGATGGCGGTCCTCACGCCGTCCCGCAGGATCTTCCCCCGCTCGAAGGTGTCAAGGAGGGCGGAGAGGGCTTTTTCGGCGCCTTCCAGCGTCCCGAGGTAGTTTTCAAGCTGAAAGTCCTCGATGTCCTCGTCGGGCCAGTCCACCACCGCGTGAAAATGGGCGGCGATGTCCAGAAGCTCCGAGTACACCGCGTCGGTTTTCCCCGTGACCGCGCCGGCCAGCTGTCCGGCGGCGTTTTTCGCCGCCGCTTCCGTGTCCGCGTCGATGAGATCGATGACGGCCTCGGCCTCGGTGAGATCCAGCTTCCCGTTCAAAAAGGCCCGCTTGGTAAATTCCCCCGGGAGGGCCTGCCGCGCCCCGTTTTCAAAAAGCGCCGTCAAAATGGCGCCCAGCGCCGCCGGGGAGCCGTGGCACTGAAGCTCCGCCGTGTCCTCGCCGGTGTAGCTGTGGGGAGCGCGGGAGACGGTGCAAAGGCAGGTGTCCAAAAGCGCCCCGTTTTTATCAATAATTTTTCCGTAAACAAGGCGATTTGATGGCGTATCCGCCATTTTTCGGCCGGAATTTGCCCGAAACACCATGTCCGCGCACGTTATCGCGCCCTCGCCGGACAGGCGGACGACGCCGATGGCCGAACGCGCGGAGCCGGTGGCGACGGCGGCGATCAGGTCGCTCATTTCAGATTCTCCAATTCATCCAGCCACGCCTTTGAAACGGCGTCGGAGGGCATCCGCCAGTCGCCCCGGGGGGACAGGGCCACGGAGCCCACCTTCGGCCCGTCGGGCAGGCAGGAGCGCTTGAACTGCTGCGAGAAGAAGCGGCGGACGAAGGTCTTGAGCCATTTCAATATTGCGGCGTCGTCGTAGACGCCCGTGAAAGCGTATTTCGCCAGCCGGTAGATCTTCGCCGGATTCATCCCCCAGCGGACGAAGTAGTAGAGGAAGAAGTCGTGGAGCTCATAGGGCCCGACAAGATCCTCCGTCTTTTGGGAAATTTCTCCGTTCTCCGCGGGCAGGAGCTCCGGGGAGACGGGGGTGGCCAAAATGTCGTTCAGGACTCCGGCCAGCTCGACATCGCCGCAGGTGTCGGCGTACCAGCCCACCACGTACCGCACCAGGGTCTTGGGCACGCCGGCGTTGACGCCGTACATACTCATGTGGTCGCCGTTGTAAGTGGCCCAGCCCAGGGCCAGCTCCGAGAGATCCCCGGTGCCCACCACGATGCCGTTAAGGCTGTTGGCGATGTCCATGAGCACCTGGGTGCGCTCCCGCGCCTGAGCGTTTTCATATGTGACGGAGTGGTCGCTCTCGTCGTGTCCGATGTCGGCAAAGTGCTGCCGGACGGAGGCGGTTATATCCACGACCCGCAGCTCCGCGCCCAGCTTTTCGGCCAGCACCATGGCGTTGGACTTGGTTCGCTCCGTGGTGCCAAAGCAGGGCATGGTCACGGCCACGAGGGCATCCCTTGGAAGTCCCAGCTCCCGCGCGGCCATGGCGGAGACCAGCATGGCGAGGGTCGAGTCCAGCCCCCCGGAGACGCCGACCACCAGCTTTTTGGAGCCCGTGTGCTCCACCCGCTTTTTGAGGCCCTGGGTCTGGATGGCGAAGATCTCCCGGCACCGCTCCTCCCGCTCGTCCTTTTCCGAGGGGACGAAGGGGCTGCGGGCCACGGGGCGGGTGAGCTCCGTCTCCTCCCGCTCAAACAGCGTAGGAGAAATGTTGAACCTGAACCCCGGCTGCCACCATCGTCTGTCCGAGGCGTGGAACGTGGTGTTCCTGCGGCGCTCAAAGGCCAGGCGCTCGATGTCGATCTCCGTGACGGTGAGGCCGGTCTTGAAGCGGCTCTCCGCCAGGATCGTCCCGTTTTCGGCGATCATGTTGTGACCGGCGAATACAAGGTCGGTGGAGCTCTCCCCCTCCCCGGCGTCGGCGTAGATATAGGCGCAGTGGAGCCGCGCGGACTGGTTTTTCACCAGCTCCCGCCGGTAGGCCGCCTTGCCCACCAGCTCGTTGGAGGCGGACAGGTTCAGGATCACCGTGGCCCCCATAGACGCCAGCCGAGTCGAGGGCGGATCCGAGGCCCACAAGTCCTCGCAGATCTCCGCGCCCACGGTGAGATCCGGCATGTTCAGATCCCGAACGACCTGGAGTGCCCCGAAGCAGACGTTGTCCTCGCCGCATAGATCCACATGCCAGGAGTCCTCCCTTTTGCCCGAATCGAACCACCGCTTTTCATAGAACTCACCGTAGTTGGGAAGGTATATTTTCGGCACGAGCCCAATAAGCCCATGCCCGTGCGTCACGGCCGCGCAGTTATAGAGCTTGTCCTCGTACCGCACGGGCAGCCCCACGGCGGTGATCATGTCAAGGCCGTCGTTCGCCTTCAGAATACGCTCCAGCGCCGCCTCCGCCGCGTCCAGAAGCGTATCCTGCAAAAAGAGGTCCCCACAGGTGTAGCCCGTGATACACAGCTCCGGGAAAACGAGGATTTTGACGCCCAGGTCCGCGGCCTCCCGGCAGAGCCTGATGATCTCCCCGGCGTTATACGCGCAGTCGGCCACCCGGATCTTCGGCGTGGCCGCCGCCACCTTGACAAAACCGTCTCTCACGGTGTCACCTCCGTAAACACAAACATGTCCCCATCATAATAGTGTATGATCGCCAGTCTCGCCGTGTGCAACTGTTCCCCGGGGCCGGTGACATGGATCACACCGTCCGAAAGCTCCAGCTCCACGTCGGGGGCCTCTATCTTCGGAAGCAGGTTCGTCTCAAGCTCCGAGAGCAGATCCTCCGGGCGCTCACTGTAGTATTCCCCGCTCTCCGCCGGTTCATAGCCCTCCACGGGCGTCCCCCTGGCGGTGAACATCAGCGCGGTGGCGATCACCGTGAAAACCAGCACCGCCACGCACCCGGCGGGCTTCAGCCATTTTGCGAACTGCTGACCTGTTCCCATGTCAATCCCCCAAAAGCTCCCCGTAGGAGAAGTGTTCCTTTGTGTAATACCCGGCGTAGAGGACGCCGTTTACAAGCTCCCTCTGCTCCCCGGCGAGCTCATGGAGTATCTGCCCGTCCACCACCGACACGTCAAGGGTGGTGTTGATGGCGCTGACGCGCCGCGCGGCGTCGTGGAGGATCTGGCCGTAGGCGCTTCTGCCCCAACCGCACTCCTCGAATACCTTGTCCATCAAAAAGCACGCGGACACGTCGCCGCCCTCGCCGGTAAAGTCCCCGCCGGTGGCGCGCCTGGCGGCGTCGTTGGCCCAGATCAAATAGGGCGTGGAGCAGTAATTGTAAAAGCCCTCCCCGGTACCCAGGTCGAGATTGACCCCAAGCTCATCAAAAGCGGTGCCCAGATACGGCTTGTGGTCGCCGTAAAAAACCACCACAAAGGGCTCCGGGTCGTCCCGCAGGGAGTTTACAAAGTCAAGCATCCTCCGGCTTGTGTCGGCAATGCCGGTGAGATAGTTGTTCACCGTGTTGTACGCCGGCTCGGGCTTGTCTCCACGGACGAGGTACGACTTCTCCCCCGTTGAGGCGCTGTCGTAGCCGCCGTGGTTCTGGAAGGATATGGAGTAGTTGAAATAGGGTACGGACTTGTCCCGGTTCTCTATGAGCTCGGTAAGCTCCGAGAAGAAGAAGCTGTCGCTCCTGTCGCCCGTTCCGAAGTCCTCCAGGAAATAATACTTTTCAAAGCCCAGATTCCTCTCCACGTTTTCCCTGTTGTAGTACCAGTTGTTCCCGGGGTGAAGCCCCTCCGCATAGTAGCCGTTGCGGCGCAGGAACCAGGCGTATGAGTCGGTTTTCTCCCGGAACTCCTCCATCTCGGCGAAACCCGTCAAAAAGCAGCGTTCGGAGTCCACCGTCCCGCCGCCGAAGGTGTTGGAGACAATATGCCCGTGAAGGCTCTCCGCCTGAAGCTCATGGAGCGGCGCGTAAACGTCCTCGTCCACGCCTATCTGGGGGTATTCCGAAAGGTCACAGTATGCCTCAAGCATCACGGCGATCAAATTGACGCGCCGTTCCTCCTCAATGGAGCCGTCGCTGTACCCGGCAAGCATCTCCGCGGCCTCATCCTCGTCGTACCCCTCCGGGGGCTTGGGAATGGCTTCGGATATGGAGCGGAGGAAGGAGTATAAAAAGCCCTTCGAGGCGTAGACCTGCTGCTCCACCCATACGTTGTATTCCGCGGTGTTGTTCACCGTGCGATCATACACGGCGTCACTGGCATAGAGGGTGAAAATAAGCGTCACGAGCACGCCCAGGCTCAAGACCGCGCCAACGACGCGAACCCAGACCTTTTTCAGCGCGCCGCGTGCCAGGATCGCCGCCAGCGCCGTCCCCAGGACGACAGCCAGTATGGATATGACCGCCCGTCCGGATATGACAATCGTGTAATTTGAAATGATCCCGGCCGCCTCGCCCACCAGCCCCAGATCCGAAGCCTTAAAGGTCTCGTTCCTGATGGCGAGCTTGTAAAAATCCACGATGGCCAGCGCCAGCACGGTGAAGGACGAACCCAAATACGCTATCCACGCCCTCCCGGTGGAAAAATACAGCGCCGCGGTGAGAAGAAGCACCGGGAGGATATTGAGGAAGAGGATCCACGGCTCGGAAAAATAGCTCCACTGAAAACTCGCGTCCTTTATCCCCGGATAGACGCCCCCCACCACCAGCGCCAGGCTGCCCGCGGCGGCGCTCAGCGCCGTCAGAAGCACACCGACCCAGACATAGTGCCATATGGCGAGCCGCCGCCAGTAGTTGTTGCCGTCGGCCGGTCCCCGGCCGCCGTTATACCAAATCGCGTCAAACAGCTTCATGGCTCAAAACGCCACGCGCTGGGCGATGTAACTCTCCAGCTCGCCGATGGGGATGCGCACCTGCTCCATGGTGTCCCGCTCTCGGACGGTGACGCACCCGTCCTGTTCAGAGTCGAAGTCGTATGTCACGCAGAAAGGCGTGCCGATCTCGTCCTCCCGGCGGTAACGCTTGCCGATGGACCCGGCGTCGTCAAAGTCCACCATGAAGGACTTCGCCAGCTCGTTTCTTATCTCCATGGCCTTGTCGGAGAGCTTCTTGGAGAGTGGCAGCACCGCGCACTTGAAGGGGGCCAGGAACGGGTGGAGCCGCAGCACCACGCGCACGTCCTCCTTGCCCTTGGCATCGACTAAATGCTCCTCGTCGTACGCCTCGCAGAGAAACGCCAGGGCCACCCGGTCGCAGCCAAGGCTGGGTTCGATGACGTAGGGGATAAAATGCTCGTTTGCCTCCTGGTCGTAGTAGGTGAGGTCCTTGCCTGACGCCTCCTGATGGCGCGTCAGGTCATAGTCGGTCCTGTCGGCGATGCCCCACAGCTCCCCCCAGTCGGTGAAGGGGAAGGCGTACTCGATGTCTGTGGTGGCCTTGGAGTAGAAGGCCAGCTCCGCCGGCTCGTGGTCCCGGTAGCGCATATTCTCCTCGGAGAGCCCCAGGGACTTGAGCCAGTCGATGCAGAACTTCTTCCAGTAGGCGAACCACTCAAGGTCGGTGCCGGGCTTGCAGAAGAACTCGCACTCCATCTGCTCAAACTC
>CANQBC010000039.1 GCA_947589225.1 uncultured Oscillospiraceae bacterium | reverse complement strand
CGCACGGTTCAACCTGCGTAAAACGAACGCCGCGAATGAGGAGCCGGTTGGCTGACTATTTTGCGGACGCTTGTCCTGAGAGAACCTTCATATCTGAACCACTGAGGTTTGGACATGAAGGTTCTCTCTTTTATTTTTCCCTGATTTCCAACGTGTTTCAGCTTTCGTGCATTCGCAAAATGTCCAGATACACATTGTAGATTTTATGAAAAATACAATCCAAAAAATCGAAAGCGGTCACTTT
The DNA here is from genome assembly GCA_947589225.1 of uncultured Oscillospiraceae bacterium. GTDB lineage: Bacteria > Bacillota > Clostridia > Oscillospirales > Oscillospiraceae > RUG626. The sequence continues at coordinate 16,824 of CANQBC010000039.1, read as the reverse complement.
CGAACCACTGTGTCTAATCCTTATGTTCAACAATTTTCCACAGCTACCCAATACTTTTGCTCTTTCTGATTTGGAGTCTTGTAGTTGAGGGATTTATGAGGGCGTTCAGAGTTATAAAAACGTATGTATCGCGCCACGCCCTCGCGGAACTCTTTTTCCGAGCGATACTTGTATCTGTACAGCTCCTCACTTTTCATAGATGAAAAGAACGATTCCGCCACGGAGTTGTCATATGGCGAGCCGGGATTGGAAAATGATTGAGTAACGCCACGCTCTGCCAGAAAGGCGCGGAAAGCACGAGAACGGTAATTGCTCCCTTGATCCGAGTGAAAAATCAGACCTTTTTGTAAAATGTTCCTCTGGGAACATCAAGTGCCTCGCAAATCACCCTTACGCTGTACCCGCCATCATTGTATAACCGCTCCAAGGTTTTCAGCTTTTCAGAAAGAGGATCATGTGGCGCACAGCCGCAGGTTTTCAGGATACTCAGCATTTCCTCCAAAACGTCGGGCGTGCTCCCGCAGCTGGTTGTAGGCATTCCTACTAATGGGACTGTCTCTTTCGGCAATTTTCCCTTCCTTTACCCACGCATATATCGTACTGCGCGGGATCTCGGTATTCGAAACCAGCGTTCTGACGCTCTCCCCGGAAAAGTAGCGGTCTAAAATGGCTTGCTTTTGCGTGCCGCTGTATGTAGTCTTCATAGCCGCATCTCCTTTTGCGTGATGTGGCTATTTTACCAGTTAATACTCCATTTGGGTTGACCTGAATGTACGACTAAGATATTTTCATTACCTAAACGCGTGCGAGGTTGCAAAGTGTCACGAGTCTGCGACCAATTGTAGCACACTTCCTGATATACTATTTTACAGGAAGGGGGCCGCAGACGGTGTTATTTTCGTTTTCAATGCGATTGAGGGAGCTCAGGCAGGCGAAGAATCTCTCCCAGGATCAGCTTGCCGGCCTTCTGTCGATAGACAGGTCCACGATCTCGGCATATGAGCAGAGTATCCGGCAGCCCCCTTTGGAAACTCTTTCAAGAATTGCCGATATTTTTGGAACGACCACCGATTACCTGTTGGGGCGGACCAACACTCTTTCCCTTGACCTGTACGGCCTTGAAGGGGAAGAGGCGTTGGAGCTGCAGGCGCTGGCATCCATCCTCGCCGAGAAAAACAGACTGATCAAGAAGATGCGGGATCGGTGCGGACAATGAACAGAAAAAGGAGCTGACAGCATGGATCGCCGCGAAGAGATCGGAAGGATGTACCAATCCCAGAGCGCCGGCGACAAGGTCTACATACCCGCGAAGCCCAAGATCAGCCTCAATGACCAAAACAGGATCTTTCGTACCTGCGCCTATTGCCGGGTGTCCACCGGGAGCGACGAGCAGCTCTCCTCCTATGAGCTGCAGCAGGCGCACTACCGGCAAGTGGCCCGTGAGCGGCCAAATTGGGATCTTCGCCGTATTTACGCGGATGAAGGTATTTCCGGCACTTCGCTGAAGAACCGGACACAGTTCAACGAGATGATCGCGGCCTGTGAACGGGGAGAATACGACCTCATTGTAACAAAAAGCGTCTCCCGTTTTGCCCGGAATCTGATCGACTGCGTCTCGCTGATCCGCCGCCTCAAAAAACTGGATCCGCCGGTGGGCGTGTTTTTTGAAACGGACGGGCTGAATACGCTGGATGAAAACTCCGATTTTATGTTGACGTTTCTGGCAAAGTTCGCCGAGGAGGAATCCGTCAAAAAGAGGGAGGCGATGATATGGTCGCTCACCCAGCGCTTTAAGGATGAGAAAGCCCTGACGCCTCCGCTGTTGGGCTACGACAGGCAAAAGGATGCCTCCGGCAGATATGTCAAGGACGCTCCCCTGGCCGTGAACCGCGAGGAAGCCAAGATCGTGCGGTTCATATTTGGCGCATATCTGAGCGGCAGATCCGTGGAGAGTATCGCCGCCTTCCTCACCGACATCGGATGCCGGACAAAAACCGGTTCCGCCATGTGGAGCGCCGGTTCCATAAGATACATCCTTTCCAATGAGCGCTACTGCGGCGATATTTTGACATGGAAAACCTTTACAAGCGACCTGTTTGACCACACCCACAGGAAAAACCGCGGCGACAGAGATCAGTGGCGCCTGAAAAATAAGCATGAGGCCATAATCTCCCGAGAAGAGTTTGAGCTGGTCCAGGTACTGATCCAGAACAGGAAGCACCATATTCAGGGCTCCCTGCCCGGCATACATGTCATAGATGAAGGGATCTTTCGAGGGTTCGTCCCCATCAACCACCACTGGGTAAACGAAGAACCGGCACCGTATTTTGATTCCTCCAACAGCGTCAGGAAAAAGGGACGGGAGACCCACGTCCCCAAAAAATCCTTCTCCGCTTTCGACCTCACGGGATATCAGGTTGTGCGAAATCAATTTACACAGATACGATATGACGGCCCGTCTCTCACAGTCTCGAAAGGCCGTATCACCTTTAACACCTGGTGTGTAAGAAGGTTTGCCGATGTGGGACATATCCAGCTCCTCCTTCACGCCTCCGAGCGCAAGCTGGCGATACGGCCCTGCGGTCAGGGAGCAATACACAGCATTCGCTGGAGGGCGGAGGACGCGGCGGGAATTTACTCCAAAAGTCTCAGCTGCCCTCATTTCGGGGCGGCCCTGTTTGAGATCATGGGTTGGGACCCGGACTGCATATATAAAGTCCGGGGCACCTGGATGACCCGAGGCGATGAAAGGATCATCTTATTCAATCTGTGCTCTGCCGTGGGGGCCGTCCTGGTTGAAATACCGGGGCAAGACGGCGTCAAAAAGCGGCGGGCGGAGTTCTTCCCCGAGGAATGGGAGGGGGAATTTGGGGATGAGTTCTATGACCATATCGCGGAGAACGATATCTACTATCTATCGGGGGACACCGAGTGGAGGGTGGGAAAGGCCAGCGTCCCGGCGCCTGGAATCGAGCAGTTTTCCACGCCCTCTGAAGAAGCTGTCAGATCTCTTGCCGAAGAACTTATCAAGGAGGCGGCAAACACGCATGACGAACCATAATGAGCTTGATAACGTTTTTAATAACGCGAAACCGATCGGTGACGATGAGACGGAGCTCATCGCGGATCTGGCGGGATATCAGGTGACAAGAGGCGAGCTGTTTGCCCACACGAGGGAACCGTCCATCACGATCTGGCCCACAAGGATCAAATTCAATATGGCTTGCCTCAGAAGGTTCCCCGGAGCGACACACATTCTGATACTGGTACATCCGGAGCAGAAACGCCTGATCATCCGGCCCTGCTCCCCGGACGCCCCCGATTCCCTCCGTTGGGCAAAGGGAGGCGGAGAAAAGGAGCTTTCGGCTCGGGATATGCTTTGCCGGATCTTCGCCGGAAAGGTGTTTGATCTGATGGGATGGGACCCCGAATACAGATACAAGATCATGGGAAGGCCGGCCGTATACGAGGGAGAGGCGCTGTTCCTGTTCAAGCTGAGCGATTTTGAGCTGTTTCTCGGAGGGCCGAAAACAAGATCCTGTCTTCCGGGAGAATGGCGGGATTATTTTGGTATTCCCGTGAAGGATCATGAACAGGAATATAAGGTGGACCTTGCCAACGGCTACATCACGAGCGACAAAATATAAGGTGACAGAGTATGAATGAAAAACATTTCAAGACCGATATAGAGGAAATATCCCTGGAAGGCTTTCAGGTGGTCAGCTCCGACTATTTTTCCAACCGCAACATCTATGATACACCGGCCTGTACCATTTGGCCCTCAGGCATTGCCTTCAATAAGATCGCCTTGACCGCGCTCAACAACTGCGAACGCATCCGAATGGAGATCAATCCGGCGCGGAAATGTATACTGGTCACCCCTGTGACGGCGAAGGATAAAGACGCTATCCTCTGGCGGAAAAACATCAAGGAATTCGCGCCCAAACGGATGGAGAGCGTGAAGTTCTACGCCGCCATCTATGAGGTGTGGCAGTGGGAGAAGGAAAATACCTACCGCGCCAAAGGGAGAATCGTCTCCGCGGACAGCAAGATCATGCTCCTTTTCGACTTTTCCCATCCGGAAACCTGGAGGGGAAAGGGCAAGAGAGAGGCGTGATGGGTGAGGTGTATATCTCTTTTTACCTGAAGACCTGCCGGATCCGCATTTTCCTGGAGGCTCTTCGGGGGATCGGATGCCCCCGCCGCGTCTGCCTCATGATCTCTCCCAGCGGCAGATTTCTGGCGCTGTCGCCTTATCAAAAGAGAGACTTTAAGTCCCATGGAGTACCCGATGAGGTTTACCAGAGCGGCCGGCCATTTGAGATATCCAGCTCCCGTCTTTGCTCCGCTTTGGCGGAACTGTATTCATGGGACATAACCCATTCATATCGCGTCCACGGTGAGCTCGTCCGGGCACAGCGCCTGATTTTGTTTGATCTTTCAAAAGTTGAGAGAATTGAAAAGTGAGGAACCTGAAAGCCGTTGCGCCTAAAAGCTTTTCGGTAGGTAGGAGTTTTAACCGCTTATTCCAACAAAACCGCCCATTTTGGACGGTTTTTTGTTCGTGTAGCAAAGTAAACCCCCGGCTTTGCCGGGGGAAGGAAAAAGCTTTAGCGGTGAAAGAAATATACAAGAAAAGCTCCCTGTTAAAGTAGAGGTGGTTTGCCGACCGCGCGACTACATAAACAGGGAGGTCTTATCGTGAAAGATAAAGACATAATCGAACGTCCTTTTTCCCTCGAAAAAGGGCCGGAAATATGCTTCGGTGTTGCCTTCCCTGAGTTGGAGATTACGTGCAGAGTGGAAAATCCTTTTCCCTCACAAACGCTCAACACGGCGTTTTGCTGCCTCGGAGGTGTGCTCATCCTACCCTCTGCCCTAAAACCGCACACGTGGGCGACAACGGGAAGTACGGCGGGGGCTGGTAAATCGCTGTGCATTTTTCTCTTATCCTGTCCGCAAATCTATGTGAGGTTGATTGTTAACTGGACATCTCCGGTTTAGCGTGGTATTATTTAGCCGGCGTGGGATCGCTTGACAAAAAACGGTCCCAGTCATTATTGCGCAAGAGGTGTCGGAATGACTAAGGGGTATACAGAAGCGGAGGTGCTGCAAAAAGCGGCGGAGGCCTCGGCGGATATGGCGGTTTTCTATCAGCGGGATTTTATCAATTATCGTGGCCGCAGTCTGGATACAGGGAAATTATATACGGAGATCGTTGCGAGGTGGTGCTGTGAGCATCTTGACAGGTTTTCTGCAATTCCGCAGATAACCCGTGAAGCCAGCTATAAAACCGAGGGACACGACGGCATAACGGATCACGCGCAGTCCAACAGGGAAGAGGAGCTCATTGCCATGAGAATTTTCCTGCAGCGGGAGCTCCCTGAACTGGGGCGTGTAGTGGATTACCAGACACCATTGAAGAATAAGCGCTCGGACATTGCCGGGAAGATCGACCTTCTGGCTTGGGACGGAAGCGTACTGCGGATACTGGAATTGAAAAAGCCGGACAGCCAGGAGACAATGCTGCGGTGTGTCTTAGAGGGAATGACATATCTGCGCACCGTTGACAGGAAAAAGCTCCTTCGGGACTTCTGCCTGCCGGAAGGCGCATATGTAAAAGCGTGTCCACTTGTATTCCTGCACGGCGCCCAGTGGGAGGAGCTGCAGGAGGACAGGCCGAACCTGAAGAGGCTTATGAGGCTTTTTGACTGCAAAGCCTTTTTCATAAGAGAAGAGAACGGAAAATATATTTCGGAGGGCTGACACATGAAGAAGCTTATTGGCATTTTTAAAGATGAGGATTCCATTGAAAAGATCGTCGGCGGGATTTTCGGTGCCGTCGCCATTGTCGCGGCGGTCGTTGAGATGGCCATAGGCGGTTTTGACGGCACGGCGGTGGCGGGAGGAATCAAGGATATTGCGGGGACCCTGATCACCATTGTCATGTTGGTGGTGGCCATAAACGCGCTGCGTCCCAAAGAAAAGAAGATCACCGGCTTCGATCAGATCTTTGAGCTTGAGATGAACGCTGTGATGGAAAAATATGATCCCATGGTGACTTACGCCGGCCTTGAATCCAGCAAATCCTTTACAGACATGATGACTTACAAGATCGCCAACAAGCTCGATTGCGTCTCGGGAAATGCCAGCGGCGCTTACAACAAGCTCTTTCGGGTCAAGGAGGGTGTGGCACATATCGATTTCTCCGTCTCGGAGACTGTTTTCCCGGGACGCCGCGAATCTGTCGCGGCGCTTGTTGTGGGAAAGATCGCTCAAAGCCACGGTGATTTTATCAGCAAAATCGAGACGACCAAGGAAGGGTTCACAATGAAATTTGACCATCCCCTGGTGACGGACGGTGACGCCCGGGAGCTTGGCAGGATCGTGGACCATATTTTACTGCTCTATCTGGCGGAGTTCAGCCGAAAGTCATGAGGATACATATCATTCGCGGTCAGGATCAGATCGGCGGCTCCATCATTGAGATAAGCTCCGAAAACGCGAGGCTCATTCTGGATGTGGGCAGTGAGCTTGACGAGGAAACGCCCGTGGCCCCGCGGGTGGAGGGCCTTTTTTTCGGTAAGAGAGCATATGACGCCGTGTTCGTGACCCACTATCACGGTGACCATGTGGGATTGGCAAGTCATGTAATGCCGGGCATAGCAATTTACATGGGGGAGCGCGCGGCGGCGGTGTACCGGGCATCCTCCGACTATTTGGGAAAGCCGCCTCTCAGGATAGACGGCTTTTTGCGTTCCGGGGAGGCGGTCTGCGTTGGCGATATTCGCGTTACGCCCTTCCTGTGCGACCACTCGGCCTTTGACTCATATATGCTCCTATTGGAGTGCGACGGCAAGCGGGTGTTGTATACGGGGGACTTCCGCTCCAACGGCAGGAAGAGCTTTTCGGCGCTTTTGAAGCGGCTTGACCGGGTGGACGTGTTGATCACCGAAGGTACCACCCTCAGCCGGGACGCCGTGAGACCCGCCACCGAAGCGGAGCTTGAGGAAATTGCTTGCGAGACGCTGCGTCAAACGGATGGCCCCGCCTTTATCCTCATGGCGGCGACGAATATTGACCGGTGCGTAACGGCCTTCAAAGCCGCAAGGCGGAGTGAAAGGATATTCCTGCAGGACGTGTATTCCGCCGCGATCGCCTCCGCCGCCGGGGACGGTATCCCAAATCCCGGTACATTTTCGGGCGTTCGGACATTCCTGACATCCCCCACTGAGAAGCAGTTCGGGATTCTGAGCCGATATCCCAAAGCCAAAATCGGGAGAGCCGGCATCGCACGCGAAAAGTTCCTCATGTGTGTGCGCCCCTCCATGACGCGGTATTTGGAGAAGCTCAGTGAGCTGAAGCCCTTCGATGGCGGTGTCCTCTTTTACTCCATGTGGAACGGGTACAAGCAAAAGCCGGATGTGGCTGCCTTCCTGGAGTTTATGGACGGGAAGGGAGTCAGGATTACGAACCTCCACACCAGCGGCCATGCCGACACCGCGACAATACGCGCCATGATCGACGATGTAGATCCCAAGTACATCATCCCTGTCCACACGGAAAACGCGATGTGGTTTGAAAAGAATACGGAGAGGGAGATCATCCGAGAGCAATCGTTCGAACTGTAAGCGCAAGCGGGGCTTGCGGGGTGCGACTCAATCGCCCAGGCGCTCATGGCGAGGCAGAACTATTTCAACCCACGCACCCCTTGCGGGGTGCGACTATTCCGACAAGCAGAGAGGTTGTTCTTTACGCATTTCAACCCACGCACCCCTTGCGGGGTGCGACCTCCGTGGCCTTGGTGGGATCCAGGACGTTGACATTTCAACCCACGCACCCCTTGCGGGGTGCGACTTTACGGGTACACGTTTTCATTAAGCTCTGAATTATTTCAACCCACGCACCCCTTGCGGGGTGCGACTCCCGGCGTAGGCCATATGGAGCGGTACGCCGAAATTTCAACCCACGCACCCCTTGCGGGGTGCGACGCTTCCTCGCCGTCCTTGCCACTCACCGCCCGAAATTTCAACCCACGCACCCCTTGCGGGGTGCGACGTTGGGAAATACGGGCCAAAAGAGACTGCAAGTCATTTCAACCCACGCACCCCTTGCGGGGTGCGACGCGCTGACCTTGGCGTAGTTGGCCCCGCTCTCCAATTTCAACCCACGCACCCCTTGCGGGGTGCGACGAGGTACGGGTCGACGCCCAGCTTCAGGAGTTTATTTCAACCCACGCACCCCTTGCGGGGTGCGACGAAAAAGGCGAGGGACGCGCCCTCGGGGGTTTGATTTCAACCCACGCACCCCTTGCGGGGTGCGACCGCTTACGACCAGTTATACTAGCTTCTTCTGCTCTATTTCAACCCACGCACCCCTTGCGGGGTGCGACAGCAAAGCTGCACAAAAATTGCACATGGATTTTGTGCGGTCTGCAAAAACATTCGAGATAAAGATGACGGGAGAACCGCCATCCTTTCGACGGGCATCTCTTACTATGCCCAATGGCGGTGCGAACCTTGCGGAAGATTCCTGCTCGCTTGGGCCTCGCACGGCTACATGAGCAGCAAGCCCTCGGGGTCGTAGGATGCTTTCACGCCGAAGTGTTCGATCTTATTTTGATACTTGTTTCCCAGTTGGTAGAATCGCAAACTGTCCTTTGCCGGGTCTATGATCTCAAGAAGTCCGCTCTGGAGGAGCTTGTACTGCGCCGGATCTACCAGACACTCGAACACGGAGTTTTGCACCCTTTGGCCATAGTTGACGCACCGCTTTGCCACCTGCCGCAGACGCTTCCGCCCGGCGGCGTCCTCTGTGTTTACGTCATAGGTGATGAGTATCAGCATTAAACCGCCTCACTTCCACAAAAAGGGTGGGTAATCCTCCAGGTCACCCCGGAGGTGTCTGGCCAGAAGCAGCGCCTGAGCGTAGGGAACAAGCCCACGGGCCATTTTTTCCTTCAGATACGGATGCGTGATGGGCTCGGCCAACCGCTTCTGCCACGCCGAAAGGAAGATCTTACGCCCTTCGTCATTCAGCCAAACAGCCCCGCCGGGCTGTTTTGAAAAGTGCTCGGGCCGGATTTCCCGGTTGTTGATCAGTGTCAGCACGAACCGATCCGCAAAAAGAGACCGCAATTCCTCCATCAGATCCAGCGCCAGTGAGGTTCGCCCCGGCCTGTCCCTGTGAAGAAAACCCACATAGGCATCCATACCCACGCTCTCCAATGCTCCGGCGCAAGAATTGGACAACAGGGTGTACGCAAAGGACAGAAGGGCATTTATCGGATCCAGAGGCGGCCTGCGGGAACGGCCAGTAAAAGCGAAGCAATCATGTTGATTCAAAATCATCCCGTCGAAAGCCCCAAAATAAACTGCGGCGGTTTGGCCCTCTATTCCTCGGAGCTCATCCAACGCGGTAACCTCCAGCAAAGAGGGCAGGCTCCCCGCCAACTGGGAGGACGCGCGGCCCAATGCCGCGTCATCCACCCGAAGGGGATGGTCCCGGCGTGTGCGCTCGATACTCCATCGGCCATTGTAGACCTTGCCGAAAATGAAGCTTCTTGCGATACGGCAGCTGCGCGCCTCGTCGTCCGCCGCGCGATACTGAGTGCGGCGCAGCAGAACGTTACCCGGGTTCTCCCCGCAGACCCTGGCCAGGAACCGGCCTCTGGGGGTCAGGAAACACAGATTGATCCCCTCCCGGGCACACTTGCCCATGAGAGCCGGGCTCGCCCCCTTGTAGGAAAAACACAGGATATTCTCCAAGGTGTGAAGCGGGAACTGTCCGCGCCGCTCCTCCCCTGACAGCACCTCCACCGTCTCGCCGTCCAGAGCAAGATAGCTGTCCTCACTGAGTACAAACAGGGTGTTCAAAAATTTTCTCACGGCGCATCCTCCTCTCCTGAAAGATGGGCGCGCAGATACGCGGCAGGCGATTGGAGTTTTGTCAATCTTGGCAGACACAGATCCTTCAAAGAGCAGGCAGCGCAGCCCTTGCCCGGTTTTGCCTTAGGGGTGTGTCCCCTGGCGTAGAGGGCGCGCATCTCCTTCAGTATGGCCTCAACCCGCCACCGCAGGGCGGCATCAAGCGCCACTCTGACACGCCGCCGAGGCTCGCCATAAAAGAGACTGCCCTCCGGGACATCACAAAGGAGCATCTCCTCCAGGCACATGGCCTGGGAGCAGAGCTGGAGCTCGTCGGCGTCAGAGGGCTTTGGAGCGCCCCGCTTGTACTCCACGGGATATGGTAGCCATGTTCCCTCCTGGCCCGCGAGAGTCACCCCGGCGGGATCCCGATGGAACTCCACCACATCGCACACCCCCTGGACCTGAAGCCGGTGGGAGACTACCCGAAGGCCGCGCGCAATGAGGGTATCGCCGCGGCTCTCTGTCTGGGTTTCATCGTGAGCGCGCCGGTGGAGCAGATCCCCCTCCACGGTGCGCAGGTTCTCCGCCCACTGCTGCTCGATGTGGATCAGGGCCCACTGGCGGCGGCAGAAAACGAAATGCTGGATGCCGGACAGGGCGAGGTACTCGTCCTCCGTAAGCTCAGTCACCCCATATGGATGCAGGTGACGCCGGAGGGCAGGGCCGCCTCGTCCACGGCGACGGTGTAATCGCTGTAGCTGCGGGGACTGATGACGTCCGCCTTTTTGGCGACGGAAACGGTGTCAAAAAGCTTCCATGCGGGGGCGCAGCCGAGCTCGGTGTCGTGCTTGAATACGATCAGCTGCCGGACGGCCATCTTGCCGCGCGCGGCGGAGCGGTCATTCTCGAACATGTTCAAAATGGCCTGCCACAGAAGCTCCAGGTCATCCTCGGAGAACCCGGTGACCTTCCGGGCCAGGTTGGCGGAGACGAACCCCTCGCAGCGGTAGAGGGCGTAGGGGACAAGGTATTTCCGGCCCATCTCGGTGTTCTTCTTCTCCGCGTCGGCCTCAGTGGCGATGGCCACGCGGGTGATAGTGACCTCCTGGGGCACGATGGGGTCGATGCTGCGCGCAAACCCCAGCTGCACAGGGCCCCGAACCTGGCCGCAGTTTAAGTTGTTCTTCACAAAGGTGGTCATAACGGCGCCGAAGGCGCGGATGTCAAAGAAGTTCTGGCACATAAAGTCACGCACCTTCTCGTCAAGCTTTTCGTCTTTCTTTTTTGCCTCCTTGACGGTCTTTTCGTCGATATTCCAGTGGGCAAAAGCCTCGGCGTCGGAGCGGTTCAGGGGCACGCCGTCCTTGATGTAGATGCGGTAGCCCGCCTCGCCCTCTTTGACGGTCTCCACATAGTTGCGGATTTTCCGCTTCAGGCACACGTCGGTGACAAGGCCGTAGCCGGTCTCCGGGTCGAGACGGGGCATATTGCCCGCGTCGGGGTCGCCGTTGGGGTTGCCGTTCTCCACGTCGAACAGGATCACAAACTCGTAGCGGTTTTTGATGGGGTCAGACATTTTCGTTTCCTCCTTTATCTTTCTTTTCATAGAATTTCTGTACCTGATGGTAATAGCCCAGGTGGAAGGTCCCCTGGTCGGCCAGGGAGAGCCGGGAGGGGAGCGTTTCATGAATGCGGTTTTCCAGGTCGCCGATCAGCTTCTCAAAGTAGACCCGCAGCCCGCCCTCCAGCTTACGCAGGTGGCTCTGGGACAGCTTGGTCAGCAGGGGAAAGATGGAAGCGGGGGTCGCGCAGGCGCTGTTGAAGTATTTATCTTTGATGGTGGCATTGAGGCCGGGATTCGCGGCCGACTGAACCCGCTCCAGCACGGCAAACAGGCGGCCCAGCACATAGGGAAGATGGTTGCTCTGGTCATTCAGTTCCACTCTTAATACCTCCTCTGGCACTTTGTATTCTCTATTTTTCAGGAAGAACGCTTTCAAAATGGCCGCGCGGCCATAGCTGATCTTCCGTTCGGCCCGGATGCGCAGCATGGTTTGCTCCAGCAGGGAGACGGGGTACGGCCCGTCGGTGAGGATGGCCCGCATGACCGCGCCCGCCATGGGCGGCGACGCCTTTTTGTCCCGGCTGTTGGGGTTGACGGTCTCGTTTAAGAGCTTCCACAAGGGCAAAGACCCGTTCGCCAGGTAGACGGGCTTCGCGATAGTGAGGCGGTCATAATGCGCCTGCACGTTGGCCAGCATCCGCCCAAAGGTGCTCTGCAAAAAGAACCGCACGCTGAGCCTCGCGGCGTTGGGGGCCAGCCCCAGAACATAAAAGCGGTTGTCCGGGTGGAGCGGAATGCCGTTCACGTCCACCGGGTCGCCACTGGCCAGCTTCTCTACCGCGCCATGCAGATCCGTGTCGGTAATGACCTCCGAAGTACTGCCAAACAAGGCGCAGGAGAACATGTCCTGGCACAGGGGGTCGGCGTCCTCCGCCCAATAGACCACAGCGGTGTCCCCGATGTACTGGACGTGCCGCCGGTCGGCAATGAGGCGGTTCAGCGCCGCGCCGTAACGGAAGGCGGCCTCCTCGGAGACAGGGGAGTTGAACCCCTGTCCTGTTTCCTTTCCCTCGTGGCCGTAGGACTCAAAAGCGGCGGCGTTGAAGGACACCAGCGACGCGCCGGAGGACTGCGCCCCCTGAATGCCCCTGATGGAGGGGTGGAGCCGGGCAATGGGGGCCTGTCTGCCTGTGACAAGGCAGCGGCCGGACACCGCCCCGGCGGACTTGGCCTCACGGTAGTCCTGCCACGCGGCCCGGACGGCGGGGATCGTATGGACATACAGTCCGTCCACTGAGAAAATGAGGTTCGCGCCCTTTAAAATCTCAGTAAGATACGGGAGAAGGGCCGGGTGTTCCGCCGCCCGCCCCGGCATCCAGGTGTCAAAATAGGCGATCACCGCCCGGGCGGCGGGGCTGTCCGCCGCGCCCAGGATTTTCTGATGCAGTTCCTTTGCGGCCTTGAAGCATTTCATCGTTCGGTCGGGCTTTCCCTTGTTGTCCACACCGAGAAGATAGGCGCTGTTTTCACACAGGAAGTTGGAATTGATACCCGACGCCTTCTTCACCTGCTCCGGCACCTGCAAGGACTGGGGGATCTCTTTTTTGCCGCCCTCCGGCGTCACCTTCAGGGGAATAACTCCGTGTAGGACGCCCCGTTCGTCGAGATCCAGGGCGAAGGATACCTTCGCCACGCTCCAACCGGGGGGCGTGACCTCCCCGCACCGGGCCAGGGCGTCATAGTAATCGCAAAGCGCGTTCAATATCATCGCAGCACCTCCTTCCCCGCCACCTCCAACACACCGTTTGTCAATTCGGCTCTGAAAAACATAGGCTGAATGTTCCGGGGATCGGAGTAGTCCAGATCGTAGAGCATCAGCCCCAGGGAGCGGCTCTCCGGGACGGTGGGTACGGATCCGCCCCTCCAGGCCCGAAAATGGGCGGGAAATTCCCGGCATCCAAAGCAGGGCTGGTGGTAGCACTGTCCCTTTTCGAGCCGCCGCCGGGCTATGTCGATGAATTTACCCTCGTTGTCCGTTGGGGATGCCTTGTCCGTCAAGGTAAAGTGCGCGTCGATAACGTATCGGACATCGGTCAGCACCGTGGAGGCCCGCTGTTGGATGCTCTCGCCGGTGTAGATGGCCGCCTGTCTGGCCGCGCCGGTCATCACGAAGCGCACGTTGGAGGCAAGGATCTTGTCCTTGACCTCGTTGCGCCGGATATTGGTGAAGGCGATGGGGTTCATCACATGGATGCGGTCGATGTGCCACTTGAGGCCCGGGTGCCAGTATATGGCCTCTATCAGCCCGCGCGCGGCGCTCGGCGTCATCACGTCGTAGCTGACCCGTTCCACCTTAAGCTCTGGACGGGTAAAGAGCGCGTAGTCTCCCCACACCTCCACCTGGATCCCCTGGCTCATAGCCGGTCCACCTCTCTTTCGTGTTTAGAATATTTTTGGTATTTTTTAAATAGGGGTGGCGGCCGGTTGGTTCGGCCGCCTGTTCTCCTCGCCTCCACCATGACAACATCTCTCCTTTCCTTTTAAGGTGACAGGAGTTGAACCCGCGCCGGTTTCTGACGGCGGATTTGCGCCCGGACTTCGTCAAAGCCCTTGGCAATACGGAAGTATTCCCTGCGGGCTTTTCCTCGCCCGAACGGAAATCCGCTCGCCAGAAACTGCTTGCACTCCACGTGGTGAAATTTTCGAGGGATTTTCCGTGCGGAGGAGGCAGCCTTGCTGACGCAAGGCAACGACGACAAGGGGAAAAGCGCCGAAAAGTGCCCGCGTGGAGCGACGCGGTTCGACTCCCGTCACCTTAATCTAAGCTTACACTACCACAACCGTCAAACTTTGTCAACAGAAAATTTTCTAAAAATTTGCTAATGTAATTTTATATTTAAAATTTCTATTGCAAACGCGGGATACATGGGATATACTATATATGAAATGTCGCTTATTCTTTAAGCGTGGGTTGAAATTAAAATTTTGCAAATGTTGCACTACGGCCGTGGGGCAGATGCAAGGGCATCTGCCCCACAGATGTTCACAGGAAGATCCCCACGCCGGTGTCGGACATAATTGCAAGCCCCGTGCTCTCGCTGTACAGGGACGGATCGGTCAGGAGGAACAGGTCCTCCTCCAAAGGCTCCAGGGCGCGCTTATCGTTGAGGGCGTTGAAATGCGGTTCATACACATTCACTGAATACCGTCCGGCTTTTCTCAAAAGCGCGCGGCTGCGCTCCCCGCTTTTGAGGCGCGCGGCGATCTCCGCCGCTTCCGATGTGATCGGAATGAGGACGGCGTAGGTGTCCTGCTCGATCAGATTAAACTTCTGCGCCATTTCGGCAAACGGAAAGGAGGGGCGCCGGGGGTTCTGGACGCCGTCCTCGAAGCGGGAAACGATGTGCTCGCTGTCGATGGCCTCGCCTGTAAATTGCCGCAGCACAGTAAAATACTGTTCAATCGTCTCCGGCGCGTCCATAACCGGACAGTCCCGGGTGACGGAGCGCATGGCCTCCAAAGGCCGCTTCATGGAGTGGGGCAGAGAGGCGCTGTAAACGCTGTCCGGGCGGAATATGTACACGCAGCTGTCGTCCGCGGGGCGTTTTCCCTCCCGGTTGCATCGCCCGGCGGCCTGGACGATGCTGTCCAAGCCCGCCTCGGCCCGGTAGACCGTGGGGAAATCCACATCCACCCCCGCCTCAATGAGGCTGGTGGACACCACCCGGCAGGGAAGCCCCTTTATAAGCCGCCCTCTTATCGTCTCCAAGACTCCTCGCCGGTGCTCCGGCGTCATGAGAGTGGACAGGTGGAAGCTGCCCTCCCGCTCCAAAAGATCGTAGACCGCCTGAGCCTGTTTCCGGGTGGAGACAATGCACAGAACCTGAGCCAGGGCGTTGAGACGTCCGGCAAGCTCCCCATCGGACAGCGGCCCGGCATGGACATAGCGCACACGGGTGAACACCTGGGCGGGGAGCGCCGGCGCGATCTCCCTTGGGACGAGCTCCGGCGCGACATCGGCAAAAAGAGCCCCGAGGGCCGGTTGCGTGGCGGTACACAGAACGCAGGACGCCCCGTAATTGATTATGAGTTCCGCAATCGCTTGAACGCAGGGCCGCAGATAGGGCAGCGGGATGGTCTGGGCCTCGTCGAAAATGATAACGCTGTCCGTTAAATTGTGGAGCTTCCGGCACCGGGACGGCTTGTTTGCGAACAGGGACTCAAAAAACTGGACGGCGGTGGTCACCACCACAGGCATGTCCCAGTTTTCAGAGGCAAGCTTTTTGCGCTCCCTCTCCAGATCCGGCGTGCCGTTCTCGTCGTCCCCGAAGTCCACATTGGCGTGGTGCTCCAAAACCGCTTCGTCGCCGAGAACCTTTCGGAAGGTGTCCGCCGTCTGTTCAATAATACTGGTATAGGGGATGACGTAGACGATACGCTTTTTCCCGTGAGCCGCGGCGTGGCACAGCGCAAATGCTAGAGAGGACATGGTCTTTCCTCCGCCGGTGGGAACGGTGAGGGTAAAAAGGCCGGGCTCCCGGGACGTTCCGCTCTCCATGCAGGCCCGGAGAATGTCGCATCTGACGCGGTTGAGCTCCGATTTGGCGTCCCACCAATCGGCGACATACGCCTCCAACCTGGTAAGCAGCTGCCGCACGGTGACGTCGCTGCCCCTGGGCGGCGGGCTTCCCCGCATAAAGGTCTCGGTGTCTAGATAATCCGCGTCCACAAGGCAGGAATAGACCATCCTTGTCCAGAAGGCGGCCGAAAAGCCGCCCCGGCCCAGGAGCTTGGGAGGCCTGAAGCTGATGAGTTCCGGGTGGATCTCACTTGAAAAATCCCCAAAGGGCTCCACCTGCCGTTTGAGCCGCCCACTTAGAGTGGGAGCGGAGGGGTCGTCCGCTTGGCCCCCGCCGTCCGGGAGCCCGCCGTGATGTCCCGCCACGCAGTAGGAGAGCAGATACGGCGCATACTTCTGAATCTCCATCGCTCCGGCGGTGGAGTGATCCGCCCGGAGATTGGCGCCTCGGATGCGGCGCTGAAAAATTTGGGAATATTTTCCTATATCGTGGAGCAGTCCGGTGAGCTCCGCCGCCTTTTCCGCGCCGAAGGGGGCGGCAAAGTCTGCGGCGAGCCTGGCGACATTTTGCGCGTGTTCCAGGATGGTCTGCTCCCGGCCATCCTCCGTTCGGTGAGCAAGATACATCTTTTCCTCCCCCTGTTATGCCGATAGATTTGCCCCCTTGGGAGCCTGGAAAGGCTTTACTTTAACTATATCACGCCACTTTTGAATTATCAAGAACCATATGTGTACCCTGTTACAATAAATTTACCCCAACTTCGTGGCAGCCGGCCACGGGCGAGGGGCATCTCGTTGCCCAAGCTGTTAGA
>CANQBC010000038.1 GCA_947589225.1 uncultured Oscillospiraceae bacterium | reverse complement strand
TCGCCCTTTTTGGCTTTGCTAAAGCCGTCTTCGCCCCCGGTATAACCGGGGGTTGTCTTGTTGCATAAATGCACCAATGCCAAAGAGTATGCGTCTTTTTTGGAGGATTTCGGCTATCGTGTGTTATTTAAGAATTTGAATCTTGATTGTTCTGTGGGAAAAGCTGTTTTTCGCCCATGGGCGAAAAAAGGTGGTAAAATTGCTACGACTGGAGGCTCTTACAACAAAGAACTTCTTCTTGTAGAAAAGGAAAATGACGGGAAACCGTTTGAATTACACACTACTGATGATGACATTCGAGAATATAAAAAGACAATTCGCAAACCTTGGATTTTTTCTATCGTTACCATCCTTATTGTTGTTTTAATATCCTTTGGAAGCATTTTCTTGACAAAAACTTTGGGCATTGAAAGTACCAGAAGTGCAACAAGAATTGGTTATGTTGGTAACGAAGGGTATAGCAGTTGGACAGGTAGATATAGTTCTCTCGACGGAACTATGAAGAAAAGCATTCACCCAAAGACTGATATGCTTCATATAGATGTAATAACCGACGATGGGACAATCTCCATTGAAATACAGGATGCGGATGGTAATGTTATTTTTGATGAGTACGATATTGGAACTGAATCTTTTGATGTAGCTGTGTCTGGGAAAGTTGTTGTTAGAATCATAGCTGATCGTCATAAAGGCAGTTTTGATATTCATTGATATATGAATTTAGTGTTGTAGTGGCAATCGGCGAAAAAATCAATTTGAAACCGCTTCAGCAGATGTTCAAGAAGTCATAAAGTCGGCAGTACAGTCGAAGGTGGTATTCCTACTGGGAAAAAACGCTAATAGTGGTAGACTTCTTCACAATTCGGTTGTATAATGTTAGGTGTTGAACGGGCGACTGCCTGCAAATCGGGGTTCTCAAAACAAGAATACGTCGAAAGGGAAATAAATATGAAACCAAAATCCAAGAAGAAAAAGATTGTCTTGATTATAGTGTCTATTATGATTGTTCTCATCATAGCAGGCGATTGGGTATTGTCTGTAATAATATACAACGAGTATTTTAATCAGCGATTTGAGAGCTATGAGCCGCTTATGCTGTATGTGGATGATTTTGACGATTTACAGCGCACAAAATATGAGTTCAGTTCTAATAAGGGACAGAAACTGACGGGATATATGTATAGTTCCGGAGAAAACCAGTGTGGTATCGTTGTAATGGCACACGGCTTTGGCGGCGGCGGACATAATTCTTATATGGGTTGAGCGAATTATTTTGCTCAGCACGGATACTATGTTTTTGCTTACGACGCTACCGGAAATGATGAAAGCGAGGGAAAAGGCGTTGGTGGACTTCCGCAGGGAGTGATAGACCTTGATTATGCGATCACATTTGTGGAAGAAAGCGGGAATTTCCCAGATTTGCCGATTGTTTTATTTGGGCATAGTTGGGGCGGCTACTGCGTTTGCAGCGTACTTACATACCATCCCGAAGTAAAAGCGGTTATAGCCTGTTCTGGCTTTAACGCCTCGTCGAATCTATTGGAGTCACAGGGAAAAGAACTGATAGGAAATGGCATTTATCTGATGTTGCCTTTTTTGAAGCTGCACGAGCAAATTAAGTTCGGCGGATATGCCTCAAATACCGCGATGAACGGTTTTTCAAATAGTAATGCCGCCGTTATGATTGTGCATGGTTCTGATGATGAAACCGTGCCGGTCGAATATGGCTACGAAAAATATTATGAAAGGTACAAGGACGATCCCCGTTTTCGCTTCGTTCTTCTTGAAAATAAAGGGCATAACTGTTTTACCAATGACGCTTATCTCAATGAATTTAATGCAGCATTTGATGAATGGCTCAAGACTCTTGACTACGACTATAATGCCGAAGAAAACAAGGAAAGGTTCGCGTCTGATAAGGCCGATTATATTCACAAGAACCTTGACCGAGAAAAATGGAGTTATTCCTTGGAAAATGAATTGTTCAAGGGCTTTGTCGATTTTTATGATGAACATATACATTGACCAAATTCCGGTTTGTCGGTGAGTTATAAACCGAATACTCACATAGCGTTCAAGCTTAAAAACTTGGACGCTTTTTTCTTTTTCAAACAGTCCGTATCGGCGTGTGTAGTAATGCCTTGCGAAAACATCTCTGTGTTTTTTATGAACTTCCGAATATTGTATTGCAATTCGCCACAATATGGCATAAATAAAAGCGGAAAGGCAGGCGCTTATCATGGCAGCGAAAAGCGAAAATGTAACGGCTCGTGTTCAGCCGGAGAGCAAACGGCAGGCGGAGGCGGTCTTGGACAGGATCGGACTTCCCGTTTCGGTTCTGATTGATACCTTATACAGACAAATCATTATGACGGGGGGCGTCCCGTATTCTCTCGCCGTACCAAAGCTGCCCACAAGAGACAGCTTGACCGGTGAACAGTTTAACGCAATGACGGAAAAAGGAGTGAATCAGGCGAGATCCTGCGACGGAATGTCCGTGGACGAAGCCTTCGCCAAGATCCGTGAGGGGATTTGAGTATGCGGTATGAGGTGAAGCTGACCACACAGGCGATCGAGCAAATCGAAGAAACGGTACGGTATATTTCCAAAATCCTGTTGAAGCGGGAACGGTTTTTTCTACACGGGGACGGACGTTAATTTGTTGACAATTCCCGCCCATGCTGATATAATTTACTCAGCTACCTCTTAACGGCGCGGCGCGCCGAATCACATACAAAGAAGGGAGTTTCACATGATTTACTCTGCAGAAGTTGAAAAAATGTGTCCCGTCGCCAAGGGCGCGTATCACGGCCCGGCCCCCATCCCCGAGGAGGGCAAGTGGGTCCAGGCCAAGGAGATAAAGGACATCTCCGGGTTCACCCACGGCGTGGGCTGGTGCGCCCCCCAGCAGGGCGCCTGCAAGCTGACCCTGAACATTAAGGAGGGCGTCATTGAGGAGGCCCTGGTGGAGACTCTGGGCTGCACCGGCATGACCCACTCCGCCGCCATGGCCGGCGAGATCCTCATCGGCAAGACCATTTTGGAGGCGCTGAACACCGACCTTGTGTGCGACGCCATCAACACCGCCATGCGGGAACTGTTCCTGCAGATCGTCTACGGCCGCAGCCAGTCCGCTTTCTCCGAGGGCGGCCTTGCCATCGGCGCTTCCCTGGAGGACCTGGGCAAGGGCCTGAGAGGCCAGGTGGGCACCATCTTCGCCACAAAGGCCAAGGGCCCCCGCTATCTGGAGCTGACCGAGGGCTACATCACCCGCCTTGCTCTGGACGAGGAGGATCAGATCATCGGCTACGAGTTTGTACATATCGGCAAGATGATGGAGGCCATCAAGAAGGGCACCGACGCCAACGAGGCCATGAAGGCCGCCACCGGCACCTACGGACGCTTCGCCGACGCCGCCAAGTACATCGACCCGCGCCACGAGTAAGAGAAGGAGGACGAAACAATGGCTCTTTTTGAAAGCTATGAAAGAAGAATAGACAACGTCAACGCCGTCCTTCAGGAGAACGGTATCGCCTCTCTCGAAGAGGCCAAAAAGATCTGCGACGACGCCGGCGTGGACGCTTACGGCATCGTCCGCGGGATCCAGCCCATCTGCTTTGAGAACGCCTGCTGGGCCTACACCGTGGGCGCGGCCATCGCCCTGAAGCGCGGCGTCAAGTCCGCCGCCGAGGCCGCCGAGGTCATCGGCATCGGCCTTCAGAGCTTCTGTATCAAGGGTTCCGTCGCCGACGACCGCAAGGTGGGCCTCGGTCACGGAAACCTGGGCGCGATGCTCCTCCGGGACGACACCAAGTGCTTCGCGTTCCTGGCCGGACACGAGTCCTTCGCCGCCGCCGAGGGCGCCATCGGTATCGCCCGCAACGCCAACAAGGCCCGCAAGACCCCCCTCAGGGTCATCCTCAACGGCCTTGGCAAGGACGCCGCCCAGATCATCAGCCGCATCAACGGCTTCACCTATGTCCAGACCCAGTTTGACTACTACACCGGCGAGCTGAAGATCGTCCGGGAGATCCCCTACTCCAAGGGCGAGCGGGCGGCCGTGCGCTGCTACGGCGCGGACGACGTGCGCGAGGGCGTGGCCATCATGCACCATGAGGGTGTGGACGTCTCCATCACCGGCAACTCCACCAACCCCACCCGCTTCCAGCACCCCGTGGCCGGCACCTACAAGAAGGAGTGTGTGGAGCAGGGCAAGAAGTACTTCTCCGTGGCCTCCGGCGGCGGCACGGGCCGCACCCTGCACCCGGACAACATGGCCGCCGGCCCCGCCAGCTACGGCATGACCGACACCATGGGCCGTATGCACTCCGACGCCCAGTTCGCCGGCTCCAGCTCCGTCCCCGCCCACGTGGAGATGATGGGCTTTTTGGGCATGGGCAACAACCCCATGGTGGGCGCCACCGTGGCCGTGGCCGTGGCCGTGGATCAGGCCCTCAACAAGTAAATTCATTTCACCAATATGCTTGAAAGGAGCGCCCTTTTGGGCGCTCCTTTCCGCACATTGCCCCTGCCGGACACAAGCGATCGACCCTTGTCCGGCAGATTTTTCCGACAGGCTGAAATGAACGCGGGGTGTTGACCCCGTGTCCATTCTTAACTGTTTTCCCTTGATTCTACACGGTCGCGGAAGAGCAGTGATATGCACCAGAGAGCCGCAAGGGCCACGAGGGTGTATACCACGCGGCTGACGGAAGCCGTCTGACCGCCGAAGAGGTAGGCTACCAGGTCAAACTTGAATATGCCCACCAGGCCCCAGTTTACGCCGCCGATAATCAAAAGGATGAGCGCGATCCTGTCCATGATCATAGCATGATCCCTCCTTTGTGGTTGCGGAGTTATTGTCTCACCCCCATCCCTTTTTTATTCTAAAAAATTATTAATTCATATATTGCATTAATAGGCATTTCAAATTGCAATGTTTTGCAATTTATCATATAATAATAAAGATTAATTTTTCGGAGGCGCGGATATGAAGATCGTTGACCTTCACTGTGACACCATCATGCGGTTTTACGAAGGTGAGCACCTGGACGGGATGGTCGATTCACATGTCAACCTCCAGAAGCTGCGGGCGGGGGAAACGCTGGCCCAGTGCTTCGCCATCTTCGTGCCGACCCACGAAGCGGCTGTCCGCCACGGGCTGTCTGACGACCCTTTCGGCTATTTTGACAGGGCGTACGCCGCCTATCTCCGGGAGCTTGCCCTCTGCCGGGGCTCTCTCGCCCCGGCTTACTCCGTCGCCGACATTGAGCGCAACGAGAAGGACGGGAAAATCAGCGCCATTCTCACCGTGGAGGACGGCGTAACCCTGGACGGAAAGCTTGAAAATGTGGATGAATACTACAAAAAAGGCGTCCGCATGGTTGCCCTCACCTGGAATTACGAAAACTCCCTGGGCTACCCCCAAAACCCCGACCCCGCGCGCCATGCCCTGGGCCTCAAGCCCTTCGGCATTGAGTGCGTGCGCAGGATGAATGAGCTCGGTATCGCCGTGGACGTGTCTCACCTTTCCGAGGGTGGCTTCTGGGATGTGGCCAAAACTTCCAAAAAACCCTTTATCGCCTCCCACTCCTGCTGCAGAGCGCTGTGCGGCACCTCCCGGAATCTCACGGATGAGCAGATCAAGGCCGTAGCCGATTCCGGCGGCGTTATCGGCCTCAACTACTGCAACGCCTTCCTTCACCCCATATCAAAGCTTTTCAGGGATGATTTTACCGCAATTTCGGAGCTTTTGCGCCATCTTCGGCACCTTGTGAATCTTGCGGGTGTCGAGGGGGTTGCCCTGGGCTCCGATTACGACGGGATCGAATCCAGGCTTGAGTGGGGCGGCTGCGGCGGGCAGCAGCTCTTCGCGGACGCCATCATCCGCCAGTTTGGGTCGGACACGGCTGAAAAGATAACCCACAAGAACGCCCTCCGGGCCCTCAGAGATATCATCGGCGGGTAATTTAACCGAGTCTCTGATTTCTGTCCGCCATCCTGGCGACGATCACCGCCATCTGCGCGCGGGTGAGATCCCCATTTGGCATAAACAGGCCGTTAGTTCCGCAGATAATGCCGTTTCCCGCGAGCTTTTCCACCGATTTGGCATAGGGCGCCCCATTGGGCACATCCGGGAAAACGACGTTCTTCCCGCCCGAAGCGGCGGGGTCGGGCAAAGCCCGCGCCATAAGGCGGGCAAACTCCGCCCTGGTGATCGCCGCGTCGGGATCTGAAAATCCTGTGTCGATCCCCCAAGCCGCACAATAATCATAGTATGGCTTGTACCATGCGCCCGTACCCTTGAAAACATAGCCGTCTGCGTAGTAGAGGGACAAAAACCGGGCTGTCAGCGTCACGGCCTCGGCAACGGTGACCCTGCCTTCCGGGGCAAATTCTGTTGGGGTTACGCCCTTTATCATGCCGGTCTCATAGGCTGTCCTGACACCGTCGGCATACCATGCCCCGCCCGGCACGTCCCGGAAGCGGCCGGCATAGCTGAGCGTGTTTCTAAAGTATCCAACGAAGTCGTGATCCAACACCTTCCCGCCGGTATAGAGCGCGTCCATATACGCTCTTGTCGGCTGGACGATAAAGCTGATTTTATACCCACGGCCCGATACGGAGGCGGAATTAAAGCCGGCCCAGTCCCGGGTCGTAACGCGGACAAGCCCGTTCCCGTCGCCATTGCCCTCCAGGAACGTGATGCCGTTCCCGTCGTATTTTAAAATAATGATTGAGTGGCCGAAATTTCCGTTGTAACTGCCGTCCTTATTGGACGTGGTTCGCAAAAGGGCGCCGAAGCCCACGCCGGCGCTTCTGAAGGCCTCGTACGAGGCGGAGGCCAGATTGGAGGCGACCTTCTCGGAGTTGATCCAGCCCACGTCGTCGCCGTGGAAGGGCACGTCCCCGAAAAGCGTTGCGTAGACGGCGTTGGCGTATATGTAACAGGATGTCCCGGAATACACATTTCCGGCGGGAGACTTTACATAATACGTCTTTCCGGGCGGTACCCCACGGCTGCCCGCGGGGGCGCTCGCCTCCTGGGTGCAGCGTATGTCCGTATAGAGGCGAAGGCCGCCGGCAAAGATCCTGTCAAGAGTCGCGGAAAGTGACGGAACATCTGTAAAATCGGATCCTTTCAGCTTTGACGGGTCGGTTTTATAAGAGCTTAGAGCAAAGGCGGGCAGAGCCGCCGACAGCGCTAAAAGCGCTGTTAGGATCATGCAGACAAGTCGCTTTTTCATAAGTACCTCCGGGGTAAAAGCAAGTTAACATAATTTTATCTTCTTTTTTTGTCCCGGTCAACCCCCTATTGCCGATTGGCGGATATTACACAACTTTGCAAGAAGGAGACAGGCATGGAACTTTTACGCATGTTTCTCACCTTTGCCAAGGTGGGCGTGATGACCTTCGGCGGCGGCTACGCCATGCTGCCGATCTTACAACGTGAAATCGTTGAAAAGCACAAGTGGGCCACGGACGCGGAGCTTACGGATTACTTCGCTATCGGACAGTGTACCCCCGGCATCATTGCCGTGAATACGGCGACCTTCATCGGCCGTAAGCTCAAGGGCATCCCGGGCGGCATTGTGACGACGCTGGGGGTCGTGTTCCCCTCCCTTGTCATTATCACCCTCATCGCCGCTTTTTTGACAAATTTTGCTGAAATACCCATTGTGCGCAACGCCCTGGCAGGCGTCAACGCCTGCGTTGTCGCGCTCATCGCCTCCAGCGTTATCAAGCTTGGCAAGACCACGCTGAAAAACTCTCCCAGCGTCGTCATATTTCTGTGCGTGCTTGCCTTTGCCTGTGTCGCCAACTTTGTCACCTTCCCCGCCACCTGGTGGGGAAGAGCGCTTGACACCGTCGTCTCCCCCGCCGTGCTGATCGTCTGCGCCGGTGTGGTGGGTATCATCCTCTGGCTTCCCGACGGAAGGAAGGGAGGCGGAAAATGATGGTGTACCTCCGCCTTATTTACGAGTTTTTTAAGACGGGCCTTTTCGCCGTGGGCGGTGGGCTTGCCACCATTCCCTTTCTGCGGGATATGGGCGCATCCACCGGCTGGTTTACCGACGCGGATCTTACCACCATGATTGCCGTCAGCGAGTCCACGCCGGGCCCCATGGGCGTTAACATGGCCACCTACGTGGGCTACCACATCGCCGGCATACCCGGCGCTATACTGGCTACCCTGGGGCTGATCACCCCTTCGATCATCATTATTCTCGTGATTGCCGGATTCCTCGCCAGATTCCGTGACTCCAAAATCGTGGACTCCGCCTTTCGGGGCCTGCGCCCCGCCTCCACCGCCCTCATCGCGGCGGCGGGATTGAGCGTGGCGAAAAACGTGCTTATGCGCCTGGGTGATGGGGAAATCCAGTGCTCCACCCTCTTCAACTGGCCGTCTGTCCTTCTTGCGGCGGCGGTGTTCGTCTGTATGCAAATAAAACCCCTCAAGAAACTCCACCCCATTGTGTTTATCGGAGCCTCCGCCGTGATCGGCGTCGTTTTTAAATTTGCCGGAGCGTAGAGTCACTTTTTTCTTTTTTCGCCGAAAGCATTTGGTATTATTTGTTATATTTTTAATTGATTTTCAGCGATTATATAGACATTCGTTTTTATGAACCGTTCTTTCACGTTGCGCCCGATTACTGTATCTTGTGGAGGGCCGAGCATGGTTTTCTGCGTCTCACCGGTAAGGCCCGACGCGGCCCCGGCCGCCCTTGGGGAGCTGCGCGGCGGCAGCCCCGGCGGTCGACTTTGCCGTCAGACAAAGCTTCACCAGCTTTCAGCATTCCCGCGACGGCGGCCTTTCATCCTGCGATGGCAGCCTGAAGGCCACATTCATCAGAATACCAACTTCTTGCGCTGGCCAGCTTGCAATTGCTGTCAGAAAAGCGTATAATGGAAAAGAGTGAGAGGTTTGTGGCGGTACGGGGCCGCTTGTTGCCGCGCCCACTGTATGAACATGGGGAAACGGCCGTTCACAGGCTTCCTCACGGTGAAATGGATTGTCCGGCATGCGCGAAATATGCTAAGAAGGTTTCGGGGTAAGGTATAAAGGCTCTTCCCTTAGGGGGAGCTTTATGGGGCAGGCGGTTTTTATGAGGTGAGACCGCCGCCTCAAATATAAAAATATATACGCATGGAGGAATTCCTATGGAAGAGAAAAACTACGATACCCTGAAGCTGGAAAACCAGTTGTGTTTTCCCCTGTACGCTTGCTCCCGTGAGTTGATTAAGCGGTACAAGCCTTATCTTGACAAGCTGGACCTGACCTACACCCAGTATATCGCCATGATGGTCATGTGGGAGCGGCGGCAGGTGAACGTAAAAGAGCTGGGTGAGTGCCTGTATCTTGACTCCGGTACCCTCACTCCCCTGCTCAAGAAAATGGAGCTGAAGGGTTATGTGGCCCGCGCCCGCTCCGAGAAGGATGAGCGCAACCTTATTGTGACCATCACCGAAAAGGGCCTTGCCCTCCGCGACGCCGCCGCATCCATCCCCGCCGCCATCGGCTCCTGTGTCGATTTGACGCAGGAGGAAGCGAAAACCCTCTATTTTCTTCTTTACAAGATCCTCCGCACGGACAATCAGAACTGAACATATCAAAGCCCCCGGCATTGCCGGGGGCTTTGATCGTTGATGACGGCTGTACCTTTGGCAGTTGGCACTGTCCCGGAATTTGTGTTTGAACGGAAGCAATTAAAAAATAATCCCCCTTTATCGCCGGACTGAACCGCCCCCCAAAAACAGACAGTGAAACGCAATGTAAAGACCGCTTGCTTGCTTTGCGGCTTTTACTCGGTATGCTATACTACGTGTTTAGCGATAGCCAATAATTACAGCACAAAGTCTATAAACCGTCCTAAATATTCCAGCAGGAATACTTCGGATGACTTGAAATACTATTATATGCGAAATCAAATCTTTGAGCAGGCAGCCTAAAACATTAAAAAGCCCTTACCGGCGTTGGCATCGGTAAGGGCTTTCAAATATGGATTTTCCTCACTCATAAGCCGCTCGCTTGGGAATACGCCTGACCCGCGATCCGGCGGGAACGCAGAATGAAGCGGCTTTGGGGGAGCGTTATTATGCCGTCATCAAAAGAAGGGCGCAAAGCCTGGGAAGGGTAATTCTACGCAAAAATCATGCCGCCGCAACCTTTTTGTCGGCATTCCGGTTTTTTATATCTTTGGCAAACAGCAGCTTGAACACCGTGCGCACAAAGGGTTGAATAAAGAAAAGCTGTGTGAAAAACGCAAACGGAAAATTAAAGCATATCAGCTTCAGCCATTCGGCAAGCAGCGTCCATATGTTAAACCCGCCCTGATAGTTAAAATACAGAATGGCGGCAATAAAGCTCATAGCGGGACACATAATGCCGACCGTAGCGCAAATAATCGCTGTTTCAAAAAGCACAGGATGTGTTGTTTCGATGTTAAAGCTTTTACAAGCCAGCTTGAAGGATAAAGGCGAGCCCAGCAGGACTTCCAGTGTATATGCCAGTGCAAACTCGATCAATATGACCGCCCAAATTGGGATTGGCTTTCCAAACACGGGAACGCCGCCCATTTTGTTAATTGCGGCAAGCACGCCGGATTCCCCGGTAATCTCCTTGAACAAGCTGCCGTGAACAACATACAGGCTAAAAAACACATAAGCATGGACGGTAATCACGACCGTAATAAAGGCGAATACCATCCGTTGGAACTGATTTTTTGGCATAGTGATCTTCCTTTCAGACAACAAAAAAACACATATGGGTAAATCTGTGTACCGTAATCAGATTTACACGTCCAAAGGACGCCACATGTGTCGTTCATTGCCCATATTAATTTATATATATATTATAGCACAGGACGAGAGAAATTTCAAGCCGACTTCTTGCTTTTTTTGTTATACTAATTTATATAGCAAAGCTACCAAGAGAGTATATTTCAGCATTTCTGTTGGGTTGCAGTCCGTTTATTCTTATTCAATGTTATCGTAACATGAATTTATAATTTTTTCTACCGTTTTGCGCAGAAAAGCGGCGGCAAGGATTGCTCCCTGCCGCCGCTCGCGGTTGTTATCAAATCGTTATCACGGGAGGGCCTTGAAATCCCGAACCCCTTGCGCCGCAACGGGTCTGGGGCTTCAGATCTTTACTCCCACTCTATCGTTGCGGGGGGTTTTGAGGTGATGTCGTAGACCACGCGGTTGATGCCAGGAACCTCGTTGACGATCCTCGTGCTGACGCGGTCAAGGACGTCGTAGGGGATCCTTGTCCAGTTGGCGGTCATAAAATCGGTGGTGGTGACGCTGCGCAGAGCCAGGGTGTAGTCGTAGGTGCGGCCGTCGCCCATGACGCCGACGGAACGCATGTTGGTGAGGACGGCGAAATACTGGTTCATGCTTCCCTCAAGGCGCGCCCTGGCCACCTCGTCCCGGAAAATAAAATCCGCTTCCCGCAGGGTGTCCAGCTTCTCCTTTGTCACCTCGCCGATGACCCGAATGGCAAGGCCGGGGCCGGGGAACGGCTGGCGCATGACCAGATATTCCGGCAGTCCCAGCTCACGGCCCAGCGCCCTCACCTCGTCCTTGAAGAGCATCCTCAGCGGCTCCACGATCTCCTTGAAATCCACATAGTCCGGCAGGCCCCCCACATTGTGGTGACTCTTGATGACGGCGGCGCCGGCCTTGCCGGAGCCGGACTCGATGACGTCGGGATAGATCGTCCCCTGGGCCAGGTAATCCACCCGGCCGATTTTTTTCGACTCGGCCTCAAAGACCCGGATGAACTCCTCCCCGATGATCTTCCGTTTGCGCTCCGGCTCCGTGACACCGGCAAGCTTTGAGAGAAACAGCTCCTCCACGTCGGCCCGCACAAAGTTTATATCCCACTTTTTAAAGGCGGCCTCCACCTCGTCCCCCTCGTTTTTTCGCATGAGGCCGTGATCCACAAAGACGCACGTGAGCTGCGGCCCCACGGCCTCCGCCAGCAGCGCCGCGGCCACGGAGGAGTCCACGCCGCCGGAGAGAGCCAGGAGTACCTTCCCGTCCCCGATCTTCTCCCGGAGCGCCCGGATGGCCGTCTCCTTATAGTCGCCCATGCTCCAGTCGCCGTGCGCCCCGCACACCTCATAGAGGAAGTTGCGCAGCATGGCGGCGCCGTTCTCGGTATGGTTGACCTCCGGGTGGAACTGGACGCCGTAAAACCCCCGCTCTTCGTCGCAGATCGCCACATTTGGGCAGGCGTCGGAGTGAGCCGCAAGCGCAAAGCCCTCGGGTACGCGCTCCATGTAGTCCCCATGGCTCATCCAGGTGACGCCCTTTTCGGGAAGGCCCCGGAAGAGGGGGCATTTCGTGTCGAAATACGTCACCGTTTTGCCGTACTCGCGCGCCGAGTCGTCCGTGGCGGCGGTGACCCGCCCGCCCAGGACGTGGGCAAGGAGTTGGCAGCCGTAGCAGATGCCCAGGATGGGAACACCGAGAGTAAATATCTCCGGGTCGGCCCGCGGGGAGTCCTTCTCATAGACGCTTCCGGGGCCGCCGGTAAAAATAATGCCGATGGGGGACATCGTGCGTATCTTTTCCATCGGCGTGGTATACGGCAGAACCTCGCAGTAGACGCCGCACTCGCGCACACGCCGCGCGATAAGCTGATTGTACTGTCCTCCGAAGTCAAGGACGATGACCGTTTCGTTTTTCATGGAGCTACCTCGTTTCCACATGATCACCTCAATTATACGGTGCCAAAAATCGATTGTCAATATAATTCGACCGTCCCGGAAATAATGTGTCAGGGGGTGAGGAAATGTCCAAAAAGAAGAGGCCGGCAAAGGCCGGGATCGAGCTGCGGGTCGACCCCGAGGCCCGGCTGACGCCGAAATTCGACTCCGTCTCCGTCGCGGAACATCCCGTGGCGGAGCGCGGGAAAATGGGCCTTCGCGTGGTGGACGACTGCGCCGAGGAGCACATCATGTAAAGGACGGGGCGTCAGTGGACGCCCCGTCCTTTCGATCATTCCATATCCACAGAGCCGCCTTGCTCCTCCACAGCCTCCATGGCCGCGTTGATAAACACCGCCGCGGAGCCGCGCGTCATGTTCTCTCCGCCGCCGCCGTTCTCCACGTCCAACTTTCTCGTCTCGTCCAGGATCTTGCTCAGATCCACGCTGTCGGAGACGCCCAGGCACGCTCCCAGCCTGTCCGCCATGACCCTTGCCTCCTCATAGGTCACCGTGCTGTACGGGAGGAAAAGCTCCCCCTCATCAACGATTCCCGCTGCCCACAGGGCGGTCACGGATTTGTATGAGTAGTGTTCAGGCGGGATGTCCGTGAACGGAAATCTGTCCGTCTCCTGAAAAGGCAAATCAAATACCCTCTCGATCATCACCGCAAAATCAGCCCTGCCCATGGGGCGGTCGCCGTTGTAGCTCAGCTGATCTCCCCAGACGAAGCCCCGGAGCGCCAGGGAATTCACACTGTCCTTGTACCACTTTCCCTCAAGATCAGAGAAAATAACATTTGAAAACTCCTCGGAACGCTCCTCCGTCAGTCCCAGAGTCTCCCAGGCAAATCCGTAGTAGTCGCTTCTCAGCACCGCGGCGGAGACAGAGAACTGGTTCTTCACCGCCTGGATGAGCCTTTGAGCGTATCCGTCGGAAAGCATATCCTCCGGTGTGAAGTAGGTGACCCTTCCGGTGTCCGCGTCGTATAGCATATCCTTCGTGCGGAAGCTCCCGGTCTGCAATACGGCGATGTGGGTGCTGTCCGACAGCACGTCCGTGCCGGTCAAAAGCCGTGAATCGTACCTAAAGCCGAAGAGGTTCAGGAGCGTGGGAAGGATGTCCTGGGAACAGCACGGGCTTTGCACACATATCGGCTCCTCAAGAGCCCCCGTCCAGCAGACAAAGTTGTTTTTATACCTCCAGAAGGGGTCGCTGTCCGCGCCCTCGCCCGCCAGGGCAAGATGCTCCTCCTTGCTGAGGGCGTAGGGGTAGTGGTCGCCCGTCAGGACGATCACGGTTTTATCCGCGACGCCGGCCTCCTCAAGCCGGTCAAGGAGGTACTCAAGGCCGTATTCCAGCTCCAGATTTGCCGCCAGATAGGCTTTCACCTTGTCCGGATAAGCAAGACCCGCCACCTTGTCCATGTTCTTGCTCGCCATCAGGTTGGCCTCCGGGTCGTAGGGGTTGTGGCCGGAGTAGGTCATATAGTAGGCGAAAAAACGATCCTCATGGATATATTCGTCCACCGTCTTTTCGAACATCTCGAGATCCGACCTGGGGAAGCCGTCCTCAAGCTCAAGGCCCATATCCACCGCCTTGAATTCAAAGCCCATATTCGGGTGGGAGTTGTTTCTCCCGTAATAGTACCCCGTGTTGTTGTGGTAGGCGAGAGCCTTTACGCCCTGAGTCTGGAACCTGTGGGCCAGCGTCATGGGGAGATAGTTATCCACCGACATATTGAAGCTCATCCTGTTGAGATCCGGCAGCAGACCCATGTTCAGGGAGTACTCGCCGTTTGTTGTGGTGGCGTTGAAGGAGCAGTAGAAGTTGTCGAACACGATCCCCTCGTGGGTGAGCTTATAGAGCGCCGGCGTCAGCTCCGGGTCGACTACATACGAACAGTAGGACTCCGCGCATATCTCGATGAGATTGAAGCCTTGGAACAGACCGGTGTAGTCGTTCTGCTTCGTACCGGTAAGGCCGGAGAAATACCGGGAAAGCTCCTTCCTCTGTTCGGTGTCCGCGGCCTGGGTGAGCTTTTCAAAGTCAAGCTCATCAATGACGTTGTACTTCACCGTCTCCGCGGAGGGCTCGTCCCCGTCGTCCTGATCGGGCTCGTCAGTCCCGCCGCCCGTCAAGTCGATCACATCGGCATCAAGCCCCGTGTCGTCGGAGCCGAGCCGCCCGAGCTCAAGCCTCTCAGCTGTGACAAGTCCAAATTCCTCCGCCTGATCGGATATGGTGGCGGTCATGTCATGATATGCCGCCGCCCTCTCCGTTCCGTCCGTCTCCCCGGGAACGCCCAAGGAAAATGTAAGCACGGAAACGCAAAGCATGACCGTCACGCCGTACACCCCGCTCCCCCCATCACTGAGGATTCCCCTGCGGCGGAGCACTTCATAGACGGGTATGGGCATGAAATAGAGAAGTATATACGGGATACATCTCAACGTCCCGTCCACCGCCACGCCAAAAAAGTTGGCAATCGCCTTCCCGCCCTCACCCACCAGGGTCATAGACAGAAGCGTCTCAAAAATATAGTTGTACACCGTCTGTACCGAGAATACAAACGCCATAGCCGCCATAAGGAAAAAGGCCGTTATCCTGTTGCCGCGTTTCCACGGCCACGCGCCGGACAGGGCAGTAAAAAAAACGCCCAAAGAAAGCGAAAACGGCAGAGACCAGAAAAACCTGACTGTCAGAGCGCGCCATACCACAAGGTGAAAGATAAGCTCCCACATCACCACCGCCGCGCACCAGAACGTCAGGTTTTTTATCGTCTTTTTCACCGTCAGAACCCTCTTCGGAACATTTTTCGATATTATACTCCAGGAACGGTCAAAATTCAATGGTCGATATCCTTAAAATTGCTTATATTTCCCCCCTCCCGCCCGTGTAAAGTGTGCTGACCGACGTATAAAAGCACATTCCCCGGCGCCTTCAGCACCTTATTTCAAAGGGCTTCCACCGCCGCCCTCACTCCGGCGGCGATGGCGTCAAGGGGGAGGCTTGCCATATCCGGCCTGTCCCCTGTCTGCTCCGGCGTGCATGGTACGTGCATGAATCCCGCCGGGATGTGAAGCCCCTCGCTCTCAAGCGCGTGGAGGACGCCGTACATCAGGTGATTGCACACGAACGTCCCCGCGGTGTTGGAGATCGCCGCCGGCACTCCGGCGCGGCGTATAGCCTCCGCCATGGCGCGGATGGGAAGAGTGGAGAAGTACGCCGCCGGCCCTCCCGGCACGATGGGCAAGTCCTCCGGCCGGTTCCCCTCGTTGTCCGCGATCCGGGCGTCGTCCACGTTAATGGCCACCCGCTCCGGGGTGAGCTAGCTCCGCCCCGCCGCCTGGCCCAGGCAGAGCACCGCGTCCGGGCGGTGCCTTCGGATAGCCATGACCACTGTCCGCGTGCTTTTTCCGAACACCGTGGGTACGGTGAGCTTCACGATCTCCCTGTCCCCGATCCGTTCCGGCGTGCGCCTCATGGCCTCCAGCGCCGCGTTGACCCGCTCCCCGCCGAAGGGTTCAAAGGCCGTGAGAAGGATCTTCATGTCTTTCCTCGTCCCTCCAAAAGCGCGTCCCCGGCGCTGTGGCCGGGGAGGGCGCGTCAT
Source organism: uncultured Oscillospiraceae bacterium (assembly GCA_947589225.1). Lineage (GTDB taxonomy): Bacteria > Bacillota > Clostridia > Oscillospirales > Oscillospiraceae > RUG626. The sequence goes on along the minus strand of CANQBC010000038.1, from coordinate 2,419 downwards.
TTGCTCTTAATATACTCGTCAATGCTCTTGGCGGCCGTCTTGCCGGCCCCCATGGCCAAAATGACGGTGGCCGCGCCGGTGGCGGCGTCGCCGCCGCAGAAGACGCCCTCGCGGGAGGTAGCGCCCGTCTCGTCGGTGATGACGCACCCGCGTTTGTTGGCCTCGAGGCCCGGTGTGGTAGAGCGGATCAGGGGGTTGGGAGAGGTGCCAATGGCCACGATCACCGTGTCCACCTCCATCTCAAGCTCGCTGCCCTCAATGGGCACCGGCCTGCGGCGGCCGGAGGCGTCGGGCTCGCCCAGCTCCATGCGGATGACCCTCATGGACTTGACCCTTCCCTTCTCGTCCCCGAGGATCTCGACGGGGTTGCACAGAAGGTCGAAGCGGATGCCCTCCTCCCTGGCGTGGTGAACCTCCTCGGCCCGGGCGGGCAGCTCCGCCTCGCCCCGGCGGTAGACGATATGGACGTCCGCGCCAAGCCTCTTGGCGCAGCGCGCCGCGTCCATGGCCACGTTTCCGCCGCCCAGAACGGCGACCTTGCGGCTTTTGTAAACGGGCGTGGCGCTGTCCGGCTTGTAGGCTTTCATGAGGTTGACGCGGGTGAGGTATTCGTTAGCGGAAAACACGCCCACCAGGCTCTCCCCGGGGATCTTCATAAACTGCGGAAGCCCCGCGCCGGAGCCGATAAAGACGGCCTCGAAGCCCATCTCAAAAAGCTCGTCCACGCTGAGGACCTTGCCGATGACCATGTCAAGCTCAATATCCACGCCCAGGGTTCTGAGTTTGTCCACCTCCTTCTCCACAATGGACTTGGGGAGGCGGAACTCCGGGATTCCGTAGCTCAGCACGCCCCCGGCCACGTGGAACGCCTCGTACACCGTGACGGCGTAGCCCATGCGCGCAAGCTCCCCGGCGCAGGTAAGGCCCGCGGGGCCGGAACCCACCACGGCGACCTTGTGGCCGTTGGCGGGGGCCTTATCGGTGTTGGCGACGCCCTGCTCCAGCGCCCAGTCCGCCACGAACCGCTCCAGCCGCCCGATGCCCACGCTCTCGCCCCGGATGCCCCGGACGCACTTGCCCTCGCACTGGTTCTCCTGGGGGCAGACCCGCCCGCAGACGGCGGGCAGGGCGTTGGCCCGGCTCAGGGCGTTGTACGCCCCCTCCAGGTCCCCCTTCTGGATGTGCCCGATGAACTCCGGGATGGGGACGTTCACGGGACACCCCTCCACGCACCGGGGGTTTTTGCACCCCAGGCACCTGTGGGACTCCTTTTCCGCAAGCTCCGGGGTGTAGCCCTGGGCGACCTCCAGGAAATTCTTGTTCCTGACGTCCGGCGCCTGCTCCGGCATTTTGGTCTTTTCAAGGGTCATATCAGCCATTGTTCATCCCCTCCAATCTGCACTTGTGCTCCGCGCGGCGGCGCTGCTCAAACTCTTTATACGTGGCCGCCCGGGCGATCGTCTCGTCAAAATCTATCTTATGTCCGTCAAAGTCCGGCCCGTCCACGCAGGCAAATTTGACTTCGCCGTCTACCGTCACCCGGCAGCACCCGCACATGCCGGTGCCGTCGATCATAATGGGGTTCATGCTGACGATCGTGGGGATGTCATACCGCTCGGTAAGCTTGCATACAAATTTCATCATCACCAGCGGCCCGATGGCGTAGACCCTGTCATAGCGCTCCCCCGCCTTTAAAAGCTCCTCAAGCTTGCCCGTGGTGAAGCCGGCATAGCCGTAGGAGCCGTCGTCCGTGCAGATGGTGAGCTCGTCGCAGGCAGAGCGCATCTCGTCCTCCAAAATGACGATGTCCTTTGTCCTGAACCCCCCGATAAGATCCACCTTCGCCCCGGCGTCGTGGAGCGCCTTGGCCACCGGCAGCGCGATGGCGCACCCCAGGCCGCCCCCGACGACGGCGGCGCGCTTCACACCCTCAGTGGGCGTGGGCTCCCCCAGCGGCCCCACGAAATCGCAAAGGCACTCTCCTTCCGCAAGCTCGTCCAGGGTCATGGTGGAGTCCCCCACCTTCTGATAGACCACCGTCACCAGTTCCCCCGACACGGAGGAGACGGTCAGCGGGATCCTCTCCCCGCCGTCCGTGGCGCGCAGGATGATGAACTGCCCCGCCCGCGCCTTCCGGGCGATCAGGGGCGCGTAAACGGAAATGCTGGAAATATCGGGAGTGAGCACTTTTTTCGTGACAATTTCATACTTTTCCGGCATATGTTTTCACCTCACTAAAATGTAAAAGAGAATGGCTAAAATTCAATCCGGCCTCTTGGGGGCCGGATCGAACTTACTATTAATAATAACGCTTGTTCTTATTCTTGCGAGCCGCCTCGGACTTCTTGCGGCGCTTGACGGAAGGACTCTGGTAGTACTCCTTCTTCCGGAGGTCGGCAAGGACGCCCGCCTTGGCGCA
>CANQBC010000037.1 GCA_947589225.1 uncultured Oscillospiraceae bacterium | reverse complement strand
GTAAGCTACGGTGGTTCGAATCCACCCGCTCCCACCACCCCAGGGCGGTCTTGTCACCAAGACCGCCCTGGTTTTTTACCCCCCTGACCCACACGCCGACCCACACGGGGAAAGGCCCGGAAAGGAACAGAAAGCGCCGGGCAGGAGGTTATCCCTCCCGCCCGGCGCTTTTGCTGTTTTCTACGCTACATGACCTGCTCCATAAACACGCCCATGGTCTCCGCCGCCTCGTCCGGTCAAACGCAGCGACTTTGTCGTAGGCAACGCGGTCACAGACGTACAGTTGATTGATGCGCGCTGAACCCTCTCCCGGTCGCTGACCCCGGAGAGGCCGAAGATAAAGCCTTTCGTGTGGACACAGCCTGCCTGGCATCGTCTGGGAGATGTCCGGGCTATGAAACAGTCAATTCATAAGATGATAAATAAACATGATGATTGACAAGAGGATAAGGCCGGCAAACATCAACGAGCACAGGATAACGCTCATTGGATGGCTAAGAATCTTTCCGTGGCGAATTGATTGGTCATTAAGGGGTATCCGCTGTAATTCATTTGGTAGGTAGTTGATCAATTTTTGATAAGTTTTTCCGCTCGCTTCCAGCCGCTTACAATACCCAATGGTTACATATAAAAAAACGATCGATAAGACTAATGCAATGATAGGAAACAATAGAACTGGAAATTTGGGCAGATCAATTTGAAAAAATTTAGCCAGATTTGGCAAAAACAACACAACCAATGTTGCGTAAAAATATTTGAATGTCTGTGCCCATAACAATTCGTCTCGATGCATCCACTCATTCAAGTAAACATCCATAAGCGCAACTACATCTGAAATCGAAAAGTTCTCTAATTGAAAGCCGTTTTTACGCATCATGGGATCCTCCTGTAAGGTGTAATATCTCTATTTAGCATTTGGCAAAAGAAAAACAAGAAAATTGTTTGAGCGGTAATTAAAATTCTCAAGGGAGCCCGCCGGAAAAGAGGCGGACATCTGAATCTGCATTGTATGCGCCCCTTTGCCCTGGTCAACCTTCCTCGAAACTCTTGGGTGCCGCCCGGGCGGGCGGGGGTGGCAGGGGCTTCCACCTTGCGGTTACAACTCATAGACGGTCTCGTCGGGCAAGGGGATTGCCGGGAAGGGGGCGATGGCCTCCGCCAGGCGCTCGGGGGCCTGGGTGTGGATGGGGATGACCCCCAGCCGGGGCTGGACGACGTCGCACACGGCCTTAATCTGCTGGGGCAAGCCGTGCCCGCTGGCGTGGAGGGTGGTCCAGGTCCGGCTCTCCACGAAGTCCTTTAGCTCCGGGTCCCGCTCCAGGTAGCCCTCCCACATCGAGTAGACCAGCAGGCTCCGCTCCGGATTAAACCGCGCGGCGAAGGATCGGGCCCACGGGCCAGTGCGGATGGGCATACAAAAGCCTTTCTCCTCCATCCGGGGCAGGAGATTTTCCCCGTAGGTCAGCGCCCGGGAGAAGTCATAGAGGGGGCTTCTCTCCTTGCCGTACCGGGTGACCACATCCAAGACGCTCTTTTGATAGCTGTCGCACACAAAGAGCCGCCCGGTCTTTTGCGCCGCGGCGAAAAAGACGGCCAGCCGGTCGATGTTGGTGGAGGAGCAGAGGAGGAAGGCGTATTTGTTCTCCCCCATCAGCGCCGCCGCCTGTTGCTCCACGGCCCGCTCAGTGACCACCGGCTGTCCGGGGCGGGAGAGGGTGGTGTCCTCGGTGATGAGCACATCCACCTAGTCCACATACTTTTCCAGCGCAGTCAGAACGCCCTTGCCCTTAAAGCCGTGCAGGCGGTAGTCCCCGGTGTGGAGGACCTTCCTCCCCTAGGCCTCGATGAGAAACATATAGGCGTCATAGGCGGAGTGGTCCACCGTCAGGGGGATGACCCGAATGTCCTCCACTCGCACCCACTCCAGGGGAGTGAGGGGGCGGATGGCCTCCAGCGTCTCCGCCGGGACGGCCGGGCGGTGGGCGGCGACGCGCCGCTGGTAGAGGGATAAGATATCCTTGGCCGCCCCCGCCCATGTAGAGGGGGATGCCGGGGAGGATGCGGGCCAGCTGGCCCATGTGGTCGCCGTGGTAGTGGGTGAAAAACACCCCGCCGCAGTCGGCCTCCCCGCGGGTCACGCCCTCCAGGTCCAGGGGCCGGGAGACCTGGCCGGGCTCGGGAGACTCGTCACCGAAGTCGATGAGGACGCGCCCCCGCCGGGTGCGGATCTCCGTACAGCACCCACCGATTTGGCGGGCCCCGCGGTGGACGGACGATTATTTGCATGTGCATATAGGTTCCTTCTCCGCGTCGTGAATGGTCAGCGTGTTGCCTTCCCACGTGAAATAGAATACATGAACGCAGTTTAAGATGGTATTAAAATCCTCATTGTCCTTCCAACTCAAATACTCCCGCCACCGCGCGGACTGCTTGCCTTCTGAGTTCTTTTTGAAGAAGCAGATAGCGGGCTTGCCAAGCGCGGGATATCCATCGGCGGGAAGCGTGTAAGTAAGGATCTCTGCCACCATGCGAATGATTATCTCGTCGCTGTCAGCCGGCTTGACCTCCACCGCATAGGTTTCTCCGTCCGGGGATGTCCAAATCAGATCCACACCGTTGTGCTCGTTATAGGGTGCGGCTACCTCGTAATCCTTGATTTCGTACTCTTTGGTCAGGATGCACTTGCTGTATGGGTGGGGGCAACTTTTGCACTTTTCCCGCTACTCCATTGGGCCATTCAAAAAGTAAATGCACCGGCACAGGCGTTTCTCCGTTTTCCGTAGACTGCGACTGTCTTTTTTAGGATCATAGGCGCAGGCGGAGTGGTTGGGGGTGTGCTGATAGGTCGTTTTGCTTCCGCCCAGTAAGAGTTCCCGCTTGGCTTTCTCGCCCTTCCGTATCGCCCTGGCGAGCTCCTGAAGATTGGCGGCACAGTCTACTTTGTTGCAATGATTGATGGTTTCTTTGTCTTTGAAAAACATACCCCTTCCTCCTTTTTAATTTTTCTCCCGGCCCATAAAGCAGCTGGCCGTTCTCACCATAAACTCCCGGTTCAGGGAGATGGAGACGCTCTCCTGGGTCTGATACCCCAGACCAAACTTGAACACCATGCCCCAAAAGGCGCCGATGGCCTTTTTCACAAAGACCTCCAGCATGGCGTCCTCCCGGCCGGTGATCTCCCGTAGCTCCTGGCGGTAGTAGAGCAAAAAGCTCTTGACCGGGGGGATGTGGTGCAGGTCGTTGCAGAAGATGATGTGCCCCAGTAGCTCCTCGTCCAGCAGGGCCCTCATGCACAGCTCCCAGTAGGGCCTGTACCGCTCCCCGTACTGAAACTCCCGGAACTGCTTGTAGTGGTTCTGGTCGGAGAACCGCTCGGTCACCAGGTTCGCGATCTCTTGGTTGGTCATGTATCCTCGCTCCAAACATATGTAAATTCAACTTCCGATTAAAGAATAACACAGCGTTTGAACTGTGTCAAGTGTTTTTTCGCAAAAATTTTTTCGCCGCGCGCCAAGCGCCGTCCGCCTTCTGTCCGCCCCCGCGCCGCCAATCGCCGGGGCGGCGCGGATGCGTCCGGCGGGCGCGTTGCCCCTTCGGCCTTGTCCCGCCTGGGCGGGGCGGAGTAGGGAGGGCGCTTTAATAAATATACGGGATCGGGCCCGAAACGGTATGAATATACTTGTAAAATGTATGGGGTTTTGCTATGATAGGGGTGGTAGAAATCGACGGGGCGGGGCGCCTGGCGGGAGGTCGTTTATGAAGGTCACCAGAAACGAGGGGGACGGGAAAACCGTGCTGACCGTCGAGGGCTGGCTGGACACGCCGTCCACAGAAGCGCTGACGCGGGCCATCCAGGACACCGGGGATGTGAAGAGCCTTGTCCTCGACTTCAGCGGCGTCGAGTATATCTGCTCCTCCGGCCTGCGGGCAGTCCTTTACGGCCACAAGAAGATGGCGGAGCTGGGCGGGAGCTTCTCCGTCGTGGGCGTGCGGAGCGAAGTGATGGAGGTGTTCCGGCTGACGGGATTTGACAGAGGCCTGAATATCTCCCCCAAGGCGTGAAAGGAGCGCGGACCATGAGCGTGAAAAGCGAGGATCTGGCCTATTTCAAGGAAGTGATCTTAAACCCGGACGCGGACTCCATGCCGCTTCCCGACGCCCAGGCGGAGACGGCGGAGCCTGTCGAGGCGGTCACGCGCCGCGCCCTGCCGGAGGACCTGGCGCGGGGCCTCTCGGAGCGCGCGGGGCAAAAGGGGCTGGAGCCGGCCGCGCTGTATGAGGCGGCGGCGATGCTCCTGCTGGGGCGATACACCGGCAGCTCGGACGCGCTCTGCGCGGTCACCCGCGGGGGAAGGCGGGTCCCTGCCTATTGCGACCTCGAAAAGGAGACCTCCCTGGTCGGCCTCTGCCGCGCCGTAAAGGCCCAGGCGGAGGAGGCCGCGGGGCGGGACGACACCGAATTTGACGCCCTGCGCGCAGAGCTCGGCCTGCCCGCCATGCCGGTGCTGACCGGCGACAGGGCCTTTTTTGACGGGTTTTCTCTGACAGACGCCGGGGCCCAGACGGCGCTCTGCCTGTTTTTCGACGCGGAGGCGGGCGCCGTCCACGCCAAGTATGACGCCGCCCGCTACGCGGAGGGCACCGCGCGCCGCCTGCTGGACTCCCTGACCACGGCGCTGTGGGCCGTCGCCCGGGGCGAGGACCGCATGGGCGAGATCCCCATCCTGTCCGACGCGCAGGGCGCGGAGCTGGACGCGTTCAACGAGACGGACGTCCCCTTTGATGCCGGGGAAACGCTGATCGACCGCATAGACCGCGCGGCGGAGCGCTTCCCGGACCACATCGCGGTGGTCTACCAGGACCGGCGCTATACCTATCGGGCCTTTTCCGATCTGACGGACCGGATCGCCGCCTACCTCCGCCGCGCGGGCATCGGCCGGGAGGACGTGGTCTCCATCCTGATCCCCCGGTGCGAGTATATGCCCATCTGCGCCGTGGGCGTTCTCAAGTCCGGCGCGGCCTATCAGCCGCTGGACCCCAGCTACCCGCCGGAGCGGCTGGCGTTCATGATGCGGGACGCGGGCGCGAAGCTCCTTATCGCGGATCGGTCCCTGCTGGCCCTCGTGCCGGAATACGGCGGCGCGGTGCTGACAACGGAGGAGATCCCCGCGCTCCCCGCCTGTGAAGAGCCCCTTCCCCGCCCGAGGCCGGAGGACCTGTTCATCCTGCTCTACACCTCCGGCTCCACCGGCACGCCCAAGGGCGTCATGCTGGAGCACGGCAACCTCACGGCGTTCTGCGGCTGGTTCACGCGCTATTACGCCATGGACGAAAACAGCCGGGCGGCGGCCTACGCCTCCTTCGGCTTTGACGCCTGCATGATGGATCTGTACCCCACCCTATCCAGCGGCGCGCAGCTGCACATCATCGCCGAGGACATCCGTCTGGACCTGATCGCCCTGAACCGATACCTGACCGAAAACCAGATCACCCATATCTTTATGACCACCCAGGTGGGCCGGCAGTACGCGGAGCTGTTCCCGGACAGCGACTACCCCAAGTCCCTGTCCCTGGGCGGCGAGACGCTGGTGCCTGTCGAGCCGCCGCGCTATCGGCTCACCAACGCCTACGGCCCCACGGAGTGCACCATCTTCACCACCACCTTCCAGGTGGACAGGCTCTACCGCAACGTGCCCATCGGCAGGCCGCTGGACAACATCAAGCTGTACATCCTGGACCCCCGGGGCCGGCGCGTCCCCGTGGGCGTACCGGGCGAGCTGTGCGTCAGCGGGCCCCAGGTCGCCCGGGGCTACCTGAACCGCCCGGAGCAGACCGCGGGGGCGTTCGTGAAGAACCCCTTCTGCGGCGATCCCCCCTTCGCGCGGATGTACCGCACCGGCGACATCGTGCGCTTCCTGCCCGACGGCAACGTGGAATTCATCGGGCGGCGGGATTCCCAGGTGAAGATCCGGGGCTTCCGCATCGAGCTCAGCGAGGTGGAGGGCGTCATCCGCCAGTTTGAGGGCGTGAAGGACGCCACCGTAGTCGCCTACGACGAGGCCGGGGGCGGAAAGTACGTGGCGGCTTACGTGGTGGCGGATGATCCCGTGGATGTGGAGGCGCTTGGCCGCTTCATCCGGGAGACCAAGCCGCCGTACATGGTGCCCGCCGTCACCATGCAGATCGACCACATCCCGCTGAATCAGAACCAGAAGGTGGACAAGCGCGCCCTCCCCAAGCCCGAACGGCGCGCCGCCTCCTACGCGCCGCCGGAGAGCGAGGCGCAGAAGAAGATCTGCGAGCTCCTGGCGGGCGTCGTCGGGCACACGTCCTTCGGCGCGGATACGGATTTCTTCGAGGCGGGCCTGACCTCCGTCGGCTCCATCAAATTCCTGGTGACGCTGACCAACGCCTTCGGCGCCGCCGTCACCACCAAGGCTCTGCGGGAATACAGCACGGCGCGGAAGCTGGAGGGCTATCTGCTCTCGGCGGAAAAGATCGCCGGGCCCCAAAAGCGCGACCGCTACCCGCTCACCCAGACCCAGATGGGCATCTACGTGGAGTGCATGAAGCACCCCGAGGCGGTCTTCTACAACCTGCCCGGCGTCTTCCCCCTGGGGAAGGACACGGACGTGGAGCGGCTCCGGGACGCCGTGCGCCGCGTGGTGGACGCGCACCCCGCCGTCAAATGCGCGATCCGCGCCGACGGGGAGGGCCGCGTGTGTATGTTCCCCCAGGACGACCGCCCGGTGGAGGTGGACGTGGTCCGGGGCACCCAGGCGGAGTACGAGGCGTTTTTCAAGGGCTTTGCCCGCCCCTTCGACCTGGAGCGCGGGCCGCTGTACCGCTTTGCGGTCTTCATCACCGACGAGCGCGTGTATCTCATCCTGGACTTTCACCACATCATCTGCGACGGCTCCTCCATCGCGGTGTTCGCCCAGGAGCTGGACCGGGCCCTGCGGGGCGAGGCGCCGCTGGGGGAGGCGTACTCCCAGCTTGACCTGGCGGCGGACGAGGAGCGCCTGCGGGAGGGCGAGGCGTACCAAAACGCCAAGCGCTACTACGACGGCGTGTTCGCCGGCGTCTCCGGCTGTACCACGCCGGAGCGGGACGTTTACGAGGAACAGGAGCGCTGCGGCTTCGTCCGCGTCTTCAGCGACAGGCTCTCCCCGGAGCGGGTGGAGGCGTTCTGCCGCGAGCGGCGGATCACCCCCAACGTGTTCTTCCTCTCCCTGATGAGCTTTGTGCTGGGCCGGTATGAACACACAGAAGAGGTCTGCCTGACCACGATCTACAACGGCCGCAGTGACGGGCGGACCGCGGCCACGATGGGGATGCTGGTCAAGACCCTGCCCGTCTACGCGGCCCCCGGGGACGACCGCGCGGTCCCGGACTATCTGCGCGCCATGCAGGAACAGCTTCTCGCCTCCATGAGCAACGACGTCTACTCCTTCGCGGAGATCAGCCGTGCCTACGGCATTCAAAGCGACGTGATGTTCGTCTATCAGGGGGATGACTTCGTCGAATTCGACCTGGGCGGGCAGAAAACGGTATTTGCCGAGGGCGTGCCGGACGTGGCCAAGTCCCAGCTGTCCATCGACCTGTTTGTGGAAAAGGGCCGGTACCGCTTCGAGTTCGAATACCGCGCGGATATGTACAGCCGCGCGTTTATCGACCGCCTGACGCGGGTGCTGGAGGAAGCCGCCCTCAGCCTCCTCACCGCGCGGACCCTGCGGGACGTGACCCTCACGCCGGCGGACGAGCTGGCCCGGATCGACGGCTTTAACGACACGGACTATCCCGTGGAGCTGGTCAGCGTGAACCGGCTGTTCGAGGCGCAAGCCGCCGCCCACCCGGACAAGACGGCGCTGATCGCCGCCGGGGAGACGATGACCTACGGCGCGCTGAACCGGGCGGCCAACCGCGTGGCCCACGCGCTGATCGCCCTGGGCGTGGGCCGGGACCAGATGGTGGGGCTGATCCTGGAGCGGGACAAATACGCCTACATCGTCAACCTCGGCATCCTGAAGGCGGGCGCGGCCTTCCTGCCCATGACGCCCTCCTACCCCGACGAGCGGATCGAATACTGCCTCACCGACGCCCGGAGTCCCTTCGTCATCACCACCGAGTCGATCCGCGCCCAGCGCGGCGCGCTGTGGGAGGGGAAGCCCTACCGTGTGCTCACCGTGGAGCGCCTTCTGGAGACGGCGGCGGAGGGGGACCCCGGCCTGGAGATCGACCCGGAGGCGCTGGCCTACTGCCTGTATACATCCGGCTCCACGGGAAAGCCCAAGGGGGTCATGATCGAGCACCGCAACCTGTGCAACTTCGTCAACGCCAATCCCCGCAACATCGAGATCACCAACTACACCGACCACGCCTCCGTGTCCCTGGCGCTGGCGGCCATCACCTTCGACGTCTCCGTGATGGAGGAATTTATCCCCCTGTGCAACGGCCTGACGGTCTGCATGGCCACGGAGGATGAGATACACGACCCGGTGGCCCTGGCCCGGCTCATGGAGGAAAACCAGGTGGACTTCATGAGCTGTACGCCCTCCTTCTTGTCCAACGTGATCGACCTGGAGCAGATGCGCGGGGCCATCGCGCGGCTCAACGGCTTCGACTTCGGCGCGGAGGCGTTCCCGCCCGCGCTCTACGGCAAGATCCGCGCCATCAACCCGAGGGCGTATATCGCCAACGGCTACGGCCCGACGGAGTGCACCGTCAGCTGTTCCACGAAATTCCTGAACGACACGGACAAGATCACCATCGGCGTGCCCCTGGCCAATGTGAAATTCTACGTGGTAGATCCCGGGATGCACATCCTGCCCGTGGGCTTCAAGGGGGAGCTGGTCATCTGCGGCGCGGGCGTGGGCCGGGGCTACGTGGATCTCCCCGACAAGACCCGGGAGGCGTTCTTTTCCATGAAGGGCCTGAAGGCCTACCGCAGCGGCGATCTGGCCAGGTGGACGGAGAGCGGGGAGATCGACTTCCTGGGCCGCCTTGACAACCAGGTCAAGCTCCGCGGTCTGCGCGTGGAGCTGGACGAGATCGAAAGCGCCATCAACGCCTACGAGGGCGTTCGCATGAGTAAGGTGATCGTGCGCAACAACGGCAGTGAGGACTACCTGGCGGGCTACTTCACCGCTGACCGGCCCGTGGATCTCGCCGACCTGACGGCGCATCTGCGCGGGACGCTGACGGCCTACATGGTGCCCGGCGCGCTGACGCAGCTGGAGGAAATGCCCCTCACGCCCAACGGAAAGATCGACAAAAAGCGCCTGCCCGACGTCAAGTATACCGCGGCCAAGCGGGACTACGTCCCGCCCGCCAACCCCCTGGAGGCGGAGTTCTGCGAGCAGTTTGCCAAGATCCTGGGGCTGGAGCGGGTCAGCGCGGAGGATGACTTCTTTGAGATCGGCGGCACCTCGCTCAGCGCCACCAGAATCGCGATGTACGCGCTGAACCAGGGCTACCCCATCGCCTATAAGGACGTCTTCGCCTGCCCCACGCCGGCCATGCTGGCCGAGCTGGCCGCCCAAAACCGCGGCGGCGCGGAGGACGCGCCGGCCCACGGCGCCGGCGGGCCGGACAGGCCCCGCGCGGGCGCCGCCGAGGCTCAGGCGGAGGACATGGCCGCGTATGACTACACGGCCATCCACGAGCTGCTGCGGAAAAACACCGAGGCGCGGCTGGAGGACGCGCGGCCCGGCGAGCTGGGCAACATCCTGCTGACCGGCGCCACCGGCTTTCTGGGCATCCACGTGCTCCGGGAATTTCTGCGCGCCCACACGGGCAAGGTCTACTGCCTGATACGCAAGGGGCGGCACCCCACCTGTGAAAAGCGACTGATGTCCATGCTCGTCTACTACTTCAGCGACCCGTGGGAGGAGGCGTTCCGGGACCGCGTGGTCTGCATAGAGGGCGACGTCACCGACCGGGAGACCATAGCGTCCCTCGCCCGGCTGGACTGCTCCGTGGTCATCAACTGCGCGGCCTGCGTCAAGCACTTCGTCAGCGACGATTCGCTGGAGCGGATCAACGTGGGCGGCGTGGAAAACCTGGCGGCCATGTGCAAGGCCTCCGGGAAGCGCCTGGTGCAGATCTCCACCACCTCCGTGGCGGGGGAGGGGGACGAGCGGACGCCCCTCGCGGACAAGCGGATGGGCGAGGACGAGCTGTATTTTGGCCAGCTTCTGGACAACGCCTATGTCCGCTCGAAATTCCTGGCGGAGCGGGCGGTGCTGGAGGCGTGCGGCCGCGGCGAGCTGGACGGGCGGATCATCCGCGTAGGCAACCTGATGAGCCGCCGCTCCGACGGCGAGTTCCAGATCAACTTCATCACCAACGGCTTTATGCGCACCCTCAAGGCGTACAAGGCCCTGGGGCAATTCCCCATGGGCGCCATGCACACCCCGGCGGAGTTTTCGCCCATCGACTCCACGGCGGCGGCGATCCTGAAGCTGGCGGCCTGCGAGGGCGGCTTCACCGTCTTCCACGCCTACAACAGCCACTCGATCTATATGTCCGATGTGATCTACGCCATGCGGGCCTACGGCTTCCCCATCGACGTCGTCCCCGACGAGGTCTTTGCCGCGTCCCTGCGCGACGCCTCCGCCCGCGCGGAGCTCAGCGGCACGGTGCTGGGGCTGATCGCCTACGACAGCGGCGACGGCACGGCCCGCTATGAGATCCCCGCGGTGAACGATTTCACCGCCCAGGCGCTCTACCGCCTGGGCTACAAGTGGCCCATCACGGATGACAGGTACCTGGAAAACGCCATCCGCGCGCTGGACACGCTGGGCTTCTTCGCCAATATGAGAGCGTGAGTATGCTGAAGCGAAACGAAAAGCTGATCCGGACCAAGCTGTGGCAATATCTTCTGCCGGGCGTACTGCTCACCGCGTCCCTGCAGATCGGCAACGTGGTGGATACCATGCTGGTGGGCAACCTTTTGGGCACGGACGCCATGTCCGCCGTCAAGATCGGCATGACCGTGGACAATATCATGGAGCTGCCGGGGTATGTGCTGGCCATGGGCGGCAGTATCGCGGCGGGCATGATGCTGGGCCGCCGGGAGCGGGAGCAGGCCGACCGCGTGTTTTCCGCGTCGTTTTTGGTGAGCCTGGCCTGCGGTCTGCTGTTTATGGCGCTGTCGGTCTTCGCCCCGCTTTTCTCCCGCCTGCTCACAGGCGGCGGGCCGCTGACGGGCAGCGTGACCGCCTTCGTGCGGGTGACGCTTTTGGGCGGGCCCGTCATCGGCATCGCCCTGCAGTTTATCAACTATGTGGCGGTGGACAACCACCCGGGCATCGCCTCCGCCTACGTCATCGTCTCCAACGTCATCAACCTCACCCTGGACTATCTCCTGCTCAAATTCACGCCCCTGGGCACGGCGGGCGCGGCGCTGTCCACCATCCTGGGATACGCCTTGGCGATGGTCGTGCTGATCCCCTATCTGCGCTCGCCCAAGCGTATGCTGCGTTTTACCCCGCTGAAAAAGGCGCTGTATCCGTCCTTGAAGCCGGCGCTGGACATGGGTATGCCCACGCTGTTTTACATGATCTTCGATACGGTGCGGGGCCTGGCGCTCAACATGATGGTCGTGCGTACCATGGGCAACGACGGTATGGCGGTTTTCACCATCTGCGACAACATCGTGCTGATCGTGGAGATGCTCATCGGCGGCATCGTGGGCACGCTCTCCTCCATCGGCGGCGTCCTGTACGGCGAAAAGGACTATTACGGGATGCGCGCCCTGGCCAAAAACGTGCTCCTATACAGCTTCGCGGTGCTGGCGGCGTTCATGGCGGCGCTGGCGGTGTTCACCCGGCAGGCGGTTGGCTTTTTCGGCGTCTCGGGCGGCCCCCTGCTGGGCCTGGCGGTGTCGTCTCTGCGCGTCTTCCTCTTCAGCCTGCCCTTCTACCTGCTCAACAGCTTTTTGATGAACTATTATCAGACCACGGAGAAGGAAAAGCTGGCCTCCCTTGTGACCTCCCTCCGCAGCTGCGTGGCGGTGCTTCCGGCGGCGTTTCTGCTGGTCCTTCTGGCCGGGCCCCGGGAGGAGGACAAGCTGCGCGCGCTGATGGTCGCGCTGATCCTGGGCGAGGTCATCGCCGTCCTCGCCGTCGCGGCCCTGCTCCGGTGGCGATACCGCGGCCAGGGCGTCCTCCTGCTGCCCGCCGCGCGGGACGAGCGCGTGCTGGACATCTCCATCCGCCCCACCATGGAAGAGACGTCCCGCGTGCCCCGGGAGATCGTCGCCTTTGGCGAGCGCTGTGGCGTCGATCGGGAGAAGGCGAACCTGGTCGCGGTGGCCGCGGAGGAAATGGCGGTCAACATCATCCGATACGGCGGCAAGCACGTGCGCTCCATCGACATCAACGTGAGCGTCACGCCGGACGCGTTGCTTTTGCGCACCCGGGACAACGGCATCCCCTTCGACCCCACCCACTACGCGGCGGACCCGGGCGCGTTCGAGATACACGGGATCGAGCTTATCAAGCGCGTGTCGGACAAGGTGCAGTACCTGCGGGTGCTGGATCTGAACAACACGACGGTGGAGATCTCCCTCAAGCCGCGGGAGGATGAGCATGGTTGAGTACGCGCTGGCGGACGTCTCCGCCCTGCCCGACCCCCTGGCGGACGCCTCCACCCTTGCGGGGATCCCGCCGTGGCGGCAGGCGTACATCCTGCGCTACCGGCAGGCGGGGGACCGCCGGCTCAGCCTGGGCGTCTGGCGGCTGATGGAGCGGATGCTGGCCGCGCGGGGCATTCAGGCCCGGGACGTGGCGGTGGACGCCAACGGCAAGCCGTACTGCGGCGGCGTTTTTTTCAGCCTGTCCCACGCGGGCGATCTGGCCCTGTGCGCCGTAAGCGGCGCGCCGGTGGGGTGCGATATCGAGCGGGTCACCGACGCGCCCTTGGATCTGGCGCCGCGCGTCTTCTGCCCCGGCGAGCGCGCGTATCTGCGGTCGGCGGGGGACCCCGACCAGGCGCGGCGGCGCTTTTTCACGCTCTGGACACTCAAGGAGAGCTATCTGAAGATGACCGGCGAGGGTCTCACCCTCTCCCCGGAGCGGCTGGAGATCCGTATGCCCGCCCTCACCCTGCTCCGCGACGGCGCCGCCCAGCCCTGCGCCCTCTTCCACACCGCCCACGGCGAATACGAGCTCTCCCTGTGCGCCCTCGTGAAAAACCAGGCCGATCTTCACGTCAAGGTCTTGAAATGACAGGCTTTTTTTGTTAGAATCAGCGTAACAGCTTCTGATAGTCGGCAACGCGAAAGCGTTCTCTGAATGTGGCGTGTTAGCCGCCAGCTATCCCCGTCATGAAATGGCAGGGCTATAATAGAAATGATGACCGCCTCAGGGCAGGAGTCACACTAATTTACAAGGGGGAGACGATCATGTTCCTGGCAAATCTAACCGGCGAGCAGAAAACAGCCTTCCTGGGATTGGCGCAAAACCTGGTGGCCTCTGACGGGGTCCTGAGCGACGGCGAAAAAAACATGATGGAGCAGTATAGGCTGGAGATGGCCCTGCCCCCGACGGTGGGCGCGCCCACCGGGTCTGTGGAGGAGAGCGTCCGTGAGTTTCAGGCGGCGGACGCCTCTGTGCAGAAGCAGATCATTTTTGAGCTGGTCGCCCTTGCCCTTGCGGACGAGGAATACGCGAAGGACGAAAACCGTTTCCTGAGCGAGCTTTGCGCCAGCTTTCACATGGATACGGATTTCCTCAGCACCTGCCAGACCTATGCCAGGGACCTGACCGACTTGTACGCCAAGATCTGGGACCTGGTCGGCATCTGATCTGACCACTTACAAGGGAGGCGCGCATACATGGCGAAGTGTTTCGCGGCAAGCGTGGGGGAGCGGTACAGCCCCGACCCCCAGGAGCCCATTATGGACAGCCTTTTTCAGCAGTATGAGCGTGTCCTGGTCGAGAGCCTGGTCACCACCTTTGGGCTGGATGTTTTCATTAAAGACCAGTATGGCGGCGATGTGGACACCATCCACAGCGTGAGGCAAGTCGGTCAGGATGAAAATATGACCTACAAAAACGTCCTGAATCGCCAGGCGTATGAGAGGCGAGAGGCTTACAGCTCCGCCAAATACCACGGGGACGCGCGGTACATAGCGAAAAACCGGGAGACCAGCGCGCGGAGAAAAGCCGGGGAGCTGGTTGACGCTTATACCGGCGAGAGAATTGCCCGCGACGGGAAAAGCGACCTGGACCATGTGATCTCCTCGAAAGAGATCCACGATGACCGTGGGCGCGTGTTGGCGGGACTTAACGGAACCTACCTCGCAAATTGCGAAGAAAATCTGCAGGTGACGAATCCGCACACAAATCGCACGAAGAAAGCGGACTCGATGGAGGACTTCTTAGCAAAGTGCGGTGACGAATATACACAAGCGCAGAAGGAAAATATGCTAAAAAAAGACGCCGTCGCCCGCGAAGCCTATGAGGCAAAGCTCGCCTGCGTCTACTACACCAGTTCAAACTTTGCCAAGGATCTGACCAAGGCCGCCGGAAAAGTAGGGGCAAAAATGGGCGTCCGGCAGGCGGTGGGCTTTGTGTTCGCCGAGATGTGGTTCGCGGTCAAGGAGGAATTTCAAAAAATCGAGGACGGCCCCTTTGACCTGGCCGATTTTCTAACCGCCATCGGCAACGGCTTGAAGCGCGGCTTTGCGCGGGCGCGGGAAAAGTATCGGGATCTGTTTGAGCGGTTTTTCAGCGGTGCTGTCGCCGGGGCGGTCTCCAGCCTGACCACCACCTTGTGCAATATCTTTTTTACCACGGCCACCCACGTCGTCCAGGTGATCCGGCAGTCCTACGTCTCCCTGGTGGAGGCGGCGAAGGTCCTATTTATCAATCCCCAGAACTACACCTTTGGCGAGCGTATGCGGACGGTGGCGAAGACCCTGGCCACGGGGGCCAGCGTTGTGGTCGGCGTTCTCGTCAGCGAGGCGATCGGGAACACGGGGCTGAAGGGCGTGCCGGTCCTCGGCGACATCGTCCCCACCTTCTGCGGCGCCTTTGTCACAGGGATCATGACCTGTACGCTTCTGTACTTTTTGGACAGGAGCGAGCGGATCAACAAGCTGGTCAAGTCTCTGGACGGTCTACACACCATGGATGCGGAGATCCAGTACTACCGCCAGAAGGCCGATGCTTTTGAGCGCTACGCGGCGGAACTGGAAAAAATCGACCTGGCAAAGTTCAAGAAGGAGATCGCCCTCTTCGGCGACATCGCGCATGACCTGGAGGCCGCGGGCACGGAGGAGGAGCTGAACGCCGCGCTGAAGAGCGCCTGCGAAAAGGCGGGTGTGCCCATCCCCTGGGGCAAGGAGCGGAGCTTTGACGCGTTCATGCGGGACAAGAACAGCAGGCTGGTGTTCAGTTGATGTTCGTGTGTGATCGGTGCGGAGAGTGCTGTCGGCACTTGGACTTGTCGCCCCTCTACCGGGACTTGGACCGCGGAGACGGCACCTGCCGGTATCTGGACGGGGACCTGTGCGGCATCTACGACACGCGGCCGCTCATCTGTCGGGTGGACGAGAGCTATGAGATGTTTTTCCGGGAGAGCATGAGCCTGGAGGAATATTACAGGCGAAACTACGCCGCCTGCGCGGCCATGAAAAAACATTTATTTTAACTGCAACAGGAGGGTTCAACTATGCCGCTTCCTTTGATTTTGGGTGCAGTCGCGGCGATCACGGGCGTGACCCACGGCGCCGTAAAAATAAAGGAGGCCATGGACACCAGGGAGTTGGCAGATCGGCGCGACAGGCATAACACCGAAAGATTCGCGCGGCAAAAAGAGATGACCACCCGGACGCTGGCCGCCCTCGGGAAGACGAAGGCGGAGGCCGAGAGCAGCTTTTGGGCCTATTCCGATGCGATGGAAAAGATACACAGCCGTCCTGAGTTTAAGCCCTACCAACAAGACGGCGTGGAGATTCCAAACTACGACGGGGAGGAGCTCAAAGAGGTGTCCATTGGAGCGGACGCTTTGCTCGGCAGTCTCGGGGGCGTCGTGCTGGGGACCGCGGGGGGGATCGCCGCCTTCGGGGCGGTGATAGCCCTGGGGGCCGGCTTCCTGGTGGGGGATATCATCTTCACCGGTCTGCGCCTGTCGAAGGAGGCAGATGCGGAGTGGGAACAGGTGATAAGGGAGAGGGAATGGGTCAACCAGGTCTGTGACTATTTGGAGAGTCTGGACGCGGCGGCGCGCGCGTATCATCAGACGTTTAACTCCGTCCTTGAGATCTATTGGCCCCACCTCGAGGCCATGGTGCACATGGTGAACGACCAGCACAAGACGGATTGGAAGAAGTTCACCCTCCAGGAGAAGCTTTGCGTGGAGAACACGACTTTGCTGGTGGGACTGCTTTACAGTATGTGTAAGGTGCAACTGGTCGAAAAAGCATATGTGCAAGGTGAAATGGATATGGTCAACCAAGTGGAGATCGACCTGGCCACAAAGAACGCGGAGCAGTTCCTCGCCACACGCGATTTTACCTTGAAGGTATAAAATACGTTTGAGCGGTTTCGGCGCAAGCCCACTCCGCATATGAAAAGGCCGTCCGGCGGGTGCCGGACGGCCTTTCTTGCTTGGGGTTATGGGGTTTTCGCTTTCGCTTACACCATCTGCAGGAAGCGGTCGATGATGACGGCGGCTTCAGCACGGGAGGCGGCGGCGGTGGGATCCAGGTTGCCGGCGCCCTTGCCGATGATCAGGCCCTTGCCAACAGCCCAAGTCATAGCGGCGCTGGCCCAGGAGTCGATCTCGTCCGCGTCCACGAACTTGCCCATGTCGGCGGTGACGTTGGTGTCAAGCGCCAGGAGCTGGGCGTAGCGGTACAGCATGGTGATGAGCTGCTCGCGGGTGATGGAGTCGTTGGGGGCGAAGTTGGTGTCGGACACGCCGGTCACCACGCCCACAGAGGCGGCCCAAGCCACAGCGTCGCTGTACCAGTTGCCCTGGGAGTCAGTGAAGGGGTTGTTGACCCCGGCCTTGCCCTGGGACAGGTTGAACAGGATCTGGGCCATGGTGCCGCGGGTCACAGCGGAGTTCATGTCGAAGATGTGGCCGGTGGCGCTCACGCCCTGGAAGACCTTCATCGCGGCCATGGCCTGGATGGAGGGCTCAGCCCAGTGGTCGTCGGGCACGTCGGTGAACTTGTAGCCCAGGTCGGGGGTCTGCGCGGGGATCTGCAGGGTGACCAGCACGTTGCCGTCCTTGTCGGTGACGGTGACGGTCTTGTCGCCGTTGGACTTGGTCTCGGTCTTCACGGTGTCGCCGTTGCTGTTGGTCTTGGTCGTCGCGGGAGTGGTGGTCTGGCCGGTGGTGGAGCCGCCGCCGCCATAGTTGACGCTGACGTTGGAGACGGTGATCTCCTTCTCGGCCTCGGCCAGGGTGTTGCCCTTATCATCCAGCACGTAGACGTGGACGGTGGCCTTGCCGGCCTTCACGCCGGTGGCGGTGCCGTCGGTGTTGTCCACGGTCAGAACATCGGTGTCGTCAGAGACCCAGTAGAGGTGGTCATACTCGGCGTCCGCGGGGGTCACGGTGGCGCTCAGCTTCACGGTCTTCTTCACGGTCACCTTGCTGGTGTTGATGGTGACGCTGATCTCGTCGGGCTCCTCGCCGCCCTGCTGGCTGCCCTGCTCGGGCTTGAAGGCGTCGGTGGCTTCGGTCAGAGCCTTGACAGCGGCGTCCACCTCAGCCTGGGTGGCGTCGGCCTTGGCCTGGATGGCCTTGGCGTTGGCCAGAGCGTCGGTGAGGGCCTGCATGACCTCGGGGGTGACCCACTTCTCGTTGGTGGGGATGTCCTTGCCGTCGGCGCTGGTCTTCACGCCGGTGGTGTCCACCGCCTCGGCGGCGGTGATGGCGGCGTCCAGAGCGGTCTTGTCCACGGTGCCGGGCTGGACCTCGCTGCCCTTGCCGAAGGTCACGGTGATGGAGATCACGCGGCCGGCGCGGAGGTTCTCATCCTTCGGGCTGCCGTCGTTAAGGGGATCCTGCCGGCTGTCGCAGACCACCCAGTAGGTGCCGGGCTGCAGGTTCTCATAGATGAAGTGGTTCTCGGGGACGTCCTTGGTGCCCTTGGCGGTCAGCTCCTTGCCGTCCTTCTCGGCGACCTTGACGGCGGATTCGATGGTGTCGCCCTTATAGACGCCGACCCAGGACTGGTTGTCGCCGCCGGTGGAGGCGAACACGACTTCCAGAGTGGCGGGGATGCTGCCGGCGGGGATGGTGAACTTGAAGCCGCCGGCCATGGCCTTGGGCACTTCGATACCGGCGACGGCGCCGTTGCTGGTCTTGACGTTCAGGCCGGTGCCGAAGGCCTCGATCTTGCCGTTGCCGAACTTCTCGCCAGCGGTCAGGGTCTTCGTGTCGACGGAGACGTCGGTGGTGGCGTCAAACTTCCAGGTGGTGTCGGTAGTGACGGGGGGCTTGGGCTCGTCGGTGGAGCCGCTCTGGCCGAAGGTGACGGTGACGGTGACGTCGCCGGCGGGCATCTTGAAGGAATACTCCTTGTTCGCGGTGACCGTGGTCACGTCCACGTCCTTGTTCACGCCGTAGACGCCCTCGACCTTATCCACCTCGTAGCCCTCCTTGGGCTCCACGGTGATGGTCACGGTGTCATTCTCCGCAAAGTACACGGTGTCGCCCTTCACGCTGGCGGTGCCGTTCTCGCCGGCCTTCACGGTGACGGCGTAGGTCTTCTCGGAGGTGGCGATCTTCTTGAAGGTGACGTTGACGGTGACGTCGGCGGCGGGCATGGCGAAGGAATACTCCTTGTTTGCGGTGACCGTGGTCACCTTCACGTCCTTGTCCACGCCGTAGACGCCCTCGACCTTATCCACCTCGTAGCCCTCCTTGGGCTCCACGGTGATGGTCACGGTGTCATTCTCCGCAAAGTACACGGTGTCGCCCTTCACGCTGGCGGTGCCGTTCTCGCCGGCCTTCACGGTGACGGCGTAGGTCTTCTCGGAGGTGGCGATCTTCTTGAAGGTGACGTTGACGGTGACGTCGGCGGCGGGCATGGCGAAGGAATACTCCTTGTTTGCGGTGACCGTGGTCACCTTCACGTCCTTGTCCACGCCGTAGACGCCCTCGACCTTATCCACCTCGTAGCCCTCCTTGGGCTCCACGGTGATGGTCACGGTGTCATTCTCCGTAAAGTACACGGTGCCGCCCTTCACGCTGGCGGTGCCGTTCTCGTCGGCCTCCACGGTGACCTTGTAGGTACCGGCGGACTGGACGTCGGCCGCGAACACCGCTGCGGGCA
>CANQBC010000036.1 GCA_947589225.1 uncultured Oscillospiraceae bacterium | reverse complement strand
CGAATCTCACTCTGCGTCTCGCAATCATCGATAAGTCCCTTGTTTGGTACGGCGATATAACCCCCCTGTCCTACCCCACCCGCGACGCTGATGCCCTCCGCTTCGCCAGCGCCGACATAGCAGGAGAGCTGCTGGATACCCTGAATGGCTCTGGGGAACAGCTTGGTATTGAAGAAGTATAGTGCAATAGCCGCCGGCAGAAGCCTGCGGCTATTGGCAACTGAGATGCCTTTGGTGTGGATAAGCATCTGTTTTGTCCATTAGGGTACGGAAAACAATACTCACAACAGATATACAGATCTTTCAGCTGTCATGCCCCATTAAGTTGAATAACCCCCTTACTGTGTCCGGATCCACTTTTTCCATTTTACTTATTTCATCCAAAGATTTTTCTCCATACGATAAGAGCTCTACGATCTTCAGGATTTTTCTAAATGTTATCTTTGTATAATGCGGGTTGTCTATCAGCTGCCGAGCAGTGGTAGCGTCAAGTTGTAAATATTTTGTGGGTGGCTTTGTTCTGCCGACAGCCTTCTCAGAATCGGTCAGATCCATGCGTGTTTGATCTTTCCTCTCGTATTTTCGCAAGTATAACGTTTGTCCATGCAGAGTCCTTGATTTTGTAATGGTAACGACACCGGTCTTTCCGGTCAGGATCGTTTTGACATCGAGAATATCTATCTTGCCAATCGGCGAAGAAACCAGATTTCCCTCGACACTACGGCCGGTTTCAGTCAAGCGCATAGATGCCTCGCGCATATTGCCCGAGCAAAGTATCTCAACGATATTAAGGAGGCATGTATAATCCTGAACGTTTCTCCAGTATTCAGGTATCCAACTGATACCATTTATCATTCCAAGGAGGCCGCCTGTCATTGCCGCAATCGTATCTGTATCCGTTCCTGTTGAGAATGCGGCAGTTTTAATTCCGAGAGCCGGGTTGTTGGCATATTTGGACGCAAAATAGATTACGCTAAGAGCTGCCACATCTCCCGCCCCACGCACGTTTGAATAACTTCCCAATTCTTCAAGCAACACGGCATCATGACTTAGTAGTCCCTTTGAGAGGGACTGCGTTATCTTTGAAAGTCCCATATTGATGCTTTTTGCAGTGGAGGACCAAATCTCAGGGAACGAGTAAACTTTGTTCGCGAGCGTCATCCAATCTTCCGGGAAAAAGCTTTCACGAAAAGTGCTCCAATCGTCTGTCCCGTCAGCCACCAACTGGACCAATTCCCCGTAAGCGAGCGTGTTTTTCTTGTTCAAGGCAAGCCAAAGTGCATATGCATAACATGATGCGCCAACGATCGCCCGCGGATGTCCGTGTGTAAGAATGCTGTCGGCGATCACATCTGCAATGAGACCGTATGAATTTTTATCATCCTTGTGCGCAATCACATGCGGCAACACTCGCATGGCGGCTCCATTGCCGCCGGCGTTAAAATATTCCTTTGAGATTTGGGACCGCCAGGGATATTTTTTCTCTTTATAAGCCTTGGCGGCGTTTTTTATTGCTTTTCCGCCTCCTCGCTCATATTGGAGCCAAAACGGTAGTTCCTTTTGGGAGAAAAAAGCCTGCCAATCGCCCGAAATAATACTGCGCGCAACGGCCAGCATCAACTGAGTGTCGTCGCTATACTCACCGGCGTATATTTTTTCGGGATGGTTCCAGTATCTCCCACCTTCCCACCGGGTCCAATCCATAAATCCGTTTTTCTTAACGGATTGATTTGACGCACTATTCCCAAATCCACCTTCGTTTGGCCAACCCAAGGCATCTCCGACGGCAAAAGCCACAATCGCCCCAGCACACTTTTCTGCAATTGACAATATGCCAGTCATGTGTTATTGCTCCTTCCTGACCTCATACAACGTTTCAGAGGGGAGCTTCCCTCGGTGAACGAGAGGGCTCCAATTGGTACTAAAAAGATCCGGTGCTATAACTATTGGCACGTTTTCCATAGAATTCACACTTAATAATGCGTACAGATGATCAGCTCTTTCCTTGTCATTTACTGCAAATCCGGTAAAAAAGCTGCGTGGAATACTGCCGCTGATAAGTATTTCAGCTTGATCATCCGTGGGGCAGCACGAAAGCAACTGGCTGTCGCGTCTCCGCCCCGCCGTGGTCACATCGGCATATAATTGATTAAGTATATTTATATCATCGAGGATGTATTGGCCGCAACCTTTCGCGGCATTACAGGGAGAAAAAGCAATCGTTCTCTTTTCCAGTATATCCAAATCGATGAAAATTACGACCCAATCTGAAAAGATGCGGTCTTGGTCTTTTTCCCGTACTTTTTTAAGGTACCATGTGTTTGGATATTGAACCGAACAACAGACGGAATCTATCCGTCCATCTAATCTGACAGGGTCGGTTTGCTCCAGAATGTCACTGTTTATATTTTGACTGGCCAAAATACCGTCAGGAGAAGATAAGATATGCGTAAGGTGTACAAGCTTTGTAAAATGACAAAGCCGTGTTACCCCGCGCGATATTAAAAAAGATTTCGCTTTCATGCAAACTCATCTCCATTAAAGTAGTCGCAAGAGGCCAATCCAGTCGGGAAGAGCGGCGACAGACTTCCATGATATGACATATATAAACCATATTTGGAACGCGTAGAAGCAACATACAAAAGCTTCATCTCACTCGCATATGCTTCATCTTCAGTGCGCGCATTAACAACCGCTTCGGGGTCCGGAAAAATGCCCTCCGAAAGAAACGGGATAAAAACATTGTCATATTCAAGTCCCTTTGCGGAATGAAAGGTACTTATAAAAATACCTTTCACGTTTGCCGTAAATTGACTGTCTTTGTCAATGGTAGAGCAGATGAGCCCTTTACTGCTGAGGAAGGAACGAATTGTCCCAACTGAGCCCCTGTTCCGGCAGATAACAATATTAGAAGCTTCCGAAGCGCTCTCCAATTGTGATGCCAGCCATGTTAGCTCTGACTTTTGATCAGGAAAACCAATCAACACAGGTTTGGGCCCTATGGCCGTATAAAACGAAGGTGTGATAATATCATCGTCACTTTCCCAATATCGGGTACTCATAAGGTCTTTAGCAAATGTAGTAACAGTCGAGGGATTACGATAATTTCTGTCAAACTTCCATATGCCGACAGCCTTAATTCCGGCATCCCTCCAAGACAACCGACTGCCATAAATTTGCTGTGCCACATCGCCAAAGAACGTAAACGAGCCGTTGTCGTCAACTGCGGCAGTCAACGCTTTCAACATCATCGGAGAAAAATCCTGACCCTCATCAACAATAATATGCTTGTATCTCCTATCACGTTCGTCGGTTTGAAGGGTCTGATAGACATAGCACGCCAAATCATCCCAATCATAACAATACCCTTCATTTTGGCGAAGCTCAAGATAATCCTTGTAGATTTTGAAGAACCAACGCCTGTTCTCTCGCTTTATATTTGCCCCCTTGCGGCCAATGCGTTCAATGGAGCAATATTCATCCTCCCGTGTTATTCCAAACTTTTCTAAAAAAGATATCTCGTCAACAAACACCGCCAGTGGGCGCTTAAATGTTGATTCATCGGGATATTCGGCTTTTGCCTTGTCCAAGGCCCGCTGGATCAGGCAACTTTTTATACCAGGATCCACAATTCCGTTACGTTGCGGCATTTTCCCGATGCTGTTTAAATACCCGCGGGCAAACTTGTGAAAATGCTCAATCGTTATGTTCCGTGGATAATCACCGGCGAGCATCTCCATGTAGTTTACGAGCGCAACATTAAAAGTAACCACAAGAACGCTGGGCTTGCCCGAAAGGCTGGCCAAGAGCTCCGCTCTTAATAGAGCCATTGTAGTTTTTCCACTTCCGGCGGTTCCCAACACCACATAATGACCGGTTGGAGGCAGCGCCAGTACTTCTCGTTGTTTTCCTTTGGGCGTGATATTATCTAACATTCTCAACTCTCCTTAATAGCAGCTTTACAGACGTTCATTTATTAACTACCGGAGCAGCTGACAAAACACTTTATACCATTATAGCACAATATTGTAATCGATTGCAACAAGGTAACAGTAATGAAAAAAGTGTTTTTGGATATGAACACCTGCATTATAAAAGTGTTTTCAGCATCGTATTTCGTTACAAATAAATCGTACAACCGTAAAAGAAGTGGAAAATGTCGGGCACACATGGTATAATCGGTTTGGCTCGGAGTATTTCCGTAAACAACGGGAGCGAAACGATGTAAGCCTATTGGAAGTGACATAAATGGATTACAACATAGCGATATGCGATGATGCGGACGTTGACCGGCGGGGTATTGCCGGGATGGTACGCCGGTGGGCGGAGGCGGCGGGGTGCAGTGTGCGGCTCGATGAGTTTCCGTCTGCCGAGAGCTTTCTTTTTGAGTACGACCGGAACAAAGACTACGACATCCTCCTGCTGGACGTGGAGATGCGTGAAATCTCCGGCATCGACCTGGCAAAGCGGGTGAGGGCGCAGCGGGGGTGGGCGGAGATCGTGTTCATCACCTCCCACTTTGAGTTCATCGCCGAGGGGTACGAGGTGGACGCGTTGCACTACCTTATGAAGCCCGTATCGGAGCGGAAGCTCTTTGAGGTGCTGGACCGCGCGGCGGCGAGGTTGGCCGTGGAGCCGCCCTCGTTGGTCATCAGCTACGACGGTAGGACGGTGAAGCTCCCGGAGGCGGACATCCTCTATGTGGAGTCCTTCGCCCACTACATTGAAATCTACACCCGCACGGACGTATACAGGCTCAAGGAAAGTATCACTACTTTTGAGGAGCGGCTTTCCGGCGATTTTTTCCGCGTCCACCGCTCTTATATCGTTAATCTGAAGGCCGTGGAGCGCATTTCAAGAACAGGCGTGACGTTGGCGGGCGGAACGGCGATCCCCCTTTCGCGCGGGAAGTACGACGACTTAAACCGGGCGTTCATAGAGAGGAACTGATATGCTGAAACGGACATATTTGAAGCTGGTAGAGTACCAGACGGAGCAGTCCCGGCGGCACCTGGAGGAGGTGCGGAGCATCCACCGGGAAATGCGGGGCTACAAGCACGACTTCCACAACCACCTTCAGCTGCTGAAAAGCTACCTGGACGCCGGGGACACGGAGCGGGCGCGGGAGTACGTCCTTGAGCTGGACAAGCACCTCATGAACGTGGACACCCTCCTTAAGACCGGTAACGTATCCCTGGATGCCATTCTCTCCGCAAAGATCGCCCAGGCGAAAAACGAGGGCATCACCGTCACGGTGAGGGCCAACGTGCCGGAGGGACTGACGGTCAGCGACCTGGAACTCAGTATCCTCGTCGGTAATCTCCTGGACAACGCCATCGAGGCCTGCCGGGGCGCGGAAGGTGAGCGGTTTATCCGTTTATTTCTCGGTATGAAGGGGAAGATGCTCTACTTCTCCATGCTCAACTCCGCCGGACCCAAGCTGCGGAAAACGGGCGGCCTTTTCAAAACCGCCAAATCCGGCGCCCACGGCTTCGGCCTGAGGCGGGCGGAGGCCATCATTCGGGAACACGGCGGCTGGGTCAAATTCAACAGCGAGGACGGGGCCTTCACCTCCGAATTTCTTGTCCCGGCATTGACTTGAATGGAATGTGATTTGCAATTCGTGCACGGACGGAGACGTTTCGTGCGCGAATTGACTTTTTCGGGGCGGAATGTGCTACGATGGGCGCGAAAGGGGTGAAGAACCTTGGAATATGAAAAGGACCCAAACAAGAAGCCCTACAAATCGGCTTTCAGCAACGCCCTCTGGAGCTTCCGGCAGATGCTCCGACACGCCCCGGCGGCTCTGCTCTTCCTGCTTTTGCAGCTGCCCCCGGCGGTATTCCTTGCCTGGGCCGAGGTGCGCCTGCCCGCCCTGGTGGTGGGCGAGGTGACGGCGGGCAGGAGCTTCCAGGAGACGGCGCTGGCGGTGGGGATCTTCATACTGGCGATCTTTGCGGCGACGGTATTGCGGGATCTGTGCGGCACGGCGGCGGGAAACAAGCTTGAAATATACAGATATCTCATGGGTTCGGAGTTGACCCGGAGATCTGTCAGCTGCTTTTATCAGACCTTCGAGCGGAAGGAGACAAGGGATATGTACGGCAGGGCCATGATGGCCTTTGAGGAGTGGAACGGCGTACAGCCCCTGACAGACACGCCGAAGCGCATGATGAATCTGACGGAATACATCCTGTGCTACGTCCTCCTGGGCGCAGTGATCTCGGGGGTCAGCCCCTGGCTGGTGCTCCTCCTGACTGTGACGCCGACGGTGAACATCCTGTGCGCCAGGGCCTACCGAAAATGGGAGTATTCCACCCGCGCCGAGCGGGCCGACAACAGCACAAAGCTCAATTACATTCTGAGGACGGCGGCGGATTACGGGTACTGGAAGGACATCCGGGTCTACTCCCTGGCCGGGTGGTTCCGGGAGCTTTACGACGGCCTCTTTCAAACGGACATGAGATGGGCCGGGAAAATGCAGATCAGGCAGTTTCTGCAAAGCGCCGCGGGCCTTTTGGTGATGCTCCTTCGGGACGGCGCTGCCTACGCGGTGCTGATCTCCCAGGTCCTTCGCGGTGAGATCGACACGGAACAGTTCGTCCTCTACTTTGCCGCCATCTCCTCCTTCGCGGGCTTCGTGGGAAATATTGTAAACGAATGGATCGAGATGAACAACGCCAGCCTCTACGTCTGCGACTTCCGGGAGTATATGGATCTGCCGGGCGGCGGGGAGACGGGCGGCGAGACGGCGGAGGGGCGCCTTGACCGCGCCCCGGAGATCGTCTTTGACCGCGTGTCCTTCCGCTACGGGGGCGCGGAGGGGGACACCATACAAGATCTGAGCCTGACCGTAGCTCCCGGCGAGAAGATCGCCCTGGTGGGCCTCAACGGCGCGGGGAAGACGACGCTGGTGAAGCTCCTCTGCGGCCTCTACGCCCCCACCTCCGGCGAGATAAGGGTGGATGGAGTGCCTGTGGGCGATTTTGACCGGGAGGAATACTATAAGCTCCTCTCTCCCGTCTTTCAGGACGCCAGGGCAGGCCCGTTTTCTCTCCTGGAGTGCGTCTCAGGACGGTTGGACGGGACCGGCGACCGGGAGTTGGCGGCCTCCTGCCTGCGCCGGGCGGGGCTGGGAGATAAGCTGGACACCCTGCCCCTGGGCCTGGACACGGTTTTAGACAAGCAGCTTGACAGGCATGGAACCGACCTCTCCGGCGGGGAGAAACAGAAGCTGATGCTGGCCCGGGCCCTCTATAAGGACGCGCCCATCCTGGTGCTGGACGAGCCCACGGCGGCTCTGGACCCCGTCGCGGAAAATCAGATCTATCTCCAATACAATGAGATGACTGAGGGCAAGACATCCCTCTTCATCTCCCACCGTCTGGCCTCTACCCGGTTCTGCGACAGGATACTTCTTCTGGAAAACGGCCGGATCACCGAGCAGGGAACCCACGATGAACTAATGGCACGGGGCGGGAAGTACAGCGAGCTCTTTGAGATACAGTCCTGCTGGTACCGGGACGATTACAAGGGAGGCGAGGAGCAGTGAAGCTCTCTGAACACATCCGCATCCTCAAACGGGGCCTCGCGCTCCTATGGGAAATGAGTCCCACAGAGACGGTTTCACGACTGCTTGGCGCCTTCACGGCGGCTGTGACGCCCTATGTGCCCATCTGGTTCTCGGCGCGGCTCATCGACGCCATCGCGGCGGGGGAACCGGCGGGGACTCTGGCGCTGTACGCCGGCCTCACGGTGGGGCTTGGCTTCGGCCTCGCTCTCCTCTCCGCGTGGCTCATGGAGCGCAGACACGTTGGGATAGCGGAATATCTGGACAATGCGGAGCTCAGATACGCACGGAAGGCCATGGAGATGTCCTATTCGTCCATTGAGGATCAGGAGGTGGCGCTGCTGCGCGAGCGCATACGAAGGGAGTCGCAGATCGGCTACAACGACTGGTATCTGAAGGACGGCATGGAGAAATTGGTCCGATATGCCACCCAGATCATCGCCAGCGTCTCCATGACGGCGTCCTTTTTCACCATCGGGAGCATAGCGCTCTGGATGAAGCTGGCGCTGGTGTGCGGCGTCGCGCTTACGCTTGTCTCCGGGGTGGCGCTGAGCACCCGATCCGCGAGACTGAAGGAGGCGTGCATTGAAAAGGCGGTGGACGTCAATCTCCGGGCCAACAAGCTCAATGAGTTCATGGACGACTACTCCGGCGGCAAGGACATACGCCTCTATGGCATGGGCGAGGGGGTCATCCAAAAGGAACTGGAGCTTCATCGCGCCTGGGTACGGAGGTGGGGCGGAGTTCAGATGCGCGTCAGTATGATCACGGCCGTGGGAAAGGCGCCGGACTACGCTCTGCGGTTTGCGGTCTACCTTCTGCTGATCTTCGCCGCCCTCCGGGGCGAGGTATCCGTAGGGTCCATTGCCCGGTACGTGTCCTGCGTCACCCTCCTGCTGTCCGCCTCCTCCGGGCTTGTGATCGCCGTACAGCAGGCGGCGGTGAACGACCAATACCTCCAACGCTGCTTCTCCTACTTCGACATCCCCAACGAGATGTACCGGGGCTCCCTCACCGTGGAGAAGCGGGACGACAACGAATATTTCGTTGAGTTCCGGGACGTGTCCTTCCAATACCCCCACTCCGACGCCTGGGCGCTCCGGCACGTGGATCTCAAATTCAAGGTGGGCGAGAAGCTTGCCATCGTGGGCTTAAACGGCTCCGGCAAGACCACCTTCATCAAGCTCCTGACCCGCCTCTACGACCCCACCGAGGGGGAAATTTTGCTGAACGGCGTGGACATCCGCAAGTACGACTACGACGAATATATGTCCCTCTTCTCCGTGGTGTTCCAGGATTTCAAGCTCTTCTCCGTTTCCCTGGGCCAGAACGTGGCCGCCGGGCGGGAGTACGACCCGGCCCGTGTGGAGGACTGCCTGCGCCGCGCGGGCTTCGACAGACGCGCCGAGACCCTGCCCCGGGGCCTGGAGACGCCCCTCTACAAGGACTTCGACAAGGACGGCGTGGAGATCTCCGGCGGCGAGGCCCAGAAGATCGCCCTGGCCCGCGCCCTCTACAAGGACGCGCCTTTCATCGTCCTGGACGAGCCCACCGCCGCCCTGGACCCGGTGTCGGAGTACGAGGTCTACAGCCGCTTCAACGCCATCGCCGGGAACAAGACCGCCGTCTACATCAGCCACCGCCTCGCCTCCTGCCGCTTCTGCGACAAAATCGCCGTCTTTGACGCCGGCCAAATCGTCCAATCCGGCCGCCACGAGGATCTGCTCGCCGACCATACCGGCCAATACCACGCCCTCTGGACCGCCCAGGCGCAGTATTATACGAACGAGTCCTCTCAATGATCCCGCCCCTGTCACCCCGTTGCTGCCGCCGTGCGCGGGTTTAGGACAGCGGGTAGGGGTGTGTACCTCCAGGGCGGTAAAACGCCGTGTTGGGCGTTTGTGAGAGAAGAAGGAAAACACGCCAAAGTATGACACGGAGCATTCCATGTTCGCAAGGTAGCCGTGAGCACAGAGAGGAAAAACTCTCCCGTTTGGGAGAGGCAAGCATCGCATTTGTCTGTACACCGGGCGAGCCCGGTGACGCCAAATGCGTTTCCGGGCGGTTGCCCGGACCCACTGGGGGCGAAATATTATCCGTTTGTACACAATTTCCCCCTGGCTATTTCGCCGCAAAGCTGGTATGTTGTGTGTTTGCCGAAGGGCGGAAAGGAGGCACACGGCATGGCAAAGCGCAGAGCCAACGGCGAGGGGAATATACGGAAAAGGCCGGACGGACGCTGGGAAGGGCGGTACATCGCCGGACATGACGAGAACGGGAAGGCTATCCGCAAGAACGTGCTCGGCAGGACCCAAGCGGAGGTCAAGGAGAAGATGAAGCGAACAATCCGGGAATGTGCTGAGATTGACATTGAGAAGGCTGAGGAATACACGGTGGGTAGCTGGGTACGGAAGTGGTATGAGACTTATTCCAAACCGCACATCAGAGAAAGCACGCAGGAATTTTATGAGGACTACATCGAACATCACGTGGTGCCCCGTATAGGCAATATCAAGCTAACCAAGCTCACCGGCAGAGATATACAGAAGATGTACAATGAAGTCAAGGCCAGCGGGCGAATCAGGGTATCCAAAGACGGCAACACCGGTATGAGCGCCAGCTACGTCCGGGGCCTCCACATGATGCTCCACAACTGCCTTGGCCGGGCGGTGAAGGAGAGACTGATCCTGCGGAATCCCACGCAGGACTGCATCGTGCCGAAGCTGGAGAAAAAGGAGATGCACATCCTACACCCAGAGGACATCAGCGCCTACCTCAAGGAAGCAGACCGGCGAGGCGTACTGGCGATGTTCTTCCTCGAACTGACCACTGGCCTCCGAAAAGGTGAGCTTGTCGCCCTTCTCTGGTCTGACCTTGATGAGCAGTCGATGACCCTGAATGTCTGCAAACAGGCTGTCAGAGTCAAGGGCGGAGGGGTGAAAGTCACACGTCCCAAGGCAGAAACCTCCATCCGCAGAATATCTCTATCGCAAGAAACGGTGGACATCCTCAAAAAGGAGCATGACAAGCACCCTGAAATCGAATATATGTTCCCCTCCCCGGTCACTCTCGGAATGTACTACCCGGACTCGGTGACCGCCATTCACAACAAAATTCTCAAATCCACAGGCCTCCCGCACATACGCCTGCATGGCCTCCGCCACACCTTCGCCACTTTGGCGCTCCAGAACGGCGTGGACGTCAAAACCGTCTCCAGCATCCTCGGCCACTACGACGCCGGCTTCACCCTCCGCACCTACACCCACGTCACCACCAAAATGCAGGAGGAAGCCGCAGCGACGATGGGCAAGCTGATAGGGGCAAATGTATGAGCAAAAACTACCCCGCCATAACTAAAAAAGGCCGTGGGACGCCAAATCCCACGGCTTTGTGCTACCCGGTCCTTTCCGAATACCCAAAAAACTGTCAGAAAGATACATGAGGGTCTAATCGATCGACCACCAGTAGTCGTATATCCTTCGATAACCGTTTCCGTGGGCGGGAACATGTGCGCTGCTGCGGACGGCTTTGGCGGAGCGGCGCTTGCAGTATGCCATGGCGCTTGAATTTTTCCTGTGCTTGATGTATTTCGCGACCCATATGCCGTTCGCCAGTTCGAGCTTGGGGTAGATCGACCGGGGATATGGCATATACGTGGTGATCTTGAGAGTTTTGTTGAGTTTCTTCCGGCAAACCTCGATCCTGTACGCGCGGCCCCTGCCATTGGGGTCCGGCTGCGTTTTTTGCATGGTCATCACCTCCCGGAAAGATGGTAACAGGGATCTGCGAAAATGTCAAGCGGCGCTCCGCGGCCCCTGCGGGCAAAGGGGAAATATTCACGAAAATGAATGGATTTATGAAACCTGTTTTATTTAAGGGAGACGCACGGAGAAGCGGTGAATATTTTCTTGAATAATGGTATAATTATTCAATCCGGGAGACGCTTCTCACGCCGCGAAAGGGAGGTGGGATCTGTCAAGGGTGATAATGCAACATCGACAACGGCGGTCTTTTGGGCTATACTCAAAATCGGGAAATAGGCATGATATAAGGAGGGACAAGATATGGACACCATAACGGACATGAAGGTTTATCAGGACGACGACGGGCAGGTATACAGGTTTCTCTGGCAGAGGTTTTCCGAGAGCGTGAGGCGAGCCACGGTGCGGGAGCGTCGGCAGACGGTCGTGGAGCGGCTGGCGGACGCGGGGGGCGTGTCGGATAACACTGTGCTCAACCACCTGCGGACCCGTACAACGGGCGGGGCAAATTTTTCCTGCGACATCAGCATCATTCGCGCCTACGGAAGGGAGCTGGAGGGGGACGAGGACGCCTTTCTGGAGCCGTACACGCCCCGTCCCGGAGTCGGAGCGGGTGGGACGACAGGTCCGAAGGAGGCGTTGGCAGCGCTACGCGGGACCTTTGAGGGCTGGCCGGAGGAGGACCGGCGCACGGGGGAGGAGATGTTTTCGGAGCTTTGGGAGCTGCTGGGTCTCTACGCCGTGACGGAACGCTACAACCGCCGGCCGGATACCGGGGAGATCCGGGGCGCCGATGAGTACTTCGCGGCGAGGCTGGGGGACATCCGCCACAAGGCGCTCTCCGCCGGGGAGGGTGAGGCGCGGCGCCTTCTTGAGATTGCCACAGAGGAAGCCGGGGCCTTTGTGGGCAGCTACGAGCTGCCCGGTGTGCCGGACCGCTGGCTCAGGATGAACCCGCGCCTTGGTTTTTTCGACCCGGTGTTCGAGCTGGCGGAGTCCCAGACCCCGGAGATGTCGGAGGGGCTTGACGCCGCAGGGCGTCTGCGCGTCCCCCTCCCCACCCCCTGGGAGCGGCGGATGCGCGGGCTCTACTTCTCCGCGATGGACGGCGACGAGGCCGCATGGTTCACCCGCGAGCTTCAGGAGACGCTGGTGCGGGTGTTTCGGGAGGCCGATTGCGCGGGGGATGGGAATGTGGTAGAATAAGGGTAGGCAGGGGAACCTGCACGAAAAAGAAAGAAGGAAAGACAAATATGGCTATGACGGTAACAAATCAGCAGGTTTTGGAGTTCTATGCAAATAAGTTGGCAGATGGCGCGACGTGTCCGCGTACAAAAGATTATCTGGAGGAGTTGAAGAAAAAAGAAATAGAACAGCTGAAAAAGTCAAAGAAAGCTGATCAAGAAATTGCCGGGATGTGTTTACATGGAGACTACAAAAAGGTGGCGCAGGTATTTAAGGCGGGCATTTCTGCTGATTGGGAAAACAAAGGCTTAAATAAAGATAAACAATTCTATATCTGGATGAAATATCATGAGATGTTTACCTGGTTGCTTGAATCCACCTGTGGGCTCAATTACGAGGATATTTTCTTGGAAAAAACAGATTATTATCAAGTTGAGCTTCAAAAGTGGCATCTTTACGTGTCGTGGTATGCATATCTTGAATCAGGACTGTATGGAAATGGCTTTACGCTTAAGGCGAAAGCACCCAATTTCAAATGCCGTGAGCTTCTTCTCTGGATGTGCGAGGCGGCGGCTGGCTCTGAAGTAGCTGAGAAATATCTAAAGAACATGGGCTGCTCTGGTTGGATAAGCAAGATAAACGAAGAAATACAAGAAGCAATCAAACAGAAAACAATCAAAGCAACTAAATGATACACATGAGTACCCCTCCTATAACAATAATGCTCCCTAATATTTTCTGTGAGATGTTACAATGAAAGTTAAGTGTATCAAGCTCTTTCTCGGCGAACATGAGGTTGGGCGGGCATACGCGGACAGGTTTGTGGACATGATGCCGACCAATCCCTTTGGCATCAATTCCAGAAGCTGGTACGAGGACTGCTTCTACGGTGTGGACAATGACGGGAGCTTTGAAAGTCGTTTCCAGCGGGTTCTGGAGGGAAAGTGCATGTGCTTTTCCAAGCCCTCTCTGAAAATCTGCGCCTGCGAGGTGGACGAGTGACGCGGAAAGGGGATGCCTATGATTTATGCCATAAGCGATATTCACGGCAACTACGACGCTTACCGGCGTATTCTAAATGAAATATCCTTTAAGCCCACAGATACCCTGTATGTTCTGGGGGACGTGGTGGACCGGGGGCCGGATGGGATCAGGGTCCTTCAGGACATGATGGGCCGGCCCAACGTGGTCCCGATCCTGGGAAACCACGAGCTGATGATGGCGGTGTCCCTGAAGCTCCTGATGCGGGAGATCACGGAGGGCTCGGTTTCTGAGCTGGGCGAGGCGGAGATCGGGGCGCTGGCGGACTGGTTTGCCAACGGCGGGGAGCCCACCCTCCGGGCCTTCAACGCGCTGTCCCAGGCAAAGCGGCTGGAGATCGTGGAGTACCTGGGGGAGTTCTCCCTCTACGAGGAGGTCAGGGCCGGCGGGCGGGACTATGTGCTGGTCCACGCGGGCATCGACAACTTCTCGCCGGACAGGCCCCTGGAGGACTACGACCCGGCGGACTTCCTGGAGGGGCGGTCCGGCCTCACCGACGCCTACTGGCCCGACAGGACGGTGATCTCCGGCCACACCCCCACCCGGCTCATCCCCGGCAGCCCCGCGCCCGACCGCATCTACAAAACCAGGGGCCGTATCTGTATCGACTGCGGGTGCGGCTTCGGCGGGACGCTGGGGGCGCTGTGCCTGGACACGGGCGAGGAGTTTTACGCCGATTAGCGGAAAGGGGGCGGCGCCGTGACGAATATACAGAAAACGGAGCTTTTTTTGAAGGAGCGTTTTGACGGGTGCGAGTTTTATCAGTGGCACCCGGACGACAAGGCGCGCCGGCTGGAGCATTCCTACCGGACGGCCCACGCCGCCGGAGAGATTGCCCGAAGGGAGGGGCTCGATGAGGAGGGGCTGATCATTGGGGCTCTTTTACACGACGTTGGGTACTGCCAGTGCTCTGAGAAGGACTGGGAGGAGCACGGGCGGCTCTCGGCCCGGATCGCGCGGCCCTTTCTGGAGCGGCTGGAGCTGGGCGCGGAACGTGTCCGGGAAATCTGCTATGGGATCGCCATCCATGTGGACGGAAGGGCCGATTTTCCCGGCGAGGAGACGCCCTTTGCCCGCAGCATCCGGGACGCCGAGGACGTGGACCGCTATGGCGCTTACGGGATCTATGTGAATATGGCGATGATAGATTTCCTCAGGCTCGACAGCGCCGTCAGGAAGCAGGCGCTCGTGGACAGATTGGACTTTATACAACGTGAGCTTGAGAAAAACCGCGGAACGGAAACCGGCCGGCGCATGATCGCGGAGTGCTTACTGTTCCAGCGGCAATATTACGTGAGACTGTTGAAGCAGACAATGTGGGGGGAAGGGATAGGAGCTTAAAATCAGGCACATAAAGGAGGCGGCTATGCTCTACGCGGTGTCGGACATACACGGATACCTGCTCCCGCTGGAAAAGGCGCTGGAGAGGGCCGCGCCTGGCGGCGGGGACAGACTGGTGCTCCTGGGAGACTACATAGACTACGGCCCGGAGAGCGGGCAGGTCCTGCGGCTTCTCTACGAGCTGCAGCGGGAGCGGGGTGCGGACAGGGTCATCGTACTCCGGGGCAACCACGAGGAGGCGTTTTTGGAGTGGCTGGACACATACGCCGGCCCGGCCGTGCCCGACGAGCGCGGGCTTCTCCCGTGGAACGGCTGGCTGGAGCGGGATGTTGGCTTTCGGACCTGCCGGACCCTGGTCTCCGTCAAGCGGTGGGAGGCCCTTGAAAAGCTCCTCCCTACCCTGTCGGACGACGCCCTCAACCGGGCGGTGGCGGAGAGGATATGGGCCGACAGCCGGGAGCTGATCGATTGGCTGAGGGGCCTGCCGTATTACTACGAGACAGACCGGCAGATCTTCGTCCACGCCGGGATCGACGAGGAATACGGCGAGTGGTGGCGCAAGCTCACGCCCAAGTCCATGTTCGTCCTGAAAACGCCGCCCACACGGGGCCGGTTTTACAAGGACGTGATCGCGGGCCATACGCCCACGTCCAGGCTGGCCGGCGATCACAACTATCACGGGGTCTACTTCGACGGCGCCAGCCACTACTACATCGACGGGTCGGCCGGCGCCAGCGGGCATGTCGCGGTTTTGGCGTTTGACGAGGAGACGGGAAAATACCGTTCACTTTAAGGGAGGGAAAAGGGGCATGGTCATTCTCACAGGCGACACGCACCGGGATTTCGACCGCATTTTTGACTTCTGCGCGGAGTACGAGACGACCAGGGACGACGTTCTGGTCATCCTGGGGGATGCGTGTATCAACTATTTTCTGGACGACACCGACTATAACCTGAAGTGGGAGCTGGCCCATCTGGAGGTGACGCTGCTGTGCGTCCACGGGAACCACGAGGAGCGGCCCTTTCTCATCGACGGCTACGAGGAAAAGGCATGGCGGGGCGGCATCGTATACTGGGAGAGGGAGTTTCCGAACCTGCTTTTCGCGAAGGACGGCGAGATCTACGACCTGGAGGGCAAGCGGGCGCTGGTCATCGGCGGGGCGTACAGCGTGGACAAGCGCTGGCGGCTGGCCTCCGGCGAGCCCTGGTTTCCCTCGGAACAGCCCTCCGAGGAGATCATGGACGACGTGGAGCGGGCGCTGGACCGGGTCCACTGGCGGGTGGACGTGGTGCTGTCCCACACGGCGCCCCTGAAATATGAGCCGGTGGAGGAGTTCCTGCCCACCATCGACCAGTCGCTGGTGGACAAGACCACCGAGCGCTGGCTGGACGCCATTGAGGCGCGGCTGGATTACGGCCACTGGTATCTGGGCCATTACCACTGCGAAAGGCGGGAGGCCAAGGTCAGCATTTTGTTTGAGGAATTTGTGGAGCTCTAAGGGAGGTTTGCCAATGGCCGAGCATGTTTTCACCCCGGAGGACATCCCCGCGCTGGTGCGGGAGCTCATCGACTACTGCAAAAAATGGGGCCTTTGGCGCGACGCCAGCGTCTGCGCCGGGGGAAGGCGGTACTCCCATTTCACGCCGGAGCCCGGGCCGGCCCATGACGGTCCCGGCGGACTTCTGGAGGGCTATGACGATGTGTGGGTGGAGGAGCTTTCCGGCGAGGAGCGGGAGCGGCTTTTCAGAGCCCCGATATACAGGCGCGACACCGGCGGCTATGAGTTTGTGTGCCTTTGCAACCCGGAGCAGCTTCTGGACATGACCTACGAGGGGCCGCTTTACGACCTGGTGCGCCAGACCTGGTACCGCGTGGAGTTTGACGAGCTGTCCCCGGAGGGTCAGGCGGAGGTCATGAAGCTTTTGCTGGACAGAAGCTCCCAGGTCCGCTGTGAGGCGGGTCTGACGCCGGACATCAGGGAGGAGGCAATATCCGAGACGAAAAGGCTCATGAAGCAGCTGGAGGGCTGGGACAGTGAGGAATTCGACACCTGTGAGGATTATCTGGAGTTTACGGAGCCGGAGGACCCCCTTTGCGTCGGAGAGCTTCCGCCGCGGGCGGTGCTGCAGGAGGCCCTGGAGCTGTCCGGGGACGCGCGGGAGGACGTGCTCTTTAAGGCGTTTATGGAGAAAAAGCTGATCGAAAATTTTTTGGGCGGCCTGACCATCGTCGACTGCGGGGAGCTGGAGTCTCGGGTCTATAAAGGCTTTACGGACATTTTCAAGCGGTACGGCCTGGATTACGATCTGAGCACCGGCACGACCCTGACGGCCTACCGCATCTGAGACGGTCGGAGGGTGAAAATGGAGCTTTTGTACGGCGGGACCTTTGAGCCGGAGCAGCTTGACGAGGGGTTTATGAAAAGGTGCGTATACATGCACCGCAAGGCATCCACGGGCCTGGGCGGGCCGGGTGGTATGGAGTGGATCACCGGCGACGGCACGCGATGGATCGTGGGAATGGAGAGCGTGGAGATCCCGGAGCACCTGTTTCTGCAACGCTTCCCGGAGCCGGACGCGCTGTCCGCAAGCCTTTGGAAAACGGATGACCCTGAAAGCTTCCAGCGGCTGGACGGCTGGGTCGGCAGGGACGCGGGCCTGTGCCTTGCGGTGTTTGTGCGGGAGGCGTTTTTTGAGGCTCACGCCGAGGACTTTTTGCCGTTCAACGGGAAAACAAGCCTTTTCGGGGAGCGGGACGCGGTCCTGCGCCTCCTGGACGCGGAGGACCGGCCGCCCATACTCTGGTCGGAGACGGCCCGGTGGATGAAGAAAAACACAAAAACGGATTTACGGTTGGAATCGACGGAAAGGAGCTTGACATGATCATAGCCGGATTCGCAGGGACTGGGAAATCCACCTTCGCGGCGCGGGTCGAGAAAGCCATAGACCTGACCTCCATGCCCTTCAGCCGGATCCTCCCCGCGGGCAAGGGCGGGGAGCCGGAGGCGGAGAAGGCCGCGCCCTGGCTCTTGAACGACCCCCTCTACCCGGACAACTATGTGGCCGCCGTCCTGCGGGCGGAGCGGGAGTACGACTATGTGATCATTCCCACCAGCGAGTGGGTGATCTACCGGCTGCAAAAGGAGTACGGGCGGAAGATCGTCGTCTGCTGTCCCACGGACGAGTGCAAGGAGGAGTACCGCCGGCGGTTTACTGACCGGGGCAACTCCGAGGAGTTCATCAAGGTGTTCATCGACGGATGGGAGGGGATCCTCTCGAATGTGCGGGAGCTGGACGACGTGGTCCATCTCCCCCTCGGTCCGGGGGAGCATCTCACCGACATCCGGGAGGCGCTGGACAAAGAGCGCGCTTCGGACGCCACGCGGCCCGTCGCGGAACATCTGGTGGAGAAGCTGGAAGAGGAGGTGCGCGAGGGCGGAAAGGGGTACGTCCTGTATATCTCCGGGTGGGAGGACACCTGCCATTACCGCATCCCCGACCTCCACGACCCGGCGGAGCGGGACTTCCTCTATCGGGTGGGGCGGGAGCTGTGGGAGCTGGGCCTTTCCCGGATCATAGAGGATGCGTTCATCTTCCAGCGGCTGGACCGCGAGTTTGAGGTGGATTTCGTGGGCCGCGAGGGGCTGGCGAAATTTCTGGAGCAGGAGCGGGCCCTTCAGGCGGCCCAGGAGGTGAGGCCATGATCTACTACATCGCGGACACCCATTTTGGGCACGAAAACGCGATCCGGTACGACGAAAGGCCCTTCGCCGGCACGCGGGAGATGGCGGAGGACCTGATCGAGCGCTGGAACCGGCGCGTTGGCGGGGAGGACACCGTCTACGTGCTGGGCGACGCCTTCTGGAAGGGCGGGGAGGATTGCGTCAACATCTTTAAGCGCCTCAACGGGCACAAGCGGCTGATTCGTGGTAACCATGACCGGACCAACGGGCCGCTGGGGGCGCTGTGGGAGAGCGTGGAGCCCTACGCCGAGATCGTGGACGGGGGCACGCAGGTGGTTTTGTGCCACTACCCTATTCTGTTTTACAGAAACCAGCACCACGGGGCGGTCATGCTCTACGGCCACGTCCACAGCACCAACGAGTGGCGGCTCATCGAGAAATGGCGGCGGGAGCTGCGGGAGCTCGGCATCCCCGATACGATCATCAACGTGGGGTGCATGATGGCGTATATGGACTATGCCCCGCGCACGCTGTCGGAGCTTTTGGAGGCCGGCGCGGGAGGCGCCGGAGAAAGGGAGGAAAAGCATTGAACACGGGAAAAGCGCTTCAGACGGAGAGGCTCCTGCTCCTGCCGGGGGTGAACGCTAGGGACAACAACACCGGTATGGCATTTTTAAAAAAACTTATGCGGCAGCCGGACGATACGGAGCGGTGAATATGGAGGACAGCAGCTTTAAATTC
>CANQBC010000035.1 GCA_947589225.1 uncultured Oscillospiraceae bacterium | reverse complement strand
CTGCTTCTCGGGCTCGTCGCCCTTCTTCTTTTTCTTCGGCTTCTTCTCTTCGCTGTTGGGGTAGACCTTCTTGATGTTTTTTAAAGTCAAGCTCGCCATGTAATTTACCTCCTATTTCAAATCGGTATTCGGTTTACTCAATGCACGCCGAATGTAAAACCAAGGATTTACGTCAGCGTTTACATTTATGGCTTGATTGTAATATTAAATTTACGAAATGTCAATCAGAATTTTACGAAAAAGTTAAAAATGTAAACATAGCCAAAAATACCGCTGAATTTTTGTGCAAATAGAACATTAAAAAAAGTGCAAGTTTACAAAATGCACATCTTGATTTTTCTCTTTGCCTATGATATAGTAAATTTATAAGCTATCGACAGTGGAGGAAAGCGCTATGGCGATACAGAGAGTCACCATGCAGGACATAGCCGATTCGTGCGGGCTGTCCAGGAACACGGTCTCAAAAATATTCAACGACAGGGGTACCGTACCCGAGGCGACCAGGAGGATGGTGCTTGAAAAGGCAAGGGAGCTGGGCTACCGGCAGCTGCCCGACGAGGAAGCGCCCAAGGTATCCGAACCCAGGAACCAGAACATCGCCCTGTTCACCAGCCACATGCCCTCAGACTACCACTTCGGCACCTTCTTTGTGCCCGCCTTTGCCGGGCAGCTCAGCCGCGCGGGGTACACGCTGATGATGTATGAGCTTTCGGAGGAGGAATTCAAGGAGAACCGCCTGCCCGCCCACATAATGCTGGAGCAGACGGCGGGGATATTGGGCATAGAGCTTTTCAGCAAGTCCTACCTTGAGATGATTTGCGGGCTTGGGCTGCCCGCCATCTTTGTGGACGCCTACGCCGGAGCCAACACCTCGGTTTTGAGGTACGACCTCATCTCCATGGAGAATGTAGCGAGCACCATCGCGCTTACAAACAAAATAATATCCTCCGGCGGCTGGCGGCTGGGGTTCGTGGGAGACATGAACCACTGCAACAGCTTCCACGAGCGCTGGATAGGCTTTTCCATCGCCCTGGGGAACGCCGGACTCGCCCTTGACAGAAGCCTGAGCATCCTTGACTGCGACGGACCCCAGTACAGTGACCCCGAGTGGATAGCGGGAAAGCTCCAGAGGA
This sequence comes from uncultured Oscillospiraceae bacterium, assembly GCA_947589225.1. Lineage (GTDB taxonomy): Bacteria > Bacillota > Clostridia > Oscillospirales > Oscillospiraceae > RUG626. The sequence continues at coordinate 20,737 of CANQBC010000035.1, read as the reverse complement.
TGCCCGTACTGCCGGACGGGCTTGTGTGCGCCAATGACTACATCGCCCTCCACGTGATGACCGCCCTGAAGCAGATGGGCGTGGCGATACCCGGCAGGGTGATGGTGACGGGCTTCGACGGCACGCCCCAGTCGGCTGTTGTGGAGCCGGCGCTGTCCACGGCGCAGATACCCGGCGCGGAGATAGGCAAGCTCGCCGCCGACATACTCCTGGATCGCATAGAAAACCCCGACCGCCCCTACCGCACCACCTATGTAAACTCCATCCCCCTCTTCCGCGCCTCTACCTCAAGATAGTCAAAGGGGCTGTTGCAAAACCCCTGCAAAAGCACAACGCCGAGGGCCGCGAAAAGCAGTGGCCTCGGCGTTGCTTTTGCGGAGATTACAGAACTGGCCCGGAGCTCCTTCGCGTCTTGATCAAGCGCATCGACGCCGGTGAACGCGCCAAGAAATACTCCCGCAGCGTCTCCCGGGACATCGTCATTCACTACCGCGACATCGACATTGTAGATGATATGCCCCAGGAGAAAGCGGAATTCCTCATCCAGACGGCTGAAATGGACGAAATAGCATAAAAAGCACAGGAGCCTGTGTACCAACACAGGCTCCTGACCGGGAAATTCTATTCAATTAGGTAGGTTTACAACGTTTCCCTATAAACATGAGCAGATCCCCTCGCGGCTTTTTTTGCGCAATTTCAGCGGGTTTTTGTTATTCTCCCGGTCCCGGCGCGATCACCTTTCTCATGTTCCAATTCATGGCCGCTTTTTGGGCAGCCTCACGCTTTTCAATCTCTTTTCCGTAGGCTACCTCAGACGTATGGGCGCCGCAGTCCAGGCACTGGACATATACGCACCAACCGCCCTCCTCCTCCATACTTCCCACACCGCCGCAGCAAGGGCAGTCCTCCAGATAGATATCATCAAAACGCTCCATAGCCGTCCTCCTCAATAATCGCTCGAACGAGAAACCAGTTCAAGAGGGCAACGCTTTCACGTAAAGACCTGCTTATGGAATTATTCGCAAAAAACACGTCGACCATACTATATTTTTGAGAACCCATAGGTATTGACCACCGCGTCGATGGGTTCTCCCCGCTTGCACATGGGGCACTCCGACGGGCTGTATGAGACGTAATCGGGGATGGTGTTGATATCAAAGACAGAGACTACGGGCAGTCCCTCCAGATTGTCAATGGCGGCGTAGATGGACGCCACACCCACTACCCTGCCGCCGTAATACTCAACGCTCTGCTTACCGCGGAGAGCGGTAGTGCCTGTTGTCAGGGAGCAGGTGAGGATAAGGACATGCTTTCCCTCCAGCATGAACCGGGCGTTGTCCCGGAAGATGAGCTCGCCGCGGCTGTTCAGCTCGCCCTTGACAATGTAGATATTGCTCCCCTCGCTGAGAGAGCGTCCCCCGGCTTTTGACAATTCCTTGGCAAGACAGGTGCCCACCGTGCTGGTACCGTCCATGCAGAGGATCGAGTCCACCGGAAAGCGCCCCTTCACCTTTTCGGACAGCTTATGCGCCACCGCCTCGCAGCCCCTGAGACTGTACTTTTGGACAGTGGTATCAATGAAATAGTTGATATGGCTGTTCTGGGTTGCAAAGTGACCCTTCGCCGCCAGGAGCGGCAAACCGCCGATATGAAGGAGAGGAAAGAACTTAGGTTCCAAATCTGTAAACCTCCTTGTGTCAAATAATCATCCAAAGCTGCGTTGGCTTCATTATCCACGCGGGCGTATTTTTTGGATAACTTGATTATAGCAGGAATTGCAGCGTTTTACAACAGAAAATTTCAAAGCCGCTTTTCCCCTTTCCCCATTCCTTATGATAAAGGGCTCCCTGTTATTTGTAGTCGTGCGGTGGGACGCCTCATCTCATCAGCCTCAGCGCCTCGGCGTTCTCCTCCCGGGATCTGGCCGAGAGGAAGCGCAGGATGAGGACATAGACGGCCGCGAAGATCACGCCTCCGGTCACAAGTCCCACGACTCCGTTGGCGCCGCCCGTGGCGGCCAGCGCGGATCTGGCGACGACCGCCGCGGCCACGGCCCCCGCCATACTTCCGGCCATGCTCACGAGGCTCTGGGATATGCTTGTGACGCGGGCAAGGCGGCGGAGGCTCAGGGAAAAATTAAAGATCTCGGAGGCGTAGAGAATGACAATATACCCGTAAAGAGCGAAACGGGGCAGGATAAGCCAGATAAAGAGTGTGGAGAGAAGCGAATCTATGATGTTGACCCGCATGGCGTAGATGTGCTCTCCCAGGCCCCGAAGCATACCGTCGGTTATATTGTCCATATACATCACCGGCGTCAGGAGCGCCAGGAGCCCGATATAGCGGCCCGCCTCGTCGCTCTGGTAGAGGGCCCGCCCCAGTTCCTGGGAGAAGCACAGGAGGAACGCCGACACGGCGGCGGAAAAGGTGAAGGTCACCCGCAAAAGCATATTGGCCGCCGCGCCGATGCGTTTGTCGTTCCCCCGTACCTGCTCCTCCGTAAGCTCCGGAACGATCAGCTCAGAAATGGAGGAAAACAGCACCATGGGGAACGTGATCACCGGAAACACCATTCCCTGAATGAGCCCGTACCCGGCCAGCGCCGCCTCGGCGGAGGCCCCGGAGCGGCGAAGTCCCGCGGGAATGAGCATGTGCTGGACGGTGTTGAGGGCGACCCGGGCGTAGGCCGTGGCGGCAAGCGGCAGGGCGATGGACACCATCCGCCGCGTCAGCCCCCCGCTCTGTCCCCTCTCGCCGCCCCGGCGGCGGGCGCGGTCAAAGGCGTAAATGACCAGCAGGGCGAAAAAGGACACGATCTCCCCCGCCGCGCTTCCGGCGGCCACGCCGGCGCACATAAGCTCCGGGTTCGCCGTCCTGACGGTGGACAGCAGCGCCATGGCGACTGCCACCCGCGTCACCTCCTCGGTGACGGTGCCAACCAGCGCCATCCCCACCCGGCACTGACCGGTAAAATATCCGCCCAGCACCGCTCCGGCGGAGATGAACGGCATTCCGACCGCCAGCACCCTCAGGGAGAGCTCCGTCCTCACGTCCCCCAGAAAGCGCGCGGCGATGAGATCAGCCCCGGAAAAGAGGGCGGCGGATGCGGCGCAGCCGAATACGGCGGCGTAGGCAAGGCACCGGCGCACCACCCGCCCTGCGTTGCCCAGGCTCCCCCGGCCCATCTCCTCGGAGACGAGGCGCGTCGTGGCAAAGCGGATGCCGGATATGGCAAACGTTGCCGCCAGTGAGCCCACGGAGGCCGTCAGGGAATAAAGCCCGATCCCCGCAGCGCCCATCCGCCGGGACAGCGCCACCTGAAACCACAGCCCCAGAGAACGCAGCAGGATCGAGAATACGGTCAGCACCAGCGAATTGACAAGAAGCCTCTTTCCCTGCATAGAAAATCCCCCCGAACATATTATTAAATCGGCAATAAAATAATGCCGATTTAATAAAATAATATAATTTAACGCCGTTTTGCTCGCCGCTGCGCGCCAGCCGCAAAACATGGCTAATATTACTCCCGCGATTAAATAATCGCGGGAGTAATAATCAAGTATATTCAGGGGGATAGAATTAATTCCCCGGTCCGATCATCGTTGGAACTCCGTCAGCGGCGGCGGGTCTATGACTGCGCTGTCCCGTCAAGACGCCGGCCGATGAGCTCCAGGGCGCGGGTGTAGACGGCTGTTTTCTCCTCCCAGGTCATCGACTCCGGCAGGAGGATGTAGAGCCTGACCACATCCCCGCCCCGGAGGGCCACGCACTCCATAGAGGCCGCCCGCACCCGGTTCCAGCCGGGGACGGCGATGTCCTCATACTCCGACGGATCCCGTGAGAATACGGAATCCCGGATCAGAACATCGGCGAAGGGCTCCGCCAGGAACTCCGCCCGGAGCCGGTAGATTTCCTGATCCATGCTGACCCAATCCTCTCCCTCCCGGACGCACTCCCGGGTTTGGATCACCTCCGCCAGGGGGGACCAGGCCCGCTCCAGCCGGTTCTCCACGGCACTGTGGAAGAGGGCGAAGCGCTCCCCGTGAAAGCCCAGGTCGTCCAGCATGATGTAGGCCCCGTCGGATCCCTCCGGCAGATCTCCCCGATCCAGGGCGGCGAGCTGGGCGGCGGTGACGCCGACGCACAGGAGAACGGTGACGAGATAGATCCACTTGTGAATCATCGGGCGCTTTTTGGGGGTGTGATCCAGGGGCTCACCCCTCTTGAGCCGCCGGTAGAGGGCCCGGACGCGGATACCGCCCTCGATGGAGGTTCCCAGGGCGTAGAGGAGCGAAGCCAGGAAAAGGGCGGCGATCCCCGGGGCCAGGATCACCGTTTTCAGCATATTGTCCCCCACATCCCGACAGCCGCCGCCCAGGGAGAGCACCGCCGCCAGGAAGAGGGCCGTGACGGGCAGGAGAATGAGGTTCGCAGCCAGATCCCTGCGGCGCATCTGCCTCACCGTCTCCGCCTGCTCCCTGGGGTCAGGGTAGAGCTCCGGGGGCTCCGCGCCGGCGGATGCCCGGAGGACGTTGACGTAGTTCCTCTTGGTGACAAATTCCCAGCCGCAGTCGGCGTAGACGGCCAGCCTTTCGTCGTCGAAGTCGTTGTAGTCGATCTCCACGCGGTAGACCTCATCGGAGGGCGCCGCCTGCTCAAAGCGGCTGAGGCTCCGCCCGCGGCTCAGAAGCCGCCAGCCGCGGGCCGCCATGTCGGTGTAAAACCGTTCGTTCTCCCCGATGCGGTAGTCCTCCGGGTGAAACAGAACCTTATGCTTCATGCTCCAGCTCCTTTCCGTCCTCCACCAGGCGCTTGAGCCGCCTGTATTCCTCCAGCAGGGCCTCCCTGCCCCGATCCGTGATGAGATAGGTCTTCCGGCGCTCGTCCTGGTTCTCCAGGGTGATGAGGCCGTCCTTGCGGAGCCTGGTGAGGATGCCGTAGAGCGTCCCCGGCCCCATCATGATCCGTCCGCCGGTGAGCTCCCGTATCCTCCGCATGAGCCCGTACCCGTGATCCGGCCTCGTCAGCGCCAAAAGCACGTAATACATGGCCTCCGTCATGGGCTCCGTATCCGCCACGCCGTCACCCCCCATTATATCGTAACACGATATATCGTTTGGCATAATAGTAGCATGCAGACGCGATGCTGTCAACCAGCTTTTTATAAAAAATAAACAGTTTCAAAAAGTCTGCTTTGTCTTGGAGAATCGTATTGCAAAAAAGCCCCTGTGACTTTGGGATCCTGTCACAAGGGCCTTTTTCACGATCTCATTTTGATTATCTCCCGAGTCATCCGACCGGCAGAAGGCCGGAGCGGGTTTATTTTCCTTTCCCCAGCTCCACCGTGCGCTTGTAGGAGGCCGCCACGGCCTTTTGAACCTGGGCGTCGAGATCTCCGGCGTCAAGGCTCCTGACCCCCTCAATGGTGGATCCTCCGGGGGAGCAGACCTGGTCGCAGAGTGTCTGAGGATCCTCCCGGGACTCCACGGCCAGCATCGCCGCGCCCAGGACCGTCTGGCGGGCCAGCTTCAGGGCCGTCTCCGGGGCGAGGCCCACGCCCTCTCCCGCTTTGGCAAGGGCGAGGATGAATTTGTACACGAAGGCGGGCCCACAGCCGGAGACGGCGCAGCCGGCGTCGATCAGGCGCTCCGGCATCTCCGTCAGCTCCCCGGTGGGGGAGAGGGCCGCGAGGAGGGCGGCCCGGTTCTCCGCCCTCAGGGCGTCGTTGGCCGCGTAGAGTGTACAACCCGCGCCCACGGCGGCGGGGGTGTTGGGCATGATCCGCAGCACCGGCGCCGTGAAGCCCAGCAGTTCGCACAGGCTCCCGATCGTGATGCCGGCGGCCATGGTCACCAGGGCATAATCATCGCGCGCCTTCAGAACGGGCCCAATGTCGGCCAAGAGCTCCGCCATATTCTGGGGCTTCACCCCCAGGAAGATGTACCGGCACTGGTTTGCGATGGCTTTAGCCTCCAGCACGTCGCACCCTTTGGCGGCGGCATAGAGTTTCGCCCGCCCGTCGTCCGCGTCGCACACGGCGCAGTTCTCCGCGCCTACGGCGCCGATGACGGCGTTTGCCAGCGTGGCGCCCATGTGGCCCACGCCGATGAATCCGAATTTATACAATGTTCTCTCTCCTTTTATTTCAGCTCACACGCCCGCACGGTAGGCGGGACGCGGGAGATCACGTCCATCACATCGGCACTTTGGAGCGGTCAAAGGCCAGCTTCTCCGCGCCCGTCACCTCACGTGCCCGTCGCCGTGTACAACATATTTATAGGTGTTCAGCTCCCTCAAACCCACGGGGCCTCTGGCGTGGAGCTTCTGGGTGGAGATGCCCATCTCACAGCCCAGGCCGAACTCGCCGCCGTCGGTGAAGCGGGTGGAGGCGTTGACGTACACCGCCGCGCTGTCCACGGCGCGGACGAATTTCTCCTGATTCTCCGGGTTTTCCGAAACGATGGCCTCGGAGTGGCGGGTGGAGTGAGCGGCGATGTGCCGGACGGCCTCCTCCAGGCTGTCCACCACCCGGACGGCCAGGATGTAGTCCAGATACTCCGTGTCGAAGTCCCTCTCTCCCGCCGGGGTGCCGGGGATGATCTCCGCCGCGCGCTCATCGAGCCGCAGCTCCACCGGAACCTGGCCCGCCGCCGCCCGGTCGTCCACAAGCGCCCTTTTCATCATGGGCAGGAACTTTTCCGCCACAGTCTCATGCACAAGGCAGACCTCCTCGGCGTTGCAGACCGAGGGCCGGCTCGTCTTGGCGTTGACAATGATCCTGACGGCCTTCTCCAAATCGGCGTACTCGTCCACATAGACGTGGCAGATGCCCGTGCCCGTCTCCAGGCAGGGTACCGTGGCGTTCTCCACGCAGGCCCGGATGAGCCCCGCGCCGCCCCGGGGGATGAGGAGGTCGACATAACCTGCAGCCGTCATCAGCTCCCGCGCGGAGTTTCTGCTGGTGTCCTCAATTAGGTTAACATAATCTTCACACAGCCCCCCCTTTTCAAGGCCACGGCGCAAGGCGGCGGTCACCGCGTTGGCGCTGCGCCACGCCTCCTTGCCGGAGCGCAGGACACAGACGTTGCCGGATTTGAAGGCCAGCACGGCGGCGTCCGAGGTCACGTTGGGCCGGGACTCATAGATGATGGCGATGACGCCGAGAGGGACAGAGACCTTATCGATGCGCAGTCCGTCGGGCCGGGTCACGCTCTCCAGCGTCCGCCAGGCCGGATCCGGGAGGGCCATAACCTGACGCATCCCGGAGGCCATGGAGGCGACGCGGTTCTCCGTCAGACGGAGTCTGTCCAGCATCACATCGGAGATATGTCCTTTTGCCGCCTCCATATCTATTTCATTTGCGGCTAAAATCGCCGGCGCGGACATCTCCAGCTCGGAGGCCATGGTCTCGATGGCCACGTTTTTACTCTCCGTGGATAGGACGGACAGCGATGGCGCCGCCGCCCTGGCGTGCTTTAAAATTTCAAGTGTCGTCATAATTCCCTCCCGAATTGTCCATACGATCAGTCGACATAGTTCCGTACGCGCTCCCCACCGTCCCACCGGAGAGGAGCAACTTTTTGACCGCCCTCTGCAAGCTCGTCCGCTCCGGCAGCCGCTCCGGCAGCCGCTCCGGCGGCGTGTCCGCCGGGGCCTCAAAGAGCCAGCGGATGAACTCTCTGTCCTCCCGATCCTCCCCCACGATCTCGAATCGCCGCTGAAAGGCCAGAATGTGAGAATTCTCCCGCAAAAGCGGCACCAGCTCCGGTGACAGGAGCCAGGAGTGGCAGGTAAATCTGTCGATTTCCCCGAAAAACCTCCCGAAAAACGCCCTCGCGGCCTCCAGGGATCTGTCCACCGACGATCCCGACAGATCCGCTTCCGATGGGATGTGGATGGCGGCGGTGCCGGCCTCCCGGAGCTCGAATTCCAGCGCCCCCAGCCGGAAGAGCGACAGGCTCACCTGCCGCCATGTCCACCAGCCCCGGTCAAAGAGAAGCCGCCCGTACATCCTGCGGCTCTCGCCGATGAATCGCTGAAAGCACCTCATGGTGTCCGTGAAAACGCTGTCCGGTATGCCCCTCCCACGGTATGCGTCCCGGGCCCGCCGGGCGCACTCCAGCTGACAGCAAAGCATTTTCATGCCGTCCGGGTCGTCCCCCAGGGCCTCCTTCAGCTCCCGGTACGCCTCCCCCGCCGTCTCCCGACGGCACAGGGCGGCAATTTGGGGCTCAACCCGTCCCAGATCCAATTCCCGCTCCACCCTTCCAAGGGCGTTAACCGTCTCCGGCCCCAAAGCCAGGAGCCGGTACAGCTCTCCCCTCTCCACCGTTACCGCCCGATGAACCGCGTCCCCACGCTCCGGCCCTCCACGGCGTCGTAGAGGCGCTCGGGCTTATTCCCGTTCATGATGATCATGTCCACACCCGCCTCCGTGGCGATCTGCGCCGCGTGGAGCTTGGTTTTCATGCCGCCGGTGCCGAGGGTGGAGCTGGAGCCGCCGGCCAGCTCCAGGACAGCGGGTGTAAGCTCCCGCACCGTCTCCACCAGCTCCGCCCGGTCGTCCCGCCGGGGATCCGCGGTGTACAGCCCGTCAATGTCGCTCATGAGAATGAGAAGATCAGCCTCCACCGATGCGGCCACCACGGCCGCCAGGGTGTCGTTGTCGCCGATGACGATCTCCTCCGTTGCCACGGTGTCGTTCTCGTTGACCACGGGGACGGCGCCGATCTCCAGGAGCCTGAGCACGGTGTTCCTGAAATTCTCGTGCCGCCTCTCATCCTCGATGTCCGCCGCCGTCAGCAAAATCTGCCCCACCGTGTGGGAGTATTCGGAGAAGAGCTTGTCGTAGGTGTACATGAGCTCACACTGGCCCACCGCCGCCGCGGCCTGTTTGCCGGGGATGTCCTCCGGGCGCCGCGCAATGCCCAGCTTCCCCACCCCCATGGCGATGGCGCCGGAGGAGACGAAGATCACCTCGTGGCCGGCGTTTTTCAAGTCGCTCAGCACCTTCACCAGCGTCTCCACCCGCCGGAGGTTCATCCTGCCGGTGGGATAGCTGAGCGTGGAGGAGCCAACCTTCACAACGATTCGCATAACAATTCCCTCTTTATCGAATTATCTTTCTGAATTGTCCCGGGCAAAAAAAGCCGAACAACAGCCGGGGCCGGGTAAGCCAGCCTTGACCCGGCAGGCGCGATAAGCCATCACGTCCTCGGGACGATGTGCTCCCTGTCCTTCCAGATGTGGTTTGCCGGCACTACGCCACGGACGCAGGACGTGGGATAAACGCTCACGCCACGCCCCAGCACCGTGCCGGGATTGAGGACGGAGTTGCACCCCACCTCCACAAAGTCGCCGAGGACAGCGCCGAACTTCTTCCGGCCTGTTTCCAGCTGTTCATCAGGCGCCTTGACCACCACGGGGGTTTTGTCGGACTTGACGTTGGAGGTGATGGATCCCGCGCCCATGTGGGACTTGTAGCCCAGGATGGAGTCCCCCACGTAGTTATAATGGGGCGTCTGTACGTTGTCAAACAAAATGACATTTTTAAGCTCCACAGAGTTGCCCACCACGCAGTTATTTCCCACAATGGCGTTTCCCCGGATAAAGGCGCAGTGGCGCACCTCGGTCTTGTGTCCGATGACGCAGGGGCCGGTTATCCAGGCGGAGGGCCAGACGACAGCGTCCCTCGCTATCCATATATCCTCCCCGCGCTTTTCAAACTCGTCCTCCGGAAGCCGCTCCCCCAGTTCCAGGCACCAGCGGGCTATAAAGTCCAGGGCCTCCCAGGGATATTGGCACTTTGCCAGAAACACCCCCGCGATGGAATGGCTCAGGTCAAGAAGCTCCCGCGTCTTATACATTCTCAACGTACCCCTTTTTCTTCATGGCTTCCACGATCATGTCAATGACCTCGTTGCACTGCTCCTCCGTTGGTGCCTCCGCCATCACGCGCACCAGCGGCTCCGTGCCGCTGGCTCTGAGCAGCACCCGCCCGTCGCTTCCAAGCATTTCCTTCGCCCTGTGCTCGGCCTCCCGCACGTCCAAATCGGAGAGCGCCGCGTTCTTGTCGGCGACCTTCACGTTCCGGAGCACCTGCGGGTATATTTTCACAGGCTCGGCAAGCTTTGAAAGGGGCAGCTTTCTGTCCAGCATGGCCTGCATAAGCTTGATGGCGGTGAGGACGCCGTCGCCGGTGGTGGCGTACTTGGCGAAAATAATGTGTCCGGACTGCTCGCCGCCGATGCGGTTCCCCGTGCGGCGCATATTCTCCCACACGTACTTGTCGCCCACGTCCGTGACCTCAAAGCCGATGCCGGCCGCCTCAAGAGCCTTGTATAAGCCGATGTTGCTCATGACGGTGGTGACCACCTTTGTGCCGTCAAGCTTGCCGCGCTCGAACATGTGGCGGCCGTAGATGTAGAGGATCAGATCCCCGTCGATGAGCCGCCCCGTCTCGTCCACGGCAAGGCACCTGTCGGCGTCCCCGTCAAAGGCGAAGCCCACGTCAAGGCCGTTCCCGACCACCAGCCTTTGAAGCTGCTCTATGTGGGTGGAGCCGCATCCCAGGTTGATATTCAGGCCGTTGGGCGTGTTGTTTATCACATATGTATCCGCTCCCAGGGCGTCAAACACGCTCTTGGCGATCATGGAGGTGGAGCCGTTGGCGCAGTCCAGGCCCACTTTCATGCCTTTGTAAGAGTGGGTGGCCAGGGAGATGAGATAGCCGATGTACCTGTTGCGTCCGGCGGAGTAGTCCACGGTGCGGCCTATATCGGCCCTGTGGGCGTATTCAAGCTCCCCGATCTCGCCGTCAATGTACTCCTCGATCTGAAGAAGTACCTCCTCCTCCATCTTCTCGCCGGCGGAATTCATGAGCTTGATCCCGTTGTCGAAGTAGGGGTTGTGGCTGGCGGAGATCATAATGCCGCAGTCGAAGTCGTCGATCCTCGTTATGTAGCTCACCGACGGGGTGGTGGTGACGTGAAGAAGATAAACATCCGCCCCGGAGGCCGTCAGGCCCGCTGTCAGCGCCGCCTCATACATATAACTGGAACGTCGGGTGTCCTTGCCGATGACCACCCGGCACTTGTTCCCCTCCTTACCGAAGTGGGCGCCGATGAACCTTCCTATCTTGAAAGCGTGGTCAACTGTGAGTCCCACATTGGCCTCGCCCCTGAAGCCGTCTGTTCCAAAATATTTTCCCATAATGACCTCCATAATGGAATCAGGTTTTTCAATGATACCCTCATTTTATGTAGTTTATCCTTTTTAGTGCCTTATGTCAAGAAAATACTCTCTTTCCTTTCCGCTTTATTCGGTATAAGGCGTAAAAAATCGCGGATACTATTAGAAAAGGGGGATTATCCGTGGGCGTAAGCTTTGTCCGTACCATTATTGTATTTGTATTGCTCATCGTCTCCATACGCATCATGGGGAAAAGACAGCTTGGGGAGCTGGAGCCATTGGAGCTTGTGGTGGCGGTGCTGATATCCAATTTGGCGGCCCAGCCGCTGCAGGATACAGGCACACCGCTCATATATGGCGTGGTGCCCGTCCTGACGCTTCTGGCCTGTCAGCTGGTCATTTCTGCCGTCAGCGTCCGGTTCCCCCGGTTCCGCCGCGTGGTGTCCGGCAAGCCCAGCATCCTCATCGATAACGGCGTCATCGTCCAGCGCGAGATGAAAAAGTGCCGTCTCAGTGTGGACGAGCTCTATGTGGAGCTTCGCATAAACGGCGTCACCGACATCTCCCAGGTCAAGCACGCCATATTGGAGACCGACGGCACCCTCTCGGTCCTCCCCTATTCCAAATTTTCCCCCGCCACACCCGAGCAGCTCAATATCTCCGCCCCCGACAACGGCCTCCCCGTGTCGGTGATCCTGGAGGGGCGCGTTATGAGGGAGAACATGCGCCTGTTGGGAAAGGACGACAAGTGGCTTGAGTCACAGCTTCGAAAGCACGGCGTACACTCTCCCAGGGAGGTCTACCTTCTGTCCGTAGATGGCTCCGGAAATATCTTCTACGCCAAAAAGGAGGGAATGGCGTGAGCAAAGAATTTTTCGCCGCCGCCCTTCTGGCGGTGCTGCTGGCACTATCCATATGGAACACCAGCGAGATCCAAAAAATCTGCGACGGGATCGGCAGTCTGGTCAACGGCTCCGCCGACGCCGCGGCGGAGGGCGACTGGGAGGAGAGCCGGCAGCTTCTCGAAAAGGCCATGAAACTTTGGAAAAGCCGCCAGGGCTACACAGGCGTTGTCCTTCGTCACACGGACATCGAGACGCTGACCGATGACTTCTATGAGCTCACCGAGCACATCTACACGAAGGATGCCCCCGCCGCCCGCGCCGCCTCGGCCCTGGTCCTGGAGCATCTCGACTCCATCCGGAAGATGGAGAGCCTCAATATGAGCAGCATTTTTTGACATCTGCGGGCGCGCGGCCGCCAAGTGGCGGAATGATGGCCCCGCATAACGATAACGGCTGCATCGGCGTCGACCGAAGGTTTAAATGATATAATCAAACGCCCGTTTCCGGCGTCTGAACGTGTCAGACGCCGGAAACGGGCGTTCGTTATTATCGGATCCCTACGGCGCGGCGGGGTCGTCTGGTTTGCTCAGGTCAAGGCGCATCAGAAAGCTCCGGCACACCCTCTACGGCAAAAATCTCGCTGTGATGCCAATTTCAAACCGTTTTTCATGTCTTTGTCCGACAGCTTAACCGAAGCTGTCTCTATTTTATCGTCTATGTTTCAATCACTTCTCCAGAAGCAGCTTGTTCAGTTCCTCCATAAAGGTGTTGATGTCTTTAAACTGCCGGTAGACGGAGGCAAAGCGCACATAAGCGACCTCGTCAAGCTGCTTCAAATGGCGCATGACGAGCTCGCCTATATAGCTCGAGGGGATCTCCCGCTCCGGATAATTCTGGGCCTCCTGCTCGATCTCATTGGCCACGGCCTCTATTTCGGAAAGCCCCACGGTGCGCTTTTCACAGGCGTGGAGCATGGAGTTTATGATCTTCATCTTATCGAAGGCCTGACGGCTTCCGTCCTTTTTGACCACAACAATAGGCATACGCTCCACGGACTCATAGGTGGTAAAGCGTTTCTGGCAGGACATGCACTCCCGGCGGCGCCTTATATTGTCCTCCGTGGGACGGGAATCTATAACCTTACTCTCGGAAAAACCGCAGTATGGACATCTCATTTGTATGCCTCCCAAAAAGAAATTGATATACATTATATCAAATAAAAAGCTTATTGTACATATTATTCGGCAAATTTTTTCAAAAAAAGCTTTCCGATCCCGCAGGAAAAAATTAAACATTGAATTTCCCGTCCCCCTCCTTTAAAATGTACAAGGGAGGGATACATATGTTCAACAGGTTTCGAATACGGTCAAAGCCCCGGCGGCTTTCCCGCCCGGCCTACTATCTCATAAAAGGCGGGCTTATGCTCTCCTGTCTCATACTCGCCGCCGCGCTGGCGCTGTCCGTCCACACCGGCCCCCTCAGCGCCCACAACGTACATACGCACCGGCTGATCGCCGACCTGTACCGCGCCCCCCAGGGGATCCTCCTCGTATCCTCCCTTGGCGCCCTCATCGTTGAGGACAGGCTTCAATGAGCCCTTCAAGCTCCTCCCTGTCCATCAGCGCGTTCACCGCGTCCAGGAGGGCGTTGGCCGTCATACGCGCGGGGAAGCCCAGCTTTTTCAACAGCTCCGCCCGCCTTTTCGAGCTGTCGGGTCGGCCGGTGAGGCCGAGCTCGTAAAAATCGGTTTTCGTGATGCCGCCTCCCCGTGGGGCGGCGTCCTCGTTTTCAAAGGTGGCGCCGGCGCGGCGCAGGGCGTCGAGGAGGATCTCCCCCGGCACGCCCTCCACGCCCAGCTTGCCCTCCTTCGAGGGCGTCCGCTTGCGCTTTTCCTTGCCAACGATGTCCGGGATATAGGCGTGCTTCACGTTCTCCCCCGCCAGCCGCCCCTTCAGGTGGCCCCGGATGAGGAACCCGGCGGAGTCAGAGTCGGTGAGGATCACCACGCCCCGCGCCCTGGCCAGCGTCCGTATGAGCGACACAAGCTCCGCGTCGGAAAAGACCCCGAAGCCGCGCGTCTCCACGATCACGGCGTCCACAAGGCGGCTGAGGGTGTTTTTGTCGTACCGTCCCTCCACCACAATGGCCTCGGCGACGCGCGGCCTCACGCACTCACCCCCAGAGCCAGCAGGACTCTGGCCGTTAGCTCCTTGGCCGCGCCGGTCTCGTCCTCATTCGTGCTGTTGAGGCGCAAAAGCGTCTCGTTGGTGAGTCTCACGGCCTCCACACACTGTGCAAGCGTCACGCCCCTCGCGGCGTTCATCAGATTTTTGGCGGGGTACTCGCTGCGCACGCCGGCCAGAGCCATAAATTCCTTTACCGTCACGCGCTTTTGCGCGCAGACGCGGGCGATCATCAGCTGCCTTGCCGTGCCCGCCAGGGCGTAGATGACGGAATACGCGTCCATGTCCGGCATACGCAGGAGCTCACCCATCATCTCAAAAGCGAGATCCGCCTGCCGCTTCATTACGGCGTCGGTGAACCTCCAAGTTTTTACGTCCGCCACCGGCGTCACCAGCATCTCCACGTCCCGCGTGTCGATGGTGTCGCCCGCGGAGTACGCGATGAGCTTTTCCAGCTCCGTGACCATGTTCGTCATGAGCCCGCCGGTCATCATCACGAACCGCTCCGCGGCCTCGCGGGTCATCTTCTTCCCGACGGCGGCAAGGCGGCGGGCCGTCCAGCTTATGAGTTTCTGATCCCCCAGCTTTTGAAAATCCACCTTTTTCACAAGGGCGGAGATCTCCTTCGCCGAATTGGCCTTCCACTCGGGGCTCATTCCCTCCGGGCAGATGAACACCACGCAGGCGTACTCCGGCACGTCCCGCAGGGTCTGCGCGATCCCATGCCTTATCTGATCCCCCATTTTTCCAAAATCCGTGTCGTTTACCTCAATAAGCGTTCTCTCCGCGAACACGGGCAGGGCGTCCACGGCCTCGGCGAAAGCGTCCGGAGAAAAGCTTTTGCCGTCCATCCGGTGGTGGTTGAACTCCGCCGTCTCCGCGGGTATCATGTCCCGCAGCTTTTTCACCGCGTCCTCGAGAAGATACCGCTCCTCGCCGTAAAACACATAGGCTCCCTTGGGCGTTCCAGCCCTCAAGTCGCTCTTGAGCTGTTCATATTCCGAATTTACCTGGTCTTTTTTGGGATAGGACGCCATTAATTAACTCACCGACCTTATGGATATATTTCCGTTCTCGTCCGTGCGAAATACCGCGATACCGCGCTCATCCAATCTCTCCAGCGTATCCGGGGAGGGATGCCCATAACTGTTCTCCCCCACGGAAATGATCGCCGTCTCCGGTTTAATCTCGTCAAGAAGCCGCTCCGACGTTGACGTGGCCGATCCGTGGTGGCCCACCACAAGCAGCTCTATGTCGGACAGCTCATACTTGCCCAGGAGCTGCCTCTCCTGCTCCGCCGGCGCGTCTCCGGTTATCAGCGCGTCAAAATCCCCGTCTGTAACCGTCGCCATCAGTCCCCGCTCATTTTCCGACTCCGAGCCCAGCGGAGGGTAGAGATTTATCACCGCGCCGCCCAGGTCGACGGCCGTGTCCTCGTCCACATAGAGGATCTCACATCCGGCTCTCTTCGCGGCGTCGAGGATCTCCTCGTCAAGCTCGCTCTCGGAAAACCTGGGCTCCGGTACCGCCACCGCCTCCACGTCCAGGGCGGCAAGCAGCCGCTCCACGCCATTGGCGTGGTCGGCATGGTAATGGGTCAACACGAGCAGCTCCACGCTCCCCCGCCCCATACTTCGCACGTACCTCTCCACCGTCTCCCCGGCGTCGACGCCGGAGGAGGTGCCGCAGTCCACAATGGCCGTATACCGTCCCGTTGTAATGACAAGACTCTGCCCCTGGCCCACGTCCAGAGCCGTCAGCGTAAATCCGGGGCGCGCCGTTGCGGAAACGTCCTTCACCACAAATATGGCGCACAGAGCCATGGCTGCGGCGGAAGCAGGACAGATAAGCCGTCTCGGGCTGATCCGGAAAACGGCGAATATGAGCAGGGTCACATACACAGCCGCGAACCACAGCTTCACGGCAGTCCCGTCAAGATACACCGCCGAGAAAAACGGCCGCGATGCCAGTTTTACCACAAACAGAATATACTTGACGAGGACAGCCGGATAAAAGGCGACCACCCGCCCCAGGGGCAACCAGATAAACGCGAGTCCCACCGCCAGGGCGCCCAGGAGAAACGCCGGGGTCACCGCCCAGAGGATCAGCAGATTCACGAGCGGCGACACAAGCGAGACGCACCCGAAGTAGACCGCCGAAATGGGCAGCGTCAGCAGCAGCGCGCCCATGGTGGCGGAGAGCGTGCCGGCCATCCACAATAGGACGGCCTTTTTAAAGCCCTTTCCCTTCGGCAGGTTCCGGGTGAGGCGCTTTTGGAACCTGGGGGTAAAGAGGATGATCCCCAGCGTGGCGGCGAAGGACAGCTGGAAACCCACCCCCGCCGCGGCAAAGGGATTCATTAGCAGTAATATGAGCATTGCGAGGGCCAGACTCGTAAGACTGTCGCTCTCCTTATAGACAAGCGGCGAGATCAGAACCATCATCTGCATCACCACGGCCCTCACCACGGAAGCCGAAAACCCGGACACAGCCATGAAAATAAGCAGGATCGGGATCGCCAGCGCCACGGCAATTGCCGAGTGCCCCAGTACCGTCAGCAGGAACCCCGCCAGAATGGACACGTGCATCCCGGAGATGGCGACAATGTGGGTGACCCCGGCGCGCTCCATGGCGGTCGTGGCTTCCACGTCCTCATTGAGCCGCGTCCTGTCGCCGGTGAGCAGCGCCAGCATAAAGTCCTCCGTCCCCAGCGGAAACGTCACCCGGATCCTGTCCCTTATCGCCTTTGCCAGATACGCGTGAAAATTCCCGATCCCCATTCCCGGAGAGGCGAGAACCTGAAGCTCCTTCGCGCTTCTTGCGAAAAGGAAGATACCCCGGGAGGTGTAGGACGTTATTGAATTCTCCCCCACCCGGTCGGCCGTGGAGAAGAGGGCCATGAAGCTTATCTCGTCTCCCGGGCGGAGGTGATCCGCCGAGTCGTCGTAGAAATACGCCCGCGCCTTGAGCCCGCGCGCGGAGGTGTCGGAGAGCTTCACGTCCACATAGGCGCCGTAGTCCGTCTCCACGGGGAAATCCAGCGCCACAGCCCGGGCCCCGGTCTCGATCCCGTCAAGCTCCCGCGCCCCGGAGAACACCAGGATGTCAAACCCGAAGCACCACGCGAAGCCGAACGCCAGCCCGACCCCGGCGATGACCGCAGCCCGCCTCCAATCGCTTTTGATAAGCGCGTAAAGCAAAAGCCCCATTACGGCCGCCGCCCCCGCCAACAGCGGCATCAGCCTCACTGGCACCAGATACTGACACAGAAACACCCCAAAGGCGAAGGAGAAGGCAAACCAGGCGAGTTTCCTCACGACCACCTTCTCCTTTCCGTCTCACATTCCGGCTTTTGTTTCCGTTCGCCTCCCCCCGGCAGGGGTCAGCCGATGCGCGCTTTGACCTTCCCGAAGGTCTCCTCCGCCAGGGGGACGCAGCGCGCCTCCAGCGCGTCCAGCTCGTCAAGAAGCTCCCGCGCGTGCGCCCGGTCGGTCATGCTTTTCGCGTTGATGCGCACGTTAAGCCCGGCGGACAGCAGCGCCGCCCGCGCCAGCTGCGCCCCCACGCCCACGTCGGAGACGGCGATGGCGCTGCCCTTCTCCGAAAGCTCATGGAGAAGCGTCAGCGCCTCCCCGCACCTTCTCGCCATATCCATGGGCGGCCGGGAGGCCGCGCACAGGGCCGCCTCCATCACCTCCGCCCGCTCCGGGGCGTCCTTCGGAATGGCGTAAGCGCGGGAGAGCGGCTCAAAGGCCGCCGCGTCCGCGTCGATGAGGGCCAGAAGCTCCTCCCGCAGCTCCAATGCGCGCTCCGCGATGCGCCGGAGGTCGTCCTCGTATGGCGCGTATTTCTTCTTCCCAAACGTAAGCTCACAGACCATGGAGGCCAGAGCCGAGGCCAGCGCGCCGGCAAGCGCCGCCGCTCCGCCCCCGCCCGGAACGGGAGCCTTAGAGGCCAGAGCGTTCGCAAATTCCGTAAGGCGCAGTCCCGTCATGCCGTTGTCCATCCTTCAAAGCACCCCTCATGCGGGCGGGTCTCAGGCCCGCCCCGGTTTTTTAAAAGAGTCCTGAAATGACCCCGTTCTCGTCCACGTCGATCTTCTCCGCCGCCGGGACCTTGGGAAGGCCCGGCATGGTCATCACGTCCCCGGTGAGGGCCACGATGAAGCCCGCCCCGGCGGAGACCTTCAAATTCCGCACCGTGATCTTGAACCCACGGGGCGCGCCCAGGAGCTTCGGGTCGTCGGAAAAGCTGTACTGGGTCTTGGCCATGCAGATGGGCATCCCGCCGAAGCCCAGCTCCGTGAGCTGCTTTGCCTGCTTCTTCGCCCCGGCGGTAAGCTCCACGCCGTCGGCGTGGTAGATCTTTTTGGAAATCTCCTCCAGCTTCTCCACGATGGGCTTCTCCGCGTCGTAGGAGAAGGTGAAGTCGTTGGGATGTTTACACAGGCGCACCACCTCTTCGGCCAGCGCAACGCCCCCTTCGCCGCCCTTGCCCCAGACCTGGGAGAGGGCCACGTTGACGCCCAGCTTTCTGCACTCGTCCTCCACCAGCCGGAGCTCGGCCTCCGTGTCCGTGGGGAAACGGTTGATTGCCACCACGGCGGGCAGATGGTAGACCTGGGTGATGTTCTCCACGTGCTGTAAGAGGTTGGGAAGGCCGCGCCGGAGGGCCTCCAGGTCCTCGGTGCCCAGCTGCTTTTTGTCCAGCCCCCCGTGCATCTTCAGTGCCCGGACCGTGGCGACGATGACCACGGCATCGGGCCGGAGGCCCGCCATGCGGCACTTGATGTCCAAAAACTTCTCCGCCCCCAGATCCGCGCCGAAGCCGGCCTCCGTGACGCAGTAGTCCCCCAGCTTCAACGCCAGCTTCGTGGCCACGATGGAGTTGCACCCGTGGGCGATGTTGGCAAACGGCCCGCCGTGGACGAAGGCCGGCGTGTGCTCCAGCGTCTGGACAAGGTTGGGCTTCAGGGCGTCCTTCAAAAGCGCCGCCATGGCCCCCGCCGCATTCAGATCCCCGGCGGTGACGGGCTTTCCGTCGTAGGTGTAGGCCACGATGATGGAGGCAAGCCGCCGCTTGAGGTCGGCGATGTTGGCGGACAGGCAGAAAACCGCCATGATCTCGCTGGCCACGGTGATGTCGTAGCCGTCCTCGCGGGGCGTGCCGTTGACCCGTCCCCCCAGACCGTCCACCACGAAGCGGAGCTGCCGGTCGTTCATGTCCACGCACCGCCGCCAAGTGATGCTCTTGGGGTCGATGCCCAGGGCGTTGCCCTGATAGATGTGGTTGTCCAGCATGGCCGCCAGCAGGTTGTTGGCCGCGCCGATGGCGTGGAAGTCCCCGGTGAAGTGCAGATTGATGTCCTCCATGGGCACCACCTGGGCGTACCCGCCGCCGGCCGCGCCGCCCTTGACGCCAAAAACGGGGCCGAGGGAGGGCTCCCGCAGGGCGATGACGGAGTTCTTGCCGATCTTTCTGAGGGCGTCGCCAAGCCCCACCGTGGTGGTGGTCTTGCCCTCCCCGGCCGGGGTGGGCGTGATGGCGGTGACCAGCACCAGCTTGCCGTTGGGCCGCTCCGCGCTGTCCGCCAGGAGCTTTAAGTCGATCTTCGCCTTGTAATTGCCATACTGTTCCACATATTTGGGATCGATCCCGCACTTTTGGGCGATGGTCGTGATGTGCTCCATAGCGCATTCCTGGGCGATCTCGATATCCGACTTGTACTCCATATTTTATCCTCCGTTCCGAAATCAGGGTGTCTTTTATGTTTATAAGAATTATAGCATATCCGTCCGTTTTTTTCTACTGGCAATGACAATAAATCTTTCGCCGCATAGAATGAAAAGGAGGTACATCTTATGAGTGTTCTATGTGATTTAAGTCAAAATACCCAAAACTATCTCGCCGAATATAACCGCATACTCGCGCAGATGGCGTCAGCCATGGAGGACGCCGCGTTAAACGCCTCGATCTCCGGCTCCTTCATCCGCCAGATGCTCCCCCACCACCGGGCCGCCATAGCCATGAGCGAGAACCTCCTGCGCTATACAACGAACCTGGAGCTTCAGCGCATAGCTCAAAATATCGTCACCGAGCAGTCCCGTTCCATTGACGACATGCTTCGGATCCAGCGGATCTGCGCCAACACCCGCAACACGCCCCAAAGCGCCGCCCGGTACGCCGCGTGCGTCAGCTCCATCATGGACACCATGCTGGCCTCCATGGAATCCGCACGCGCCGTAAACTCCATCGACTGCAGCTTCATTTCGGAAATGATCCCCCACCACGAGGGCGCCATCGCCATGTCGCGTCTTGCGCTGCGCTTTCCCCTCTGCCCGGGCCTCGTCCCGATCCTGGACGCCATCATCAGATCCCAGTCCCGCGGCGTCCGCCAGCTCCGGCAGCTCAACTGCGCCCTCAGCTGCCGGCAATAGCAAAGGCCCCGGTTCCCCGGGGCCTTCCGTTGTGGAAAAAACACTTTTTTGCAATACTCTATACGATCAGCATGGCGTCCCC
>CANQBC010000034.1 GCA_947589225.1 uncultured Oscillospiraceae bacterium | reverse complement strand
AATTGAGACGCTGTAGGGGCGGGTTCCAAACCCGCCCGTGCGGATACCTCCCGAAAGGAACGTTGTACCTATGAAAGACCGCTATGAAAACCCCCTGTGCAGCCGGTACGCCTCAAAAGAGATGCAGGCCATCTTTTCGCCGGACTTTAAGTTCTCCACCTGGCGGAGACTTTGGATCGCCCTGGCGGAGAGCGAGATGGAGCTGGGCCTGCCCATCACCCAGGAGCAGATCGACGAGATGCGCGCCCACGTCGCCGACATCGACTACGATCTGGCCGATGAGTACGAGCACAAGCTCCGCCACGATGTAATGGCCCACGTCCACACCTTTGGGGACGCCTGTCCCAAGGCCAAGCCCATCATTCACCTCGGCGCGACCAGCTGCTACGTGGGGGACAACACAGACATCATCCAGATGCGCGACGGCCTTTTGCAGGTGAAAAAGCTGCTCGTCAACGCCATCGCGGCCCTCGCGGACTTCGCCCGTGAACACAAGGACGTGCCCACCCTGGCCTACACCCATTTCCAGGCCGCCCAGCCCACCACCGTGGGCAAGCGCGCGACCTTGTGGACGCAGGATCTGTGCATGGATCTGGAGCGGCTGGACTTTGAGCTTTCCCACTTAAAGCTCCTGGGCTGCAAGGGCACCACCGGCACGGGCGCGAGCTTCCTGGAGCTCTTCCACGGCGACCACGAGAAGGTGAAGGGCCTGGAGCGCCGCATCGCGGAGAAGATGGGCTTCTCCGCCTGTATGCCCGTCTCCGGCCAGACATACTCCCGCAAGGTGGACGCCTATGTGCTGAACGTCCTTGCGGACATCGCCACAAGCTGCGCCAAGATGGCCACGGATATAAGGCTCTTAGCGCACATGAAGGAGTTTGACGAGCCTTTTGAGACGAATCAGATCGGCTCCTCCGCCATGGCCTATAAGCGCAACCCCATGCGGTGCGAGCGGGTGGTCTCCCTGGCCCGGTACATCCTCAACGACGCCAAAAACGCCGCCGACACCGCCGCCGCCCAGTGGCTGGAGCGGACGCTGGACGACTCCGCTAACCGCCGGATCTCCATCCCCGAGGCATTTTTGGGCGTGGACGCCATCCTGACGCTTATCATCAACGTCGTGAAAAACGGCCGGGTCTATCCCAAGGTCATGGAGAAGCACCTCACCGAGGAGCTGCCCTTCATGGCCAGCGAGAATATCCTGATGGACGCCGTGGCGCGGGGCGGGGATCGGCAGGAGCTTCACGAGGCCATCCGCCAGTATAGTCAGAAGGCCGCCGCGCGGGTCAAGCTCGAGGGCGGGGACAACAACCTGCTGGAAATGCTCCTGGCCGACGAGCGCTTCGGCCTGACGGAGGAGTCCCTGAAGGAAGTGCTGGACGTGCGCAAATTCGTGGGCCGCGCCCCGGAGCAGACGGAGGAGTTCCTGGAATCCGTCGTGGCCCCCATACTTCGTGATAACGCCGCTCTGCTGGGCCTGGACGCCCAGGTGCGGGTATAAGGAGACTGATTATGTTAACTGCTGTTGTTGGTATCAACTGGGGAGACGAGGGCAAGGGCCGCATGGTGGATCTTTTAAGCTCCCGCTACGACATCGTCATCCGCTATCAGGGCGGCAACAACGCCGGCCACACGGTGATCAACGAGAGGGGCAAGTTCATT
The DNA here is from genome assembly GCA_947589225.1 of uncultured Oscillospiraceae bacterium. GTDB lineage: Bacteria > Bacillota > Clostridia > Oscillospirales > Oscillospiraceae > RUG626. Next base: position 21,908 of record CANQBC010000034.1, on the reverse strand, counting down.
CTGAACCTCCTGCCCTCCGGGATTCTGCGGGACGAGACGGTGAACGTCATGGGCCCCGGCATGGTCATCGACCTGGAGCACCTGACCGGCGAGATGGAGAGGCTTCGGGAGAAGGGCGTCGCTATCACCCCGGAGCACCTGGTCATCTCCGACAGGGCCACGGTCTGTATGCCCTACCACAAGATGATGGACATCATCGAGGAGGAGCGCCTGGGCGGCAAGGCCTACGGCTCCACCCGCCGGGGCATCGCCCCGGTGTACGCCGACAAGTATATGAAAAAGACCGTCCGCATGGGCGACCTTTTCCACCCGGAGACGCTGAAGGCCCATGTGAAGGACCTGTGCGAGTGGAAGAACCTCACCGTCGCCGGCGGGTACGACCATGAGCCGGTGGACCCGGAGGCCATGTACGCTTGGCTTGAGAAATACGGCTTCCCCCTTCGCGATTACGTGAAGGACACCACCCGGTATCTGACGGAGGCGGTGGACAGCGGCAAGTCCGTGATGTTCGAGGCCCAGCTGGGGGCGCTGCGGGACATCGACTTCGGCATCTACCCCTATACCTCCAGCTCCTCCACCATCGCCGCTTACGCCCCCATCGGCGCGGGTATCCCGGCCAAGAGGCTTGACAACATCGTGGGCATCATGAAGGCGTATTCCAGCTGCGTGGGCGCGGGACCCTTCACCTGCGAGATGTTCGGCGCGGAGGCCGAGGCGCTGCGGGAGGCCGGCGGCGAGTACGGCGCGGCCACGGGCCGGCCCCGGAGAGTGGGCGGCTTCGACGTGGTGGCCTCCCGCTACGGGTGCCTCGTCCAGGGCGCCACGGAGATCGCCCTCACAAAATTGGACGTGCTCTCTTACCTGGACCGCATCCCCGTGGTCACCCACTACGACGTGAACGGAAAAATCGTGGATTATTTCCCCACCGGCGACGAGTTGGACGCCGCAAAGCCCGTGGTGGAGTACCTCCCCGGCTGGCACAAGGATATTTCCGGCTGCCGGAGCTTCGACGACCTGCCCCGCGAGGCGCAAGATTATGTAAACTTCATTTCCGAATCCACCGGCACCCACATCAAATACGTCTCCGTGGGCGCGGGGAGAGACGAGTATTTTGAGATGTGAGACGAGATGAAAATCGAGATCAGCGACAACATCGTAAAACATTATCTTCAAAACGTCTACTTCATTAACGGCCACAGCTATGCCGGGAAGTCCACCATGGTCAAGATGCTCTCCGAGCGCTTTGACATGATCGGGTGCGGGGAAAACTACAACGATGTCTTTCCTAAGGACAAGCTCTCCCGCTGGAAGCAGCCGGCGCTCTCCTACTTTGACACCATGTCCGGCTGGCGGGAGTGGCTGGGCCAGACGGCAGAGGAACACTGGCTCTGGACGGAAGCCACGGCCCGGGAGTGCGTGGAAATTGAAATTATGGAGCTTTGTAAGCTCTCCGCATCCGGGAAGAAGATCGTGGCGGACACCAACATCCCGCCGGACATCCTCCGGGAGATCTCCGACTATGACCATGTGGCGATCCTCCTCACCGACCCGCCGGACATCACCGCCAGGAGGTTTTTTGACCGGGACGACCCGGACAAGAAATTCATGCTGGAGCAGATAAAGCTCTGCCCCGACCCGGAGGCGGCCATGGAAAATTTCAAATCCTGGCTGACCTACCGCCCGCTCATGGACACGGACTGGGAACACACGGGCTTTTGGACCTACACCCGCCGTGATTTTGAGCACGACACAAGGGAGGACATGCTCGCGGCTCTGGCGGAACATTTCAAACTGACACAGACAAATCAAACCCAGGAGGTTTTGTAAACATGGAAAAGCGCGAACAGCTCTATGAGGGCAAGGCCAAGAAGGTCTTTGCCACCGACGACCCCGATCTTGTCATCGTCAGCTACAAGGACGACGCCACCGCCTTTGACGGCCTCAAGAAGGGCACCATCACGGGCAAGGGGTCCATCAACAACCGCATGACCAACTTCCTTATGAAGAAATTGGAGGCCGCCGGGGTCCCCACCCACCTGGTGGAGGAGCTTTCCGACCGGGACACTCTTGTTAAGAAGGTCTCCATCGTCCCCCTGGAGGTCATCATCCGCAACGTCTCCGCCGGTTCCTTCTCCAAGAAGTACGGCGTGCCCGAGGGCATCGTCTTTGACGCGCCCACCATCGAGTTCAGCTACAAGAACGACGACCTCCACGACCCCCTCCTCAATGCCTACCACGCCGTGGCGCTGAAACTGGCCACCTGGGAGGAGATCGAGCTTATCAAGAAGTACGCCTTCGCCGTCAACGACTTTTTAAAGGCCGAGATGCTCGCCTGCGGCGTTCGGCTTGTGGACTTCAAGCTTGAGTTTGGCAAGACCGCGGACGGCAAGATCGTCCTGGCCGACGAGATCAGCCCCGACACCTGCCGCTTCTGGGACGTGAACACCAATGAGAAGCTGGACAAGGATAGGTTCAGAAGAGATCTTGGCAACGTCGAGGACGCCTATCATGAAATGATGAAGCGCCTCGGATTGGCTTGAAAGGCCTGATGGCCTTTCAAGCCAAGGGGGATGCGTGCGGATAACTTTTGCGAATTTATAAATTCGCAAAAGTTATCCTGCTGTTTTGCTCCGCGCACGCCCCCGCCGGGGGCGCACACTCCGCAAAACAAAGGGGATTTTTCCGCAAGGCGCATGTCCTTGCGAAAAATATTTGAAAATAATTTGAAAAACATCTACGGTTGCACCGTTCAAAACTGAAGATCTGGTTTTGCAATGGGGCAGAATGGAGATTATAGTTATGGATAGTTGCGAAACACATATCCATGAGGAGTGCGGCGTATTTGGGATATACGCCGCAAATCCTTTTCATGTGGGAAACACTGTATACTACGGGCTCTACGCCCTTCAGCACCGGGGGCAGGAGAGCTGCGGCATCACCGTATCCAACAGGGGAAAATTTGTAACGCACAAGGACCTGGGCCTGGTTTCGGAGGTCTTTACCCCGGCGCGGCTGGCGGAGCTTGGCGAGGGGGAAATGGCGGTGGGGCATGTGCGCTACGGCACCACGGGCAACTCCGGACGGGAGAACGCCCAGCCCATCGTGGTCAGCCACTTCACCGGGAACCTGGCAACGGTACATAACGGGAACCTCACCAACGCCGCCGAGCTCCGCCGTGAGCTTGAGGGGCGGGGGAGCATCTTCCACACCACTTCGGACACGGAGATCATCTCCTACGTCCTCACCCAGGAGCGGCTGGAGACGAACACACCGGAGGACGCGGTGCTGCGGGCCATGAACAGACTTAAGGGCGCCTACTCCCTTATATTGATGCTGGAGGACAAGCTTATCGCGGTACGGGACAAAAGCGGCTTCCGGCCCCTTTGCTACGGGCGGAACGAGCATGGGGACTACATCATCGCCTCGGAGACCTGCGCGTTGAGCTCCGTGTCGGCTGAGTACATCCGCGACGTGGAGCCGGGCGAGGTGGTGGTCTTTGACAAGACGGGCGTCCATGCCATCAAGGACAACTGCGGGAAGGCGCCGGAGGCCATGTGCATCTTTGAATACATCTACTTTTCACGGCCCGATTCCCGGATAAACGGAAACTCCATCCACCACGCCCGCCTTCGCGCGGGGCGGTTTCTGGCGAAGGACTTCCCTGTGGAGGCCGACATCGTCATCGGCGTGCCGGACTCCGGCACCGACGGGGCCATCGGCTACTCCCAGGAGAGCGGCATCCCCTACGACATCGGGCTCATTAAGAACAAGTACATCGGCCGCACGTTCATAAGCCCCGGCCAGAAGTCCCGGGAGAACTCCGTGCGCATTAAATTGAACGCCGTCCAGGAGACGGTGGAGGGTAAGCGTGTGGTGCTGGTGGATGACTCCATCGTGCGCAGTACCACCATCGCCCGCACCGTGGCGATCCTCCGGGAGGCCGGGGCCACCCAGGTCCATGTGCGCGTTACCGCGCCCCCGTTTTTGAATCCCTGCTATTACGGCGTGGACATCGACTCCCGGGAAAACCTGATCGCCTGTAAGTACACGATCCCCGAGATCTGTCAGCTCATCGGCGCGGACTCGCTGGGGTATCTGAAGATAGAGCACCTGTCTGAGCTTCCCGGGGCTCCCGGCCGCGGCTACTGCACCGCCTGTTTCACCGGGGAATACAAGACCCGTATCCCGGAGGAGACGAAGCGGGATATGTTCGAACTTTCGGAAAAGTCCTGACGGACTTTCCCGAAGGGGGAATATGTGCGAAAGGGCCTGGGTGAATTCTGCGGAATTCACCCAGGCCCTTCCTGCTGTCACGGTTCGCGCACTCGCGTCGCTCGTACACTCCCCGTGAAAAAGGTAGATTTTCCAAGGCGCATGTCCTTGAAAAATTTATTTCAATGGAGGATGGGCGCCTTGGTGGGGGCGGCGATGGGGGCTACTTTTCCTTGTCACCGTCCAGAAGCTCCGTCAGCTCCTCAATCCGCTCGATGGGGAACGGGGGAGAGGAGACGGGCTTCATGGCGAGGCTCAGGAGCTTCACCGGGTTGTCGTCGGCGGCCACCCGATTGGAGCTGAGGGTTCCGCAGACGCGGCAGCGGTGTATGAGCGCCCACTCGCCGCCCTTTCGAACCCAGACGGCTATGGGATCCATGATCCCTCCACAGCCGGCGGCCCGGTCACCGGGCTCAATGTCCAGATGCTTGCTGGAAAGACAGTAGGGGCAGTGATTCCTGTGGCCTGTCCCGGCTCCGTCCGGGGCCACGAGACGCCCGCAGACCTGGCAGGTGAAGCTTTCCTCGCAGGGGTGATTTGTGTAGTAACCTTTTTCGAATGATCTTTTCTTATTTTCCCTGTTCACGGGAATAACCTCCTGAAGCTAAAATCAAAATTTCTTCGGAGGCTTGCATTTTTGCGACAAACCTCCCGGTTATGCCGCAAGCACTGTCGTACTGGTAAGCTTCTTCATAAAAATCTCCTTATCGTGTGAAAAATTTGGACGTGCCGGACGTCCGCGCTATAAGTATATCACCCCCGGCCCGCCTTTTCAAGAAAATCTCCTTGGCGGGTTGAAAAACCTTCTCCCTTGTGGTAAAATACCCATAACTTTGTATGTTCGGGGGTGCCTGTATGATTTCCGCGAAGATGATGAGGATGACCGAGAGCGGCAGCGCCATTCGGGCCATGTTTGAGGAAGGGGCGCGAATGGCCGCCAAATACGGGCGGGAGAACGTCTACGATTTCTCCCTGGGCAACCCCAATATCCCGGCGCCCGGGAAGGTGCGGGAAGCCATTATCCGCCTGGCGCGGGACACCGACCCCATGGAGCTGCACGGGTATATGTCCAACGCGGGCTACCCCGAGGTGCGCGCGAAGGTCGCCGCGTCTCTCAACCGGCGCTTCGGCACCGCTTTTGACGAGAACAACATCATTATGACCGTGGGCGCAGCGGGGGGCCTTAACGTCATTCTCAAGACGCTCCTTGACCCCGGCGACGAGGTTCTTGTTTTCGCACCCTACTTTTTGGAGTACGGCAACTACGTCTCCAATTTTGACGGCGTTCTGCGCGCCGTCCCCGCTAATATCGAGGGGGGCTTTCAGCCCGACGCCGGGGCGCTGAGGGACGCGATAACGCCCAAAACAAAGGCGCTCATTTTGAATAACCCCAACAACCCCACCGGCGTTATATACACCGAGGACGCCATAAGGGCCGTCGCCGCCGTCTTGGAGGAGAAGCAGGCCGAGTACGGCCGCCCCATCTACCTTATCTCCGACGAGCCCTACCGGGAGCTGGCCTACGATGGGAAGGAGGTGCCCTGGCTCACAAAATACTACCGCAACACCCTGGCGGGCTACTCCTGGTCCAAGTCCCTGTCCCTGCCCGGCGAGCGCATCGGGTACATCGTTATCCCGTCGGAGTGCGACGACGCCGGGCTTATCTTCGACGCCGCCGTGATCGCCAACCGCATCCTGGGCTTTGTCAACGCCCCCAGTTTGCAGCAGAGAGTCGTGGCGGAGTGCCTGGACGAGAAAACCGACATTGAAGCCTATGACAAAAACCGCAGGGCGCTCTACAAGGGGCTGACGGAGGCCGGGTTTTCCTGCGTCTATCCCGACGGGGCCTTTTATATGTGGGTGAAAACGCCGGGGGACGATGAGGAATTCAGCGACCGGGCCAAAATGCACAATATTTTGGTGGTTCCCGGGACTTCCTTCGCCTGCCCGGGGTATGTGAGGATAGCCTACTGCGTGGCATATGATATGATAATAAAGTCCCTCCCCGCGTTCGAAAAACTGGCGGGGGAGTATGGGCTTTCAAAAAAATGATCAAGAGGAAAGACTATGGAGAACACAGAAAACACACCGAAAAAGGTGATGCTGTCCGGCATCCAGCCCAGCGGAGATCTGCACCTGGGAAATTACCTGGGAGCCATTAAGAATTGGGCCGAGCGGGCCGAGCAGTATGACTGCTTCTATTTCATGGCGGACATGCACACCATCACTGTCCGCCAGAACCCCGCTGACCTGAGACGCCGAACTGTGGAGCAGCTGGCCCAGTACATCGCCTGCGGGCTGGATCCCGAGAGGAACACCCTCTTTATCCAGTCCCACGTCCATCAGCACGCGGAGCTGGGGTGGATCCTCAACTGCTACACCATGTTCGGAGAACTCTCCCGTATGACCCAGTTTAAAGACAAGGCCGCCAGGCATCAGGAGAACGTCAACGGCGGCCTCTTCACCTACCCCTGCCTCATGGCGGCGGACATCCTGCTCTACCAACCGGATTACGTGCCGGTGGGGGAGGATCAGAAGCAGCACGTGGAGCTCACCCGCAACATCGTCCAGCGGTTCAACGGCATTTACGGCGAGGTGTTCAAGATGCCCGAGCCATTCATCCCCAAGGCCGGGGCCCGCGTCATGGGCCTCTCGGCGCCGGACACGAAAATGAGCAAGTCCGTGCCGGAGGGATGCGTGTTCCTGATGGAGCCGGAGGAGGACATCCGGCGCAAATTCAAGCGCGCGGTCACCGACTCCGACACCGAGAGATGCGTACACTATGACCCGGAGCGAAAGCCGGGCGTCTCAAACCTCATGACCATCTACTCCGCCGTTACAGGCAGGTCTTACGACGAGATCGAGAAGGAGTTTGAGGGGCAGGGCTACGGCGTGTTCAAGCCCGCCGTGGGCGAGGCGGTCATCGAGACCCTCCGGCCCATCCGGGAGGAGACGCGGCGGCTTTTGAAGGACAAGGCGTATCTGGAGTCGGTCTACCGGGCCGGCGCGGAAAAGGCGTCTTATGTCGCCGAAAAGACGCTGAGGAAGGTCTATAAAAAGATAGGCTTTGTACAGAGATAAACCCGTTTTCAGGGGAAAATTACAGATATGAACATTTTTAATATTCCGATGAACGACACGCTGAAAATATTGGTCACGCTCGCGACCGCTCTGGTGGTTTGCTGCGCTATGACGCCGCTGGTGCGTTCCTTTGCCGTACGGGTCGGCGCGGTGGACGTGCCGAAGGACGGGCGGCGTATGCACGACCACCCCATTCCCCGTCAGGGGGGCCTCGCCATATTCCTGGGTTTTCTCGTCGCGGTGGTGCTGTTTGCCGACCTGGACAGGCAGGTGCAGGGTATCCTCCTTGGCTCCGTCATCATTGTTACCGTGGGAGCCATTGACGACATCGTGCCCCTTCCCGCGCTTTTAAAATTCTTTATCCAGATACTCGCCGCTGTGGTGGCCGTGGCTTTCGGAGTGCGGTTTGAGTTTATCGTGAACCCCTTCTTCTGGAGCGACGCGGCATATATTAATTTCGGAGCCTGGTCGATCCCGATTACCATCTTCTGGATCGTAGGCATCACCAATTCCATCAATCTCATTGACGGTCTGGACGGTCTGGCGTGCGGTGTGTCCGCCATCTCGTCGCTGACATTCCTTGTCATCACCATCGTGCTGGAGCAGGTCAACGTGGCGGTGCTGCTGGCGGCCTTACTGGGAGCGTGCCTGGGCTTCATACCCTATAACTTCAACCCCGCGAAAATTTTTATGGGCGACACGGGGGCGCTTCTGCTGGGCTATGTGCTGTCCACCATATCGGTCATAGGGTTTTTCAAGTTCTACGCCATCATCTCCTTCACGGTGCCCGTGCTGGCGCTGGCGCTGCCTATCTTCGATACCTGCTTTGCCATCATCCGGCGGCTCCTCAAGGGGCAGAACCCCATGAGCCCGGACAGGGGCCATTTTCACCACAGGCTCATCGACATGGGCCTTTCCCAAAAGCAGTCGGTGGCGGTGCTTTACGCCATCTCCGCTGTGCTGGGCCTGTCCGCGGTGCTTATAACCACTACCGGCGCCATGAAGGCGCTTATCTTCGCTTTCGCCTTCTGCGTGGCCATCATCATTGGCATAACCCTTCTTCGCAGCCACGACTCCCGCCTGGAGAAGTTCCGCGAGGAGGAGAGGCGGGAGACGGAAAAGCCGGAGATCTCCCAGGAACCCCAGTCTCCTTCCCGGGATGGAGAAAAAGAGGACAAATAAAAAGGCGGGGAGGATCATTTGTCCTCCCTGCCTTTATGAAAGATCGAGATCCCAACGACTATCAGTATGATAAGAAAATCCTCGTCGTGGCTTTCGGAATAGAGAAAGAGGAGCATTGCCACTAAAAACAGATCCCCGGAATCAAGCCCCTCCGGCAAAAGACCGCTCAGTGCGGAGGCCAGATCCCCTTTTGATTTTCCCTGCGGCGCCTGATGGGGAGTGGGACGCCCCTGCGTCCCGGGCGGGCGCTCAGACTGGGCGGGACGCCCCTGCGTCCCGGGCGGGCGCTCGGACTGGGTAGGACGCCCCTGCGTCCCGGGCGGGCGCTCGGACTGGGTAGGACGCCCCTGCGTCCCGGGCGGGCGCTCGGATTGGGCGGAGCGCTCCTGCGGACTGGGCTGGACGGGCATTGGCTCCCGGCGGGGGGATCGACCCGCCTGCCGGTAGTACCACTGGGGGCCGGCATAGCGCCTATAAACCGAAATCGAAATCACCTCCCAGCTCGCTCATGGCGGTTCTGGCGATGCGGGCGATTTTCGCTATTTTCACGGCCCGATCCAGGGCCTCCCGCCGTTCCGGGCGCACATAGGGCTTCATGGAGGCGATGAGGGCGGCCTTGCCGTCGTCCTTTTGACGAAACTGGCCCAGAAGCTTCCCAATGGCGGAGAGCATACCGGGCGTCAGCCCCTCAAGGCCGGGTATGGCCGAGGTATGTGTTTCCTCGCTTTTTGGTTTTTCCGGCTCCTGACCGCTTTTCGCGTCCTCGCCGGAAAGCTCACGGGCGAGGCCCATTATACGCTCCATGTCCTTGGGGTTGGAGAGAATGGAATTCAGCATGTCCTCAAAATCGCCCATGAGCTCACCTCCTTCAATTCTTACCCATCAGATCCTGCAGGCTCTTCATGAGCCTCGCGCCTGAGTCGGTTTTCATGACATCGGAGAGGGCGTTCCGCAGGGCCTTTGTGTCGCCCCGGCGCACCGCGTCCTCAAAGCCGCCGGAAGCCAGCATCGATTTCACCCGCTCGCCGTCCTTCGAGGAGGCGAGGCGTTCTATCTCCGAGCGCTTGCCGGCAATCTTTCTGCCTTCCTCACCGGAGAGAAAGTTGTCCGCGGCGCGCTTCAGCTCGTTGTCCATATGCGTACCTCCTTTTTCATCATCACGCCAGTATATTCGGCGCAAAGGGGAATTGACACATGAAGATACTCGTTTTTTCCGACTCGCACAGATATGTCCAGCCCATGGTGGACGCGGTCCTGGCTGAAAACCCCCAGCAGATCATACACCTCGGCGATGTGGAGCCCGACGCGGAGGAGCTTTCGAGGCAGTTTCCGATGATACCCGTCGCCTCCGTTCCCGGCAACTGCGACTTCGGTTCAACGGATGAGGTCACGAAGATATTCACACTGGGTGGGAAGAAATTTTTCATAACCCACGGACACAGATATGGGGTGAAGCTGGGGTACGCAAAGCTTATCAACACGGGGATGACGGCCGGGGCGGACGCGGTGCTGTTTGGCCACACCCATGAGGCGTTCGACACATGGCTGGACGGCACCCTCATTGCCAACCCCGGCGCTGTCGGTTACGGCGCGAGAGCCTACGGGGTCATTACGATCGAAAACGGAAAGATGACCTATAAGGCAAAAAAGGCGTAGAAAAGAGTATCCCCGCGGACAGACGTCCGCGGGGGGATCTTTCAGGCGAAAAACACGTGGCCCCAGAGGTCGGCCACCACCTGGCAGTTTCGGGCGGCCCAGCAGTTTTTCGCGGCGCGCTGAGAGGCAAAATAGAGGGCGTGAACCACGAACTCGCCCTCAAGGGCAAGCTTGGCGGCGATGACGCTCTCCTCGGACGGGGTGTTGTAGATGCCCCCCGAGTAGGCCGGAGTGAACTGGACGCCGTAGCGGCGGTCGAAGATCACGTCCTTGACCGTGTCGGGAAAGCCCGGCGTCCGGGAGCGCTCAATGACCACGTTGCCTACGGCGAGCTTACCCACGAAGGGCTCACCGCCGGCCTCGGCCTGGATGATGCGGCTGAGCCAGTAGAGATCCTCGGCGTTGTAAAAGTTGTCGCCCGGTGTAATGGGCTCCTTACCGGGGGCAACGGAGATCGCGCCGCTTCGCTCATCCACTGTGCAGCTGGCGCCAAAGGCCCTGCAAAGGGCCTCAAGAGGCACCAGCGTCCTGCCGTGCAGGAGTTTTACGCCGCCGGGGGCATAAAAATATCGGTCGTTGGCGGTGAAATACACCTTACCGGCGACAGCCTCCACGGTTAGACCCGGCGCCGCGACCGTGGCGGTGCTCGTTTTGCCGTCCCATTTGACGCTCTCCGCACCCAGCGCGTCGGACAGAAGCCGCAGAGGCACCCAAATGACGCCGTTCTCGCTTACTGTCAGTCCCTCCATGTTTACCGGCTCACCGGATACATAGACCTCAACGGCGTCCGACGGAAGCGTGTCCGGCGGCGCCGCGCCGGCGGTACAGACAAACAGGGACAGAACAAGAAGCGAAATAAGTACTCTTTTTGCCATTTTCTTCACCCTTTCGGAATAATGATTGGGACAAGGGATATATTACCACTTCTCCAAAGCGAAAAAGGGCGAACGATGTTTACATAATTTTAAATATGTGAACTTAACGGGAATACATGGTCAAGAGCGGATGTCCGGCCGCGCGAAGCCCCGGCGCGCGGCCGGACAGGGGATCAAACCGCGTCTCCCAGCTTTCTGGACATGTCCCGGCGCAGACGGGCAATGATGCGTTTCTCCAGGCGGCTTATGTAGGATTGGGAGATACCGAGACGGTCGGCCACTTCTTTCTGGGTGAGCTCTTTTCCGCCGGAAAGGCCGTAACGCAGGGTGATCAGCGTCCTTTCACGGTCCGAAAGGCGGGAGAGGGCGTCCCGCAGGAGCTCCCGATCCACGTCGTCCTCAATGGGGCGCATGACCATGTCATTGTCGGTGCCCAGAATGTCGGAGAGAAGAAGCTCATTGCCGTCCCAGTCGGTGTTCAGGGGTTCTGAAAGGGATACCTCGGATCTCAGGGGGCTGACCTTGCGAAGGTGCATAAGTATTTCATTTTCAATGCACCGGGAGGCGTAGGTGGCAAGACGGATATTTTTGCTGCCGTCAAAAGTGGTGATGGCCTTTATAAGCCCAATGGTGCCGATGCTGATCAAATCCTCCAGATTGACACCTGTGTTTTCGAACCGGCGGGCGATGTAGACCACCAGCCGCAGGTTGTGCTCAATGAGCTTGTCGCGGGCCTCCTTGGAGCCCGACAGCAGTGCCGTCAGCGCCTCCTGCTCCTCGCTCTTGGGCAGCGGCGCGGGCAGATAGTCCGGCCCGCCCACGTAGTGGACGGAGTCGGGGGAGAGCTTTCCCAGTACGCGGGCAATAAGGAGCCTCAGTTTCAAAAAAAGCTTCATCATGTAAACCTCCATGAAAAGATACACTTTTATACTGATCTTCGATTAAAAAGTCTCCACCAAGCGGCGAGGATCATTTGCGCCAGGCGGGGAAGGCGGCGCAGGGAATACTGTATGTATTTCCAAGCCGTCTGACGCGGCATGGTACAAAAAATCCGTCGCGAATGGAAAGCTTTTAGTTGAAAATCAGTATTATACGCCGACGATCGCCGAGTACCCCTGGGCGTCGGAGACGCCAGAACGGGCCACGGCGACCGCCACGTCAAGCTGACGCCCGCCCAGCGTCACGCTGTCGGGCCGGAAGGCGGGGAGCATGCCGCTTTTTACGCCCACGGCCCGGTAGGGGACGGGAAAGAAGGAGTAGTCGCCTGCCTCCGAAAGCTTCACCAGCGCATCCGCCGTGTCCGGGGTGGTGCGCAATATGTAAAGGGCCTCCCGGCTCAAAAGCGGCGCCACGGCCTCCAGCGAGCAGACGGCGACGGGCAGGTCGGTGAGGACGGAGCGCAGGGAGTTTCCCGTGTCCATCAGCGCGGCGACGCGCACCTTCTTTCCCCGAAACGCGATGGCCAGCTCCGCCGTGCCGCCCTTTACGCGGTTTCGCGACACGGCGGAGAACACGGCGGAGAAGAGGGCGTAGAACACGGCGAAGGCCAGGATCAGCGCGGGCAGGCTGACCCGGCCGATGGACGCGCCGGAGACGCCCTCCCCCCGCATCAGCGCCCCGGCCATCACAGCCCCGGCGAAGGCCGCGGAGACGCCGAAAAATAAAAGCGCCACGCGGAAGATCCTCTCCGACGCGCCGAACACCATGAGAACCATCAGCAGCCCCACCAGGATCCGGATGGGCCACGCGTCCCACAGGGCCGAGCCCGACAGCCGCACCAAAAGCGCGTAGGCCCCGCCAAGGGCCGCGGCGGCCAGCGCCCGCAGGCGCTTCGCGCCGACACCGGCGAGTCTCCCGGTGACCACCAGCAGAAGGTAGTCCACAAGCAGATTTTCAAGAAAAAACTCGTCCGCGTATATGACCTCCACACCGCAGCCCCCTTTGGGACGATTATAGCCCGTACGAACTGAAAAGGGGGTCGAACGGGGAGAGGGAAACGGTATGGAGAAATTGTAAAAAAAATAAATAATACATCTTCCTTTTATACATAAACTGTGTTATAATGAGTTCGGTTTCGTGAAAATGGCCTTGCGAAAAACGACCGGCTGCTTTTCCGGAGCCACGCGCCTGGAAAACCTCTTTTGTTTTTGGGACGCGCGGCCCGGGGCCGGGCGCTGCGCCAAACGGCAGATGAGATATTTTAAACTTGTGAGATATTGAAATATGCCTTTGCATATACGTCTCCTGTCGGGAAAGACCGAGTTTTTGTCAGATCATTGAAAGGAGTGTCCGCTGTGATTTTCTGGATAATTGTAATGCTCCTGTTTCTCGCCGTCGAGGCGGCGACCGTGGGGCTGGTGTCCATCTGGTTTGCCGTGGGGGCCTGCGCGGCGCTTATCGCGGCGGCGCTGGGCGCCCAATTCTGGCTGCAATTCATCATATTCCTGGCCGTGTCCGGGATCGTGCTGGTGACGCTCCGGCCCTTTGCCAGGAAGTTTCTGAACGTCCGCAAGAAGCCCACCAACGCCGACCGGGTTCTGGGCGTCATATGTCCCGTCACCGAGGACATCGACAACATCGCCGGAACCGGCGCCGTCAGCGTGGGCGGCAAGGAGTGGACGGCCAGGAGCCTCACCGGCGTCAATATCATGGCCGGCAGCTTTGTGCGCGTAAGCTCTATCCAGGGCGTTAAGCTCATTGTGGAGCCCGCCGCCGAGACCGTGAAGGCAGAGTGATCAACCGCCGCTGGCGGAAAAAATACACGGAGGTAAAACTATGGGCCCTTTGGAATTTGTACTCATTCTTATCGTTCTCGTTGTCATTGTCATTGTCGCCCGGAGCATCCGGGTTGTCCAGCAGGCGCGCGCCTATGTCATCGAGCGTCTGGGTGCTTACGCCACCACCTGGAGCGTGGGCCTTCACTTCAAGATCCCCTTCATCGAGAGAGTCGCCAAGGTCGTCTCCCTGAAGGAGCAGGTTGCCGACTTCCCGCCCCAGCCCGTTATCACCAAGGATAACGTCACCATGCAGATCGACACCGTGGTGTACTTTGAGATCACCGACCCGAAGCTCTACACCTACGGCATCGAAAACCCCATGACCGCCATTGAGAACCTCTCCGCCACGACCCTTCGTAACATCATCGGCGATCTGGAGCTTGACCAGTGCCTCACGTCCCGCGACATCATCAACTCTAAAATGCGCTCCATCCTTGACGTGGCCACAGACCCCTGGGGCATTAAGGTCAACCGCGTGGAGCTGAAGAACATCCTGCCTCCCAAGGAGATCCAGTCCGCCATGGAGAAGCAGATGAAGGCCGAGCGCGAGCGCCGCGAAGCCATTTTGAAGGCCGAGGGCGAGAAGCGTGCCGCCATCCTCTCCGCCGAGGGTGAGAAGGAGTCCGCCATTCTCCGCGCCGACGCCAAGAAGCAGGCCGCGATTCTGGAGGCCGAGGGCCACGCCGAGGCGATTTTGAAGGTTCAGCAGGCCACCGCCGAGGGCCTTAAGCTTCTCAACGAGGCCGCCCCCACCGATGCGGTTGTGAAGATCCGCGCCCTGGAGGCGTTTGCCGCCGCCGCCAACGGCCAGGCCACGAAGATCATCATCCCCTCCGAGATCCAGGGCCTCGCCGGTCTTGCCGAAGGGCTTGTGGAGAGCGTGAAGAAGTAAGATCAAATAAGCAAAAAAGAGACGCTTCCTCGGGGAAGCGTCTCTCAGACTGTAGACAAAGCCTCGCAGAGTTTCGCGCCTGCAGGCGCGAAAAAAATTTATGCAAATTTCGGCGGCATGTACGTCGAAATTTGCCCCTTTAAGGTCCCCGGAGTGTACGAAGTGCATGGAGGGGACCGGCAAATGTCTTCCGTTGGCAAAGGCATAGCCTTTGTCAACGGGTTGAAAAGAGACGCTTCCCCGGGGAAGCGTCTCTTTTTCCGACAAGGGGAACGTGCGGGGAAAAGCCGTGAATTCTGCGAAATTCACGGCTTTTCCCCTGCTGTTTTGCCATGCGGCATATTGGGATCCCCGCGCGATCAAAGATCGCGTGTGGGGAGAGGAGCCAAGCCCGCGCCCGATGAGGGCGGCACTGGAGCCCACAACGGGCAATGCCTGTTGCGGAGAGGACGAGCGGCGCCTTTGCCCGCGGCTGTTGTCACACGCTGGTTCGGCCCTTTGTCAGAATGTCCGCGATCCGGCGGGAGGCCAGACCGTCGCCGTAGGGATTCTGGGCGCGGGACATGGCGTTGTAGCGGTCCTCGTCGGTGAGAAGGGCCTTGAATTCCTCATAGATGACCTCCTCGTTCGTGCCGATAACGCGTAATGTGCCGGCCTTGACGCCCTCGGGCCGCTCGGTCACGTCCCGGAGCACCAGGACGGGCTTACCCAGGGAGGGCGCCTCTTCCTGGATGCCGCCGGAGTCGGTGAGGATCATGTACGAGCGGGCCAGAAAGTTATGGAAAGCCATCACGTCCAGGGGCTCTATGAGCCGCACACGCTCACACCCGGTCAGCTCCTCCTCCGCCGCCTGGCGGATAAGGGGATTTAAGTGAATGGGGTAGAGCACCTTCACGTCGGGAAATTCCTCCACGACCCGGCGCACGGCCCGGAAGATGTGGTGCAGAGGCTCGCCCCAATTCTCCCGCCGGTGGGCGGTGAGGATCACCAGCCGTGAGCCGGAGGCCCAGGTAAGCTCCGGGTGCTCAAACTCGTTCACCACCGTGGTTCCCAGCGCGTCGATGGCGGTGTTGCCGGTGACGTAGATGCTTTGGGGCGGCTTGCCCTCCCGCAGCAGATTGTCCCGGGCCAGGGCCGTGGGGGCGAAGTTGAAGTTTGCGATGGAGCTCACCGCCTGACGGTTGAATTCCTCCGGATAGGGCGCCTGAACATTATATGTACGAAGTCCGGCCTCCACATGCCCCACGGGGATGCCCAGATAGAAGCAGGCCAGGGCGGAGGCAAAGGTGGTGGTGGTGTCGCCGTGAACCAGCACCACATCGGGCTTTGACTCCTCAAGCACCTTCTTCATGCCGGTGAGCACGCGGTTCGTCAGGTCAAAAAGGGTCTGACCGGGGCTCATGACCTCAAGATCATAATCCGGCTCCACATGAAAGGCGTCCAGCACCTGCCGGAGCATCTCCCGGTGCTGGCCGGTGACGCAGACCACGGTCTCAACGCCGTGGCGCTCTCTCAGCTCGTTTACCAGGGGACACATCTTTATGGCCTCCGGCCGGGTGCCGAAAACCAGCATAATTTTTTTCATAGCTCCACTCCCGGTCAAAATCATTTATATCGCCCCGCTGTCCCGAGGAATATCTATCATATATATTGTATCAGCTTTCCCGGAAGAATACAAGAGGTTTGGTTATTTTTTGCCGGCCCGCGTCAAGATCAAATCAGGAGCGTGACGATCCACGCTATCCCCATACCGCCCGCGCCCATGAGGGAGTAAGCCCACCAGGGAAGGGCGCGGAAAGGGCTTTTCCGCTCACAGCGCACAAAGCTCTCTGCCACCTCCTGCGCCTCCCGCAGAAGCTGGGAGGTGGTCACACCGGGACCGCGCCCGGTCTCCTCGCGCACGATGAATATGGCCTCGTCAAATACCTTCGGATCGGGTGACTTTACCAGCACTACCCGTCTCGCCACGCCCTTTACCATCAGATCACCTCATTGGGATTTTTCCCGGTTTGAGGAAAAGTATACATTTTGTGGAAAAAGGCTGCTGTCACTCCCGCTGCGTCATGCGCAGGGCAATGACGGTCATGTCGTCGGCGGGGGAGTCGGGGTCGGCGGAGGTGTCCAGGATGGAGCGGGACAGCTCCTGCATGTCCTCCAGATCCGAGGCGGCCAGTGCCTGGCGCAGGGGACGGTCCTCGCCGGAGATCACGCCGTCGGAGGCCATGACCAGCGTGTCGCCGGGGGAGAGGGTCAGACGGGTAACGGCTTTTTTGGGGAGGCCCGCGCCGAAGCCTACGGGCAGGGCGGAGCCTCCGACGCGTTTGACGGAGGAGCCCCGGCGCATATATGTGCCCGGCGCGCCGTATTTGTAGAGCGACGCCTGACCTGAGAACATGTCGACGGCGAGAAGGTCGACGGTGGAACTCTCCAGGCTGTCCTCGTTTTTGAGAAGGCACAGGGAGGAGAGTATTCCCAGAGCCTGTTCCGGGCTTACGCCGGCGCGAAGAAAGCGCTCTGTGACGGACACGGTGTCCGACGCCATCCTGGCCGCCTCCGGGCCGGAGCCCATGCCGTCGGAAAGGATCACGTAGAGGACGCCCTCATCCGTGCGGAAGCAGGCGTATCTGTCGCCGGAGACATTCTCGCCGGATTTTCTGGCGGAGGCGGTACCGAGATTTATGGCATAGGGCTCCGCCTCCATCAGCACCAGACGCCCGTCGTCGTTTTCCGATTCCACGCTGCAAAGGCGCAGGCCCAGGAGGGAGGAGAGGTTTTCCAGCCACTCGCTGTCCTTTTTGAGAAGGTGGAGGCTCTGGCTCTTTATCTCCGCCCGGAGCCGGCCGCCGCGAAGCCGGAACACAGCCAGGTCGGCGTCCATGGCTAGGCCGCGCAGGTATTTGCGAAGGCTCTGTTCCGCCCCGCTATCCACCTCTATCTCGCCGCCAAGCTCTTGGGAGAGAGAGGAGAGGATGCGGGAGATGTCATTGTATTGCTCAAAGGCCGCGACTCGGCTCTCGGAAAGCCGCGCCCGGAACCTGCGGCGGGAGAGGTAGGCCCGGGACTCGGAGTTTATGGCGGACAGCAGCTCCCCCAGCCGCGAGCAGCGCTGGGAGAAGTGCTCGGGGATGTCGGACTTCTCCACCCGGCCGTTTTTGGTAAGGGCGGGCGTTATGGAGTTCATCACGTCCAGCGTGTCCACGTACTGCTCCTGCCAGCACCGCGTGGAGCCGGGGCAGGAGCGGCATACGGCATCGGCGGCCCGGTCGTATATTTTGGCGAAGCTCTCGACCGGGTCGTCCCCGGCACGCACGCGCAGACTGTCGTAGAGGCTCCGAAAAGCCAGGGCACAGCGGTCAACGCGTTCACGGGTGTACTCCCGGGCCTTTAGATACCCGTAGCCGCCGCCCTCACGGGGGAGAAATACCGCAAGACGGGCGAGGATACGCTCCGGCAGGAGCATAAAGCCGACAGACGCGGCAAAGGTCTCGTAGAGCGCCGGGAACCATCGGTGGAAGCTCCAGAACCAGAGAACGGAGAGGGCCGTGGAGGCTATCCAGCTGAGAACAAAGGTGAGGCGGCTCTCCCGGGAGAACACCCCGGCGATCAGTGCCGAGAGGACATAGGACAGAATGAAAAAGGGCGTGCCGCCTTGGGCCAGATCCATGGCCGCCCCAAGGGCCGCCGCCGCCACGCACCCCATGGCCTGCCCGCCGCGGAAGGTGACGAACATCACCGCCGTCACCGCCAGCGCACGCCCGATGGAAAGAACACCGAAAAGGCTCACGGTGGCAAGGGACATGGTAAGGGCGGACAGAAGCAGGATCATGGCGGATACCCGTGAGGCCCGCATCCGCCCCCGCGCCGGCGTCAGGGCGGCGTCAAAGAAGTACACAAAGCCCCCGGCCGCGAAGCTCTCCACCACCCACATGGCCGCGGCGGTGATTTCCCAGGCCGCGTCCCAGACGTATACCGCGCCGATAATGAGGGTGGAGCCGAAAACCGCCGCCATGGGGAACCATTTGGGGGCGGCTTTCGCGAAGAAGTGGACGCAGGACCAGACCACCGTGGCGATGGCTATGTACTTAACGGCCCAGGAGAAGCTGCCTGCCGTCAGCGTCCCCAGCCAGACACCCAGAAGCGACAGGACGCCGTTTATCCCTCCGCCGGAGGCGCCGATGAAAGCGGCGCCGAAGGGCGCGATCCCTCCGAATATCCGAACCCGCGCAAGCATCAGCCCCATAACAAATCTGGCGGCCATCGCCGCGGCCTCCGCCCTGTCCGGCGCGTGCGCGGCTAAGCTGCGGGTCATGTGTATACTTTCCTTCAATTCAAGCTCCCCTTTTGTACAATAGGTTAACCATAATCTAACACGGCCCGCCGGGGGAATTTGGTCAAAAGAGGGGAGGGGGGAGAAAAAATAAATCATTCTCATTCGACGGATTTCTTGCGTTAAGGTATTGAATTATGAAAAGCGGGGGTGTATAATAAGCTTGTAACTTGATACGGTTCGTCTTCAGGGCAGGGTGAGATCCCCGACCGGCGGTGAGTGTCCCACGGCACAAAGTCCGCGAGCGCGATAGCGTTGAATCGGTGCAAATCCGATACCGACAGTATACAGTCTGGATGGGAGAAGATGTGCGGGCTTCCCGCAGACCTTTCGCGCATGAAAATGACGCGCCTGGACGGAACGTTCAGGCGCATTTTATTTGCGGGGAAAGCCCGCGAAAGGAGTTTTATTCATGCTCAAGACCCTCAGAGAGAACCTGTCGTTTGTCCTGATCTGCGTCGCTGTCTTTGCCTGCCTTGTCGCCGTCGCGCTTCTGGCCCAGAAGCTGCTTATAAAGGACAGGCGCAAGCTGGCGCCGGCCCGGTATGTGGCCTACATGGGGATGTTCGCCGCCCTGGCAGGCGTCCTCATGCTCCTGGAGATGCCCCTCTTCTTCGCCCCCAGCTTCTATAAGCTGGACCTCTCGGAGATCCCCGTTCTGATCTGCGCCTTTTCCATGGGCCCCACGGCGGGGGTGATCTGCGAGTTTCTGAAGGTCGTGGTCAAGCTCCTTTTGAAAGGTACCACCACCGCGTTCGTGGGGGACTTCGCTAACTTCGCCGTGGGCTGCTCCTTTGTGCTTCCGGCGTCCGTGATCTACCACACCAACCGCACCTTTAAGCGGGCCATCGTCTCCCTCTGTGCCGGTGGGCTCGTCATGACGGTGTTCGGAAGCCTTTTCAACGCGGTTTATCTCATCCCCGCCTTTTCCCGGCTCTACCACGCCCCCATCGAGGCCATTATCGCCATGGCCCGGGAGGTCAACCCCAGGGTCAACTCCGTCACGGGCCTCGTGGCCATGTGCGTGGTACCTTTCAACCTGCTCAAGGCCGTTGTGGTGTCGGTGATCACCGTGCCGCTCTATAAGAGAGTGAAGAAGCTGATCAGGATGGATGAATGACATAGTCCGGGGCGGGTTTCAAACCCGCCCCGGATTATGCTCATTGACCGATTTCCGGCTTGTGTTGAAAAGTGGCGGCGGCGGAAATGAAATCCACGGATACCCAGGCGGCGGTGACCGCCAAGATGGAGGAGGATGGGGACGGGATCCAGTGCAAGGGCGGCTCGGGCGGCCTTCGTGGTGTGAAGAATGGGGAAAGCGCCGGCGATCCTCACAAAAACGCCGCCGGGGAGCGGAGCCGGGGGAGGAATTTTGCGGTTGAAAAATCCCCCACTGGGGATTATAATGGATCCATTCCCACATGACAAGGAGAATACGCACATGCGCAAAGACATAAGGATCGCCGATATGGCGGTGGGCGACGAGTTTGAGGGGTTTTATATCCTTAAATCCGCCCAGAGCAAGGTCTCAAACAACGGAAAGCCGTACCTCAACGCCGTGATCACCGACAGCACCGGCGACATGGACGCCAAGGTCTGGGACTACCCCGGCCCCCTGGGCCAGGCGGACGAGGGGCGGATCGTCAAAATACGCGCCTCCGTCTCGGAATACCGGGGCTCGCTGCAGGTGACGGTGGAAAAGATCAGGCTCGCCGAGGAAAACGACACATATGAGCTCTCCGATCTGGTGCCCATGGCGCCCATGGACGCGGAAAAGGCGTATGAGGAGCTGCTGGGGCTTGTCCGCTCCATCGAGGACGGGGATTACCGGGACGTGACCGAGGCCCTTCTGGAGCGGCACGGGGAGACGCTGAAGTCCATGCCGGCGGCAAAGAGCGTCCACCACAGCTTTCTAAACGGCCTTCTGATGCATACCCTCAATATGATGCGCCAGGCGGATTTTCTGGCCGGGCTTTACGCCGGGACGGTGGACAGGAGCCTGCTGCTGGCGGGGACGTGCCTCCACGATCTGGGCAAGGAGTGGGAGTTTGACTTCTCCGAGCTGGGGCTTGTCACGGAGTATTCCACGCCGGGACAGCTGCTGGGGCATTTGGTCATGGGCGCGCAGGAGGTGGCCGACGCGGCCAGGGGGCTGGGAATCCCGGAGGAGAAGGCCCTGCTTTTGCAGCATATGCTCCTCAGCCACCACGGGGAGCCGGAGTTCGGCGCCGCCGTCCGGCCCATGTGCGCCGAGGCGGAGCTGCTCTCCCTCATCGACAAGATCGACAGCCGCATGGAGATCTACCGGGAGAGTCTGGAGACCGTGGCGCCGGGGCAGTTCTCCGGCAGGATCTTCGCGCTGGAGAAGCGCATCTACAAGCACAGCTGACGCCCCGGCCTGTCAAAATTCTTCCTTTACCGTTTGAGGATAACAAAAATGGGAGAGGCGCGCAAGCCTCTCCCCTTTTTTGCGCGTTTCCATTTTCAAGGGTCTGAAGGATCGTTCATTTTTTCAAAAATCCGATGTACTCGTCAAACACGTTAAAGAGCATATCCCCGGAGCAGACGGGCAGAACGGCGTCGCGGCCGGGGATCTGGACAAAGTCAAAAAGCTCATGGGCGGTGGTGAGGACAAGGACGGGAATGATCTCATATCCCGGGCCGAACATGACCTCAAGGTATGGCGCGTATTTGGCGGCCTGAGCGACCTCACCGGGGTCGATTTTGTCCTTCATCTTAAATTCCAGGGAAAAGACCCGGTTTTCCGTACAATGTCACAAACATACGCACACCACATGGGGACATTCAATGGGAGAAAACGCCCAAGAATAGACCGGGACTGAAAA
>CANQBC010000033.1 GCA_947589225.1 uncultured Oscillospiraceae bacterium | reverse complement strand
AAAGCCCCAACTAAACGAAGAATTTTGCTATCACCAGAATAATGTTTATACATTACAACAGATAATTCACGATTATCCTTTATTTATTATATCGTTTTCCTATTAATAATTTAAAAATGTAATGCAAATAGAAAATGGCAGATATATAATGTCGACTTTCTCATGAAAATATATCTCTATATGTATATGTATTCTTAAATTGTTTTTGTTACAATTCTCTACAAAAATTTTTTAAACCTACTGTCGGCAAATATCCAATATCATTTATTTTCCGAAAATTATTTTTTATCTGGTGTTTTTCTTTTTTGTGTGCTATACTAAAATAGTATTGTTATATATGTCAAAGGGGGAAAACTGACTATGGCCGAGAATGATTTGATATTGAATCGGCTTTTTACTCAGAATGTTTTCTTTGACATGGTTTATACGCACTTCAACTCAACCTATTTTTCAATTATCAGGCGATATATTAAAGATCCAGAAAATAAGGATAACAGGACATTAATTAGTGAAGTTTACGAATATATGTGCGAGAATTATCGCAATGAATATGTTTATCAAAACACCCTTCTGAATAAATTATTAGTTAGCAAGCATAGGCTGAAAAATACAACCGCGCTTACTCAAATACCTATCAGCAAATCCAAAGCGGATTTTATACTTATTAATGGTAAAGCAGTAGTTTACGAAATAAAGACAGAGTTAGATTCATTCGACCGGCTTTCTACTCAGTTGCGAGATTATTACAAGGCATTTAATCATGTGTGTGTAGTAACATCTGAAAGCCAATATGAACGAGCACTTGAGAAGCTCAAGGGAACGCCCGTCGGTGTGTATGTGATTACCTCTAAAAATACAATCAGCAAGAAAATGTGCAAGGAGCCAGAGGAGGACAACTCACAACTGGACTATACCACGATTTTTAAGGTTCTGCATAAGGTTGAATATGAAGCCATCTTACTTAAATATTTTGGCAAGTTGCCGACCACTTCACAGGCGTTTTATTTTACGGAGTGTCTTAAATGGTTTTCGCAGATTCCAATACTTGATGCCTATAATTTGGCAATAAAACAGTTAAAAAGGCGCAACCAAATAGAAATAAGTGAGTTTTCTGAAATTCCAGTGGGCTTAAAATCGCTTATATATTTTTCCCAACCCTCAAAATCAGATTGGCTGGCAATAAAAGATTTTTTAACAGAGAAAATGGAGGATGAACAGTATGTATTTCCCATACCTTCGCGGCAGACAATATGAACTTCTTGCGTTACGCGAGCTGGCTGTTAACAATTTGCTGGGAGACTATGTCATTCCTATTGTTGAGCCGGTAAAGCTTTCTCCAACTCTTGTAAATGTTATGGATGATTTTATAAAGACGCAATATCCGATTTCAATAATTCGCAACCCCGTGGTCGGCACATTTATGTCTGACTGGCAGGAGGCGCAAGAAGATTCTAAGGAGGATAGATACCGTAAGCGGTTTGCCGAGCTATACAGCAACCCCATAATTATTAAATCCCTTATAATGCAAAGAAATGCAAAATCATTATTAGACTTCTGGGAAAAGAATGGCGTTAATAAGTCGGATCTTCTTGTAATCAACACAAGTCGGGATTATTTGAACGTCTATGAGGGTGCTTTCGCAACGCAAGTTCCCCGCTTCGCCCTGATTCCTGATGAAAGCGCGTTTAGACGCAAAGTGCGACATCACAAGGTATTGCTTGATGATAAATTTGAAAGGCAGGAGAGAAATGCTGATTATCAGGATGTAGAAGATGAGTTTTTTTCCGACGATCATATTTATTACGCAGAAGATGGCTATACTGGTTTTTCTGACTATTCTGTTGTTGGCAATGAATATCTTGATTCTGGATTCGCGCCATATGCGGTAGCGATTCATATAGTATATTTTGCCCCTGATAACACTCTACGTGTAAGGCATTTTGTATCTGATTCCAACGATGACATTTCAAACCCTGCATTAAAATTCTATGAGGCCGTGTCGAAGCTTGCAAACTGGTATTATTCTGCGCCCCAATCTGTGCCACTGACCCTCGGACTAAAGACGTTTTTGGACCATTATGAGCAGCAATCATACCCTGGCCTTGGAACTGTAAAAAAGCTCTCCCTGATGCACCACATTGAGCTTATGGGCCAATACTTAGATGGGGTGTGGCAAAAATGAATTGTTGTAGTAATTGCTTTGCAGATCCTGAAATTATAGCTATCATTGATGGGTCGAAAACAAATGGTCGAAGGATAGGAAACTGTGACTTCTGTGGAAGTCGCAATGTTATCGTATATGAAATTGGCAAGGATAGGACAATCGAAGAATTATTTGACGGTATCTTTGACATCTATTCACCTGTATCTGATTTGCCGGATGATTTTCCACGCATCCATACCGACTTGATAAAGAACATTCTTTTCAACAACTGGCGTATTTTCAATCTAAAGCCAGATGGGATATACAGGCTTTTGACGGCATTGTGCGCTGAAAGATACGCGGAGCAACCAGAGTTGTTTGATAGCCCTGTTGGTATCCGTCAATTCAATGACAGCGCGTATTTGGAGGAGAACTCCATTTTGCGAAATAACTGCTGGGACGATTTTGCCGAGGGAATCAAACGCAAAAACCGCTTTCACAGTAATTATATCAACCTGGACAAGCTCTTGGTTTTCTTGAACTGTGCTACAAAGTTATACAAAAAAGGTGAGGTGCTTTATCGATCAAGGATATGTCCTGATGAGTGCGGATTTAAGCCCTCAAATATGGGACCACCCCCGGAAAACATGGCAAAAGGAGGTCGCGTCAATCCGACTGGAATAAGTATATTGTATTTGTCTGATTCACTTGAAACCACGCTATATGAGATTCGCGCGGGCGTGTACGACTTTGTTACTGTTGGCCGGTTTAAGCTTCAAAAAGATATTAAAGTAATTAATTTGGCAGGCATAAACAGAATCAGCCCCTTTATCGGGGTCGATAAAGGGTTCGACTTTGTTCAGTATGCAATTAATTTTGAACCTTTAAGAATGATTGCACAGGAAATAGCCAAACCGCTGCGAAACGACAATGCGTTGGATTATTTGCCGACTCAATATATAAGCGATTTTATTCGCAGTAAGAACTACGACGGTATAGAATACATAAGCACCATGCGTAAAAGCGGAAAAAACCTGGCCGTTTTTGACCCCAAGCTCTTTCGCTGTATAAGCACGAAAACTTATGACATTAAGACAATATCATACACTTACGACCCAATTGTGTGATGATATAACCGAATAAAT
The DNA here is from genome assembly GCA_947589225.1 of uncultured Oscillospiraceae bacterium. Classification (GTDB taxonomy): domain Bacteria; phylum Bacillota; class Clostridia; order Oscillospirales; family Oscillospiraceae; genus RUG626. Next base: position 21,758 of record CANQBC010000033.1, on the reverse strand, counting down.
ATAAATAATCGGGGCTGATTATTGCCTTACGCAATGTTTGACTCCGCTTTTTTACCGAAGGGCTTATATTGTGCCGTTGCATTTGGATGCCGCCGCTTTGTATACAGAATATTTGAGATTATCAATGTTGCTACTGGGAAGTGTACAATAATTTGTATACTATAAACGAAAAGATTCTTTTCCCCCTGCCATATACCATCGAGAAAAGCAGGAACTCAACCACACCCCCCTCAAATTCTGCAGGGGACCCCCTGCAATTTTTGGGAGGGGAATAGTATTAACAAGACGTAGAGCAACAAGTATAAAGCCCCATTGCCAACACGGTCACGTTTCTACCCCGCCGCTCTCATCGCCAGCACCCCGTTCGCAATAGCCTGCGCGATGGTATTTTGATATTCTTCCGACTGGAGCTCGGCTCGTTCGGAGGGATTGGACAGGAAGCCGATCTCCATGAGTGCCGCGGGCATGGTGGTGTCCCGAATGACCTGGTAGTTTTCGTCCTTGACGTGGCGGGTTTTGACACCCAGCGCATTGGCCGCCGCCAATATGTACTCCGCCAGGCGCTGCCCCTTGGTTCCGTTGTGGTAGTAGCCCTCAAAGCCGCAAACGGAGCTGTCCTCATAGGAATTGCAGTGGACGCTCACAAAGAGGTCGGCGGAGGCATCGTTGGCGATCCGGCACCGCTCTTCTAAGGACACGTCCGTATCGTCCTCCCGCGTCAAGATGACCGTCACGCCCTCGGCCCTCAGCTTTTCCGCGGCAAGAAGGGTGACGGCGAGCGTGATGTCCTTTTCCAGCACGCCGTCAAAGGCACAGCCGGACTGGATGCCGCCGTGTCCCGCGTCCAGAACGGCGGTATATTCGTCCGTTGGAGACTGCGGTTGTGATGTGCTTTCCGCTTCCTCGTTAGTCGTATCTTTGCCTGTATCGAGCGTTTCCGTTGAACCGTTATCAGTGGGAGGAACGAGATGTTCTTTTACATACAGTATCCCACACACAAGTAACACCACAAGCGTAAGCGCAAGTAAAGCGATCAGGCCTCGCAGGGCGTAGGCGACAGCCAGCCTCACCCCGCGTTTTTTCCTGCGCTGTTGGGGCGGCGTGATGACCGTCTGCCTATGATTCACTCCTCTTTCCATCTCACTTATGAAGGCTTCCCACAGCATCCGGCAGGGCGTCAGGGTCGCCAACGGCGAAAAGTACGGTGTTACCTATTCGGTCAATGACAGCCGCCTGTAAACGCGGAACAGCGACGGGACAGTAGGTCTTGGCATTCTCAATTTCACTTTCTACGACTTCCCGCAAAGCCTTCACCACGTTTTCCGCGATTTTCGCATCATCCAGAATAAGCACTGTTACCTCGTCATAACTTGCCGCTGTATTCGCGGCACGGAAGCTGACGCAATCGGCTACATCCTCGCTGTCCATCCCATAGAGGGTGGAGGGAAAGCTCTCTACCTTTACCATATCACCGTCAAATACGCCGGCATCAAGGAGAGCTTGGGCGTCGCCTGTCGTGTACGGTTCCGTATTCTGCCCGCAGGAGGCAAGGACAGGGATAAGCAGGGCCAATAGCATAAAGACTGATGTAATTTTCATCATTCAACCTCTCTATCTTTCGTTTCTGTTGTAAAAATACCGCTCCGGCTCCATAGTGTGAGTTCTCAGGTAGTCAGCCCATCTGATGTAACCGTCGGCGGAGAAGTGGACGCCGTCACGGGTAAACTCCTCCGGGAGCTGTCCCTCCGCGTCACGCAAGCACGAGGCTGTATCCAGGAGGACAACGCGCTCTTTCCCGGCAATTTTAACGATGACCTGGTTGAACTTCTCCACATTAGCGGCGATTTCATATGCCGGAAGGCCGTTTTCGTATGCTTGTGCGTCGTTGACGGGCGGGAGGGTCTCAAGGTAGATCACCGCCTCCGGCTGTGTCAAAATGATCTCCTCAACCAGCTCCGACAGAGCCGATTCAAAGGAGCTTACGGGGTATCCAAGCTCGTTGATACCAAGCATCAAATAAACAGCGGCGTACCGTTTTGCCCTCACGGCCCCCATAAGCGTGACGGCCTCGCCGTCCACATTAAAAACCCGGTAATCGTCGCTGTCGGCGTTAAATACGCTCATCCCCCTGTGACAATAAGATTTTCCGTGGTTAAGACCGCTGAATAATTGGAACCCCTCTGTACGGGAATCGCCGAGAAATACCGCGTCGTCAAACCATTCGTCCGATACGGCTGCGCTCTCCTCCAGGGGCGTTCCGAACTCGTAGGGTTCATAAGTCATCGGCGGGATGTGGGGCGCGTCCGTGGGCGGCGATGTGTCAACTGATGTCGTGTCCATCGGCGTCGGCGCGGGTGGAGAAAGGCGCTCCCGGATGTAGAGTACGCCGCAGAATACCAGTATTGCGGCGGTCAGGGCTGACAGCGATAATACGGCCCGCAGAGCATACGCCACCGCCAGCCTCACTCCCCGCTTTTTTCTTCTTGGCGATACTGAATCCGCCGCCCCGGATGGTGCTCTGTGACCGCGGCGGTGGTGCATGGTGACCGCTGAAATGGTGCAACGTTGCCGGCGGTATGGTGCATCGAATATGGCCCCTGTATAATGGACATGCATCGTCAGATGCAAATCTAATCAGGAGGCCAGAAAATGACCAATTACAAAGAGATCTTGAGACTGAAAAGTCTCGGGCTGACGCACGTGGACATTGCGTCAGCCTGCGGCTGCGGTAGGAATACCGTGACCAGGACCCTCAGCAGAGCAAGGGAGCAGGGAATCACCTGGGGCTCTGCGCAAGCCATGATGCCGGAGGAGGTTCGCAAAAGGCTCTTTCCAGAGGAGGCCTCAAAGCCTCAGTACAAAATGCCGGACTACGAGAATATCCACCGTGAGCTGCAACGGCCCGGCGTCACGTTGAGCCTGCTGTGGGTGGAGTACTGCGAGGAGTGCTGCGCCGCGGGGGAGCTGCCGTACCAGTCCACGCAGTTCAACAAGTACTACGCGGACTACGTCCACAAGACGAAGGCCACCATGCGCCTGGAGCACCGGCCCGGCGAGACGATGCAGGTGGACTGGGCGGGGCAGACGGCCTCCATCTTGGACACAGATACCGAGGAGCTCATCCCGGCCTATCTCTTCATCGCCGTGCTGCCGTACAGCGGTTATGCCTACACAGAGGCCTTCCTGGACATGAAGCAGGAGGCCTGGATCACCGCCCACGTCAACGCCTACCGCTTCTTCGGGGGCGTCACGCGCATCCTGACCCCGGACAACCTGAAGACTGGCGTTGTGAAGAACAGCCGGGACGAGACCGTTCTGAACAAGTCCTACCAGGAGATGGCCGAGCATTACGGCACGGCCATCCTTCCCGCAAGGCCCCGGAAGCCAAAGGACAAGGCCTTCGTGGAGGGCTCAGTAGGTGTGGTGTCCACATGGATCCTCGCCTCGCTGAGGGACAGGCAGTTCCTTTCGCTCCTTGAGCTGAATGAAGCGATCATGGAAAAGCTCTGTGAGTTCAACCACAAGCCCTTTCAGAAGAAGGATGGCAGCCGCACTGAGATGTTCCGGGACGAGCAGCTCTTCCTCCAGCCTCTGCCGCCCGTCCCCTTTGAGCTCGCTGTATGGAAGGTGGCCGTGGTCCAGTATAACTACCACATCAGCGTAGATAAGCAAAACTATTCCGTGCCCTACGAGTACATCAAGCGGAAGGTGGACGTTCGTCTGACACGCTCCGCCGTGGAGGTCTTCTTCGAGGGCCGCCGGATCGCGTCGCACCCCAGACTCTACGGCAGGCCCAACCAGTATAGCACCAGCGAAGATCATATGCCTCCGGAGCACCAGGAGTACCTGCAATGGAACGGCGAGCGCTTTGAGCGCTGGGCCAGGCAGATCGGACCCAATACGCTGGCTGTGGTGAAGCTGTTCCTCTCGGCCCACAAGGTGGAGCAGCAGGGGTACAAATCCTGCATGGCTCTGCTGAAGTCCGCGGAGAAATACTCCAACGCCAGATTGGAGGCCGCCTGTAAAATGGCGCTCTCCTTCACCACGGCGCCCAGCCTGAAGAGCATCCAGTCCATCCTCCGTTCCACACTCACAGAGAAGCCTGAACCGGCCAGGCCCTCCCCGTACAGCTTCACCCGCGGGGCTGCGTACTACAGAAGGAGGGATGACTGATGATCACCAATGAGACCTTCGCAAAGCTCCAGGAGATGCACCTTGGCACCATGGCCAGACAGTTCAAGACCCAACTGGACGATCCGCAGTATGCCTCCATGTCCTTCGAGGACAGGTTCGGACTGCTGGTGGACGCTGAATGGGCCGCGCGAAAGAGCAATCACCTGCTCAGGCTCATTCGCAGCGCCGGGTTTTCCATCCCAGGCGCCAGCGTGGAGGACGTGGAGTACCTTCCTGACCGCCATCTCAGCAGGGACCAGATCCTGCGTCTGGCCTCCTGCGCGTACATCCAGGAGGCGCACAACGTCATCCTCTTGGGGGCGACCGGGGCCGGGAAGACGTACCTGGCCTGCGCTCTCGGGAACGCCGCCTGCCGTGAGTTTTACACGGTGCGGTACATCCGCCTGCCGGATCTGCTGGTGGAGCTCTCCGTGGCCCGGAGCGAGGGGACGTACCGGGAGTACATGAAGAAGCTCCGGAAGGTGCGTCTGCTCATCTTGGACGAGTGGCTGCTGTACCCGCCGAAGGAGAACGAGGCCCGTGACGTGCTGGAGCTCGTGGAGTCACGGGCCAAGATTGCGTCCACCATCTTCTGCTCCCAATTCGATGTCCCCGGCTGGCACGAGAACCTCTACGACCCCACCCTGGCCGACGCCATCTGCGACAGGATCGTGTACGATTCCTATGTGATACGGATTGACGGCGACACCATGCGCAAGCGCAAAGGCATCCTCACCGAGTGACCCAACGGGGACCGGGCCCATGCACCACGCCCCCGGTCCCCATGCACCATTCGTCCGGTCAGGCTGCACCACGGGCTGCGGACAAGGCGCACTGGCGGGGCGGCGTATGCAGCGATACACGATCCATTTTCTATCTCCGCCCCTCACGTAAAGAACCAGGCGTATACAGGATATAGAGAGAAGCTCTGGGCGGCTTTGAGGCCCAGCGCGGAAAGGACGCAGGGGGCGGCCAGGAGCAGGAACGCGAGGAAAATCGTTTGGATATGGCTCCTGCGCCAGAAGGACAGCAGCGCGACGATCAGCGCCATGAGCGCGCCGCAGAGCATTTGGAGCGTCAGCTTCGCCGCTCCCAGGGCCGCCGTGGGTATGGCTGCGGAGAGATTACGGTAAAGGGGGATCATCCGGGCCGGGGTGAAGGGGGCGTGTATGGGGAACGCCCTGACCGTGGAGACAACTCGGAACACAAAGGGAACGGCAGCGAAGATTGCTCCGGCGAGGGCGCAGAGGACCAGCTTTCGCCGCAAAACGCCTCTGCCTCCCGTTTTCGTGGCGTTGAGGACGCTCCACGCGCCGCTGGAAAACTCCATGGCCCCGGCGCCCGACAGGGCGAGAATGAGGCCCATTGTTAAGAGGAGGAAGCCCGACAGCTCCGGCACGCCCAGCGCTCCCAGGAGGTAGAGCCAGCCGGTGTCATAAAGGAAGGAGCCACCATTTTTGGCAAGCTCGTATTGGTCCAGTACCCGCTCAAAGGCGGGGTAGAACGCGGTGACTGCCTGCCATTTGGCCTTCATCGTATCGCCCACGTCCTCCGAAAGCTCGCCGGAGGCCACGGCGGTGTCAATCTGGCGTATCTCCTCGAATGCCTCGTCAAACCGGGCCGCCTCTGAGACGATGAGCGCCTCCTTTTCCTCCGTCAGCTCCCCCTCCAGACTCAGCATGACGCTTTGATAATATTGCTCCGTGGAGGAGGGGGTGTAGGTATTGGAAAGACTCTGCGCGGCGATGAGGCAGGCAAACGCCAGCAGTATGGCAAGGCCGTGATTGGTGATAAGAAGCTTGTACGCCTCATGCCGCGGGAGGGAGGCGTGGGGGCGAAAAGGCAACGGGCGGGGCCGGAAAGCCCGCGCCGCGGACTGCCCCACGGGACGCCGGTACAGGAAAAGGTCGATGGCGATGCCGATGAGAGCTGCGGCCAACCCAAGGCCCAAGCTCGAAACCAAACGCGAAACGGGCTTTCCTCCCAAATTCAAATTCAGATAGGCCCCGAAAATGCTTTCCGTCCGCAGAAGGGCAAACAGGTTGAGGTGCTTTGCGGGACTTGCTGCCGAGGCTGCCGGGACAAAGCGCCAAAGCGCGAAGCTTACGACCCATAAAACCGCGCCTCCAAAGTACGGAACTGTCACGCGTCCGCTTACGATGCAAAGCCCGGTGATCAGCGCGAAGGCCGCGAACAGCGTAAGGCTCTTTGTGACCACGGACAGGGCGTAGAACTCTAAGACCGTGATATTGAGACTGCTCTCCATATACGGGGCCACCGATTGAAGCCTGACATTCAGGTCCCACCACCCGGCGGCGACGCCGGAAAGGAGGACGTTCACGGTGAAGAACACCGTCTCCGTCACAAAGCAGTAGACAAGCAGGGCCAGGAGCTTGGCGGTTATGGTGGGAACCGCGCCGCGCTTTGTGGCCCTGGTGACAGCCGCCAGCCCCTTCAGCTTCTCGTCGGACACAAGGCCGGTGACGAAGAGGAAGGACAGCGCGATTATAAGAAGGTCGGACCACATATTCTGCGCCGGCGCGGTAATGGGCGCGGATGAAATCCAGCTGACACCCTCCGTATTTAAAGCCGCATGGTCGGCGGCGCTTTTTTTGATGTTCTGGGAGGAAAAGCTGTCCTCGTTTTGGGCGTCTCCGAAGATGGAGATGCCGCCCAGGAGATTTTCCCGCTCCTGAACATCCTGAAGATACGCCCCATAGCCGTAAATCTTGCTCTCCTCGCTGTAGATCCTGTCGATAAACGTCTTTTCCGCCGCCAGGGAATCGGTGTAGCGCAGGTAAGCCCCGGAGGTATAGAGGTCATAGTATCTCTCAAAGACGCCGGGGTTCTCCGCAAGCTCCTGTTCGGCGAACTGCTCCCCCATCCCGGAGGCGCGCAGGAGCAGGATATTCTCCACAAACGACACGCCGTCGATGGTCTCCCGAAGCTCGCCCACATAGGCGTGCTTCTTCTCCTCGCTCATGTCGGAAATGTCTTCGTAAAGCTTCTTGTAAGCCGTCAGCCCCGGCGCGGACGCGCTCCCAAGGCCAGAATACCACAGGATGAAGATGTTGACCGCCAGCAGCGCCAGCGCGGAGAGGATAAACGCCCTCCGCCGCCACACCTTGGAAAGCTCAAATAACGTGAGGCGAACCATCCTCCCCCTCCTCTCCAAAGAGCTTCATATACACATCCTCCAAGCTGACCGCCCTGTGGATTTCGCAGAGCTCCTTCACCGTCCCGCGGTCCATGATCTCGCCGCTTTTGAGCAATATGATCTCGTCCGCAATGGTCTCAATATCCGAAACCACGTGGGTGGAGACGAGAATGATCCGCCCCTCCGAAAGCTCCGCAATCCGCTCCCGTATCCTCACCCGCTCCTTGGGGTCCAACCCCGCCGTGGGCTCGTCGAGGATGACGAGCTTGGGGTCGCCCAAGATGGCCTGGGCAATCAAAAGCCGCTGTTTCATGCCGCCAGAATAGGTGCCGATGGGACGGTTTGCGTTCTCAGTCATGTTGACATACCGCAGGACTCGCTCGATTTCTCCCGGCTGTTCCCGGCGGCGGATCGCCTTGAGGGTGGCCATGTAGCTTAAAAACCGCCGCCCGGTAAAGGCGTCGTACATTCCCTGCTGTTGGGGCGCAAAGCCCAGAATGGCCCGGTATTCCGCCCCAAGGGCGCCGATCTCCGTCCCGTTCCACTTACACTTGCCGCCCGTGGGGCGCAGATTGCCGGTGATGATGTTCATGAGTGTGGATTTTCCCGCCCCGTTGGGGCCCAAAAGCCCGTAAACGCCGTTGTCCAGCGTGAGGTTTATGCCGGTGAGCGCCAGCTTGTCCTTATACCTTTTGGAAATCTCGCAAAGCTCCAGCATGGTCACATCCCCGCCTCCACCATTTTGACAGTCGCGTAATTGGCCCGCCCGGCACAGAGGTCTGAGAGGCTTATCAGCGCGTAGCGGTAACCCTTGACGGTAAAGGAGCCGTCCGCGCGCTTTGTGGCGTCGGTGTCGTAAATGACCAGAGCCCGATTGCCCGCCTCGGCCACAATCTGGATATGCGACCCGGTGGTCTTGTCCTTCAGAGAGCATCGGCTGACGCTCCCGCTGGCGGGGTCAATGAAATAGAAGCCGTCCTCATACTCCCAGGTGTAGGGTCTGCCGCCAACGATGCCCCAAATCTTGTCATGGGCGGTCTTGCACAGGACCCGCTCCTGGCCGTTGGAAACGGAAACAGCCAAGATTTCCCCGCCCCCATCCACGGAGTAATAGAGCATCTCCCCGTCCAGTGCCCAGCTTCGGGATTTCGGATATTTCACCCGGTAGAATTCCCGGAGCTTGCCGGTATCCACATCCAGCGCGGCAAAAACATCGCAGGCGTTGTCATAGATGTTGCGGTCATTTTTTATCTCCTGGCTGGTCACCGCCCGTCCAAAGTCGACGCCGCTGAGGATAAGCTCCCGGCCATACGCGCCCGCGGGGCTCCAGTCCACATGGTCGCCAAAGTCCATGTTGCAAACTGTGGACAGCTTCCCACTGGACAGATCCAGCCGGACAAGCTTCCGGTCGGTGGCGGTGAAATAGGTGCTTCCGCCGGACGATTGCGTGGACAACTTTTTGGTGATGAAATAAAGTCCACTGCCGTCCCCGGCGGCAAAGCTCTCCACGGTGAGATTGGCCCCGAAGGTGTAAATTTTCTTCCTGCCCGTGCCGTCAGCGTTTATCTGATAGAGCTCCGCCCGGCCGCTCTGGGTGGAGGTCCCGCCGGAGGAGCCCATCACGACGACGCCCTCCTGGTCGGGCTGACTCACCAGGAGGTAGAGCTTTCCGTTCACGGTGAAAAGGGACATGCCGCTGTGGTGGAAGTCCTCCTCCGGGAATACCGACGTGCAGTCGGCGGTATTGTGGGCGCAGGAGGGGTCGTTGCACAGATAGACCTCCTGACGGGTGGCATAGTCGATATACATGAGGTGGTGTCCGTCCCGCCCATCGGTAAGCCGTCCGGCCCCCAGCGTCAGATAGTAAAACCCCGTCTCCGTGCCGCACCCCACAAAGCTCCTCCCCTCCCCCGTGAGCAGGGTCAGGGAGTTGGAGGGCAGCGGCTCGGTAGACTGTTGAGGTTCTGTCTGCTTCGGCGGTTCCGTTTGCTTGGGAGGTTCCGTCTCCTTGGACGGCTCCGTCTGCTTCGGCGGTTCCGTATTCTCAGGCGGCTCCGTTTCCTTGGAAGGCTGCGTTCCCTCTGGTAACTGAGTATCTTCCGGCGGCTGTGTGGCCTCCTGCGGCTGGGTATCCTCAGGGACCACCACCGTCCCGATGGGCTCACTGCCTCCGCCGTCTGTGTCCGAAGGCTTCTGGGTCTCTGTCCCGCAGCTCACAAGTAAAGCTGCGAGCAAGGCCATAACAAGTACCACTTTTACTTTCATTAGAATGGCTCCTTTCCTGTGGTTTACCGTAATCATAAAATCAAACGGTCAAAAAACGGACAAGGACAGCAAAAAAGCCGCCCACTTTTTTGTGAGCGGCTTTTTGCCCTATATTCTCTTGATTGCCACCGTGATCTCCACCACGGCCCCGCCCTCCGGGCGGTTCATAATTTTCAGCCCTCCCCCGTGAAGCTCACAGAGGATCTTGCTTGTGGCAAGGCCCAGCCCCATGTGTTCGCCGGAGGCATCCTCGGAGTAATAGAGGCTTGACTTCTTTTTTAACATTTCTGCGGAAAATCCGGGGCCGTCGTCGGTGATTTTGGCAAGAAGCATCTCCCCGTGAAGCTCAAACGCAAGCTCAATACGGCTTTCGGCATACCGCACGGCGTTGGAAAAGACGTTTTCCAACACTCGGTAGAAAATCTCCCGGTCCAGCTCGATGACGCCCTCCGGCACATCATAGGAAACGCTGACCGTCAGACCCTTCGGTTCAGCCAAGACCCGCACGCCCTCCACCGCCTCCCTGAGAAAGTCCGGCAGCGCCGCTTCGGTCGTGGTGATCTCCGTATCCTCGATGGCGGCAAGGTCCCGGATATAATCAGTGTACCGCTCCATGCGCTTGGCTGTGACAGCCACGGTCTCCATGGCGGCGTCCAGGCACTCCCCCGTCAGCTCCCCGGTGGGGGCCAGGGCGCGTATATGCTCCACAGTCCCCTCCAGAATGGCAAGGGGGTTTCTCAAATCGTGGGCCACCGATGCCTGCATGGTCCGCCGCTCCTCCATGGCCCGCCAGAGCTTCAGATTGTTGTCATAGAGGGCGCGGCGCATTTTTTCAAAGGAGTCACAAAGCCGCCCCAGTTCATTATGGACAGGACACTCCACGGTGAAGTCCAGGTCCTGCTCGCTTATGTGCCTTGTGGCGTCGTCCAGAACGGTGATGGCCGGGGCCAACCGCTTGCGGTAGAACCACAGCGCGCACAGGACCGTCCCCACCAGGGCGTAGGCCGCCGGCAGAACGCCCATAGCCGCTCCGGCGGCGATATAGGCCGCCTTCCGCCGGGGGCCGTTCCGCCCGATGCCGTAGTCCACGCTTTCCATGGAGAAGGCCATCTCCTCGAAATCGCACAAGTTCACAGGTAGAGCGCCATTTTTATCGGATTTGATAAAATTGTAGGGTCGAAACCCGCCGTCGAGCTCGCAGCGCATACTCTCCTGTCTGATGATCTTTCCGTCAGCTGTCAGAAGCTCCACGTTGAGCATCACATAATTTGTATCCGGCACCAGCCATCTTTGGAGCCGCAGACAGCCCCACACCGTTAACGCGGAGAGGACGGTCACAAGCACCAGCGTCACCGCCACGGCGGCAAAAAACTGGGTTTTCAGAGAACCCCTCTTCACTTCTTCCATCTGTACCCCATCCCCCAGACCGTCTCGATGAAGTCCCGGCCCGTGACCTCCAGGAGCTTTTGGCGTATTTTGCGGATATGCTCCTTGATGACCTTGCTGTCGCCCTCCGCGTCCAGTCCCCAGATGAGCTCATACATCCGCTCCCGGTCAAAGATCTGATTTTGATTCATGACTAGAAACTCTATGATCTCATATTCCCGCCTGGAAAAGCGCAGCTCCTCGCCCTCCCACATCACCCGCCGGCCCGTCAGGTCCACAAGGAGCCCGTGGGAGGAGATGACCTGGTCGTCACGCCGCTGTCTCTGGTCCCGCCGGAGATGCGCCGCAATCCTGGCCGACAGTTCAGATAAGCTGAAGGGCTTGGTGATGTAGTCGTCGCCCCCGGCCTGAAGCCCGCGTATCTTGTCCTGCTCACTGATCCGCGCCGTGAGGAAAAGGATGGGACAGCTTACCGCGTCCCGTATGGCCCGACAGAGCTCCAGCCCGTCCATCCCTGGCATGTTGATGTCCAGCAAAATAAGGTCCGGCCGAAGCCCCAGCTTGTCCAGCACCTCCTGGCTGTTTTTCGCCAGAGAAACCGCGTAACCCTCCCGCTCCAAATGCGCCGAAAGAACATCCACCAGCATCGCCTCGTCGTCGGCTATCAAAATCTTGTACGCCATACCCTCACCTCGCTATCATGTTAGAAACATAGCACAAAAAAGTCAAGAAAAAGTCAAAAAACAAAACCCGTCCACACCACATTCCGAAAGCAGTCGTCCCACCCCTTGTAGCCCCGTTGTTGCCCCCGTGTGCGGGTTCAAAGCAGAGGGGAGGACGTGTACACCTCCAGGGCGGCAAAAGGCCGTGTTGCGCGTTTGTGGGCGAAGAAGATTTTTCTCTCTGCACATAATTCTCTGGCTTTGGAAAGGCAACGCCGAAGCATATTCCCGGCCCTTTTTCGAGGGAAAATGGCCGTTCGATTATGGAACAAGATAAAGAGCCGCCGTCGTGCGCGACGGCAGCTCGGCCACAAAGCCCCGCAGTGCGGTGCTTTTTCGAAGAACGGGACCGCACCGTATTTCGGGGGAAAGGAAAAAATCCGCACCGGATGGCGCTCCTAAAACACCTAAGTTCTTAGAGTTTCAAGGGTTTTCAGCAATCCATTAACGGTGATCCCTCAAAAAGTTATCCGTTTGTACACAATTTTGCTCTGGCTATTTGGCCGCAAAGCTGGTATGTTGTGTGTTTGCCGAAGGGCGGAAGGGAGACATGCAGCATGAGTAAACGCAGAGCCAATGGCGAGGGAAATATACGAAAGCGGCCAGACGGGCGTTGGGAGGGACGGTATGTCGCTGGACACGACGAGAACGGGAAGGCTATCCGGAAGAACGTCCTCGGAAGGACACAAGCTGAGGTCAAGGAAAAGCTGAAAAAAGCAATCCGAGAGTGCGCTGAGATCGACGTTGAGAAAGCCGAGGAATATACGGTGGGCAGTTGGGTACGGACTTGGTACGAAACATATTCCAAACCGCACATCAGAGAAAGTACGCAGGAATTTTACGAGGACTACATTGATCACCACATTGCACCACGCATCGGAAACATCAAGCTCACGAAACTAACCGGGCGGGACATACAGAAGATGTACAACGATGTCAAGGCGAAAGGGCGCATCAGAAAGAAAGCAGACGGGGATACCAGCATGAGCGCCAGCTACGTCCGGGGGCTCCACATGATGTTGCACAACTGTCTGGGCCGGGCGGTGAAGGAACGGTTGATCCTGCGAAACCCGACCGAGGATTGCATCGTACCGAAATTGGAGAAAAAGGAGATGCACATCCTGCACCCGGAGGACATCAGCGCCTACCTCAAGGGAGCAGAGAAACGCGGCATGTTGGCAATGTTCTTCCTCGAATTAACCACCGGCCTACGCAAAGGAGAGCTTGTCTCCCTTCTGTGGAGCGACCTCGATGAACAGTCAATGACGCTGAATGTCTGCAAGCAAGCCGTCAGGGTCAAGGGCGGAGGGGTGAAAGTTACCCGCCCCAAAACCGAAACCTCTATCCGCAGAATCTCACTGTCCCAGGAGACAGTGGACATTCTCAAAAAGGAGCACGCCAAGCACCCAGAGCTTGAGATAATGTTCCCCTCCCCTGTCACGCTCGGCATGTATTACCCCGACTCCGTGACCGCCATCCACAACAAAATCCTCAAATCCGCCGGCCTCCCGCACATCCGCCTGCATGATCTCCGCCACACCTTCGCCACCTTGGCCCTCCAAAACGGCGTGGACGTAAAGACAGTGTCCTCCATCCTCGGTCACTACGATGCCGGCTTCACCCTCCGCACCTACACCCACGTCACCACGAAAATGCAGGAAGAAGCCGCGGCGACGATGGGCAAGCTGATTGGGGCAAACGTATGAGCAAAATTTACGCCTCCATAACTAAAAAAGGCCGTGGGACGCCAAATCCCACAGCCTCATGCTATCCTATCCTTTCCGCTCAATTCCCGTTGGGGTCAGAAGTGGGTCAGGAAAACAGTAGCGTCAACCAAAACAGTCAAAAAAGTACCGGATTTCCCGATTTTCTCAGGAAATCCGGCTGGTTGTGGAGCTGGATGCGAGATTCGAACTCGCGACCTCATGATTACGAATTGCAATCGCCATAAAAATCCGGGCATTTCTAAGGCTTTCCGCCCCTTTTCCCTCCGAAATCAGCAGCTCGTTCCTGCTATCCCCTCCACTGTTTCCACCCCAAAATTTCGTCCAGTGGGTCAACTTGTGGGTCAGCCCACCTTCCGGGCGGAAAGTGGGCTGGACGATTCGGATAATTCACCGAAGGAGGTGCGAAAAAGGCGATTCGATGGTTGCATAGTAACTCTGAATGGCAGAAAAGTCAAGCCGTCAATAATCTGGACATAGACCTCAATACGGCCCCTCAAATTCTGCGGGGGACCCCCTGCAATTTTGGGGAGGGGAATAGTATTAACAAGACGAAAAGCCAACAAGTATAAAGCCCTTCCAGAAGACCACATCACACGCGGTTTCTCCGTTTTGCCGATACGGTTTCACTCGACTTTTTTGCTCCTCTGCGGTATTGTGTATTGCCAAGGAGGGGCGAAGATGGAGAATCTAATAAACGAACTCTATTACGGCAACATCTGCCCGGTTGAGCAAATGGGCGGGCTCACAGCAGAAACGGCGGCAATCATGAAGCGGGTACACGAGAATGAGGACAAGCTGGAAGCAAGCCTCAACAATCAGGAGAAAGAATTGCTCCGCACGATCCAAGATGACCGGCTCGATGCCGCCAGCATCATTGAGGAACAACGCTTCCGTGAAGCCTTCACTCTTGGGGCGAAATTGATGGCCGAAATTCTCACAGGAGGCCCTCAATAATTGCGGAAGTTCCCCATACGATTTGTGAGAGGGAAATTGTATTAACAAGGCGAATAACAACAATCAAAAGGGCCGCCGGTTAATGGGCCTCCAATCCGTTTGCGAAGTCCTCTGTTTTCCGGGCAGTCTGTTCAGATTCTGATGTAAGCAGGCCTTCCTCGGTGAGAAGCGGTGTGTCCAGCACGGCTTTTACGGCCACGGCGACGCTGACGCAGGAGGCAATGGCCTTTTTTGACTCGTCCCTGTACTGGCGGTAGTCGTCGCCCTCGTCCTTCAGGATGTCCTCCATCCGGTAAATGAGTGGAAGAAGGTATGAGTCGAGCCTCGCCAAAAGGTTATAAAAGGCGTAGGTCCTGCGCCGGATAGCCTCGCACTGCAAAGACGCGGCCTCTGACTGGGCGGCTGTCTCCAACGCCTCCGCCTTGTTGATCTTGGCCTTCTCCAGATTTTTCTTTGCCGCGGCCCCGGCCACAAACCCCATCGCCATGAGAGCGGGGCCCGCCACAAGACCGCCCAAAACTACCATGCCTCCAGCCATGCCCAAGCCGCCTGTCGCCAAAGAGCCTCCTCCGAAAAACGCCAGTGTCGCGTTTGTGGCCGCGGCTCCATGCAGGGTGGCTATCGCTGTACCCGTGGAGGCCACGGCGAAGGTTTGGGCCGCTCCATACGCGCCGAAGGCCGTAATCGCCCCTCCGGCAACTCCGGCTGCGGCGCCGCCCGCCACAGCCCCCGCAAAGCTTGAGAGCTCCTGCAGCTCCTCAAAATCCTTGGAGTCGATATGCAGCCGGGAAAGCTCATCCAGACCCTCCGTGTTGGCAAACTCCACGTTTTTGATCCTTGTGAACCCGTCAAGGAACTGCGTAATACTGCTGTTGAGGATAAAAAGCTTCTCTTCGCCCAACTTCTCAAGGGATCTTCCGCAGGCAAGCCTCTGCCTTTCCAACAGGTCCCTCGCATCCTCTATCAGCGCCGTAGCGCTTTTGTTGAGCTTATTGGCGCTGTTTACATCGACGACAGCCTTCGCGGATTTCCCGACGCCGAGGGCCCCGGCGACAGCCCCGATCCCGATAAAAAGCAACGGTAACGGCATTTTATTCCCTCCTTACAGCATGATCAGCTCTTTGACGCTGTCAAGAATCACGTTTTTCCTGTCCGCAAGCTCGTTGAGTATGCCCTCGATGGTGAGATACGGTCTGTTGGTGGTTTTGATCCACGCGATCTCCTTCTCGATGGACAGCAACGTCAGGATACTGCTCTCAAGCTCCAGAAACTCCGCCTTTTCTATGCCCAACCTCCGGACGGCGTATTTTATAAGCTTCCGCTCCGTCTCGTTATAACTCTCGTCGCTGTACGCCACGGTGAGCATGTCCCATACAAGGAGCTTCGGCGTGATCGGCCCGTCGGACTTTCCGGCGGAAGCCAGAATAGCGTCGCCCACAGCGTCCTGAAGGACCTCATAATAGTCCTCCGGATCAAGGGCCTTTTCAAGCTCCTTTTTACAGTCCTCCACCAGTCTTTCGCGCTTCTCGGAAAACTTTGGGTCAAGCTCCGCAGCGATTAGATTGAATTTCTCCTCCTCGCTGTGAAAGATCTCCCCGTCCGCGGCCATGAGGTAGTACATGATTTTCACGGCGCTGTCCGAAGACAGGCTGATTATACGGACAGTTTCCTGAACCGAAGTCTCCTCCGACGCGTCGTCCTTCTGCCTTTTCGCAAAGAGGGATTTTACGTCCGGCGCTTTCAGCTCCGGCATTTTGATGCCCTTCACGGCCTCCTTCGCCTTGTCCGTTACCCCGTGAATAGCATCCGTCAGCTTCTTTCCCGCTTTCTTTTCCTCAGCCATTTTGATCACCTCTCAAAATTTAAGCGGCATATCCGACTCCATTAAGTCGTCAAATTGCGTCTGATTTTCAAATTGCGGCTCACGTCCCAGGACACGCTGGATCGTAACGCTCCCCCGAATGACGGACTCGGACTCGCCGGAAGCTACCCCCGCCTCCATGTCGTCAAGTCCCTCCATGAGCAGCTCCAGATCCTCAGCCAAAAATTCCGACAACCGCCTCTCCAGCTCCGCCTTGTAGTCCTGCAAAAGCCGCATGGCATTCTCTGTTCTGGACTCCACAAGGGCAAGCTTTTCGTGAAGCAGCTGTGTCTCCTTCTTCTCGCCGGAAATTTCCCGGACGACCGCCACAGCGGCCCTCCCCGCGCCGACATAATTGTATCTCGCCACGAAGTTACCGGCGAACATGACCCAGTTCCCGCCGGACTCCAACGCCGCTCGGAACGCGGCGTCGGCTGTATCCGCCAACGTGAAGGTCATGCTGGCCACAGTCACCATTCGTTCCGCCGTCCTGTTCCCAAAGGGGACCACACGGGACCAGTCGACCCTTCCAAGGCTCCCGCCGCGTTTCAGCTCTTTGACGAGCTGAGATACGAAGCAGCAGGTCCTGACCAGCACTTCATTAAGCAAAACGGGGACGGCCTGCCTGCCAAGCGCCTTGTACATGGGCAGTTCGTGGCGAAGATCAAGCTTATATTTTGTGTAAAGATCATTGACGATTTGCGGAAGGGCGGTATCCTTGAGGATCGGCATGGATGACAGCTCATGGAGCAGGGAGATGAATATTCCTGGAATTCCCATACCTCCACCCGCCGTATTTTTGGAGCCGCCCATATCGCTGACCAGGTGTCCAAACCAGGTGTCCGCTATCCTGACGACCTCGATAATCGCCGGCATCGACGCGGCCACGCGGGCGATTTTTGCAATCTCATCCGGAACTTCCCCGTTTATTTCTTCAAGCCTGTTCTCCCCTACGCACACCAGCCAATGCAGAAAGCCCGTTATCACGGCAGGTATGGCAAGGCGGAACACATCCTCGGCGCTGGGCTTCATAAAGAAGAAATGCCACTCACCGTCCTTGTTCACAAAAGTGCCAACGCACAGGAGCTGGACCCCAATCGCCGAAACAAGTCCAAGCGGGGTCGGATGGTGAGCAAAATCCGCGAGATGATGATTTTTTGGCGTGATCCCAACGCCGGCTCCCTTCCAGACATTGTCCTGAATAACCGGGTACTGCTCCTCCAGGAAAGCGATGGCTCCATCCAGCCGCTCTCCTGTATATCCTTTTTGGGCGGCATATTTCTGGATAAATTCATTGACTTGCTTGTGGGACAGCTTTATATCCGCGTTTGTAATCGTAAACTTACCGATGAAAGCAGAATCCACTATCCCCGCCAAAACTCCGCATCCTATTGCAAGGGCATAATCCGCCCTGTTGGCGCGGCTGGTGACCTTCTCAAGCTCAGCGTTGACGCGGCGAAGCTCGCTGTCAATATCCTGTCCCGGCCTTTCAGTCGCCTCCGGCGTTATCTCAGCGGAGATAAGCTCCGTAGTCTCACATTTCGGGGGTTCCTCCGGAATGACCGTGAGCTTACCGCTTATGATGTCTCTGAACCGCTCAGACTTCGCCCACTCACAGCACTCATATGCCCGTGTCGCCAGACGCGGGTGAGTATCCTCCTGCGTGACCATCTGTTCAATGAGCTTGTTGGCGGAGGAATCATTCACGAACGCCCGAAGATCCATAGCCTGCTTCATGAATGCCTGACGGTCAACGCCGTTCCCGTAGCCATCGAGGCGCAAGAGCATATCCACAAGCCGGTCGGCTCCGCCGTCACATAGCGCGGCGGCTCTGTCCGCAGTAAGCTCACTGCACCTGTCCCAGAATAAGAACGCCCGTTTTAATGCCGGTACCGCAAGCCTTCTGATTCCCGGTATGACCGCCAACGGCCCATTGTCAATCCCTCTTATGAGAAGCATCGCCAGCGAATGATAGAGATTATGTCCGCAGGCGATATGGCCGCACTCGTGGGCGAGGACCGTTGAAAGGAGCTCCGGGGACAGCCTGTTTACAAGCCCGGAGGTCACCACGATATAGGGAAACGTTTTTCCACTTGTCCACGCGTTGGGAGTCTTTTCTCTCCGGTAATAGAGCTCCGGTATCTCTATGCCAAGCTTCTCACATATCGGCGGCAGGAGGCCGTATATTTCCGGCATTTGTTCCTCTCCAAGACGGATAGAGGAGGACAAAAGCTCTATTTTTGCCGCTTTCTCGTCAAACCCGGCCTTGTAAAGCTCGAAAAGCTTAACGGCTTTGGGGAACGTGTTCAGCATGTCAAAGGCGCGCGCGTCAAGGTCGTGGATGTACTGTTCAGGACGGTATGCCATTTCTCTGACCTCCATGCGATTTTTTCAGGGAAGTATTTTCACATATTCCCCCTGGCCTTTAAGCCACATATCGATGCCCTTCCCGAATACCTCCGCCTCGACAGTCCAGCCGCTGCCGTCTTCGGAGAGGATCTTCGCGGTCGGCAGTCTGTCCAGTACCGCTTCCAATGACGGACCGGTGTACTTGAAGCGGACCGTTTGGAGCTTGCCGCCGTACATGAACTGGACCCGTTTGCGAAATTCGCCCTCCTCGAAGCGGTCCCGGTAGGGAATACGAAAATGCTCCTGCGTCACGTTGAAGCTTCGTATCCTGTCGATCCGATAGATCGTAGGGAACCGGTCGCCCGGATTCTCAAAATGCTCCGCTCTGTCCATATCCTCGATGTAGGCGGCCAGGTAGAAGTAATATTCCGAGAAAAGCAGCCCTACCGGTTCGATCCTTCGCCGCACTGTACCGGGCTCCTTAAGGCGGGTGTATTCGATTTCCGTTACAAGCTGTTTCTGTATTGCCTGCCCAAGCTCCCACAAACCGCTGAGTATCGGGCGCTGATGGTGCGGCTCGATGTAGTGCCTCTTTTCGTTGGATATGAGTTCGGCAACAGCTTTTCGTGACTGCGACGGCACGGTAAGCGCCAGGAGCTTGTCCAGGATCGGCATCATCTCGTCCCGCCTCATGGACCGGCTCTCCAACAGTATCTTGCACACCGCCAGGATCTCGCTGTTCGTCAGTCCTTCAGAAGCAGTGGCCACAAGCCGGTAGCCATCAAGCCGCCGATCAAAAGTGATCTCCTGAGACAAGCCCTCCTCGGCGATGAACGTCCGCAGCGTATCCATGTCCCGCTGTATGCTCCGCTCACTGACGCCGTATTCCTCCGCCAGCGCGGCCCGGCTTAAAACGGCCCCGCCGCAAAGCCTCGAATAGATCGCCAACGCGCGCATAGATTTTGCCTCGGCATTTTTCTCCATTTTACCACTCTCCGCCACTTGATGTAAACCCATTATAACACATTCCACGGACACTGGCTGTCGTTTTCATAAAAAGCTGCTTTTTTCTTTCAAGAATAATACCACCGCTTCGCCCATCGCCCCTCCTCCCCGTTTTCAGCCCCTGTAAAGCTTCGTGTGCGGCTTTAGGATAGAGGGTAGGGAATGTACACCTCCACGACGACAAAACGCCGTGTTGGGCGATTGTTGGCGAAGGAGATTTTTCTCTCTGCACATAATTCTCTGGCGTTGGGAAGGAAACGCCGAAGCGAATTCCCGGCCCTTTTTCGGGCAAAAAAGGCCGTTCGATTATTGGACAAGATAAAGGACCGCACCGCTTAGCGGCGCGGCCCGGCCACTTCGCCCCGCAGTGCGGGGCATTTTCGGAGAACGGGACCGCACCGTATTTCGGGGGATAGGAAAAAATCCGCACCGGTTGGCACTCCTAAAACACCTAAGTTCTTAGAGTTTCAAGGGTTTTCAGCAATTCATTAACGGTGAGCCCTCAAAAAGTTATCTGATTGTACACAATTTTGCTCTGGCTATTTTGCGCGGAAGCTGGTATGTTGTGTGTTTGCCAAAAACGGCGGAAAGGAGATGCACGACATGAGTAAACGCAGAGCCAATGGCGAGGGGAATATAAGAAAGAGGCCAGACGGGAGATGGGAAGGTCGGTATGTTGCGGGGCATGATGAGAACGGGAAGGCTATCCGCAAGAACGTCCTCGGCAGGACTCAGGCGGAGGTCAAAGAGAAGCTGAAGAAAGCAATTCGTGAATGCGCCGAGATCGACATCGAGAAGGCTGAGGAATATACCGTCGGCAGTTGGGTACGGACGTGGTATGAGACTTATTCCAAACCGCACGTCCGGGAAAGTACACAAGAATTTTATGAGGACTACATCGAGCACCATGTGGTGCCCCGTATCGGCAGCATCAAGCTGACAAAGCTCACCGGCAGAGACATACAGAAGATGTACAATGATGTCAAAGCCAACGGGCGCATCCGAAAAAAGGCCGATGGGGACACCGGCATGAGCGCCAGCTACGTCCGCGGCCTTCACATGATGCTCCACAACTGCCTCGGAAGGGCGGTAAAGGAACGACTAATCCTCCGCAATCCCACCGAGGACTGCATCGTGCCGAAGCTGGAAAAGAAAGAAATGCACATCCTCCGCCCGGAGGACATAAGCGCGTACCTCAGAGAAGCAGAGAAACGCGGTGTTCTGGCAATGTTCTTCCTCGAATTGACCACCGGGCTACGCAAAGGAGAACTGGTCGCCCTCCTCTGGTCTGACCTCGATGAGCAATCGATGACCCTGAACGTCTGCAAGCAGGCCGTCAGGGTCAAGGGCGGAGGGGTGAAGGTCACAAGGCCCAAAACGGAGACGTCCATCCGCAGAATCTCACTGTCCCAAGAAACAGTGGACATTCTCAGAAAGGAGCACGAAAAGCACCCGGACATCGAGTACATGTTCCCCTCCCCTGTCACCCTCGGCATGTACTACCCGGATTCAGTCACCGCGATCCACAACAAAATCCTCAAAAGCGCCGGCCTTCCTCATATCCGTCTGCACGACCTCCGCCATACATTCGCAACCTTGGCCCTCCAAAATGGCGTGGACGTGAAAACCGTCTCCAGCATCCTTGGCCATTACGACGCTGGATTTACGCTGAGAACCTACACCCACGTCACCACAAAAATGCAAGAAGAAGCGGCAGACACTATGGGCAAGCTGATTGGGGCAAGTGTATGAGCAAAAACTACCCCGCCATAACTAAAAGAAGGCCGTGGGACGCAAAATCCCACGGCATTATGCTATCCTATCCTTTCCGCTCCGAAATCCCGTTGGGGTCAGAAGGGGGTCAGTGGTTAAGTGAAACATCCAAAAAAGTACCGGATTTCCCACTTTTCACGGGAAATCCGGCTGTTTTTGGAGCTGGATGCGAGATTCGAACTCGCGACCTCATGATTACGAATTGCAATCGCTATAAAAATCCGGGCATTTCTAAGGCTTTCCGCCCCTTTTCCCTCCAAAATCAGCAGCTCGTTCATGCTGCCTGCTCCACTGTTTCCACCTGCAAATTTCGTGCAGTGGGTCAACTTGTGGGTCAGGCCGCCTTCCTGGCGGAAAGTGGGCTGGACAATTCGGATAATCGAAGA
>CANQBC010000032.1 GCA_947589225.1 uncultured Oscillospiraceae bacterium | reverse complement strand
CCTCGACCCATCCTATCTCGATGTGGTGCTTTCGGCTTGGGTTTGTTCATAGATCGGCAACTCGTTGATGAACCGTGAAATAATGCGTGTTTGACATTGACATGCGGGGCGAACAGGGATATAATACAAGCCGGTGAATTTATTACATTACAGTACATTATCCGATAAATTATACATAAGGTGATGAAAGGTATGAATTTCATTTTTATTTCCCCGCAGTTCCCACCCATCTACTGGAACTTCTGCGACAGGCTCAGAAAGAACGGCGTCAACGTGCTGGGGATCGGGGACAGCCCCTACGACTCCCTCTCCGACGGGCTCAAGGGCGCGCTCACCGAGTATTACCGGGTGGAGAACATGGAGGACTACGGCCAGATGTACAGGGCTGTCGCTTTCTTCGCTTTCAAGTACGGCAAGATCGACTGGATCGAGTCCAACAATGAGTACTGGCTGGAGCAGGACGCGCGCCTTCGCACGGATTTCAACGTGACCACCGGCGTGAACATTGAGGACGTTAAGTGCTTTAAGTCCAAGTGGGGCATGAAGGAGTATTATAAAAAGGCCGGCGTCCCCACGGCAAGATGCCACCGGGTCACCACCCTGAAGGCCGCGAAGGCGTTTATTGAACTCGTGGAGTATCCCGTTATCGTAAAGCCGGACAACGGCGTGGGGGCCGAGGCCACCTATAAGCTGGAAAACGACGCCGATCTGGAGGCGTTTTTCGCGGATCTGCCCTCCGTTCCGTATGTGATGGAGGAGTTTATCACCGGCGACATCTACTCTTACGACGCCATCACGGATTCCAAATGTGAGCCGCTTTTCGAGTCCATGACCGCCTGGCCGCCCTCCATCATGGACATCGTCAACGACAAGCTCGACCTTGCGTATTTTGTGGAGGCCGGTATGCCCGCGAAGCTCCGCAAGCTGGGAAGAGCCACGGCCAAGTCCTTCGGCGCCCGCAGCCGTTTCATCCACCTGGAGTTTTTCAAGCTGAAAAAAGCCAAGGAGGGCCTGGGCAAGGTGGGCGACTTCGTGGGGCTGGAGGTCAACATGCGTCCCGCCGGGAGCTACACGCCGGACATGATGAATTACGCCCACTCCACGGATGTATACGAGATTTGGGCGGAGATGGTGGCCTTTGATGAGCGGCGGCTTCCCGAGAGCGGCGACGACCACTTCTGCGTCACCGCCGACAGGCGCGACATCTATGACTATGACCATACAAACGACGAGATCTTTGAAAAATACGGCGACAGGATCGTGAAATACGAGCGTCTGCCCGCCATTTGGGAGGATCAGATGGGTAACGAGACCTTCGTGGCCCACGCCGACGACGCCAAGGCCGCCAGAGAATTCATCAAGTTTGTGACCGCCCGCAAAAAATCCGAATAAGATTCAGGGAGTACAGTATGGACGTTCGTTATTTCAAGGAGTGGAGCCGGGAGCTTGACCGGGACATGGAGTTCAAGGTTTACGGGAACCGGGGCAAGGTGTGCTTCGCGTTCCCGCCCCAGAACGGCCGGTTCTGGGATTTTGAGAACTTCGGTATGGTCGAGTGCATACGGCCGTGGATAGAGGACGGGAAAATCATGCTGGTCTGCGCCGACGGGATCGATTCCGAGAGCTGGTCGGCGAAAAACGACCCGCCCCGGCACCGGATCGAGATGCAGGAGAAGTGGTTCCGGTACATAACCCTGGAGCTCTATCCCAGGGCCCGGGAGCTGGGCGACGTCCACGGAAAAGCCATGCTGACGGGCTGCTCCATGGGCGCGGTGCATTCCGGCATCTTTTTCTTCCGCCGCCCGGATCTCTTCGATACCGTGGTGGCCCTCAGCGGCACCTACAACGCCAACGACTTCATCCATGACTACATGGACGACCTCATCTACGACAATTCCCCCGTCCATTTCCTTCCTAATATGCCCTTTGACCACCCGTATATGGAGCTTTACCGCCAGTCCCAGCTCATCTTCTGTGTGGGCCAGGGCGCTTGGGAGGACGAGCTGCTGGCCGGAACCCGCGCCTTGGACGCGGTCTGCCGGGAGAAGGCCATCCCCGCCTGGTTCGACTACTGGGGCTTTGACGTCAACCACGACTGGTGCTGGTGGCAGAAGCAGCTGCCGTATTTCATGGGAAAGCTGGACCTGTGAAAAAAAACCGGCGGAGGCTCAGTCTCCGCCGGATCTGCTATTTAAGCTTCAACGGCTTCACCGCCGGGCCCGTGATCACGGTGCCGTCCTCGGCGAAGCGGGAGCCGTGGCAGGGGCAGTCCCAGGTGTGCTCGGTGGAGTTGTGCTTTAAGGCGCAGCCCAGGTGGGTGCAACGGGGCAGCGTTGGGGTGAGGAGACCCGCGGCGCTGTGGACGGAATTGTCCATCAGCGGTTTGAGCTCCATCGGGCGCGCCGGATCGAATATGGGGGCGAATTTGTTCTCATGGCCTGTGATGAAGTCCGTGATGATCCCCGCCGACAGCATGGAGGAGGACATCCCCCAGGCGTTGAAGCCGGTGGCGACGTAGAGATGCGGGGTGGCGGGGGAATAACGGCCGATATAGGGCACCTCATCCAGGGTGAAGCAGTCCTGGTTGACCCAGCGGCACACCTCGCGCGCGCCGGGGATATGCTCTTTGAGAAAGAGCCTGATGCGGGCGAAGTCCTCCTCGTCGTGTCCGGGGTCGTGATTTCCGCAGCCCACGAGGAGGAAATTCTTATAGCTTCTGAAGAAAAAGCCCTTCTCCGCGTCCTCGACCATCGTCACATCCAGCCCGGGCGCGTTTTCCACGGCCATGACGCTCTCACGCTTCTGACGCATTTTCATGAAGTAAAGCCCCCGCCTGTCCATGAAGGGGAAGTGGGAGGCGACAACGATGTTCTTCGCCCTAACGCTTCCCGACTCGGTGTATGCCGTCATGTCCTTGAGCTTCAAAACCGGGGAGCGCTCGTAAACGGTTAGCTTTTCCGCCACGGCCCGGAGAAATTTCAGCGGGTGGAACTGGGCCATGTCCGGGAATACCACGGCCCCGGCGGCCTTTATGCCGAGAGGGATCTCATCGGTAAAACGGGCGTCAAAGCCAAGGCTGCGAACCGCCTCGGCCTCGCGGCTCATCTTGTCCGCGTCGATCCTCGCGTACATCATGGACGGGCGCATCTCGAAGTCGCAGTCGATGCCCCAGGCCGCCTCCGACAGGCGCTTCACAGCCCGGAGGTTGGCTTCCAGATACCCCCGCGCCGTCTCGCGGCCATAGCGGCGGATGAGATCCGAGTAGAGAACGCTGTGCTGGGCGGAGATGACCGCCGTGGTGCCGGAGGTTATGCCAAGGCCCACCCGGTCGGCTTCCAGCACCACGCAGTCCACACCGGCCGCCCTCAATTCGTGGGCGCAGAGGATCCCCGCCATGCCGCCGCCTATTACGAGCGTGTCGGTGGATATGCTGTTCATGAGTTTGGGAAAGACCTTCGCTTCAGTCTCCGTTGTCCATATACTCCGCATGGATATTCCCCCTTTTCGGTATTATCTGCAAAAACGCGGAAAAATATCGCGTCTTGTGAAATAAAACGTGGGAGGGATTTTGCTTGATCAATTTTTTCGCCGGATGTTTTGACGGCATGGAGCTTTCCTGCGGGGTGGAGGACGGCGCGGTGGCGCGGCTCTCCTTCGGAAAAAGAGATCCTACGCCCGACCCGCCGCCGGAGGCGGTAAGACTTTGGAAACAGGTGGAGGAGGAGCTTGCGGAGTATTTCGCCGGGGAAAGGCGGGCTTTCGATCTGCCCCTGCGCTTTTCCGGCACGGAGTTTCAGCGCCTGGTGTGGGAGGGGCTTTTGAAGATCCCCTACGGCGAGACGCGTTCCTACGGAGAAATTGCTTCACTTATCGGAAGGCCGGGCGCCGCGAGGGCCGTGGGAGCGGCCTGCCACGCAAACCCGATCTGCATTTTGATCCCCTGCCACCGGATCGTCGGCGCGTCCGGCGCTCTCACGGGCTTCGGGGGCGGACTTTGGGCGAAGAAGCGGCTCCTTACCCTGGAGGGAGCGGAATTTTCAGGTTGAAGCTTATCGCGGTTTTCAGTATAATGTCCGTGTATGCGGATATTATATTTAATTTTATACCGCCCCGCTCCCGTCCAATGGGCGAAACCGCGGGATATGGCGGATACCCCGTAAAGCCGTTGGCTTTCCGGTACATCCGTCAGAAGAAAAATCTGAAAGGGGAAGTTAAAATGAGCGGTTCCGCTTATTTGACCCCGGCTGAGGCCCTGGAGCGGCTTCGGACGGGGAATGAGGCGTATTTGAAAGCCTCCGTACCCTCCGGGGATGTGTCGCCGGAGATCCGTAAGAAAACGTGCCGAGAGGGGCAGAGCCCCTACGCCGTCATTGTGACCTGTTCCGATTCCCGGGTGATCCCGGAGAGTATCTTTTCCGCGGGAATAGGTGAGCTCTTTGTGGTTCGCTCGGCGGGGAACGTCATCGGGGAGCACGAGCTGGGAAGCGTGGAGTACGCCGTTGAGCATTTGCGCTGTCCGCTCGTTGTCGTCATGGGCCATACCCACTGCGGCGCCGTAAACGCCGCCATCGAGAGACAGGGGCACGGGCATGTAAAAGCCATCACCGACAGGATAGCCGACGCCATCGGAGGTGAGACGGACGATTTGAGAGCGTGCGTTCTAAACGTCAAAATGGCGGTGTCCGTGCTCTCTGCCGAGCTTGATTGCGCCGTGACCGGGGCGGTATACCACATAGAGGACGGCAGGGTGGAGTTTACCCAATTTAAGAGGTAGGAAACAGCGTGCGGACGGTGCGGGACGGAACGCGGGGGAGGAAGCCATGGTCGGGAAAAAGTATCAGAGAGAGGACTGCGTCCGGCTGCTGCTCGCCAAACGGGAGGAGCTGCTTGCGCATGGGATCGACAGGCTGCCCCAGCGGTCGGATTTTGAAAACGAGGAGATCGTTGCCGTCAAGGCGTTTTTGGGCCCATGGCCCCGGGCGCTGGAGGAGGCGGGGCTGAAGGAACCCCGGAGCGGGGACAGGTGTGATAAGAACAGGGAGAAGCGCCGTCGGGCCAGGCGCAGGGCCCGTCAGGCCCGGAAGCGGGCCAATACGCCGGAGGAGAGCCATGATGAGTGATGAAACAGTCCTGCGGGCGCTCATCGACAGCGTCCGACCCCTGGACGGCGCGGCTATGGAGGCGGCGCGGCGGCGTCAGGAGACGCTTGCCAAGCCCCCCGGAAGCCTGGGGAGGCTTGAGGAGCTGTCGATACAACTTGCCGGAATCACTGGCAAGATCATCGACACCATAGACAGGAAGGCGCTTTTGGTTTTCTGCGCCGACAACGGTGTGGTGGAGGAGGGCGTCTCTGTGGCGCCCCAGTCCGTCACGGCTGCCCAGACGGTGAATCTGACCCGGTACAAGACCGGCGCGTCGGTGCTGGCGCGTCAGTTCGGCGTGGAGCTCGTCGTCTGTGACGTGGGTGTAAATGCCGAGATAATGGACGGCAAGGTCGTCTCCAAAAAGATTGCCTTTGGCACGAATAACATCGCCCGGGGCCCCGCCATGAAAAGGGGCGAGGCCGTGGAGGCGATACTCGCCGGCGCGGATACGGCGGCGGAGGCCGTCGATAAAGGCGCCGGGGCCATCGGCGTGGGGGAGATGGGGATCGGCAACACCACCACCTCCGCCGCCGTGCTGGCGGCCCTCACGGGAGCGGGCGCGGAGTCGGTCACGGGCCGGGGCGGCGGGCTGACGGACGAGGGGTTCGCACGAAAGCTCCTGACGGTTCAAAAGGCCCTTGCCGTGAACCGCCCGGATCCCACAGATCCGGTGGACGCGCTCTCCAAGGTGGGCGGATTTGATCTGTGCGCCATGGCGGGCGCGTTTATCGGCTCCGCCTCCCGCCGCGTTCCCGCAGTGATCGACGGCTTCATCTCCGCTGTGGCGGCGCTTTGCGCCGTCAGGATGTGCCCGGAGACGGCGGGGTATCTCATCCCCTCCCACGCCTCCGCCGAACCGGGGTATGAGATCGCGATGGAGAAGCTGGGGGCCAAGCCGCTCTTTGACCTTCAGATGCGCCTGGGGGAGGGCAGCGGCTGTCCCATCGCCATGGCGGTGCTGGACGCGGCCTGCGCCGTGATGCGCGATATGGCCACCTTTGAGCAGGCGCGGATCGACGACGGCTATCTCGAGCCCATCCGCGAAAGGCGGGCCGGAAAATGAATATTCTTATTTCAGGCGGCAGTAAAAGCGGGAAGTCCGCCCTTGCCCAACAGGCCGCCCTGCGGTTGGCCGGCGGAGGGAAAAGATACTATGTGGCCACGATGATCCCCTATGACGGTGAGGATCGGGCCCGGGTGGCGCGGCATGTGGCGGACAGGGCCGGGATGGGTTTTGAGACGCTGGAGCTTGGCAGAAAGGTCGAAAGATGCCTTTCGCTTGCGGCCACGGACGCCACGTTTCTGGTGGACAGCGTCACCGCGCTTCTGCTCAACGAGATGTATCCCGACGACCACGGCGCGGAAGCCGACCCGGACGCCGCTAAGCGGTGCGTTGAGGGGCTGCTCAAGGTCGCCCGGGGCGCCGGGAACGCGGTGTTCGTCTCCGATCGCATTTACTCAGACGCCATACGTTATGACTGTTTTACCGAGAAATACCGGGCGGATCTGGCCTTGATCGACAGGTCTCTGGCAAGCGCGTGCGACACCGTCCTTGAGCTGTGCGCGGGAAATGTCATTGTCCACAAGGGGGAATGGAAACCGTGAAAAAGCTTTTTCGGGCGTTTTTGATGTGCGTTTCCATGTTCAGCGTCGTTCCTGTACCGGGAAAGGTCTGGGACGAGGAGGCAAGGCCGCTGATGACGCTGTTTCTGCCGGCGGTGGGGCTCATGATCGGTGGAATATGGGCCGCGCTGGCGTACCTTGTGCGGTTCCTCCCGCTTCCGAAGCTTGTGGAAGCGGCTGTCCTGTGCGCGTATCCCTTCCTCGTCACCGGCGGGATCCACTTTGACGGGTATCTGGACGTGACGGATGCCGTGAAGTCCTGGAGAGATCCGGAAGAGCGGCGGAGGATCATGAAGGACCCCCACGTGGGCTCCTTCGCTGTGCTGGCGGGGATCTTGTTGGTCATGACGCAGTTTGCCCTCTTCGCCTCGGCCGAAGAGGACGCGGATATTTTTGCGCTGGCGCTGATCCCCACCGTCTCCCGCACCGCGGCGGCGCTGGCGGTGACGGCTCTGCGTCCCATGATCGCAAGCGAGTATTCCGGCGTTTACAGAAGGGGCGTCAAAAGGGGACACATTGTTCTTTTGGCCGCGCTTCTGGCTGTGGAGCTGACCGTGGGATTTGTGCTTTTGGGCTGGACAGGCTTTTCGGGGCTTGCCGTGGTTTTTGGGTACGGACACCATCTTACCCGCGCGTTCCGCTCCCTGGACGGCATGTCCGGGGATGTGTCGGGATACGCGCTGACCTTCGCGGAGGTATGTGGGATCGCGGTTTTCGCGCTTGTTTAGGGAGGTCAACATGGACTTTATCATCGGCGGGGCGTACCAGGGAAAACGGGAGTACGCCAGGAGCCGTTTTTCTGTGGCGGAGGACGAGATATTCACCTGTTGTGAAAACGGGCGGATCGACTGGCGCGCCCGTTGTATCGACAAACTGGAGGAATTTACCCTCTGGTGTGTCCGAAGCGGCGCGGACCCTGTGGGGCTTTTCAAATCTCACGGGGACGCGTGGCGGGGGAGCGTCCTCATCTGCATGGACATATCCTGCGGCGTCGTCCCCCTGGGGGCGGAAAACCGGGCCTGGAGGGAGGCGACGGGCAGACTGTGCGCGTATCTCGCGTCCGAGGCTGACAGCGTGACGCGGATGTTCTGCGGCCTTGCCCAAAAGCTGAAATGAGGCTTATACTTATCCGCCACGGGAGGACAGAGGCCAACGAGCGGCATCTTTATTGCGGCAGCACCGACTTGCCGCTGTCTGAGGGGGGACGGCGGGAGCTTGGGGCGCTGAGAGCTTCCGGCATCCTCCCGCCCCTGGAGGGGATGAGGGTCGTCACCAGTGGCGCGCGCCGGTGCGAGGAGACGCTTTTTGCGCTGTACGGCGCGATCCCCCACGAGTCTGAGCAGGCTTTCCGGGAGACGGATTTCGGGGACTTTGAGATGCGCTCCTATGAGGAGCTGAAAAACGATCCCGCATACATCGCCTGGATCACCGGAGACAATGAGGCCAACGTGTGCCCCCACGGAGAGAGCGGGAACCGGATGCGCGACCGCGTCCTGGCTGCCCTGAACCTACTGATCCTGGACGGACGCCCCACGGCCGTCTTTACCCACGGCGGCCCCATTGCCTCCGTCATGGACAGCCTTTTCCCGGAGGAGGGAAAGAACCGATACCAGTGGCAGCCGGAGCCGGGAAGGGGATACGTCGTCGACACCGGAGCCCGGACGTACACGAAACTATAAGCGGGAGACGCCGACCGGCGCCTCCCGCTTTATTCAGTATTCAATGCCCTTCCGGGCGGTGACGCCCCTGTCAAAGGGGTGCCTCTCCTTTTGCATTTCAGTCACATAATCGGCCATTTCGAGAATTTCCGGGGCGGGGGAGCGGCCTGTCAGGACGATTTCACGGCGGCCGCCCTGGGTACGGAGGAAGTCAAGGAGCTCACGCCGGTCAAAACAGCCGTAGTTGCAGGCGGAGATGACCTCGTCCAGGACGATGAGATCACAGCTTTCGGCATCGGAGATGATCCCGGCGAGATAGTCGCGATAACACCGACACACCCGGATCCTCTCGCTGTCGGTGAGCATTCCCCAGCGGCCAAGGTGGAGGCCGGGATGGCGTGTTTCAATATTTGGGAGTGCAGCCATGGCGGCGATCTCCCCGGAGGAGCCGTCCTTAAAAAACTGGGCGAAAAGCACTTTCATGCCGTGCCCCGCCGCCCGGAGCGCCAGACCACAGGCCGCCGTGGTCTTGCCCTTGCCGTCGCCGTGGTAGATGTGTATCATAGCCCCTCCTCCAATATTTTGTACACGAGCTCCATGTCCAGCGCCCCCCGAACCGCCGCCGCCAGCTTGTCGTACTGGCTCTCCTTGTAGGCACGAACGTCGAAAACCCCGCCGGGGGTAAAGGGCAGGCCCCGCCGCGCATAGAGGGCGGAGACCACGGCCTCCGCCACACCGTTTTCGTCAAAAAGACCGTGGATGTAGCTGCCGTATACATTCCCACTCTCAATGACCGGGGCGGCGAGAC
Source organism: uncultured Oscillospiraceae bacterium (assembly GCA_947589225.1). Lineage (GTDB taxonomy): Bacteria > Bacillota > Clostridia > Oscillospirales > Oscillospiraceae > RUG626. The sequence goes on along the minus strand of CANQBC010000032.1, from coordinate 16,221 downwards.
GGCTTTGCCCCATGTGGATCTCATAGCCGTAGAAGGGAAGGCCGTTGAGGCCGGAGAATATACCCTCAAGTCCGGAAAATTCACCGGTGGTCCTGGTGCGCGTCTTTTCCCTTGAAAAGACCGTTTCAATGGGCAGGAGGCCCATGCCGTCCATCTCCCCGCCGCCCTCCGAGCCCTCGGGGTCGGAGAGCTTTTGACCCAGCATCTGGAGTCCGCCGCAGATGCCGAACACAGGCACGCCTCGATCCGCCGCCTTCAATATCCGCGCCTCCAGGCCGTTCTGGCGCATCCATTTAAGGTCGGACAACGTGCTTTTTGTGCCGGGGATGATGATCATATCCGGTTCTCCCAGCTCTATGACATTCTTCACATACCGCAGAGATACGCCGGAGAAGCGGGAGAGCGGGGAGAAGTCCGTAAAGTTGGATATGCGGGGCAGGGAGATGACCGCGATGTCGATCTCTTTCCTTTCCCCCGCCGTGAGCCGCTCGGAGAGGCTGTCCTCGTCGTCGATGTCCACTCGGATGTAGGGTATCACCCCGGCGCAGGGGATCTTCACAAGATCGTTTAACAGTTCAAGGCCCGGAGCCAGGATCGAAACGTCGCCGCGAAATTTGTTGATCACCGTGGCCTTCACCATACGCCGCTCCTCAGGCTCCAAAAGGGACACCGTGCCGTAGAGCTGGGCGAACACGCCGCCCCGGTCGATGTCCCCCACCAGCAGGACGGGGGAGGAGGCCATTTTAGCCATACCCATGTTGACGATGTCGTCGGCTTTGAGATTGATCTCCGCCGGACTCCCCGCGCCCTCAATGACGATGATGTCGTTCTCCGAGGCAAGGGCGTCATAGGCCCGCATGATGTCGGGGATCAGCTCTTTTTTATATCGGAAGTAGTCCGCCGCCCGCATGTTGCCCCAAACCTGACCGTTTACGATGACCTGAGAGCCCACGTCCGTGGTGGGCTTTAGCAGGATGGGGTTCATCAGCACCGAGGGCCTCACCCCCGCCGCCTCCGCCTGGACTACCTGGGCCCGGCCCATCTCCAGCCCCTCGTCGGTGATGTAGGAGTTGAGGGCCATGTTTTGAGATTTGAAGGGAGCTACCTTATAGCCGTTCTGGTGAAGGATCCGGCACAGCGCGGCGCACAGGAGGCTCTTTCCCGCGCTGGACATGGTGCCCTGGATCATAATGGGTTTTGCTTTTTTCAAAAGAGCGCCTCCTTAATGGCGGCCAGAAGCCGGTCGTTTTCCGCCGCCGTGCGGACGGCGACCCGAAAATATCCCCCTGTCAATCCCACAAAATTGGAGCAGTCCCGGACGGTGTACCCCATCTCAGAAAGATGGCCGACAAGCTCCCTTTCCGAGTACGCGAGCAGAAAGTTGGCCTCGCCGGGGTATACCGTAAGGCCAAGGACGGAAAGCTCCTGGCAAAGACGCTCCCTCTCGGCCGCTATTCTTTTTACGGATCCGCGCAGCCACGCCCCGCACCCCATGGCGGCGACGCCCGCCGCCTGGGCGGGGACGGACACGTTCCAACACTGTCCTCGCTCCGACATATGCGCAAGAAGAGATTTGTCGGAGGATATGAGATACCCCAGCCGCACACCGGGGATGGCAAAGCTCTTGGTGGGGGAGCGGAGAATGGACACGTTGGGAAACCGCGTGGAGAGGGATGGGATGTCGTACAGTTCCGGCCTTTCGGTCAGATCAAGAAAGCAGAGGTCTAGTATCAGACTGACGCCCGTGCGGGCAATGCTTTCGATCATTCCCGGCTCCACGGTTATCCCAGTGGGGTTCGCGGGTGAGCAGACAAAGACGGCGGAGTATTCCGAGAAGTCGCGGGACAGGATGTCCCCGGTCAGATGAAAGCCGTCCTCAGGCTTGAGCGTGTGATATTCCACGCCGTGTCCCGCGGCATAAAGGGCGGCGGAGTACTCGGAGAAAGCAGGCGCCACGATAAGGGCGGGCTTCGTACCGGGCAGCGCGGCGGCGTACTGATATAGCAGCTCGGAAGCCCCCGCGCCGCACAGAATGTGTTCCGCGCTCACGCCCTCGGCCTTTCCGATAGCCGCCCGCAGGACACGGCAGTAGGGATCGGGGTAGACGGCGCAGCCGTCCGCCGAATCAATCAGCGCCCGCCGCACCGGCTCCGGCATCCCCATGGGGTTTATGCTGGCGGAGAAATCGACAAGGGGCGTTTTGCCGTACACGTCGCCGCCGTGGGGGTTTGTTTGTGTCAGATACATAGGATCACCGCCGTTCTGATAAGTGTGATCAGAAGAAGCATGGCCGCCGAGGCGGCGTACATGAGCCGGCCAGCCCGGGAGATGTCCCGGGGCTCGATCTCACGCCGTGGGTCGCCGATATACTCCTTTTTGCGCAATACGCCGCCGTAGACGGCGTCCCCGGCAAGCCGCACGCCCAGAGCTCCGGCGCAAACCGACTCGGTCTGTGCCGAGTTTGGACTTGCGTGCTTGCGCCTGTCCCGGCGAAAGACGCGCCAAGCGTTTTTCGCGTCCAGCCCCAGCGGGGGGCAGGCGGAGATCATCAGCAGGGCCGACAGGCGGGCGGGGATAAAGTTCACAAGGTCGTCCGTCCTCGCGGCGGCGCGGCCAAAATAGAGATATTTCTCGTTCCTATATCCGATCATGGAGTCCATGGTGTTCACGGCCTTGTAGAAAAAGCCGCCCGCCGCGCCGAAAAGGCCCATCCAGAAGAGGGGAGCGATGACCCCGTCGGAGGTGTTTTCGGCCACGGTCTCCACCGCCGCGCGGCAGATGCCGTCCCTGTCAAGTATGTCGGTATCACGGCCGACGATCATCGACACGGCGCGGCGGGCCGCCTCCGTGTCGCCGGCCTCCAGAGCGGTCTGCACCCTCCGGCTTTCCCGGACAAGCTGCCTTGCCGCCACCAGCTGCCAGCACATGACGCTGTCCAGAACAAAATAGGCGGCGGAATGGATACGCCACGCCAGAAAAAGCAGCGCGGCGGGAATGGCGGTGGAAAGTCCGGTGACAATGACCACCGTGACGGCCCCGCGCCAAAGATCACTCCTGTTCCCGCGCCGAAGCCGCTTGTCACAGAGGGATATAAGCTTCCCGATGCCCACAACGGGGTGTGGGAGGAAGTGGGGGTCGCCCGCAAAGAAGTCAATGACAAAGCCGGCGACCAGGGCGGCGCTCTGGTAAAGGAGAAGCCTAGCCATTGATATTCGCCCCCTGCATGGCGTACACGGTCACGGGGTTTTGCGCCGCCATCAGATTGTAACGGCCCGCTTTTTTTGACCTCGCGACGCTGACGGTGACCGCCTCGGCGAAAGCAAAGCCCAGCTCTTCCGCGCACTCCGTAAGCTCCGCCTGAGTCTCCAGCGTGACGGCGGTGGCGACGATCCGGACGGCGGGATTTTTACGCAGAACGGCTTTCAAGACGGCCCTCATACCGCCGGAGGTCCCGCCGATGAATACGTGGGTCGGGGCAGGCAGGGCGTCCAGCGCCTCCGGGGCCGCGCCCTCCACAACGGTGATGTTTTCCGCGTGAAACCTGACGGCGTTTTGCCGGATAAGCGCACAGGCTTCCGGCGACTGCTCCACGGCATACACCCCGCCCTCGAAAGCCGCCAGGGCGCACTCCACGGACACAGAACCCGTCCCGGCGCCGATGTCCCAGACCACGGAGTCCGCCTCCAGGGCGAGCTTTGAAAGGCACACGCTCCGAACCTCGGCTTTTGTCATGGGCACGCCGCCCCGGATAAATTCCTCGTCCGGGATGCCGTGGCGTGTCCGGCGGCGGGCCTCCGGGTTTTCAATGAGAAGGATGGAAAGACCGTCAAATTCCCGCTCCGCCAGTTCCCGGGCGGCGCCGCAACTCACACGCTCGTCGGGGCAGGACAGCCTTTCTCCCACCGTGACGGCAAGGCCGCCGAAGCCGTATTTACAGAGTCTTTTGCAAATGGCGGAAACAGTGTTTTCCCCGCCGGTGAGGGCCATGACCCGGCGGTGTTCATCCACCGCCCGGATAAGCCCCGCGTCTCTTCCGTGGAGGCTTATAAGCTGTACATTGTCCCAGGGGATGCCCAGCTTTGCGGCAAAATACACGGGGGAGGGGATGCCGGGGAGAAGCGAAATTTGGTAGTCGGAGAGGGCGCCGCGGAGCTTTCCGGCGCCGCTGAAAAAGCCCACATCGCCGCGAAAAACCACAGCCGGATCCCGGAAACGGTGGGTTTCCAGCACCGCGCGCACGTCCTCCGGCAAAAACGCGGCAAATTGCGGCTTGCCTTTCCCGACGGCCTCCAGCACCGTTTTGGCGCCGATGGCCGCGTCGCATCTTTCCAGTACCCGCTGGGCCTCCAGGGTCAGCGTGTCCGGGCCTCCGGGGCCGATGCCGATAAGCGTCACGCGCTTTGCGGGTGGCAGAAGCGCTTCCAAAGCCTCTTTAAGCGAGACACCCTCCGACTGCGCGGACGGGCGGCCTATTATGACCGGCGTGACGCCCGGAGCGCGGGCCGCCTCAAGCTTTTCCTTAAACCCGCCCGCCGTGCCGGATGCCTTGGTAACCAGCCATTCCGCGCCGATCTGCCGGAGCGTCGCCTCGTTGAGTTCCCGGGAGAAGGGGCCCTGCATGGCAATGATGTGGGACGCGGCGAGGCCGGCGGCCGCGCAGGCACGAAGCGACGGCTCGGCCGGGAGTACCCGCGCCCAGACGCGGGACATGTCAAGTCCGGCAAAGGCGGATAGCTCCTTGGCCCCCGTGGTGAGAAGAATATTGCCCCTCGTGCCGGCAAGATATGCCGCCGCCTCGCCGGCGGAATCCATATAGATTGCGCCGGACACGCGTTCCGCGTCACGGGAGATCCGCAGAAGCGGGGTGTCCGTTCTCTTGCAGGCCGCGCGGATGTTTTCCGTCGCCTCCACGGCGTAGGGATGGGTGGCGTCAAGGACGCGGGAAAAAGCGTTTCCCCGGATGAAGTCCTCCATCTGCCCCGCGTCCATGCGGCCCACGCGGATCTCAATGCCGCGGATCCCCTCCAGCGGCTCCCTTCCATAGTCCGTGGCCACACAGACGGTCAGATCGTAAGTTCCGCTGAGCTCCTCCGTTAGCCGGCGTCCCTCGGTCGTTCCGGCGAAGATACATATTTTTTCCTTCACAGCCTGTACCCCCTGGGCGTCACCATTTTCCCCGCCGTCAGCTTTGTCGCGGAGCTTCCAATAAACACGGTGTCGTGCATCCCGGCCTCAAATGCGGAAAGTTCGGAAAGCGTCATGACCTTGAAGCTTTCGTCCTCGCTCCCGATGTCCGAAGCCACGCCGCAGACCGTCTCGGGGGCACGGTGGCGGGAGATGATCTCGCAGGCCCAGGCGAGATAACCCGTCCTCGCGCGGCTGCCCGGGTTATAGAGGACTATGACAAGATCGGCCGTTGCGGCAAGCTCGATCCGCTTTTCCATGACCTCCCTGGGCGTCAGCAGGTCGGAGAGGCTGAGAACGCAGAAGTCAGATGTCAGCGGCGCTCCAAGCCCCGCGGCGCCCGAGACCGCGGCCGTCACGCCGGGGACGATACGCACCTTCACTCCGTATTCCCCGGCCAGATCCAAAAGGGGGGACGCCATGCCGTATATCCCGGCGTCGCCGGAGCAGACCATGGCCACGTCCCTCCCGGAAGCCGCCAGCTCAAGCGCCATGCGGCAGCGCTCGATCTCCTGCCGCATGGGAGTGGAGATATACTCCTTTTTCGGGAAAAAGCCGCGAATTTTATTGCAATAGGAGGTGTAACCCACAATAATTTCGGCGCTTTCAAGGGCTTTTACGCCACCCAGGGTCATTCCGTCGTAATTTCCCGGGCCGAAACCCACAACGGTAAGGTCATTCAAAATTCCGGCCTCCAATCTATGATTGCCGCCGCCACGGTGACGCAGTCTATCGCGGTCTTGCGGATAATGAGCCTCCCGCCCCCAAGGGCCGCGGCCCGCTCGCACACGTTGCCCACCCCGACGGTTTTTCGCACAAAATCCGATTCTTCAAACTCACCCGCCACCGCCGCCAGTTCTCCGGCGGAATAGAACGCGGCCGGCGCATGAAGGTTTTCGGCAAACTCCAAAAGTCCCGCCTCGTCGCGCTTTACGTCGATGGTGGCGATTTCCGACACTGCCCTCATGTCGATGCGGGCCCCGTCAAGCGTCCGCCGGACGGCGCTTTCTATATCCCCGGCGGATGCGCCCCGCCGGCAGCCGATGCCAAGGCGGAGGATCCCTGGAACGAGGCGGAGGGTGAGGCCGTAGGGCTCCGTCTTGTGAATTCCGATAAATATACCAAGCCCGCCCGCCTCGGCCCGGACAAGCCCCGCGGGGAGGTTTTCCGGCAGTGGGTATTCCGAGGAAACCGCCACGTCGCGCGTCAAAATCGCTGTGGAGACAGCCTTTGCGGCCCTCATGGAGGATATGACGCAGCCGTGCCCGGCGGCCCAGGCGTCACAGGAGAAGCGTCCCGCCGAGTCGGTGGCGGTGGTGATGACGGGCTGGGCGCCCATGAGGGCCGCTGTTTTCCGGGCGTATTCGTTGGCGCCGCCCAGATGGCCGGAGAGGATGGGGATGACAAACCTGCCGGTCTCGTCCATCACCAACACCGCCGGATCCGACTCCTTGCTCACAAGATGGGGCGCGATATTCCGGACGGCAATGCCGCAGGCGCAGATAAAAATGAGGAGCCGGTTATCGCGAAAAAGCGTTCCCATATCGCCGCTCACTTTCTCATGGGCGGTAAAGCCGTACTTTTGGGCGTATTTTTCCGTGGAGTGGACGCTTGAGGGGGGAATGTCAAGATGTCCGCACAGCCTCAGGGCCAGCTGGGCGCCCCGGTCGGAGAAGCAGAATATGGCGGTGCTCATGTCTTTGCCTCCCGAAACTGGGTGCTGAAGGAGGGATCGTAGAGCTTCGAGAGGGAGAAGTCGGAGGCGAGGAAGTTTCCCACCAGGATAAGGGCTGCCCTTTTGATGCCGTATGAACCCGCTGTTTTCTCCAGAGTCCCGATAGTACACCGGCAGACCTTCTCGTCGGGCCAGCTAGCCCGGTAGACAATGGCGGCGGGGGTGTCGGGGGAGTATCCACCCTCTGTCAGTTCCCGGCTCACCTTGCCCAGAAGCCCTGTGCTGAGAAAAAGCGCCATGGTCGCACCGTGGGCGGCCAGGGAGGTCAGGTTTTCCGGTTCCGGCACCGCCGTTTTCCCGGCGGCCCGGGTTATAATGACGGTTTGGGAGACGTCCGGAAGGGTGTACTCCGTCCCCAAAGCCGCCGCCGCGCCGGAGAGCGCGCTGACGCCGGGGGTGATGTCGTACTCGATGCCCCGGGCCTTGAACTCCCGGATCTGTTCCCCGATGGCCCCGTAAAGGGAGGGGTCGCCGGAGTGGAGGCGGACGGTGGTCATGCCCCGCGCCTCGGCCCTCTCGATGACGGTCAACACCTCCGGAAGGGCCATTTTGGCGCTGTCATATTTTTCACAGCCGGGTTTTACGCACTGCAAAAGCTCGGTATTTACCAGGGAGCCGGCATAGATTATGACGTCCGCCTCCTCCAGAAGCCGCCTGCCCCGGAGCGTGATCAGATCCGCCGCGCCGCATCCGGCGCCTACGATGTGTACCATTATTGTTCCTCCCTCAGAAGCCTCACAAGTTCCCCGCTGTCCTCCGTCTGGCCCAGAAGCCCGAATTTTTTGGAAAACGCCATCACCCCGCGCCGGAGGTTCAGGGGCCGCGCCGCCAGTTGGGCGTCAATGCGCCCCAGGATGCTCTCCATAACGGCGGAGCGGAGACCCGCGCGAGCTGCAATGTCCAGCATATCGTCGGCGGAGGCGCTGCCCATGATCGCCCGCACCGTTTCCACGCCCGCGCCGCACATTGCCGCGTGGGCGGCGAAGATCTCCGCGCGGCAGTCGCCATAGCGGGAGTGGGTGTTAAAAAGCCCTGCCGCCAGCTTTGCCGTCTTGCCGATGTGGCCCACGAGAAGTCCTCCCTTAAAGCCCAGCTCGTCGGCGATGGAGAAGGCGTCGCCGACGAAGTTTGAGACGGTCACCGCTTCCTCCGGGTCGAGCCCCAGGGCGCTTTTCACAAATTCCGCGCCGAAATTGCCTGGAACGAAGAGGACATACTCCCGCCCCGAGGCCCGCCGGGTGGAGAGCTCCGCCCGGATGGTCTCCACCACTGCCTCGTCGCTCATGGGTTCCACGATGCCTGTGGTGCCAAGGATGGAGATGCCGCCCGCGATGCCAAGGCGCGGGTTGAAGGTTCTGCGGGCGATCTCCACGCCCGCAGGGGCGGAGATAATGACCCGCAGACCGCACCGCCTGCCAAAGTCCTCACAGACCTCCCGGAGGGCGCCGGTTATCATTTTCCGGGGGGTGGAGTTGATGGCGGCCTCGCCCACGGGCTGATCCAGGCCGGGCTTTGTGACTTTGCCGATCCCCGCGCCGCCGCGGATCTCGATGCCCGGCGCGTCCGCCTTTTCCACCCTGGCGTAGACGGATATACCGTCGGTTACGTCCGGGTCGTCGCCGCTGTCTTTGACGACGGCGCAGGAGGCGAAGTCCCCGCCCAGCTCCACATCGTGAAGCGGCAGGGTCAGGCCGATGCCGGCGGGGGTCGGCAAATAGACGCTTTGAAGCTGGTGACCGCTCAGGAGCATCAGAGCGGCGGCTTTTGCCGCCGCCGCGGCGCAGGAGCCGGTGGTGTAGCCTCGGCGGAGCTTCTTCCCATCCTTCATAATAAAACTATCCATCATCGCGTTATGGTGTAGAGAAGGGCGTTGACGATCGCCGCCGCCACGTTGGAGCCGCCCTTCCGGCCCTTCGCCACGATGTGGGGTACGGGGGAGGTCAAAATGGCATCCTTAGCCTCCAAAATGTTCACAAAGCCCACGGGTACGCCAATGATAAGCACCGGCTCGATCCTCCCCGCGTCCATAAGCTCCCGCAGGGTCAAAAGTGCCGTGGGGGCGTTGCCAACGGCGAAGATAAGCGGGCGTTCCAGAGCCGCGGCCTTCTCCATGGACACCGAGGCCCTGGTTCGCCCCCGAGCCCTCGCCGCCTCCGCCACGTCGGGGTCGGACATGAAGCACCGGAGCTCACAGCCCAGCCTCGCGGCGGCGGTTTTGTTGATGCCTGCCTTCGCCATCTGGGTGTCCGTGACGACGGCGCAGCCGGATCTCAGCGCCGCCAGGCCCTTTTCAACCGCGTCCGGGGAAAAGACAAGGTTTTCTGCGTAATCAAAGTCCGCGGTGCAGTGGATGACCCGCTTGACAATGGGCTTGATCTCCGGCGGAAGCTCCGCCGTCAGCTCCGATTCAATGATCTCCATGCTTTTGGCCTCAATGGCCGTGGGATCGGTTATAAGCATTTTGCACGCTCCTTAAACTTAACGCATTTTTTCAAAAAACTCTCCGCAGCCGGGACGCTGGCGGGAAGGTAGAGGTGCGGATACCCGGCGTAGAGGGTATCTGTGTAAACGGCGCAGTCCCAGCTGCTCCCATTTACCTTCCGGGCGGTGAAACCGCCTCCGTTTTCCGTGCTGTCATAGTAGTGGAACTCATGGGCAGCAAGACGGATGCCCGCCTCCCCGAAAAGACCCGGCAACTTCGCGGTCAGCGTCACATAGCCGAAGCGCACAAGATGCCCAGTGTCCGCGCTCTCGTGCGGGAGGACGCCGCACATCTCATGGCCGTCCAGCCTTTGGCCCAGGTATTGGAAGCCCCCGCACTCGGCGACGGTGGGCCTGCCGGAGAGCACGGTTCTCCGCACGCTTTCGGCGGCGCGGCGGTTTTTTTCAAGGATATCGGCGTATAGCTCCGGATAGCCGCCAGGGAGGTAAAGCCCCGCCGCGCCCTCCGGCACGGGTTCGTTTGCCAGCGGGGAGAAGTATTTTATCTCCGCTCCGAGCTCTTCAAAAAGCCGCAGGGTATCCGCGTAGACAAAGGAAAACGCCGCGTCCCGCGCTACGGCCAGGGTGACGGGCGGGAGTTTTGGCAGACAAGGGGTTTCCGGCTCAAGATCGGGGGCGGAGGCCGCTAGGGAGACGACACTCTCCACGTCCAGGGTGTCCTGACAAAGCCTGCTCAGAGTCCCCAGTCCGCGGGCGATGCCCGATGCTTCCTCCGGCGTCACAAGCCCCAGATGGCGGGATTTGAAAAGACATTCCTCCGGGAGCTTCGGGATATACCCCAAGGGAAGTATTTTGTCCCCAAAGCGCCGGACGGTGAGCCTTTTCAGGCTTTCATATGTACCGGGGGCCACGTTGTTGAAGATGACCCCCCGGATGCCGCTGTCCGGGGCAAATCCCGCGAAGCCCTCGATAACGGCCAAAGCCGATGTGGAGGAGCCATGACCGTTCACCACAAGAACCACGGGCGATCCCGTGGCGCGGGCGACGGAATAGGTGCTGTTTTCCGTCCCGCTCTTGCCCGTGCCGTCATAATAGCCCATGACGCCCTCAATGACGGTGATACCGGCACCGGCATGGGCGGCGAGAGTGGAGCGGAGAAGGCTCTCAGAGCAGAAAAAGGGATCCAGATTGGCCGAGGGCACGCCGAGAACCGCCTGATGGAACATGGGGTCGATGTAATCCGGCCCGCACTTGAGGGCCGAAACGCCCGCGCCGCGCTCCTTGAGAAGCGTCAGCAGGGCGCATACGGCGGTGGTTTTCCCGGAGCCGCTGGAGGTTCCGGCTATGAGTATCCTTGGACATTTCATGGGAGTACCTCCGCAAGCTCGGAAAGGCTGTGAACGACCCGCTTGTTCTCAGATCGCGCATAGGCAAGGAGCTCGCCGTTTGCCCGGTTAAGCTCGCCCAGAGGACAGCCGGCGTCAATGACCGTGTCAGACGTGTCGATCAGGGCCTTGGCGGCGGCGATTTGCACGTCTGTCATGGCGCTGAAAGCCGCGCATGTTACGTTTTTGACGGCAAGAGGAGAGGCGACGGCCAGATCCACGTCATTTTCAAAGAGTATCCCGGCGGAAAAGGGAATGCCGACCTTCTGAAGTCCCCGGTAGAAGGGTATCCCGTACCCTCCGCCGCCCACGACGAACACCCGGGGGACCCCCTCGGGACTTGCCAGCTCCACGCTGCCCAGGCCGGCGTTGTAGGAGCCCCGCTCAAGGTCGTAGAGCCGGCGCACGCTCTCATCCGAGAATACTTCCTCGGGCCTGCCGCAGGCGGAGATACCCTCGCTGCCCACACAGACGATCTGATCGGAAATCTTTGAAGCGAGGTCAATCTCGTGGAGGCTCATGAGAATGGTGACGCCCTGTTCTTTTGCCATGCCCCTCAGGATCTCAAGAAGCTCGATCTTGTGCTTGATGTCCAGAAACGACGTGGGTTCGTCCAGGACAATGATCTCCGGTTCCTGGGCGATGGCCCGGGCCAGAAGCACCCGCTGGCGCTGTCCGTCGCTGACGGAGTTAAAGTCCCGATCCGCGATACCCGCAACGTTGACCTGGGAGAGCGCTCTGCCGACAATGTCCCTGTCCCTGGATGTAAGCAGTCCAAAGCTCCCCGTGTAGGGGTAGCGTCCGGCCGAAACGATGTCAAAGCACGTCTCAAGCTCCGGGCGAATCCTGTCTGTCAACACCACCGCCATCTTTGCGGCAAGGCGCCGGCCGCTCATTGCGCGTAAGTCCGCGCCGTCCAGGAGGATCTCGCCGGAGACGGCCGGCAGACGCCGGGTGACAGTCTTTAAAATAGTAGATTTCCCGGATCCGTTGGGGCCCACAAGCGTCATGATCTCTCCCTTTTTAAGGGAGAGGGATATGTTGGAGATGAGCGGCAATCCCGCGTAGCCCACAGCGAGACTTTTAAGCTCAAGGTAAGGCTTGTCCATACGGTCACCTCACTCCGTCTGCGCCCGCCGGCGAGACACCATGAGCCAGATGACGATGGGCGCGCCGATGGCGCTTGTCACCGTTCCCACGGAAAGCTCCGTGGGGGAGAACACGGTTCGGGCTATCAGGTCGCAGATCATACAGAAAACAGCGCCGCACAGAAAGGAGGCGGGTATCATCAAGATTGGCTTGGAGGATCTAAGAAGGATCCGGCAGATGTGGGGCACGGCGATGCCAACAAAGGAAATGGGGCCCGCAAAGGCGGTGACACAGGCGGAGAGAATGCTGGAAAGGAGAATGAGCAGGATCCGAAACCGCTTCACGTTGACGCCCAGGCTCTGGGCATACCCCTCGCCCAACGCGTAGGCCGAGATAGGCTTTGACAGGAGGAACACGCAAAAAAGCGCGGGCAGGACGATAAGCGCGGAGATCCCCACATCCCTCCAGGTGCCTCCGGAGAAACTGCCCATGGACCAGTGAGTCAGGTTCACAATATCCGCGTCCTTGGCGAAATTGATAAGGAAATCCGTGACCGCGGAGCAGATGTAGCTTATCATGATCCCAATGACCAGGAGTGTGGACATACTTTTTATCCTCCCGCTGAACGCCAGGGCAAACAGCATGGAGAGCATGGATCCCAGAAACGCCGCCGTCACCGTCACCGCCACGGGGATTGTGGGCATCCAGGAGCTGAGGGCAATGGTGACGATGGCCAGGAACATTTTGGCGCCGGAGGATATGCCGAGAACAAAGGGCCCCGCTATGGGGTTGCGAAAGAAGGTCTGCAAAAGAAAGCCGGACAGGGAAAGGGCTCCCCCCAGCACCGCCGCCAGCAGGACCCGCTTGAGCCGTATCTTCCATATGATGTTGAACGCCGATACCACCGCCGTTTCCGCCGCGCCGCTGTCGATCTGGCGCTGAATCTCTCCCCGCCGGAAGATGATTTGCCAAATCTCCCGGACGGAGATGTCCACGCTCCCGGTGTTGATATTCCATATGACGGCAAGGACAAAGAGGACGGCCAGAGCCGCGAAAACCGCGCCGTACCGCAGGGCGTTTTTGCGCGTATTCATCATTTAAGACGCCTCAGGTAGGTGAGGGCGTCCACCGTCTCATCGGCCTCCAGCATCAGGTGGATGTCGTTGACCATGCTGCCGATGGTGTCCTGGATCTGGAAGAAATCGGGGGTCGTACACCAGACATTGCCCTCGCGGACGGCTTTCATCTCGGAGAGGATGTCCGCCCGATCCAGGAAGTCGGCCAGGGTCTCGGGTTTTCCGCCCAGGGACCAGACATAGATGATGTAGTCGGCGTCCTTGGCCCCGTCGTAGAATGCCTCGAACTCCATCTTCGCGGTGCCGGACTCGCCCACGCCCACGTCGGGAAGGGCATATTTGCCGCCGGCTAAATCGACCATCTTCGCCATATAGTCGTCGGCGTTGCGGGCGTAGAGGGCGCCCTTGGAGGTGATGTAGAAGATGGCCACAGTCTTGCCGGTGTTCTCGGCCTTGGATATCTCGTCAATGAAAGCGGCTTGGGCGTCGAACAGCGCCTCGGCCTCGGCCTCCCGGTCAAATATTGCTCCGTAGAGCTTGGCCCACTCCACCCGGGCCAGGGGATGCTCCTCGTCGGCGGACTGATCCAGAACAACGTCCACCCCCAGGGCGTCCAGCTGGGCCGCCACGTCCTCGGTAAGCATGGTGGAGTAGAAGGCCAGAGTGGTGTCGGCGGAGGTGATCTTCTCGTAGTCGGGGGCCTTGTAGTCGCCCACGTATACGAGGGAGCCCCGCTCGATGGCGTTTTTCACCGTGTCTATGTACCAGGAGTCCGCGTCGTAGGTGGTGAGGGAGATGGCGTCCAGGGCTCCAATGGCGTTAATGAGGGAAGTCACCGGCGTGGAGGCCACCATGATGTTGTTTACAGGCTGCTGAAGGACGATGGCGCCCTCCGGGGCATCGGCGGGGACGCTCATCCCCTCGGGGACGATGAGCATCTTGGTGCCGTCGGAGGTGGAGGCCAGCTTGTAGCCGCCTTTGTAGTAGTCCACGGAGAAGCACTTGGCGTAGGAAAGCTCCATGGTGTGGTCAAAAACAAGTCTGCCGTTGTAATTTTCCTCTACGGGTTCGGAGGGCTGAATGTTATCGTCCTCCACCTTGGGGGGATCATTTTTTTCCTGTTGATCGTCGGAGGGTTTTCCGCAGCCGGTGAGTATGGCGGCCAGCATAAGCGCCGCCAGCAGCAGGGGCAAAGCTTTTTTTCTCATTTTTTTGTTGTATCTCCTTACAGTATTTTTCCCACGCGGCCACCTCGCGGCAATAAAAAGGCACATCCTTTGCGTAAAAAACGCAAAAAATGTGCAGCATACAGACCCCTGCCAACAAAGCAAAAAAGAGCGCGCCGCTCCCTTGCGCCTTGGCAAAGGCAAACGCTGCACTCCTCTATACCCAGAAATGATCGCGAAAAAGAACCGGGCCGGTATTCTGACTCGAGACGCCCGGCAATGGCGGGCGTCAGTTACAGTAATGGCAGTTGCGCCGGATTCTAACCGGCTTCCCCGTTTGATCTATTCGGTATACAACCTTTCAAACCGCAGTTCCTGTCAATTATTCAATTTTCATGGAATGTGACATCCATTGCGCTTCCGCCTACCGGGCGGGAGCGGGACGGCTGAAAATTAAATATAATAACCGCCTTTGCGGTTATTATACCATACCCGCAAAGCGGGGATGGTATATTCGCCATGTTTTTCGGTTCCCGGCGTAAGCCGGGGAGAAAAACGGCTGAAAATTAAATATAATAACCGCCCTTGCGGTTATTATATCATATCGGAAAAAAACTGTCAAGGCATTGCCCGGAAGCCGCCACGGCAAGATTGTAGGGTTTACAATGATGTGTGACACCGAATGGGAAAGGCCGGCAAATTGAGAGCGCCCGTGCTAAGGTATCGCTTTGGAAACAATACAATAACTTGTCGTGAGAGTTTTCAGAAAGGATCCTATCTGCGGTTGGATCGCGTTAGATCGTCAAAACTGACGGATATCGCTACAAAAATCACCCAAACACGGCCCCGCGTGAGCCGTGCCTGGGCGACAATATGACTGGGAAAAAGGGCGGCAGACCCAATGATCGGCTGTGCTGGGGAGGGGTGACCGTGCATTTTATCTGAGCCAGCTGAGCAGATCGCCGCTCTCACGGCTTTCCATGACCTCCATGGTGCCGAGAAGGATCCTGGCGGCGTCGGCTCTGGTCACAGGCGCGGCGGACACGCCGTCGCGCACGTCCCGGAGTATGTCGCAGGAGCTTAGATTCGCGCTGGCCTGAAGCGCCCACGCCGGCGCGGCCTCCTCCGGATCGTCAATATACACGTCGGTTATGCCCACGGCGCTGTTGACTATGACGGATGCCTGGGCAAAAGTGACCGGGTCGTCGGGAGAGAATACGATGTTCCCGTCGGGGAGGGATGAGCCGGAGATGAGGGAGTTGGACACCGCCGTGGTCACCCAGGGCTTCTGCCAGGCGGGGATGGCGTCATCGTCAAAAAAGCCAGTGCGTGTAACATCCATAAGCTCCGCGCCCGTTGCGCTCATGCACATCACAAGAAATTCTCCTCGGGTTACCGTTTCCTCCGGGTGGAACAGATAGTGTCCGCCCACACACTCGCCCACGAATACGCCTTTCTCGGCAAGAAGCGTGGCGGCGTAGGCGTCGGGACTGTCCGCCATGTCGGAGTAGGTGACCGCGGTTTTCTGCTTTTTGATGTTGACGGTCACGGTCGCGCTGTTGGACATATTTCCGACGGAGTCCGTGGCCGCGTAGGTGAAGGTGTCTCTGCCCTTCTTTCCGTCCCGGGGAGTGTAGATGAATGTGTCGCCGTCGATGACCACTTCACCCTTCTTTGGGGCGCGGACGACGGAGAAGGTCACCTCGTCGCCCTCGGGATCCAGGCACTTGAACACGCCGGAGACCGGTACGGAACGATAGGTTGAAAGCTCCAGGTTTTCAGCGACGGGGGAGGAGTTGAGTTCCACGTCGGCGGGATAGAAAAGCGCTCCGGCGGGAATAGCCGCGACAATTGCCGCTATCACGGCAAATACTACGAAAGCATATATTTTTTTCATAATTTGACCTCCATTAAACAGGGTATGTTTATTGTGCCAACGAATTGGAAAAATTATTCGCGAAATCGGCCATTAAGACAAAATGAAAAAATTTAAAAAAAGTTGTTGACAAAAGGAGGGACATTTTAGTATAATAGCTCTTGCCGCTACGAAGGCGGCGAGAAATGGGAGACAGGGGAGTATAGCTCAGCTGGTTAGAGCGCCTGCCTTACAAGCAGGAGGTCACAGGTTCGAGCCCTGTTACTCC
>CANQBC010000031.1 GCA_947589225.1 uncultured Oscillospiraceae bacterium | reverse complement strand
TTTGTGTTGCCCATTTTTGCCGTTGCTCTTTGTTAAAAGTTTTTCATTTTTGGGGGTTGACTTTTTATTTGCAGGCTCTCTCTGAAAAAATTTGGCACGCCGGATCAACCGACGTGCCTTTTTCAGTCTCTTTTTTGAATCTCGAAACGTGAAAATTCTTGACATCAAAAATTCTCTTCCAAAAATCTGATTTGCACTTGAAATTCACAGTCAAATCTGTTATATTACTACTTGCGTCAAATAAATGCGCCCGTAGCTCAGCTGGATAGAGTGTCAGACTCCGACTCTGAAGGTCGTGCGTTCGAATCGCATCGGGCGTACCAAAAAAGCCGTGAAAGTTATTGCTTTCACGGCTTTTTTCTGTCTAATGGTGAAATATTTTGATCATGCGGCTCAAAACGGATATTCTACTCCGGCGTTATGAAGCACCTCGGTCATAAGGCGGGAAATGAGGATCGAGTTTTCCCACGGGATTTCCTGGCACTCCTTTTTCCCTTCCGTAAGGGCACGCTCAAAGGCGATCCACTCGTGTTCATAGCCCGAAACAGGCGGCATACCCCTATAACGGATGAGCTTCGGAAGCTCAAGCCGGCGGAGGACGCTCCCCTGCGTATCCATGATCTCCACATTTCGTGGATTGCTGACCTCGTCCACACGAATTTTACCCAAGGTGCCCACGATCTCGGCATACTGGACGTGTTCATCCCTGGGGGTATCCATGGCCTGACGGATCGTTACCACCTTGCCGTCTTTGTAGGTAACGGTAAGTTCATGGGCGGCGTCTACGCCGGTATCCAGCTTGCGGGAAATACTCTCCACAGACTGAATATCCGTCCCAAAATGGCTCACGAGGAACCCGAGCGCGTAGGGGCCCTCATCCAGCATGACACCTCCGCCTGTCTCCAGATGCTTTACACGTTCCAAAAACATGACGTTATCCAGCATGACGATGGTGCCGGAGGCAATTTTGCCGATGGTGCCGCAGGCAATCTCCTCATTTATCATTCTATGGGCTGGCAGGAAAAGCGGCCACAGGGCCTCGCTGACAAAGACGCCTTTTTTTCGGGCGGCATCAAACACCTGTTGGCACTCACTGGCGCGGACAGAGAAAGGCTTCTCACAGACGAGATTTTTTCCGTGTTCGATGGCCCTCATGCATAAATCAAAGTGCATGTTGTTGGGGACGGCTATGTACACAAGGTCCACCTCCGGGTCAGCCATCAGCGCCTCAAAAGACTCGCTTGTCTTGACATAGCCAAACTTTTTGGCAAATTCCTGGCATTCAAAGCCCGGAGACGTGGCGCACGTATAAAGGACGATGTCCTTCCGATCAAGCTGCTGGAGGATGTCAGAGATTCAACTGGCCACAGTACCTGTGCCGCAGACGCCGATTTTCATAGCGTTTCCTCCTTATTGTTCTCCGTGGCCGCCCTGGCCGTCATGCCCGTGATGCCAATGACCGTGATCGTGGCCGTGGCCATGGTACTCGCCACCGAACCCGTGCCCGTGGTGTTCGCCGCTGAAAGCGTGCTCATGGCCGCCCTCCGCGGTGTCCTTTCTCTCGGGGATAACGCCGGTCTTGGCATACTCCCTGCCCCGTTCACAGCTGGGGTTCGTAAGGTCGCAATGTCTGCCACAGCAGGGGCACACCTTTTTCTCTTCTTCCATTTTTGTTTTCTCCTTTTTCAAGATAATTTACCGCTTTGCGCGGCGCTTTTCTGTTTGGCGAAGATCTTGCCAAACAGAAACCGATTTATGGGGCCCAGGAACCAGATTTGAACGCCAAAGGCGAACACCCAATTAATGGGCATCTTGGATATCCACGCCTCCATAAGCTTCCCCACAGTCCAATGGAACTGTATCATATTGATAATGTTGCTATATAAGCACATGATGGGGCACATAATGAGAACGGTAAAGCCCGTTCTGATGCACTGGTAAACGATGCGGTTCTCCGTAGGATATTTGGCCGCCTGTTTTCCCGCGAACTTTTGGACAAAGAAAAATTGCAAGATAAAGGCCACCGGCGCTTTTTGACAAAAGGCAATACCGACCTGTTTGAACAGCTCCACACTGAAGGAGCCATAGACCAGGTACTTATTATATATCGCCATCGTTGTGGCCATCAGCAGAACGCCAATACAGGTGAATACGATACGCTGTGGCACGGTCTTTGGAGCGGTATGTCCTCTCATGATTGCTTCTCCTCCCATTTATTTATTATTAAAGTATCTTGAGAAGTTCAGGCAGGGCGGTGAGGTTGTAGTCCCCCACGCCGGCCCGCGAGGCGTCGCCCACACATGCCACGGTGAAGCCGCCGGCGTGGCCTGCCTGGGCGCCGGATACGGCATCCTCCACCACCATGCACTCCCCCGGAGGAAGGCCCAGAAACTCCGCCGCCTTCAGGAAGACTTCCGGGTCTGGCTTTGAACGGGTAATGTTGTTCCCGTCGGAGACGGCGTCAAAAAAGTCCGCAAGGCCCAAACGTTCCAGAATGAACGGGGTATTCTTGCTGCTGGACCCGATGGCCAGCCTGTACCCCCGGCGGCGCAGCTCGTCAAGCGTAGCCCGGATCTCCACGCCCAGATCCGCCGGGCTCATTTTCGCAAGGCTCTCCCGGTAAACGGTGTTCTTTTGCTCCGCAAGCTCCGCCTTTTCCACGTCCGTCAGTGGTTTGCCGTGGTAGTTTTCCAAAATGATCTCCAGGCTCTCCATCCGGGACACACCCCGGAGGCGGTTGTTGATGGCGCGGTCAAATCGTATGCCCAGCCCGTCGGCAAGGCGCTTCCACGCAAGATAGTGGTACTCATCCGTGGAGCAAAGAACGCCGTCCAAATCAAAAATAATGCCTTTCATCCTATCCCCTCACATTCCAAAGGCGCCGCCCATCAGGGGTATCCACAGGGCGCACAGCACGACCAGCAACAGCTGGAGCCAGACTGTACACTTGGCCATATCCGTCATGGAGTAATACCCCTTGCCATAGGTGATGAGCGTCACGGTGTCCAGCGGCAGAAGGTAGCAGTTGCAGGCGCAGACGGCGGCCACCAAAGTCACCAGTGCCGGGGAGACGCCCGCGCCGATGGATACGGTGATGAGCACCGGGAGCATCAGCGGAATAAGGCTCGTGGCGACGGGGATCGCCAGCAGGGACGCGAATATGATCACGGCGCAGACGGCCACCATGGCAGGAGCGGTGATCCCAGAGGGCAGCGCGGAGCCGATGGCCGACGCTAGTGCCGCCCCAACGCCGTTTGTGTTCATGGCCCCGGAGATAGAGATGACCGTTCCCACTAAGAAAAAGGCATCCCAGCTGTTCTCACGAAGGAAGGTATTCACGCTCAATATTTCAATTCGCGGCAAAAAGAGGACTACACAGCCCAAAATCGCCACCACCATGGTGTTGATGGCCGGTACCCAGCTGGACAGCACCCATAGAATAAACATGATAAGGACGATGACGATGACCTTCTTCTCGTCCGTACCCACGGTCTTGGGGACGTTCATGTCCCTCGTGAATTTCAGGACCTGCTGGCGTGTCACCTGCACGGGCTTGTAGATCTTGCAAAGGAGCAGCCACGCCACCGGCAAAGTCACCGCCGCCAGAGGCACACCCACGCACATCCACTGGACAAAACCGATCTCCGGGTAGCCCGCGTCAACGAGCTGCTGCATGGCTATAAGATTGACGGATGAACCCACGGGCGTCATCATCCCGCCCACCATGGAGGCCACGGGAATGGCGATCATGAAGGCGCGGGCGGTGCGGCGGCGGTCCTCCGCGTTCTCGTAGAGCTCCACAAAATTCAGGGACAGCGCCATAAAGACAGCGCAGCAGGGAACATTGGACACCAGGGACGAAACGGCGGCACAGCAGACCATCATCGCCAGGAGCACCGTTTGGATATTGCCGCCAAAGGCCCGGAGGAGTCCGGCGAGGATACGTTTTGAAATAGGGACCTGCGTCAGCGCCGCAGCAATACCGAAGGAGGCCAGGGTAAAGAACACCACGGGGTTTGAAAAGCCCGTAAGGGCTCCTCCAAGGCCGTCCACCACACCCAGGACCGGCATGAGGCCAACAAAGAGGAGGCTCGTCACCACCACAGGGAGAACTTCAAGCACCAGCATCACAAGAAAAGCGATCAGGACAAAAATCGTCCGCATACCCGCCACGCTGACGGCCCCGCTCCCCTGCCACCAGGCCGGGACAAGGGCGCAGGCAATGAGCAGCGCCAGGGTAATGACCGCTCCGATGAGCTTCTTTTTTTCTCTCATCTTCTCATACCCCTCAAAGTCTCGTATCCGCAAGTCCGCAGAAGGCGTCCACGGGGCTGACGCCGGTAAACGGACTTTTTCCCATCAGCTTGTCGATGGCAAGCTCAATGGTGTCCCGTGTGGCGGTGTAGGCGTTGATGTATGTCCGCACTCTCGGCACGTCCTGGAGACAGTAGGGGTTGGCAAGCGAAACGAATACGCTCGTCTCCTCATGGACGAATCTTGGCATATCCAAAGCATGTTTGGGACACCAGTTTATCCGCACCACCGTCTGGTTGCTGGCCTGCTCGTAGTTGGCGAGGTACAGGGTCAGGCGCTTTTTCGATAGACCGGCCGTGCCGTGGAGGTCGTCGGCGAAGGGGTCGTAGTGCTCCACGGTGAAGCCCTGCTTTATGAGGTACGCCCCGGCGATCTCCCGGACGGAGCCGTCCAGAATGTTGTCCTTCCCCAGGGTAATGAGGCGGATATGTGGGTACCGCTCCGGCATCACGGGGAGGGCGTCGGGCTCGGTGGACTTGACCAGCGTGATGGCCTTATCAGCGCAGGACCGATGGAGGGCGGGACCGTCCACCGGCTCTATGGTGGGCCTATCAAAGCACACCTTTGCTTTCAAGGCGAGTATGCGCGTCACGGCCTCGTCCAAACGCTCATGGGTCAGTCTCCCGTCCGCCAGGGCCGCTAAGATATATCCGTAATCCTCCTGTAAGTCGGTGGTGAACACCAGCATGTCGCACCCGGCCATGATGGAGGCGGGGATGGCCTCGCGCCGGGGCATGGGCTGGGTGTAGCCGCCCATGATGGTGGCGTCGGTGGTGATGAGGCCGTTGAAGCCAAGCCTCTCCCGCAGTACGCCGGTGAGGAGCGGGCGGCTCAGGCTTCCGGGGAGCATGGCCTCCTCCGGGGGCAGTCCGGGGCATACGTCCATAGCAACATTGGGCTGGGCGATATGTCCCACCATGACGCTCATAAGGCCCGCCGCGATGAGATTTTTATAGACCTCGCCGTATGTGGAGTACCACGCCTCGGCAGAGAGGGAGTTTACGGTGGGATGCAGGTGCTGATCCCGGTAGTCCACGCCGTCTCCGGGGAAGTGCTTGGCGCAGGCGGCGATGCCGCGGCTCTGAACGGCCCGGACGTAGGCCGCCGTCATGGCCTTCACACGCTCCAAATCCGAACCAAATGTTCGGACGTTGGTGATGGGGTTTAAGTAGTTGAGGTCCAGGTCGCTGACCGGGGAGAAGGTCCAGTTGATACCGGCCCTGGCGCCCTCATAAGCGCAGACTGCACCGAAAGTTTCCGCCCATGTAGGGTCGTCCGTGGCGGCAGTGAGCATGGGCCAGCCGAAGAGGGTCCCATCGTTAACCCCGCCGGAGCCGCCCTCCTCCAGATTGGCCGCGTGCAGGAGGGGAATCTTTGAAACGCAGTCAATGCCCTCCAAATCCGCCCTTATCTCGGACGCGGGCCGCACCGGGCGGTAGAGCACTCCGCCTACAAGGCCGCTCTCCGCCATGCGCTTCAAATTCTCAATGGGGTAGTCCCCGCCCATGACGCAAAAGAGCTGCCCGGCCTTCTCCTCCTCCGTCATCGCCGCCAGCGTATCCGTCACCCATTGGCGCTGGGCGTCTGTCAGCTCAAAGGGGACTTTTTTAAGATCGATCATTTTGTCCACCTCACAGCACACACAGGGGGCTTCCGATGTCCCTCAGATGCTCCTGGTACTCATTTGTGCCATACAGGGCGTCCCGGAAATTCACGAGCTCGATCCTGTTCTCCCGGACCCAGTCGAAAAGCCGCTTATCGCACAGGGCCGCAACGTCCTGGCACCTGGCCACGGTGAATTGACGGGCACGGGGCCGGTTCACGCGCTCGCCCAGGCGATAGACGAAGTAATCAAGATACCCGGGATGCCAGGATTGCTCCACCACAGCGTCCTGGGGGAAGCTCAAGATCCCGGCTCTGTCCTCGGTGTAATAAAGCACGGGATCATACTTATTTTCAACGTCGCTCATACTGTCGGTGAGAAGGTCGATGTAGGCAAGGCCGCCGTCCAGGACCGTGATCTTCTTATCCGCCCATTCAGGGGCGCACGCCCCGGCGCTCATGCCCTCCGGCCTATAGAGGAACGCCCACTCCTCTCCCCTTTCACGTCCGGCCAAAATGCGCTGGGCGTTTCGGGGGTCGCTTCCAAGGCGTGTGGCAAAGCGGACGGGAATGTTTCTCTCGCGCTGGACGCGCTCCAGGGCTTTGGCCCAGACGCCATCCCCATGGGGCGTGGCGCCGGTGTCCGGGTAGCGGCCAAGAAGCTCTCTGCACCGCTCCGCCTGGGCCGTCAGCTCCCGGTACGCCTCGTCGGGATCGATGTCCGCGGCGCGGTTGAGGTCGGTGCGAAACCGCCCGTCAAACTCCCCGCCATGCTCCACTAAGCTGGGGACCTCCCCGGCTCCAAGCACGGGGAAACCCCACATGTGGGCGTGCCAGCCCACGGAGATCCAGGGATACGCCCGAAGCCGTTTGAGGGCGTCCTCCGTACCGGGGCAGTCCAGCATCACATCAGCAGAGGTGGAAAGGCCCCGGTCAAAGGTCTCAAAGGTGCCGATGTTGCAGACATCCGTAAACCCCACATCATCGGCTCTGATAATTATTTTCATGGCAGTGCTCCTCTCAGTAAAGCTCCCGAACGCCGTGTCCGTCCCGGGCAAAGCGGCGTAAAAATTCCCAACTCAGCTCCGCCATCTGCGGGGAGATCATGTGGGGCAGGTTCTCTAAGCTCACAAAGCGCAGGTGCCAGCGGCCCTTCTCGTTTTTCACGTCAGCGATATAGACCTCGTGCCCCAACATCCAACGTGTCTCGGTCCTGTCCGCGACGACACCGTTGCGGCGCTGGGCAAGGTCCGGGCTTTGAAGGGCCGCCTCGATCTCACTGTCCGTCCTGTCAGGGCATCTGAGCGCCCGCAGACGACGGTGGTAGGCGTCCACGGCGTTGCGATACTCCTGGGTGCCGGGGGTCGTATGGGGAAAAACGTTCTCGATCTGCCCGCAAATATTGATGAGCGGCAGATCCCACTGGCGGAAGCGCTCCACCATCTCGTCGGTCACTGGCACGGACTCCGTGGCGTAGCGCGGAGAAGCCAGCCCGTGGCGGTCATTGAGCGTGGCCACGGCGGCAATGCGCTCCGGGTGGCGGCAGGCAAAATCGAAGGCCAAATACCCGTTGTGGCTCTGCCCTGTTATGTAGACGCGGCTTTTGTCCACGGGATAGAGCCTGGCCGTCTCGTCAAGAATGTCGCAGAGAAGCTCGTTGTCCTGCGGCGATTCCATGGCGAAGAAGAGCAGCATACACTCCCCTGTGCCCACGAGGTCCAGATGGTCGTAGTAAAACTGCAGGGCCGTCAGCGCGTGAAACTCGTTGCAGGGCCGGACCTCCTTCATGCAGACAAGCAGTGGAAGATCGTCCCTTTTGTCAACGGGCGACGCCGTGAGGTACCGCTCTCCCCCAAGCTCGTGGCCCTCAAGCCTTACGCCCTTTTGCTCCAGGAGCTTCAAAAGCGCGGGATCGTCCCAGCGCCGGAAGGAGTGCTCAAGGCGCATTCCCTCCGCCATACGGCGGCCCAGGGGCGAATGGATGAGGCGCTCCACATCAAATTCCGGGTTGTGGCGGTTAAGTCCGGCGCAAATGAACTGGTGACCGACGAACGCCTGCCATTTGTCGTCGATATTCTCAAGTCTGAGTCCCCACTTCTCCTCCCCGCCGGGAAATTTCCCCTCGTCAAGGCCGGTGAGGTCAAGATAAATGGGCTTGAGGTCAAGCCTCCAAAGGGCGGAGACCTCCATGAGGATGTCGGTAAAAATTCCGCTGCCACCGGGGCCGTCCTGAATGAGATAAGCAAGGGCAAACCCGTTTTCCAAAGCCTTTCGGTTGTGCTCCCCGTAAAAGGCCAGCGTGTCCATGGCCCAACCAGGGTCGGACATATCCACGCTG
The DNA here is from genome assembly GCA_947589225.1 of uncultured Oscillospiraceae bacterium. Taxonomy (GTDB): domain Bacteria; phylum Bacillota; class Clostridia; order Oscillospirales; family Oscillospiraceae; genus RUG626. The sequence continues at coordinate 18,166 of CANQBC010000031.1, read as the reverse complement.
TGAAAACGCACCACTACGGGGGTATCATGGCTGTGCTTGTGGGGAATAAGGGCGATCCACGCCATAAAGCCCATCCCGGTTATGTGGCAGTGAAGGCCCTTCTTTTCGTACTCCTCCAAAACCTCAGAAAAGATGAGGGCTTTGATCTTGGGGTCGAAGCGTCCTGCCTCCCTGCCCCGGCATGTTCCCAACGTTGCCATGGGACGGAGGCTTTCATAAAGGTATTGGCTGATGGCGTTGACCTTCGGTTGGATCGGCGCGTCACAACCTTCCCAGGCGGACGCGTCCCAAAGACCTATGTCGGGGTAACTGTAGCTTCTGCTCACGGTGGTTTTGCCTCCTTTTTATTTTCCGCTATCGAATAATTCTTGTCCTCATTATACATCAGCCGTTGAAGAAAAGGCAAGAGTAATTTTCCGTTTTTAAATAATTATTTTTTATTTTCGGATTGCTATTTACTAAGCCGTGCGCTATGATTAGACTGTACTTTTATAAACGGAGGAGGAGTCAGCCTTGGCAAACATATATCTTTACATAAGCGGCTGGAAGGAACACGGCGGAAAGCCCGGAATTACCGGGATTTCCTTTGATACCGCCACTGGCGGGATGGAGATCGCGGGAGCGCAGCACCCGGAGCTTTCCTGCAACTGCACCGCCGTAAACCGGGAGAAAAATATTCTTTACATCACCAATGAGCTCCATGAAAATCCCGATTTTATCAAGGGCGGCGGCGGTCTTATTTATGCGTTTTCGGTAAATTCCAAAACCGGCGAACTCACCCAGATTTCCCGGGTCTATGCCACCGCTCCGTGCCCCTGCTACCTCTCCCTTGACAGGACGGGAAGGTACCTTCTCCTGGCAAATCACTCCGGCTTTAACGTGGTGACGAAGGCCGTGCGCGGGGACGACGGCTATTATCATATGGAGCGCGTCTTTGACGACTGCTCTGTCTGCCTCTTCAGGCTCAACAAGGACGGCTCCATCGGCCCCATAGTGGACGTCCACAACCATGACGCCTACCCCGTGGAGGGCCGTGCCCTCCACTCCCGTCCTCACACGGTGGTCCCCAGTCCTGACGGGAAGTTTTTTGCCTGCTGTGACAAGGGCGACAGCCACATCTATTTCTACAAGATCGACTATGAAAAGGAAAAGCTGGTGCTTGTGGGGGAACCCTACGCCGAAAAGCCGGGCAGCGCGCCGCGTTACTGCGCCTTCCACCCCACAAAGCCCTTCTTCTTCCACAACCATGAGCGCAGCATGGAGGTGGCGGCGTTCACCTACGATGAAAACGGCGCTCTCACCCATGTGAACACCGTCAGCGCCCTGCCGGAGGGCATCCCGGAAAGCGCCCCCGACGCCCGGGAGAGGCTCCACGGGGAGCGCGTACAGGTCCCGGCGGACGGGTTCATGCCCCTGGAGCAGCAGGGCCTGGCCATCCACCCCCAGGGGCTTGTCCTCTACACGATGCTCAACGGCGCCGACGCGGTGTCGGTACTGCGCATTTGTCAGGAGACAGGAGAATTATGCCTTGCGCAGACCGTCCCGGTAAACGGGCGTTGGGTCCGGGGCTGCGCCATCTCCCCCGACGGACGGTTCCTGGTAGTCACCTGCCTTCAGGAGGGCGGCGTCTACTGCTTCCCCATAGGGCCTGACGGGCTTTTGGGGGACTATGTGAGCCACGTGGATGTGGAAGGCGGCTCCTACGCCACCTTCTGGGACGCCTGATTTGATCCGCCTCCGTGACCCGGAGGCGGAGATCCTTTATGGCGGCAGGAGCACGTCGTCTCACCCGATGTCCACCGCGTCCGGCGGGATCTCGTTATCGTTGGGCAGGTTCTTATAGGGGGCGTTGGCTTCCAGCCGGTCCAGCACGACCATAAGGAACCCGGAGAGCGCAAGACATCCCAGGGCCGCAAAGCTCCCCCCTGTCCACTCCCGGTGGAGGAGGGCGCTCAACGCCGTAAGGATCGCCGTCAACTCAAAGGCAAGGGCCGTGAACACGCTCCCGCGTCTGACGCCCCACGATGCGCTTCTCCACTCCCCGACAGTCATTTTATACGGATTTGTAAAATAGGCGAGGAGACCCGCCGCTGTCCAGACAAGCCCTGCCAGCACCGCAAGCTCCGCTAACGCTCCGTACCAGACGCTGTTGACGGCGATCCGCCGTGTAGCGGCGAAGGCAAACGCCACGGCTGAAAGGAGCCAAAGCGCGGCGTAAACAGTCTTTAGAAAGACGCGCTTTTTCCCGGAGATGTCCAGAACGTACCACTCCCCGGCGTAAACGCGCTTCAGGACGGGTCTGCCCTTTTCATTGACTGTCTCATACTCCTTGTAGCCCTCAAAATGCCGGTGATAGGAGCCGCTGTGGTACCCACGGTCCAGAAGGCCGCTGTCTAACTTCGCCTTTGAGCGGACGGCACGTTGAAGCTTTCGTCTGTTCATGGATCCGGCCTCCTTGACTTATGCCCTGATGGGAATTAAAATAGGTTTGAGGTGAATGCTATGTCCCTGAAAAAGACGGCTCTCGTTTTGGTGTGTGTCCTTGCTCTGGTCACCGTCTATACTGCCCTCACAGCCGGGGGCTCCATGGACATCGCTCTTGGGGATGACGCCATATCCTTTTCAGGCGTCCGGGACTATGTCCGCGAGATCCGCTATGAGGATATTTTGTCCGCGCGGCTTGTGGAGCTCTCCGACCCCGGCACAGCCGTGGGCGGGTTTTCGTCTGGGAAATACAGATGCGGGACATGGGAGAGCCCGGAGCTTGGCGCCATCGAGGCGTTTATCACCGTGAAATGCGAAACATGCGTCCTGCTGCGGCTGACAAACGGTGAGAGCTTCATTTTCAACTACAACGACTCCTCATCCACAAAGGGCGTATATGAGCTGCTCCTCCGCAACCTCTGAAACGAAGCATCTGATACGCAGCCCCGGAGTTTTGCTCCGGGGCTTTTCGTTTCAAAATCTTTTCTCGATCCAGTCGGCCACATAGTCAAAGAGGGTCCTGACCGTGTCGCCGAACTGTCCGGGGTACTCCTCGCACTCACGGGCCGGGGTGAGCATGTGGGACGCTCCCTCCACAAAGGCAATGGACTTGTCCTGCGCGGGAGAGTTTTCATAGATGAGCTCCGCCGCCAAAAACTCATAGCTCCCCGTCATGCCCATAATGAGCGTAGGGGCGTGGATGCCCTTCACATTTCCGGGGGTACAGCAGTAGCAGGAGTCCCAGTCCACGCCGTAGATGTGTGTCTCGTCGTAGCCAAAGTCCTCCGTGGTCCGAACGGCGCTGCCGGACAGGTACTGCCGGACGCTCATGGCCATTCCGCCGAAGCCGTACATCCCCGTGACAGGCATGAGCCTGCGGGGCTTTCGAAGGCACGGGACGACGCCCACGGTGATGGAGCCGTCGGGGTGTATGAGGGGCCAGGCGTTCTTCGTGCGGGAGAGATACCTTGTGTCCTGGGGGAAAAGGCGGTTGCAGGGCGCGATCTGGCTGGCGCCGGCGGCGATCCAGGGCTCATCGTCTCGGAAGGTGCCACGGCCTGCGTTTATCGCTTCCAGGCGCTTTAACGCCTCGTCGATCATGCGCTCATTGCGCGCTCCCTGGGCCTTTTGATAGCGTTTTACAAACTCCGGCGCGTAATGGGAGCCGCCGGGGTCGTAGCCGTTGGCGGGGTCCATGAGGTCAAAGGCGGGATCGAGGTCCACACCGTTGGTCCTCTCCCGCACCGCAGGGTCAAGGCTCAAAAGCGTCATGGCTCCGTTGCCCCAGTTGGAGTCGATGAGGAGTACGCCGTCGGCGGCGGGAAGCTCCTCCATCTCCCCCATGGGGACGATCTTTTCGGGGCCCCGGAAATACGAAGGGCCGTTTTCCGCCACCGCCTGATAACAGCTCATGAGCGTGGCGCCGCCGCTGTGCCCCAGGAGAAGGACCCTCTCCACGCCCGGAAGGGACCTTAAATACTCCACGCACTGCTTGACGTCAAGAAGCTTTTTGTCCAGCGTCTCCTGGGCGCGGCTCACATTGGCGCACAGAACCCGGTGTCCGTGGGCGGCAAGGGCCATGCCCGCCGGGAAGGTGAGATAGTCGGCGTCGGAGTGCATGACCATGACCGCCACGCGGGAGGTCACGCGCTCATCTTCGGGCGCGTAAAGCACGCCATTGATCCAATGGCCCACCCGAACATAGGTGGAGCTTACGGGAAATCTTGTCTTAACCATATAGGTTCCTTTCATATATCAAAGGGAGTTGATCTCTTTACACCGGCAACACTGGACGAAATGCCCGGGGAGCACCTCCTCCAGGGTCTGGGGCGCCTCGCACTGCGGGGAGGCGTAGGGGCAGCGGGCCGCGAAACGGCAGCCGGGCTTGGGATTGATGGGGCTCGTGATCTCACCCTTGAGCTCGATGCGCTTCATGGGGCGGTGGATGTCCACACTGGGGATGGCCGAGAGCAGGGCCTTTGTGTACGGATGGAGGGATTTTTCAAAGAGCTCCTCCGTGGGGGCCTTCTCTACCGCCTGTCCCAGGTACATGACCAAAATATTGTTGGAAATGTGGCGAACGACGGAGAGATCGTGTGTCACGAACATATAGGCCATGCCCATTTTTTCCTGAAGGTCCATGAGCAAATTGAGCACCTGGGCCTGAATGGAGACGTCCAGCGCGGACACCGGCTCATCGCAGACGATGAAATCCGGGTTCAGCGCCAGGGCTCTGGCGATCCCGACGCGTTGACGGCGTCCGCCGTCCAGCTCATGGGGGTAGCTCTGGCGAAGGCGCTCATCGATGCCCACCAGCTCCATAAGGCGGTTGGCCTCCTCCCGCATCTCCGCCTTGTTTTTAAAGCGCCCGGAATGCTGCAGAGGTTCCATGATGGTGGACTCGATACGAAGACGCGGATTGAGGCTGGAATACGGGTCCTGGAAAACGATCTGCAGCTTCTCCCTCGCCTCACGGAGCTTGTGGCCGGAGACATGGGTGATGTCCTGACCGTTCAGGAGGACCTGGCCGTCGGTGGCCTCAAGGAGCCTTATGATGGTGCGTCCCAACGTGGATTTGCCGCAGCCGGACTCCCCCACCACACCCAGGGTCTCGCCGCGTTGAATGGAGAAGCTCACGTCGTCCACCGCGTGGTTCTGCCCCGCCGGAACACGGAAGTATTTCTTGAGGTGTTTGATCTCCAAAAGGGTGTTGTCCGCCATCGTTCAGACCTCCTTCAAGCATCTTACAAAATGTCCCGGCGTGATCTCGCGGCCCGAAATTCCCGGGGCTCCGCCGGCGGAGTCTCCCTTGCAGGCATCCGTGGCGTAGGGACATCTTGGCCAGAAAGCGCAGCCGGTGGGAAGATTTGTGGGATCGGGCGGCAGTCCCTTTATGGAGTGGAGGCGCTTCTCCCCCACCGCCATGCTGGGAAGGGACCCGAAAAGGCCCTTTGTGTAGGGGTGCGCGGGGTGGTCAAAGAGGTCCTCCTTTGTGCCTGACTCCACCACCTGTCCGGCGTAAATGACGGCCACGCTGTCGCAGGTCTCCGCCACAACGCCCAGGTCGTGGGTGATGAGGATCATGGAGGTATTGAGCTTGTCGCGGAGCTTGCGGATCATATCCAGCACCTGCGCCTGGATGGTCACGTCCAGGGCCGTGGTGGGCTCGTCCGCCAAAAGGAGCTCCGGGTCGCACGCCAGAGCCATGGCGATGACCACGCGCTGCTTCATGCCGCCGGAGAACTGATGTGGGTACTCCACGTAACGCTCCCGGGGGATACCCACCATCTCCAGCATATCCCCGGCCTTTTCCATAGCCTCCTTCTTGTCCTTCACGTTGTGGAGAAGGAGGACCTCGGAGATCTGGTCCCCTACCGTCATAAGGGGGTTCAGAGCCGTCATGGGGTCCTGGAAGATCATGGCCGCCTTACTGCCACGGATGTCGTACATCTCGTCTTCGGTCTTTTCAAGGAGATTTTCGCCGTCCAGCCAGATCTCGCCGGAGACGATCCTGGCGCCCACGTCCGGGAGAATGCGCATGATGGATTTGGCGATGGTGGTCTTTCCGGCTCCAGTCTCCCCCACAAGGCCCAGAGTCTTGCCCTTTCCCAGGCTCAAACTCACGGAGTTTACGGCGTGGACGGTATCCCGGTTTTGGGTGTATTCCACCACCAGATCTCGGATCTCAAGGAAGTTTTCCATATCTGCGCCTCCTTAACCGCGAAGCTTGGGGTCCAGCGCGTCCCTGAGCCCGTCGCCCAGGAGGTTGATAGCCAGGACCGTAAGGGCGATGGCGATACCGGGGACCGCGATGAGATGGGGATTTGTGGTGACGTAGTTTTTCCCGTCGGCCAAAAGCGCTCCCCACTCAGGCGCAGGGGGCTGTATCCCCAGGCCGATGTAGCTCAGGGACGCCGCCATGTTGATGGTACTGCCCACACTCATGGTGGTGATCACGATGGAAGGCTGGATAACATTGGGCAGAAGGTGCTTGAACATGATGGACAGCTTTGAGCAGTTGATGGACTCGGCGGCCTCGATATACTCGCGGCTGCGCTCGGAGAGCACCTGGCCCCGGGTCATCCTCGCTCCGCCGGGGATGGAGCCGATGGTCAGCGCCAACACCGTCGGGAAGAAGCCGTTGCCCATAGCCGCAGACACTAAGATGCACAAAAGCATTCCCGGAAGGCTGGACCAGACATCCATAAAGCGCATGATGATCGTCTCGGTAAAACCGCCGAAGTAACCGGCGATGAGCCCAATGGCGATGCCCACCACCGCGCCCAATACGGCGGAGGTAATGCCCATGAGCAGGGAGTAGCGCCCGCCGTAAAGGAGCCTTGTGAGCATATCCCGCCCCAGGGTGTCGCAGCCGAAGATGTGCTGGGCGGAGGGGCCTGCCCGCATGAGGCTCTGATCCTGCCAGTTTAAGTCGTAGCCCGTAAAATACGGTCCGATAAGACAGGCGAGAATGATAAAGAGCATCAGAATGAGGCCGAGCTTGGCGCTCCAGCTCTTCACAAGCCTCCTGGCAAATTCAGCCGTCATAGAGGATTTGCGCTTACTTTTAGCGCTCTCCTTTTCCTTAACGTCGGTCATTACTTCACCTTCCTTCCGCTGGAATACTGGGCCTTGATACGCGGGTCAAGGAACGCGTAGCACAGGTCCATAATGAGCATCGCAATGCTGGTAAACGCCGCGAAGAACACCACGCAACCGCACACAACGGGCCTGTCACGCTGGTTGACGCCGGAGAGCATATACTGGCCGATACCGGGAATGGAAAAGACCTGCTCCAAAACGGCGGAGCCGGCCACCACCATGGCAAGTCCCCCGCCCACGCCCGTTATAATGGGCATCATGGCGTTGGGGAGCATATGCCGCCGGACGACCACCTTTTCCCGCTGCCCCTTGGCGCGGGCGGTGGTGATATAGTCGGCGCGGATGACCTCCAGCATGGCGCTGCGGCTCTGCCGGGCGTTGATGGCGATGCCGCCGAGACTGCCGCAGATCACAGGGAGGATATAGCACGTCCAGGTGGAGATCCCACTGGGCGGGACCCACATCAGCGTCTGGGCAAAGAGGATGATGGCCATCCACGCCACCCAGAAGCTGGGTGCGGAGACGAACACCATGGCGATGACCATGGTCAGGGAATCCTGCCATTTTCCCTCATGGGTGGCGGCGAAGATCCCAAGGACCGTCCCCACGACCACGTTGAGGATCATGCCAAAGCCGCCGATGATCAGGGTCCTGGGGAGTCTCTGGCCCAGCTCCGTCATGACATTTACCCGGTAACGCCAGGAGTCCCCAAAATCAAATTTCAGGAATACATGGTAAAGATAGTCAAATAGCTGTATCAGGTACGGCCTGTCGGTGCCCAACTCCGCCCTTTTCGCGGCCAGCACCTCCTCGGACGCCTCAACGCCCAGCAGCAGCTCCGCCGGATCGCCCGGAACAAGGTACATCAGGGTAAAGACCACGATGGCCGCCGCCACGAGTATGAGGATCATCCAGAGGACACGTTTGATCACATATCTGCCCATAAGCTCCTCCTCTTATCGTTTCGGGGCGTCCGGAAGGACGCCCCGGTTCGCGTTGGGGTAGGTTATTTGTCCCCGGCGGGCACCACGGCGCCCATGCCGGTGATCTGCCATTTCTGCACGAAGTTGTCCTTGTCGGACCACTGATCGCCCAGAGTCGGGAGGGCCTTGTCGCCCTCCTCAAGGCCGGAGAGGGTCAAAAGTCCCTTGTCCTCCTCGGTGTTTTCAAAATGCCACACGGTCTCGCCGCCCAGGTTTTCATTGACGGTGACGACGATGGTCTTCTCCCCGTCCTTTTTAAGGACATACCAGGGGAAGGTCCCGAAGGGGGACTCCTCCGTGAAGCTGAAGCACTCATAGCCCTGGCCTGTGAGGGCAGCGACGATGCCGGGGACCTCCGTCTCGCCGCCGGAGGGCTCCTCGGCCTTCGGCGGGATCTCTCCCGCCTCCACGGCGGCCTTGTAGTCCTCAAAGCCGTCCCAATTCGCCGGGGCGATGAGGCCCATGCCGAAGATCTGCCACTGCTGGACGAAATTGTCCCTGTCGGACCACTGATCGCCCATGGTGGGAAGGGCCTTGTCAGCCTCCTCAAGGCCGGAGAGGGTCAAAACGCCCTTGTCCTCGGTGACCTCGGTGAAGTGCCACACGCCCAGGCCGTCGGCCGTACCCAGCATATCGTTGGGCGTGATAACGATGACCATGCCGTCGCTCTTCATCACATACCAGGTGAAGGTCATGCCCATGCCCTCGTTCACCTCATAGAAGGTGAAGCGCTCAAAGCCGTTGCCCTCAAGGCCGGTGACGATGCCGGGGACCTCCTCGGTGGGTTTATCTCCCCCTTCGGGCTCGGTGGGCTGGGTGGGGTCAGCGGGGACGTAGCCCTCGGGGGTCGCGGTCCCGTCGCCATTCAGTATCCATGTGGTCGCGGGGGCGTTGACGTCGGTCCAGCCGCTGTTGAGGAAGCGGTCCATGGCTCCCTGAACGCCGGCTTCGGGGGCGGCGCAGACGACCTTGCCGTCCACATAGACGAAGGTGCCCTCGATCCAGACGTCCTCGTTGAACATATTGTGCTGGTCAATGCGGTAGGTGCCGTCGGCGTTCAGCTGGATCTTATATTCGCACTTGCCGCTGCCCTCGCCCACGACCTCAGTGAAGGTGTACTCCCCGACGACTGCGGAGACATCGCCGCCCACGTCAAGGGTCTGGCCGTGCGTGGCGGGGTTCTTGTTCTCCTGCTGTCCGGCGTAGGTACTGGCGCACAGGGTGGGATACCCCTCGCGGTAGTAGACCTTGGAGAGAGCCTCGGCGCGGTAGACCCTGGCGGACACGGAGTAGGCCACGGGGTAAACATAGGCGTTGGCAAAGATGTGGTCGATGACCTTCTTCATGTTCTCGGTGGTGTGGGTGGCGTCCGCCGTGGCCACCTTATAGAGGTCAAAGAGCTCCTGATCGCCGTGGAAGATGATGGAGCCGGTGGAGCCGTCGGAGCGCTTGTTGCCCATGTTGTCAACGGCCAGACGCCAGGAGCTGGCCAGGTCCTTGCCGCTCATGGGGTTGAAGAACATCAGGTCCCAGTTGGCGTAGTTGGAGGTGTCCGTCTGGAAGGTCGCCTGGTCCACCGCCTTCATCTCCACGTTGATGCCCACGGCCATGAGTTGGCCCAGCATCATCTGGACGGCGTTCTTGTCCGCCTCGGAGGACTTGCAGATGATCGTCAGTGTCGGGCTGCCGTTGGCGGCGTACTTGGATTTCGCAAGATACTCCTTGGCCTTGGCCTGGTCATAGGTGTTGGCGTAGTTGGGCTCTTTCTCCCAGGCGGGGTCATAATCCTTGAAATACGGGGTCCCGTAGGTCTTCATGGGGCTGTAGGAGCCGGGCATGGCGTTGGCGACGGCCTGGGAGTCCAGGGCATAGCAGATGGCCATACGCAGGTCAAGGTCGTCGGAGAGTATATTGGAGGGGTCCATATTGAAGCCCAGGAAGCTGTAATCGGAGGAATAGGAGACCTCCACAACATACTTGGAATCGTTCTGGAATTTATCCAGGGAGAGATACTTTATGTAGTCGCAGTAGTCGATATTGCCCATCTGGAGCTCGATCTCCGCCGTGGAGGACTCCTGGATGATGCGGTAGGTCATGGTGTCCACCGTGGCGTTGTGGAGTGCAAGGCGCATGGAGACATCCTCGTCGGTCTTCAGCGCCCAGTAGTCGGGATTGGCCTTGAGCACCATCTCAGAGCCGGTTATGAAGCTCTGAACGGTGTAGTTGCCGGTGGCCACGGGGGCGGTGGCGAACTTGGACTCGTCGAAGGCGTCCTTATCAAAAATGAAGGTGCGGGTGAAGGGGAACTCGATCTGAGAGGTAGAGGTGGGCGTCTCCTTCCAGGTGTACTCCACCGTGTAGTCGTCCACGGCCTTCACGCTGTCGAAGAGCTCGTAGTTCAGGTCCTCGCCGGCATTTCGGAGCCACTCCACGGAGAACACCACGTCCTCGGCGGTGATGTGGTTCCCGGCGGAGTCGTAGATCTTCTCAAAGAGGTGGACCTGCCAATGGGTGGGGTCCACGATCTCAAAGCTCTTGGCAAGGTCGGGGACAAACTCCAGGTCCTCGTTAAAGTCGAAAAGCGTCTCATAGATGTTCCAGAAGAACACCGCCTTGGGGTTTCCGTTGCCGTTGGTGGGCAGCAGGTTCTGGATCTCACTGCTCACCGCCGCTACGGCCTTGGTGTAACGTCCGTTCTCGTCAAGGCCGCCCTCTTTGCCATCCTCCCCGTTGCAGGCCGCCAGTGACATCACCATCACAACGGCCAGCAGGAGCGCAAACAGCTTTTTCATTTCACTCTTCCTTTCTGATTTTGTATTTCATCCTCATTTCAAGGGCCAAAAGCGTCAAAATATCCTCCGTTTTGGCTCCCTTTTATGTTCATTTTATACGAATAAATCTTGACAAGCAATCTGATTTTTGATATTATTTATACGCAAATGGAAATTAGGAGGCCCATCTATGACTGTGGAACAAATGCGCGAATTCGTGACATTGGCGGAGGAGCGCAACTATCTTGTAGCCGCCGATATGCTCTATTCCACGCAGGCCACGCTCTCCCGGCACATTATGGCCATGGAGGGAGAATTGGGCTTTGCCCTTTTTAACCGCTCCACGAAGAAGATCGAGCTCACCCAGGAGGGCGGGCGTTTTCTTGTGTACGCGCGAAGGGCAGTAAAGCTGATGGACGACTGCATGGCGGAGCTCAACTGGGCCAAGCGTTCCATGTCCCACACCCTGACCGTCGGCTACAACGCCCTTGTGACGTTTTACGGCTTTACGGAGCGGCTGACACGGTTTCTCTCGGCCAATACCCAGGAGCCGGTAAAGATGGTGGAGGACGACACGGATGTGCTCATTCGGGATTGTCTAAACGGTTCCTGTGATTTGGCGTTCCTCCAGGAGGACCCCTTCTCCCCGCCGGAGGGTCTTGACAGGCTCCGCATCGCCTCGGACACCCTGGTAGCCGTACTGCCGTCGGGCCACCCTCTGGCCAGTCGTGAGAGCCTGGCCCTTTCGGAGCTTGCAGGCGAGGATTTCGCCTTCGGCATTGAGGACAAGGCCCCCGCCAGCGTTTTTATCGAGGCCTGCCGCCGCGCCGGCTTCAATCCCCACGTCGTCCGGGGCGGCCTTGTGGGGCCGTCGCTTTTCGGCTGGATCGGAAGCTCTGACTGCGTGGGACTGGAGTGGAAGGAGCCCGCCAAGCGGCACCTCAACAGCCGTACCGCCATCGTGGACATCTCCCCCACGCTCAGATCCTTTACGAGTATCGTGTTCCGCTCGGAGCGCCTGTCCCCCTTTGGGCGGAGTATCATCGACTTTTTCGGTTCCACCGCCATCGGAAAGGAGTACCGTAATGAAGTTTGAATATCTCCGGGAGTTTGCTTGCGCCGCCCGCTCCTCCGAAATGCAAAAATGCGCGGACAAGCTGGGTCTTTCACCGTCGGTCCTGTCAAAGCACATGAAAACGCTGTCTCAGGAGTTGGGCGTTCCCCTGTTCCTGCGTTCCAGAAAAATAGAGCTTTCCCAGTTTGGAAAGCTCCTTCTCCCCTACGCCGAGGCCCTGACGAGTCTTCAGGACGAGTACCTCAAGGACTTCGCCGCCCCCTCCTCCGACCCCGACGAGCGGCTGACCGTGGCGCTCTCCCCTATCCAATCCAGGGAACGCGCCGGACGTATCCTGACGCAATTTGCCCAAAACCGCGCCCCGGGGCGGGTGATCATTCGGGAGGGGGACAACGCCTCGCTCATCTCCCTTCTGAAAAGCGGCGGGTGCGATATGGCCTTTGTGCGGACCCAGCAGGTCCTTGACCGGGACCCGGAGCTGGTCTATATGCCCTTCTGCTCCGACCCCATGGTGGCGTTTTTGCCGCCGGATCACCCTCTGGCGGGGGCGGAGGCCATCAGCCTTGAGGAGCTCTCGCGCGAACATATCCTCCTGCGGTCGGAAAACTCCGGCATCTACCGCACCTTCACCGCCCGCTGCGCCCAGTGCGGAATCACCCCAAATATCTCCTTTGCCAGCACCTATGTCATTTACGATATGATCCGCCGCCATGAGGGCGTCACCCTCTACTTAGCCCGCCCTGTGGACGCCGCCAGGAACACCCAGGCCGCCATTGTCCGCGTGGACCCGCCGATCTACAGCTTTGTGGACGTGGTCTTTCGCCACCGCCGTCTGCCGCCCCTGGGGGTAGAGCTTTTGCGGTATATCCAGCAGTCCTCCGCCCAGTGGTACACCGGCACCAGCGAGGAGACTTACCCCGAGCACACGGAAACACAGCAGATCAGCGAAGATTAATGGATTAATAATATCAAAAAAGCGCACCCCGCCTTAAAAAGCAGGGTGCGCACTTTTGTCAAATTCCCAGCGGATAGGGGGACGGGGACTCCCAGGGGGCGCGGAGCCTGGTTGCGTCAAAGGTCAGCGTCACACTTCTTAAGCGGACGGTTCCCGGTGCCGTGAGACAGCCGCCGCTGTCCGGGGAAAGGGCGGCGCGCAGCGCGGCGACAGCGTCCTCTAAAAGCTCCGGTGGGTACGCGCGGTAATCACTCTCCGGCATAGACGACGGGTAGATCCTCAATAGGCCCGGGCAAAGGCGCCAAAGACGCGAAAGGCCCGCCAGGGCGTCGGACACGGGGACCTGCACCCGCAGCGCGGGCACGCACGCGTCGCCGGTAAACACGGTCCCGCCGCGCTCGTCCCAAAAAGAGCAGTCCCCCTCCGTCAGGGCGGGCGTGCGTATGACACGTATCACCCGGCCCCCCAGGTCGATGGTGTCTCCCGTCCGCAGGGGGCACCGGCGGGGGGAGAGAATGTCATATGCCCTGCCGTCAAAGAGCCGTTCGGCGATCTCGGGCTTCGCCTCCCCCGGCACTATGAGAAGCCCCCGCTCCTCACCGCCCAAGGCGTAGGCGCACACGCCGCTTCGGTCATTTATGAGCCATATACGCGCGTCGATCTCCACAAGGACGGGATACGCCATCATCATGCCTCCTCTCCGTCCACACGCCAGGTCACCGTCACGGCTCCGTAGATGAAGGACGCCGTCCAGCCGCCGGAATATTTAGACCAGGTCCGGGTGACGGGCTTCGCTTTCCCATCCAAAATGAGCCTCATGGCGGCTATGCAGTCGTCAAGGGTCGTTTGGGGCATGGAGATGTGCGTCATGCCGGAGGCGTAGGCCATGTGGCCGTTAAAATTTCTGTCAAATAGCCCCTCCAGGGTCTTCAGACGCATGAGCCCCTTCAGCGCCGTTTCCGGCCCGCCATCCGTCACCCGAAGGCTCACGTTACAGGCGTCCCCGGAAAAGAGGAGCCTGCGGGCGGGATCGATAAAGGAGCAGCTGCCCGCCGAGTGACCGGGGGTGTGGACGCAGATGATCTTCCTGTCGCCTAAATCAAACTCCATTCCGTCCGCAAGGTCACGTATTTTGGGGAGACGCTTCCACTCCCGGACGTTCTCCGGGCCGTAGTCCCAGGTGTCCGGGTCCCCCTCCAGGCCGCGCATACGCTGGCCGGAGGCGATCCTCTCCGCTGCGGTGACGCACTCCGCCCGCTCCCTGTCCGCCGGGTGGAGCCAGACCTCGTCAAAAAGGTCCCAGCCGCCCGCGTGGTCCAGGTGCCCGTGGGTCAGGACCACTGTATAGGGCTTTGCGGTGATCTTTTCAACGATGGCCCTCATGTCACAATAGCCCATCCCTGTGTCGATGACCAGAGCGCGCTGTGTCCCCTCCACCACAAAGACCGTGGCAAGGCCGAATTCGTTGACGGCGTAGACGCCGCCCGCGATCTCAAGGAGTATAGGCTCGTTAAAGGACATCTCAAAGCTCCTTCAAAGCGTCTGCGGGGATGTGCCCGATGTCGGTGCTACCCGTCCGCGACAGACACGACCTGAGCTCATCCGTCATGGTCTCCAGCTTCTGCCGCACCGCCTCGGCGCCGCCGTCTTTGAAGATGGGCTGAAGGGGCCGCGCCACACAGACCCCGTCCGCCCCCAGGGCCAGAGCTTTAAAGGCGTCGTAGCCCGTCTCGATGCCGCAGTCCACCAGCACCAAAAGGGAGTTTCCCACCGCCGCGCGTATTTCGGGGAGCACCGCCAGCGGCGGAACGGACCAGGGGAACAGGTTCTGGTGGTGGCTCAAAAGAATTCCCGCCACGCCCGCCTCAGCGCACCTGCAGGCGTCCTCCGCCGACAAAACGCCCTTCACGATAAAGGGAATCTTCGCGGCGCGGGCGTAAGTTCTCAAGGACTCCACCGTCTGCGGGGCGTACGGGTAGCCAAAAAACTCTCCCACATGTCCCTTCTTGTCAAAAACATGATCGATGTCCATGGCAAACGCCGCGGCGCCGTGTTCCTCATCATGCCGGATGGCAGAGAGGACGTAGTCAGGATTTGCGAAGGGCTTTATGATGCGTACAGCCGGCGCTCCCACACCTATCAGCGACGCCATAGCCTCATCGGACCTGTACCCCGTCCACATGACGGTCCCGGCGTCCCGGACGCCCTCGGCAAATTCGTCCGCTCCGCCGGCTCTCAACTTTTCATAGTGGGCCATACCGCCCGCCATAATGGGGGTCTTGAGCTTTCTCCCGAAAAGCTCACATTCCGTGGTGGCCTCGCAACCGCCGATGTAGCGATAGCGGATGGCAAATTTGTCTATGTAGCTCCTTGTGAGCGCGTCTGAGCTTCCGTTCATAATTTTTCCTCCTTAACGATCAATTCCCCGTTTTTCGTGTCCCTTGAATACCGCTTTAAAAATTGCCAGCCCAGCTCCCCCACCGTCAGCTAGGGCCAGTGGGGAGCGTTTTGCACGCAGACGAAGCGGTACATCTCCCGGCCGGTTTTATCGTTTACGCCAACGGTGTAATGGCGCACCCCGTAGTGATACTCAATGGCCTCATAGTCACCATAAATACCCACGGTCCTGTGGAGCGTCCCCTGATGCTCCCGGAGAAATCCCCGGCAGATCGCGGCGTCTCGCCTTGGGCAGTCCAAAAGGTCCATACGGAAATTCACGTTCTTCATGGCAAATTCTCCGGGGTCCTCGCCCCTTGCCGGAGCATACTCCTTGGCCATGCGCCACTTATGCCGTGCGGCGTCGCCGAAAACCGCGTCAAATTTGCCAAGGGTAAGGTCGTGTATCCTTGTGGGGTCCAAGTCGTCGTTCTTCCCCGGATGCTCGAAGGTGTCGGGCCGTCCCCAGGGCCTCGCCGTCAGGGGCGCTCTGGGCGTCCAGTCGTTCAGCGGCGCGTAGGCGAAGGGCTCCGACTGTCCGCACATCTGCATCAGCGGCATTTTGAGACGGGCCGTTTTTTTGATCTCCTCCGGCGTATATTCCACCTGCAGATCGTCCCAGGGGCTCCATATCCCATTGCCACTGGTCACCGCCGCGGCAAAGCGCTCCGGGGAGCGCATATAGGCGCCATGGCACTGTACGCCGCCCTGAGAAAAGCCCGCCAGGTACACGCGTCCTCTGTCCAGGGGATAACGCTCCGCCACGCGCTCTATGATCTCAAAGACCTTGTCGTGGTTGGTATTTTGGGGCACCGCCAACATGAAGCCCTCCCGGGCGGCGATGTCCGTAAAGCCGGTCATATTCTCCTCCGCTTCGATGGAGTTTCCACCTCCATGGAGCCAGAACACCAGAGGATAGCTCCGGCCAGGCTCCATTTTGAGGGGCGTCAACAGCGTCCAGCGGTCATAGTAGCCGTCCCAATCGAAATATTCCTTCCGAAGGCCCACCGAGGCGTAGAATTTGGCCGCCTCGTCCTGGTCATTTTGGATACGGCTTCGAATGAGCAGCCTTCGGGCCGTCTCCCTGCCGTATTCGCTGTCGATGAACCCCTCCACGTCCATGGAGCCGTTGTTCACGGTGTACAGGTACCCGTGGAAATCCTGAAGGTCCGGCAAATCCCAAATTTTATCGCGCATGAGCTCCTCCTTTCATTCCGTAAGCAGCTTCCTCGTTTTCCATTTTCCGCTGAAAAAATACCCCGCGCAAAGGATCGCCGGGAGAATTCTGGAGCAGGCCACGCCCCAGAAAATCCCCAGGTACCCCATTTGAAGGACGTTCGCGAACAGCACACTGAGGCCGATCTTACAGACCACGCCGTCCAGTATCCCGATGGCAAAGCCCAGGGAGACAAAGCCGCAGCCTGTCACCATCGCCTGGAAAGCGCCGACCACCGCCGAGGAATAAAATTGGACGATCATAATGCGCAGGAACGTGATACCCAGGTCCATGACCGCCGGGTCATCTGTAAAGACGCTGAAGATCTGTTTTGGGACCAGGACGCAAAGTGCCGATGCTCCCGTAGCGCAGATAAGCGTACATCCCAACGTGCAGAGGGTCACATTTCCGGCGCGTTTCGGTTTTTTGGCCCCCAGGTTCTGCCCCACCATGGCGGCGGACGCGGTATCTACGCCCTGGATAAATACCTCCATGAATTTCTGGAGCTTCGTCCCCACGTAGTTGGTATTGCTGACTACGATGTCGTTGTAGGAATTGACCGTGGCGTTGACCCACAGCATGGAAAAGCGCACCAAAAGGCTTCTTGTCACCTGGGGAATACCAAGCTTTATGAGGATCTTCAACACATCTCCACGGAGCTTGAAATAGGAGAGCTTGCCGTTCTTGGTTGTCCCCTCCTGAATCCCTTTTCCCGCCACGACGCTCCGGGAGCGGCTGACGGTAAGAATACAGCGGTCGCCGTCCATGATGAAGTCCGACCATTTGAGCGCGCACAGCTCGCCGCGCCGGCAGCCTGTGTAGATGGCCAGCAGATAGTAAGCTTTGTACTGCCACGGCTCGTCCACGAGCCCGTCGAGGAACTCCTTCGCCTGCTCCGGCGTGGGGATGAATTGCTCCCGGTGTTCGGTGTCTGGCAGGTCGATCATTCGCGCCGGGTTCTTCTGGATGATTTCGTTGCGCTTTGCATCCGAGAGGACGGCGGAGACGACGGTCAGGTACTTCTGCACCGTGGCCTCCTGAACAGGCTTGCCGCGGCGTGTCCACTTGCGAAGCTCCGCAAGCATGTTCTCCAGAGCGATGGGGCGTATGTCCTTGATTTTAACCGCGCCGATGTACGGGTAGACCCTTTGCAGCATCCGGTCGTAGCTTGCGCGGGTGCTGGGGGCATACTTGACCTGGCGGCTCAGCCAATGGGCGGCGTACTCCTGAAAGGTTGTCTCTCCGTCCTCGCTGTAACCGTTTTTGACCTCGCGCTCCATCTCCTCTACGGCATGGATGACGTACTGCTCGATGCCGCGCCGGGGAACGGAGTCCGGAACGGTGATGGTCTTGGCTTTTGAAATTTTCCTGCCGTCAGCGCGGTAGCCGTTGCTGACGGTGATTTTATATTTTCGTTCAGATTTTTTCATGATGCTTGCCATCAATTTTACCTTCTTACATAATTTGTGTGTTCATCTTCCTCGGCAGGGTATCCAGCTTGCTGGGTCAGGCTTTTTGTGAGTGGAGTACCTCTGTCGGAATTTGTAAATGTGGAACAGGCTTCTTAGCGGCTACCTCCTGTTAGCCGCCGTATCTACCAGCGATCAGCCATTGCCTCGATTGGGGGACAAAAAGAAACAGCGG
>CANQBC010000030.1 GCA_947589225.1 uncultured Oscillospiraceae bacterium | reverse complement strand
GTCTTATCCATCCTGCCGCTCTCGATATAGGACTGATACTGTTGCAGGGTATCGTCCCGATAAGAGCAGTCAAACAGGATCTTCACGCTGTCCCCGCGCTTCTTATAGAGAGCCGTCAGGCTGTCCAGAACAATATTATTCGTCGTCAGCCGGTCAGAGATCTCCTTCGGCGATTGCCAGAGATTCGCGGCGGAGTCGTGCCAGCCGTCATAAAGGAGCAGGGAGCTGTCCACACACACAGTAACATTTTGGGCCGAGGGGAAGCGGCTGATCACGTCATCTGCCAGAAGCGATGTGGCAAACCCGCCCGCGGAGAACCCGGTCACAAGCAGAGTGTCCGGTTCGCCCACATACTTCATGATCTCATTCAGATACGCGGAATAATTGTTGTAGCCATTGTGGTAGACGACAGTATCCTTACCGTTTTTTGTGTAGTGGTATTCACCCGTCCCGCTATGGAAATCCCCGGAGGCATAGGGGATGACGATAAAAGTCCAGTCCTTGAACGGGTTTTCGTCCGCCGTGCTGCCGATGCCGCCTTGCGCGACAAAATCCTGACCGAGCATATTGGTGGCAAAGAACTTTGTGCCGCCTTCGCTTGTCTCGCCCGTGATGCTCACGCCGCCGCCGAAGAAATAGACAACGACCTTGTTTGCCGTGCCCTTACGGAAAATCCCGTGCCACTCGCTGCCGTCCGACGACTTCGCCTCCGATACGGGGACACTGTACCATTTCCCAATCTCAGGCTCTCCCTTTAATTCGGGGAAGGACTTGAGAAATGTCGTCTTTATAAAGATGAAAAGAGCCACGCCCAAAACTAATATCGCTATCACGACAATAATGAGAGCTTTAACCCACCAGCGTTTTCTTTTTATTGCTGTTTGATTCATAGTTCTTTTTCACCGATCCTTCTCAACGTCTTGCCAGTTGCTATTATGCAGTATTTCGGCATCCTCCCCGAGAAATACCGTACCTGCCTCCTCATTGCCCTGGAGGTAATAGAGCATCCAGGCGGTCATATAGCCGTCGG
The DNA here is from genome assembly GCA_947589225.1 of uncultured Oscillospiraceae bacterium. Taxonomy (GTDB): domain Bacteria; phylum Bacillota; class Clostridia; order Oscillospirales; family Oscillospiraceae; genus RUG626. The sequence continues at coordinate 25,483 of CANQBC010000030.1, read as the reverse complement.
AACGCATCAGCATTTGCTCATGCTCAGCACCCACCGCCCTCGCGCGGACCTTGGGGATGTCATCGGAGATGCTGTCGTAATTCGCAATGAGCGAAGACAGCGGCGCTACTCCGCCGAAGCCGGTTTCCGGGTCTGTGCCGGAATCGTCTGATTTCCCTGTCCCGGCCACCATGAAATAAGGGATCGCGATTTTGGAGGCATCATATTCCCAGCCCATGTTTTTCGCAAGCGTCGGATAGGCCGCGCTGCCGGTGAATATGGTCTTATAGCGGCTGCCGTTCTCATAATTTGTGACAGCGCATATTGCTCCGGCGCCGCCTTGGGAATAGCCGACGATACCGATGTTTTCGGTGTCAATTTTCCCATAGAGGACGCTGCCGCTGTCCAGGGAGAGCACAGCGTCCAGCGTGATGGAGGCAGTCTGGCCGTTCCCGGTCTGAGGGTCCTCGTTGCCGACGACGATGAAGCCCCAGGTGGCAAGGCGCTGGAAGAAGGGCTCAAAGGAGGAGGCCGGCGTACCGCTGGCATTCACCACCATGACCATGGGCCAAAGTCCGGCGTTACTCTCCAGCTCTTTTGGATACCACACTCTCACCTTTCCAATCGACGTATTGTCGGAGGGGAACTCAGTATAACCGACCTGGCTGCCGCCGGTCTGAGAATACTTCATCTCCAACGGCGCGTCGGATTGGAAAGCCTCATAGTAGCCTTCCACGATCTCCGTATTGCCCGACAGTCCGAGCTTTGACTTGAGATAGAAAAATCCGGCAACCAGGGCCACGGCTATGACCAGGACGATCACAAGTATCACGATCAGTATCTTTTTCATTTTGTACTCCCGCTTCCTTGACAAAGGCAGTTAAATGTATATTTTCCACCGGGCAAAGTGACCGTTTTGCCGTCTGGCAAGGTCAGGTGCGCCGTGGTGTTTTCGGGGACTTCGCAGGAATAAAGGATTTTAGCGCCGTCCCGCTCCCACCGGGAGCGAATCACGCCGTATCTCGTCTTGTAAGACCCCTCTGCCCAGGTGAGAGAACCGCCAACAACAGGCTTCAGTTCAAACTCTCGGAATCCCGGCGCGTCAAAGGTCGGGCGGATACCCGCCACATACTCAAAGAGGAACTGGCAGACCGCGCCGAAGGAATAGTGGTTGAAGCTGTCCCGGAACACATCCATGCCGTCCCAGTTCTCCAGCATGGTGGTGGCCCCCAGGGTGATGGGGTGGAGCCAACCTGGGGCGGTTGTCTGCTCCAGGATTCGGAACGCCTCGTCCACAAGGCCGTTGTCCACCAGCGTGGGCAGCAGATAGACCGTAGAGAGAAATCCGGTATTCAGGTGGTCATTCGCGGCCGCCAATTCCTTTTTGAGCTGCGCCAGCACCAGCGGCCTTTTCTCCGCGCCGGCCATATCCAGCGCCAGCGCGCGAACATACGCCGCCTGATGACCTCTTTGGATTTCTCCGTCGTCGCCTATGAGGTATTTGTCATAGGCGGCTTTGATTTTTTCGGACAGCGCGGCATAATGCTCCGCGTCCTCGGTCTTCCCGAGGATACGGGCCATGTGCGCCAGATTGTCACAGCTGCGCTTCGTGTAGGCCGTGGCCACCTCCGGCTTGCCGTACTTCGCCATGAATGTGACAAAATCCGCCGCTGTGCCCCCTTGGCGAACAGCTCAATGACCTCCGGCGCGGGCGGCAGAGGTTCGTTCCACTCGCCGTAGTGAAAGCGGGTGTCGTATATGTAGTCCCCGTCGCCGTTTTTGTACCAGGGCTTGTCCGCGTAGAGCGGGTTTTTCTCCCCCATACAGCGCAGGGAGTATTCTACCCACCGCTTCGCGGTGTCGTAGTGTTCCTCTATGATCTCCCGGTCGCCGTACATCAGGTACATCTGACAGGGAATCCAAACAGAGGAATCGCCCCAGCCCACGCTGTCCTCACCGATATTGCCGTCGCCGGTGGGACCGGCCAGGGCCATAGCGGGATTGGCCGCCTGAACGCGCCTCAGCTCCTCCGGGTTATGGACGCTGGAGGTGGACGGGAAGGTGATCCCCACCTTGCCGCTGGCGTATTGCTCGACGGTCTGATCCTTCAGCCATTTCTGAAAGAATCGCTCAACGTCCATGAAGTACGCCGCCGTCCGGCAGTAGATCATGGCGTCGCCCGTCCAGGCGTTGCGCTCACGGGTCGGGCAGTCTACCGGAACGTCGAGGAAATTCCCCTTTTGGCTCCACCGGGCGTTTTTCACCAGTTTATTAATAAGCTCATTGGAGCAATTAAAGTCGCCGGTTTCCTCCATATCGGAATAGACGGCGATCGCTTCAAAATCCGCGTCCTCAATGCCCTCAACCAGTGCGTAACGGAAACCGAACACCGTGAAATGGGGCGTGTATTCCTCGACTTCACTCCCTTTGCAGATGTAGGTGATCTCCTGGAAGGGGCGCTTGCCTCCGTCGCAGTTGGCAGTGGAGAATTCTCCGTCAGGGTCAAAGCCCTCGCCGTGCTTTAAGTGTACCGTCTGTCCGGGTTTTGTGTGGCGGAGCGTCATTTTTATAAAGCCGGCGATGTTCTGACCAAAGTCGATGATCAGATTTCCGTCGCTGTCCCGCATGGGCTTGCCGGTGAAGCGTTCCTTTTCACGGACGGGGACGCCTTGGCTTTCGATGAGCCGGCCCTCGGTGTGCTAGGCGCAGACAGCGGCAGGCCGCCAGCCCTCCGGCTCCCTCCGGGCATCGTAGAGCTCGCCCGCTTGCAGGTCTGTCCTGACGACAGGGCCGGTGGCCGCGTCAAAAGTCTCATCGGTGACGATGACCTCCGAACCGCCGTCCGCGTAGGCCAGCGTCAGCTCGCCCCAAAGAGCCAATGTGAAGCCAAAGTTGTTGTTCCACCGCCACCAGCCGTCGCCTACGGTAACTCGCAGCTCGTTTTCGCCCTCGCGCAGTATGGCGGCCACGTCGTATCCCTGCACCTGGATGCGGTGATAGTAGCTGGTGAAGCCGGGGGTAAATTTGTTTTCAGTGACCGGCTGGCCGTTCAGCTCCGCCTCGTAGATACCGTGAGCGGTGAGGCGCAGGACGGCTGTTTTCAGTCCGCGCCTCACTTGAAATCTCTTGCGAAACACAGGAACCAGCCGCGTTTCCCGATCATCGTCTGGATGGCATATCCACTGTGCCATTATGAAAGCTCCTTCGACAGAGCCATCACCCTCCCGGCGCACTTCTCCAGGTCAACGCGGGTGATCTCACCGCTTTCAAGACCCGCCAGGATGCCGTCCACATCCTCCTTTGAGCCGGCCATGATAAGGTCGTTCCCGGCTTTGACACACTGCGCCGGGCTGCTGGCCCCGTGAACGCCCAGGTTGAATTTGTCGTTGGTCGTGCCCCAGTCGGTCATAACGATCCCTTCAAAGCCCCACTCGTCACGAAGAATGTCCGTCAGCAAATCGCGGCGGTTGGCGGTATGGATGCCGTTCAGGAGGTTGTAGGAGGTCATCAGGGCTTTGGGGGCGGCTTCCTTGACGCAGATCTCAAAGCCTTTCAGGTAGATCTCCCGCAGCGCCCGCTGGGACACCACGCTGTTGGAGCCGAAGCGGTTCGTCTCCTGATTGTTGCACGCAAAGTGCTTGATGGTGACGGCGCATTTTTCGTGCTTTTGTACGCCCTGGGTCATGGCGGCGGCGGTCCTGCCGGAGATCAGCGGGTCCTCGGAGTAGTATTCAAAATTGCGTCCGCACAAGGGGCTGCGGTGGATATTGAGCGCCGGCGCGAGCCAGACGTTTGCGCCGAAGAGCTCCATTTCCTCTCCCACAATGTTGCCGCACGTCTCAGGGACCGAGGGGTTCCAGCTCTGTGCCAGCGCCGTACCGATGGGGATGGCCGAGGCGTAGTGATAGAGCGCCCGGTATTTCTTGGCCTTTTCCTCGTTTTGCGCCAGCTTCATGCGGATAAGCTGCTGGATTTCGGGCGGGAGAATGTTCATGAGACTGCCAAAGGCATCGGAGTCAAGGCCGTCCTGTCCGGCCTCGGTTTCCACATATTTTGTGGCGAGACGAAGTCCCGCGGGGCCGTCAGCCATGATGATAGCACCATAGCCGCGTTCCGATACTATGGATGCGGTTTCACCGGCTCCACCGGCAAGCCGTGTCGCGGAATTGCCGATGATAGCGGCCAGCCCCTGCGCGTCGCTGTGCTTTCCGACACAGACCGTGGCAAGCTCCCTGTCGCTGAATTCGGACAGATTCGGGCAGGAAAGTTTCTTCGCCTCGGCTTTGCCGCGGCTATAATGTCCGATCCCCTTCAGCTCCGCCGCTCTCACGGAAATGACCGGCAGATTGCCGGGACGTTCCCGGCTGAGTTCCGGTTCCCAATCGGCAAAGTCGGCCTCGCCGCCGGAGTTGCTCAAACTTTCCGTGACCACATCGCCGTCAAGGGACACGATACCCACCGGAGTGCCGCCGATCCCGATCACATACTCGCCCTTCTCAAGAAGCCAGGAATCCGTCTGCGTATCCCAGCTTGCCATATTCTCCACGGGGAGCGTAAGGGTGAGAGCCTCGCTCTCGCCGGGGCGGAGCTTCCGGGTCTTGGCATAAGCGCCAAGCTCTTTGACGGGCTTTCCAAACTTGCCCTGGGGGGCAGAATGGTAGAGCTGTACTGTTTCCTTCCCGGCATAGCTCCCGGTATTTTTCACAGTGGCCTGAACGACCACAGTATTGCCGCGGACTTCAAAGCTGTCCGCTTTGATCTCGAAATCCGTGTACCCAAGGCCGAAGCCGAAGGGGAAGATGGGGCTTGTTCCCGCCGCGTCAAAGTAGCGGTAACCCACATAGATCCCCTCGCGGTAGCGGGTTTCGTCGCGCATAGCGAAATCCCCGATGGTGGGATAATCCTCCGCTCTGGCCCAGGTGGTAGTCAGCTTGCCGGAGGGATAGGCTTTGCCCAAAAGCACATCGGCGAAGGCGTCGCCGGTGACGGAACCGAGCTGGCTCAGTAAAAGGACGTTCCGCACCTTGTCCAGTACGGGGCTCAAATCCACGGGGCCGCCCACATTCAGAACCAGCATGAATTTCTCATATTGTTCCGCGCAAAGGAGAATATCTCTGACCTCATCTTCGCTCAAGAGAAGGTCGCCCGCTGTTCCGGGCCGGTCAGCACCCTCGCCGGAGTTCCGGACAAGGACGTAAACACAAACCTCGCCCTCTCCGTCAATGGGCAGATCATAGTGGGGTTCGGGCGGAGTCCTGCCCATGCCCACAAGAAAGACAGATTTCCCCTGGGCTTTCGCCTCGGCAGCGATTCCCTCGTAAAAACCCTTGATCCCGGCGTCCTTCGCCGCCTTGTAGCCGTCCATCCACGCTTTTGTGGTGACGGTGAAGCCGGCGTTTTCAAGCCCTTCCTCCACCGTGACGTAGTGCCGGACGTTCACATCGCCGGAGCCGGTGCCGCCCTTAATAGTCTCTCTTGCCCCGGAGCCGTAGAGCGCGATCTTGCAGGGTCCATCCAGCGGGAAATCGCCGTTTTTCTTCAAGAGTACCATGCACTCCGGCGCAAGAGCGCGGAGCTTTCCGAGATGATCTGTCTCAAATGCCTGGACTTCAGGAGTGTTTACCTTTATCATCATTAAGCCTCCTATTCTATTGACCAAATTTTCTTTAACTCGGAGGCAATATAACCCTCCGCATCTTTTGCCAGCTTTTCCTGAGCCGGGTTTTTGCCCTCCTGGGGTGGGTATTCCTTGTGATTGACCTCCAAGAAGCCGTGAAGCGCATCCTCATACATCCGATAGCTGACGTTCACTCCGGCAGCCAGCAGGTTATCCCGATAATGCTCGGCGTGGAGCCGGAGGGGGTCGGAGCCACAGGTAATAAACACCACGCTCTCCATTCCTTTGAGCTGTTCCTCTGTGGCCATAACTGGTGAAATATGCGTTTCTCGCTTGTCTACGCCGCTGGGGAAGAAAAACTCCTCCATGATAGAGCTTTCCTCACCACCCAAGATGCCGCCAGTTTCGGTAAAGTCCAGAAAAGGATAGCACAACACCTGGGCTGAAATGTTGAAGCCCTGCTCCTTCAGCATCAGTGCCGAGGCGGCGGCCAAGTGTCCACCTGCGGAGTAGCCCATAAGGGCGAATCGCTCTGAGTCGATGCCATAATCCCCGGCGTGTTCCTTGAACCAGAGTACGGTGTCCCGAATCTCCTTTTGGGGATAAGGAAAGGGCTGAACATCCAATTTGGTGTAATTGATGTTGACAATAAACGCGCCGCATTTTTCCGCCATGTCCAAACAGTAACTGTCCATCTGGCTGGCATCGCAGCCCACCCAGGCTCCACCGTGAATATTGAAGATTACCGGCCAGGGCTTACTTGTCTGTCTGGGCCGGTACAGAAGCACATCCACACCCTTTTTACCATCACGAGGTACAATGAACCTCTGGCCGACAGGATTTTTCCAACCCCTTTTTTCCGTTTGCGTCGGACGGCATATTTCATGATAGCGAGTTTCAAGCTCATATCAATCACCTCGACATCTATGTATCAATGTTTTTTTGGACGTGCGGGTCTCACACTTCTCACGAGTGATCCTGCCCGCGTTGTACTGGGCCATCCATGCGGCGTCCTCATCCTTCAGACGGTAGAACCTCATTCTGCGTCGTCATAGCACGCCACCGCCCGCTCATAGCCCACGCCATCCGGCAAAAAGCCGTTTGCAAAATTGTTGTCACGGAAGGCAACCGGGTACAGTGTGGACGGTGCGCATCCTGTTTCCACCCAGTCCTTCAGTGCCAAAAGCGCCAGATGCTTGCTGTCCTTGGGTGTGGCGGGCAGGCCCACGCCCACATCCTGAAGCCCCGGCCCGCCCGATGTATGGGCCATGCCCGGAATGAGGAACAGCCGGAAGAAGTCGGACACATCCCCCATGGCTTGGCGCACCTGCTCATAGTAGCGCACCGAACTTGTGTATGGGATGATGGGGTCTGCCGTGCCGTGCAACAGCAGAAGCTTGCCCCCGCGGGCTCGAAAAGCGGCCAGATCGACGGAAGTTGCGTTCAGATGCTCGTCTAGTGCGGCATGGACGGTTTGCGCGTCTCGATGGAAATCAAAGGTGGAAAAATCAAAGTCTGCCCCCAGCACCCAGCGGAACAGGTAAAACATATCGTGGTCAAAGCTCTGTGCGCAACGGTAGGCAAGGCCCATATCACAGGCTTCGCTGCCGGGCACCATGGTGGCCTCATACAGCGGCTGGCCTGTCACCGGGTCTGCGACCGGCTGATACAGCTCCATCAGCCCCTTGATCTGCGCCGGGGTAAGCCCCGCTTTTTTCAAAAGCCGCTCTGTGACCTTGATGGTGTGTGGGTGATAGAAAAAGGGATCATCCCCCTGCCGCCCGCCCTGCGCGCCGCACTCGGCCAAATACAGCCGGGTGAGCGTGTTGGCGTCCTCTTGCGAAAATAAGCCGGCCTGCCCCCTGTTCACGGCGAGCCAGTCGTGCAAAAAGGCCAGATGCAGGTTGACACGGTCAAATGCCGGGGTGATGGCAAGGATGCCGTCATAATCCTCCGGGTATCGCTGCGCGGCGCTGAGTGCCTGCTGACCCCCGGTGGAGCTGCCGGTGAAATAGCTGTGCGCCGGCTGGCGGCCAAAGTAGCTTGCCACCACCGCTTTGGCGGCGGTCGCCATCAGATGTGTCGCCCGATGGCCAAAGTCCTTCCACACCGCGGGGTTACCGATGCCGCAGTCCGGCCCGGCAGATGTGCCAAGGTCGGTGTTGGCAACGGCAAAGCCAAGACGAAGCGGCGATATCATCATAAAGGACAGTAGCATCCCTGCAGCACCGCCGTTGCCAACACAGAGAAGATCACCATTCCAGTTTTCGGCGGGAAGCCAGATAAGCACCCGGATATTGCTGCCCGGCTCCGGGCGGCAGGTCAACTCCACCTCTATGTGCGCCGGTGCGTCGCCAAAGGGCAAGCCTGGTATCTCGGCAGGCTTTCCCTCGCCAACATAGGCCACATTTGTAAGCGTTGTATTCGGCAGACGCATTGCCCATATACGCCGCTCCTGCTCATTTCTATCCATGGCGATCCCCCTCATTGTTCTCCCCGATGCAGTAAGGGCAGCCCAATTTGCCGCACATCACCCTGCACGGCCTTTTCCAACCACTGAATCACCGACATACCGGATTGCTGATACGAATACGCAAACTCTACGCCGATGATGCAATGAATGGTCAAATCAAGCCCCTTTTGCTTTTTGTCGGGAACATCGAAGAAGTACAGACCCACTGTGGGAACGGCCTCTCGCAGTTCATCGGAGAACTGCTGAAGTTCACGGTAGCACAAATCGCCGCCCGCATTGGAAAACGAAAAAGTGCCGCTGTCCACATACTGCATCATGCGCCCCAAAAAGCCGTCCCGCACAGAGGAAGAAAACAGACATTTGATTCGTTCCCCATGCTTTTGGTTCAAGGTAGTCAATGCGTCCAGCATGATATTGTCGCTGTGGATGCGCTCGACGATTTTTTGTGGTGCGTGCCATACATCCTTGGCGATGCCATGCCAATCCGGCAGCCGAAAGAAACCGCTGTCGGCAAGGCAGGTGATATTTTCGCAGGCCGGATACTGTTCGGCCAGATCGTCTGCCACAAGCACCGCACCAAAGGCACCGCCGCTGCATCCCGTTATCAGCAGGCAGTCCGGCGCGCTGACCAGCCGCTTTACAATCTCCATGACGGCCTGATAGTTGCGAAAGCCATGGTGATGTACCACCCGTTGGCTTCCGTCCAGCGCCCGATACGGGAAATCCCCGTCTCCGGCATGGAAATCGCCGGTGTTGTAGTTGAACACCAGCTTGCTCCAATTCCGGAACGGGTTTCGGGGCTGGTTTTCAAAGATACCGGTGTTCATTCTAAGGTCGGTGAACAAATCAACGTGTACCATGTAAAAACCCTCGCTGGGGTTTTTACTGTACAACGATTCCTGCCGTGCCGCCGTATACTCGTTCCATGAAAGCCCGCCGCCGGAAAAATACACAAGCAGTTTGTTCTCTATGCCAAGCTGAAAGTTGGCATAGGTACGCTCTCCGTTTGCGTCCACACAGCCCTCGGGGTAAATGCGATACCACTGCCCAGGCTTTGGTACGCTTGGCAAAGCGGGGAACCGTTTCTTTTTCAAAAACGGCGTGAGCAGCTTGAGCCAAAGCGGCTCGCGTTCCCAGCTTTCCAATTTGAAATCTGCCATGCTTGTTCCTCCTCAGAGTTTTTCTGCGCTGATATGCACAGTGGCTTTGTTTTTTGGATTTGCGGCACTGCGGCACATACGGTACTGAATGTCCGGTGTGTAAGCGGTGGGCTTCATCACCCGACCATGTTCAAAGTCCAGATTTTGCGCCACGTCCAGATAATCGTCCAGCACTGCCTTGGGCAGCATCTTGGCGCTGTGTCCGCCGAGGATATAGTCAAAATCCAGCTTTTGCACCTTTTGGATGGATGCGCAGTACACCGACAGCTTGGTGGATTCAGGCAGGAATAGCCAGACGCCGCCATTCATACCGTCGCCGGAAAAGAACAGCTTTTTCTCCGGGCACAGCAGGCCAATGCTGCCGGGGGTATGGCCGGGGATTTCCACCACCCGCAAAGTCACGCCGCCCAAATCAAACACATCCCCCTCCCGCACCGGCAAAAAGTTGTCGCTCACCGGGTTGGCAAGGTACTGCGCCTGTGTGTATCCCTTGGGGATCAGCAGCCGCCAGAAGAAAAATATCCTCTGAATTTTGTTAAGGGCCTGCCACCCGGCTTTTCGGAAGTCTTGGGTCTGATGATGCCGGTATACCTCCATATCGGCCGGGTGCATATAGCAGGGTGTTTTGAACTGGAAATTTGCACCGGCATGGTCGATATGGCCGTGTGAATTGACCACATACAGGGGCAGGTCTGTCAGGCTTTTTACAAAGCCTGACAGATCGCCAAAACCGTATCCGGTATCAAACAGCAGAGCATGGTGCTCTCCAATGATGAGATACCGCATCACAGCTTCGCCGGCAATGGAATAAACGCCGGGTACCATTTGTTTTTTGCGAAAGAACGATTTCATGGATTGCTCCTTAATACTTTCCGGACAGTTTGCTCTCACATTCTTCACAGGTGTCTTTGCCCGCGTTGCGCTGAGCCATGGCTCATACCTCCAGGAGATTAACCATGCCGTGAAGGGCCTTGTCCACGGCGGTGATGGTATCGGCGGGGATCTGGCACAGTTCCATGATCTCGCGTGCGGTGTTATTGCCCACAGCGGCCATCAGTCCCTCCACCGAAAAGCCCCTGGCCTTTGCCACGACCTCAATGCCGGCAAACATGGGAGACAACGCGGCCTTCGCCTCCTCGCCTTGCCCGCGCAAATGGCGAAGCGTGCATTCCACACTGAGTACCGGGGCGAAGTCGGCGTTCATGCTGACAGCGGCAGTCGGTTCCGTAAATCCGTTCCGGGTGAGCTTCCCCATGATCTCGCCCAGCCACTCGATGCTGTCCGGAACCCAGCGGGGCAGACGGGGACACACGGAGTTGGTGTTTATCCAATCCTCGCCCGTGGAGAAGCCGTGGCCGCCGTAGGAATAGATATGGCTCTCAAAGGCCACCCCTTTACCCGCCAGCGCCATCTCCATGGTCAGCGTATTTTGAATGGCCACGGTGCGGTCATCCCTTGCCGCCGCAAAGAAGCAGGGGCAGGTGTCAGGCGAGACGTGCTCATGGGGATAGGGCATACCGGGCGCGCACATATCCACAATATCCTTCAAAATGGCCGGGTACACCAGCACCGCCGCGGCGGGCTTGTGTTCCGCCATCGTAGCGGCGCAGGCGGCGAGATGTCCGCCGGCGGAAAACCCGACCACGGCGACCCTCTTAGGGTCAATGTGCCACTCGTCCGCTCTTTCCGCGATCAGAGACATGGCCTGCTCATAGTCGTTCAGCGGTTGGGGCCAGCCGCCCTTGCTCTTTACGGTGTAGCGGAGGATAAACACCTGATACCCGGCTTTGAGATAGGCGGCTGCCACCGGGTCGGCCTCCCGGTCGGAGCACATGGCGTATCCGCCGCCAGGAAGGACCAGCATGGCGGGGCGCTTGGAAAAGCCGAACTCACCATCCGCTTCCTGGATGTAGGCGGTGAGGGTCACATTGCGTTCCCTGCTTAGTACAATCGTATCGGATTTCATAGCGTAAGAGCCTCCGTATCAGATTTTAAGTTTGTCAAGTCCAAGCTTCAGGGGCTTTCCATCCACGCCCTGCTTCATCCAATCGGCGCATATCACGCCGTCCACCGCTGTTGTAAACGCGGCACTGGAGCCGCAGAGACAGTGGACCGTCAATTCAGCTGCGGAGCTGTTCTTGTCGGGCGTATCAAAAATGAAAACACTCAGGTTCGGTATGGCGCTTTGCAGTGTGTCCACCATGTCTCCCAGCTTCCGCTGGAAACTGATGCCCGCCGCCTTGTCCGGCTCCCAGCGGCAATCCTCCATATACATCTCCACTTGCGTCAGGGCGCAATCACGAGTGGAGCAGCAGTACATAATTTTTACGTCAGGGCGGTTTTTGTGGAGGGCAAGAAGGCTGTCTGTGACGATCTCGCTTCCCGTGAGCCTCGCCGTAATTTCTTCAGGCGTTTTCCAAACATCCCTCGCCACCTTCTGCCAGTCGTAGTGGAGCATGGCGCTGTCCACGCAAGCGGTGATGTCGTGGCAGTCGGGAAACGCCGAGGCCACATCGTCGGTGAGGAGCGCCGTGGCAAATGCCCCCGCCGAAAAGCCTGTGACAAGGATCTTGTCAGGGTGCGGCACAAGCTCTTTGATCTTTTTGAGCAGCGCCCGGTAATTTGTATATCCGTGGTGGTGCAGGACCGCGTTTTGCCCGTTTAAGTCCGTATAGCTTAAATCCCCGGTGCCACAGTGAAAATCCCCGTTGGCATAAGGGACAAAGAGCAGGCTCCAATCCCGGAACGGACTCTTTTTCGACCTGCCGAAAGTGCCGACGCGGGGAATGATGTCCCCGAAGCGCACATCGTCGGAGTAGAACATCTGCCCGGTGCCGCCGACCCGCTGGGGCCTCGCGGCGGTGTACTCGTCCACCGAAACTCCGCCGCCGGAGAAGCCGATGATCAGCTTGTTCTCCGAACCCAGCCGGATACAACCGTGGTAGGGGGAACCATTGGCGCAGAGGGCGCCCTCCGGGAAGTATTCATAGTTCTTTCCAATCTTGGGGTCTGCGGGAAGATCCGGGAAGCGCGTGATGTCGATATAGGCGCCAAGCAGCCGGTTAAAAAGCGGCCAGCCGGACCTGTCCTCCTTCGGAGTTTCACGCTTGGACATTTTTCTTTCCTCCCATCTCATACAAACGCCGGGCCATATCCACCTTGTAACGGAAGCAGTCCTCACGCATCTTGTCCTGCTCCGGCTTCTCAGCGGCATTGTCGGTGCCAAAGCCGTGATAGCCGTTTTGGTACATTTTCAGGTCAACCAGCTTTCCGTGCTCTTTCAGCCGGTCCGCGTAATACTCCCCTTGGGGATGGAGCGGGTCCTTTCCGCAGACGATGATGACTGCCGGAGCCACCTTGTCCAGCGTCTCATCCGACGCCTTCGCCGCCGGGGAGAGCACGTCGCTGTCCACAGGCATCTTTGGCGGACAAACCTCGAACATCAGCTTATACAGCTTGTCCCCCTCCGGGAAGTCGATTTTGATGCTCCCGGTGAAATCCAGAAATGGGACCTCCATGAGCTGTCCGGCGATACCGATCCCCTCTTTGACCAGCATGATAGAGGCTCCCGCTGTGATGTGCCCGCCGGCGCTGCCGCCGGAGAGAATGATTTTATCAGCGTCGATCCCAAGCTGTCCGGCGTTCCTTTTGAGCCACTTGACTGTATCCACGATCTCCTCCTGGGGATAGGGGAAGCTCTGTTCATAGAGACGCTTGTAATTGACATTGACCACGAAAGCGCCAAGTTCCTTGGCCAGCCGGTAACAGTAGCGGTCGTCATCCACCGCGTCCATGCCGACCCAACCGCCGCCGTGTATCTGCACGAATACCGGCATATTCTCCCGCTTTTCGGGGTAGTAGAAGATGACCTCCACCGGGGCTTTCCCATCGCGGGAAATGGAGGCCCGCTCACCGATGACCGGGTCCGTTTTATAGTGCTTGTTTACCTTCTTCAGCCTTGCGGTGAAAACCGCTCTTTTAATTCCAGCAAGCGCCATTTTAAGCTCCCTTCGTTTCTTTCCCTAAGTGTGTTTGATCAATACTTTCTGGACAGCTGTGCCTCGCACTCCTCACGGGTGATGGCTCCGGCGTTGCATTTTGCCATCAATTCAGCGTCCGAATCCTTCAGGTTATAAAAGACATACAGCAAAATAGCGGCGAGCCCGAAGCCGATGGCGGGGATAAGGTAGCCGAGTCCCCAAAGGGCGTTCAAAGCAGTCTCGGATTGAGTGACGCCCTGGGCGGCGAGGTCCGCAAAGCTATCTCCCTGCACTTCCTTCCAGCCGTAAAAGGCCAGAATAGCTAATGTGATAGAGTTGACTACACCGCCGAAAGCCTTGTTGACGAAGGATTGCAGCGCGTAGAAGATACCGGAGCAGTCTTTGCCGGTTTTGTAGCGGGTATATTCGATGGTGTCAGGCGCGATATAGGTCCTGACCACCGCGATCAGGGCATTGGGAATGGCGCACAGGCCCCCGACCACAATAAAGAATATCTTGTGATCACGACCGAAGAAGTAGATGATCAGCGATGCCGCCGTAATCAGGGCAAAAATGAACGCCAAGAGGTTGCGTTTGCCGAATTTGTCCGCCAGTTTGCCGCAGAAGCAGCTTAGGATCAGTCCAGGCACAAAGCCGATGAGCATCACATAAGAAAAGACCATTGAGTCATGGAAAATGTAAAAGCCCATAAAGCCCTCCACGGCGGTGCGGGTGCAGAAAATGGTGGATACGATGATGGCGAGGAAATAAACGAGAATGTACTTGTTGGTGGTGACGCAGCGGAACATATCCTTGATGGAGTATTTCTCCTGAGAGCCCTCTACCTCCACATTCTTGAGCTCTGTATTGTGTTCCTTCACCTTAAAGACCATGGGGATCATAAGGATGAGGAAGATAATAGAGCTGGTAATGGCTATGGTCTTGAGGGGGATGCCCACCTTTTCGCTCATCAGCGCGGTCACGACGATAGAGAAGCCGACGGCGGCCACCACAGAGATGACGCCCTTTACCGTCAGGATGCTGTTGCGCTCCGAGGGGTCATCGGTGAGCGTGGTGACAAGAGACTGCATGGGCACTTCGGTCAACGTACAGGTGAAATCGAACATCAAATATGTAACCAGGAACCAGATGATCTTCACGATGTCGGGGCTGCCCTTGGGCATCATGAAAAAGAGAATGGTTGCCACGGGGAACGTCCAGAAGAACAGCCGATACCACGGCATATATTTTCCTTTCCCCGCCAGCTTTTTGAACAGCTTCCACTCGGTAATGTTGAATTTATCAATGATAAATCCAAACATAACATCGTCAACGGCGTCGATCATTTTGACGATAAAGATCGCCCCCGCAAGAGAGGCCATGTTTACCCCTTGAAATATCAGGAATGTGGTCATGTAGGTGTTGATCAACGCCGTACAGAACAGACGCGCGCTGTCGCCCAGGTAGTACCAGCTTTTCTCTGATCTGGAGAGCTGCCAGCCGGGGTGCTTTTTAACTTTTTCTCTTGTTGCCATTGTTCCTCCGCTCCTTAATTTAAATTTTGACAGCGCATACAGTTTGCTTGTAACACGGTCAATCGAGTAGGCAGAGATACTATCTTTTTCTGCCATTCTTATTATAGTGGCAGAAACAACTTAAAAATATCCCGTTTTTTTGGAATAGAAATTGGTTGATTTTTGGGTCTGACTACTGCATTGTATAAGATGACGAAAAACAGGCTGTTTACAATATGGATTTTGATGTCTGCCAAAAGAGTAACTATATCAATAGAATCACACGGCTGAAAAAGGCTGGCATGGACGACCAATTATTTGCTTACTTTAAAACACTCGACACTATTCTCCGCTCTCGAAGCCTACCAGGATTCCGCCCTTTTCCGCATAATAGGAACACAGGCCCAAATTGACACCAACGGATATGTCACAACCAGGCCAGGCGGCCTTTATCTTTTCGGCAAGGACAGTCGCTGCTTTTTTGTTGTCCGAATGGCGGATGCGAATCTTGCCACCGGTGAAGCCCTCCTGATTGAGAAGCGTTATCAATGTTTGGAGCGCCGATTTTTCGCCCCGGCATTTGTGGAGAGGTTCCAGCTCACCATGAGAACTTGCCTTGCCCACGATGCGGATGCCGAGGAAGCCCGCAATCTTTGCAAGCGTTGGGCTGACCCTGCCGTTTCTGGCGAAATTGAGAAGAGATTCCAGGGAAAAAATCAGATGTGTGTGGTTGGAGTATTTCTGAATTTCCTCACAGATCTCATCAAAAGACTGACCGACACGGATAAGCTCCAAATATTTCTCCACAATCAGCTCAAGCTCCGGACCTGTGGTCAGGGAGTCCAGTATGAAAACACGGCGTTCGGGGTACTTTGCCATGTAATCCTCCGCCGCCACTTTTGCAGCGTTGTACGCGCCGGAGATGGTGCTGGTCAACGCAACGCCGAATACCTCTTTGGCGTCCCCGAAAGCGGCAAACCACTCGCCGGGACTGGGGCAGGCGGTACTTGACGGGCCGTTGAACGTGCGTATCTCGCTGAGCATAGTGGACACGTCGAGATCTTTGTTGTCCACATATTCTTTCCCATCGGCCATGATTTTCATGGGGACGGTGACGATCTCCTGCATATCCAAACGACCAAGGTTCGCGGAGGAATCTACGACTATTCTCACATTATTCATATGTTCGCCTCCCTACATCAAGTGCGGTAGATGATACCCGCCATATCGGGGCCGCTGTTAATAAGGATCACAAAGCCCGCCTCGTAGTCCACAAAAGGAGACTTATCCATAGACAACGCTTTCAAAAGCTCCTCGTAAAGTTTTTCTCCATGCTTGTCATTGACTTTAACATCAAGCAGTGGTATAGTAAAAACTAAAATTGCCATATGCGACTAAAGTTGCTTATGCTATTATAGACAATTTCCTTATCACAAGCAAGTGCCCGCAGCGCGTAAGCAACTTTTCGGCCAAAAAGTCGCACAGGGAGGAAGGTTCATGGGAAACGCGATGACAACGGATTTCCTTAAGGAATGCATGGCGGACTCGCTGCTGAAGCTTATGGAGAACAGTGATTATTCAAAAATAACAGTAAATGAGATTGCGGCAGGAGCGAATGTCAACCGCTCCACATGGTTTCGAAACTTCGACACGAAGATTAACGCTTTGACCTTCAAGTTGGTGCGCCTATGGGAGCGCTGGGCTGAGGAGCACAAGCTTGCCGAGCCGCGCAGGTACACTCCCGACAACGCTCTTGATTTTTTCCGTTTCAACTACGCATACCGTCGCATTCTCACCCAAATCTGTGTCTCCGGCCAGCAGACCGCCATCTACGATGCCTTCAATCAGGTTCTGACGCCCAGATTTTTCGAGGGAACCGACGAAACCTACGCAAACCGCTTCTACGCTTACGGTCTTTATGGTCTGTTGGAGGAGTGGATCCATCGTGATTTTCGGGAGAGTCCAGAGGAAATGACAAGGCTGTTTATGCAAAATATCGCCGGCAGGTCCTGATATATGATATCATCAAAAGCGCCTTTTTCTTTTGTCTCTTTTTCCTTCTCTGTAATTAGCTTTCTATTAGAGTGGGCCCTTCAAGATGGGTCATGGTGAACCTACCCTCGGTTCAGAGAAAGCGTACAGTCGCCCCTTGGCGGGAGGCTGTACGCTTTTTCACATCACGGTGGTTTTGCTATTTCGGAAATTGTGTAGAGGTTGGAGGTATAACTTCCGTTGTCGCGGTGGCGGTGGTCTTTGCGGAGATAGCCTGCCTTCTCCAGATCCGCAATCGCCCTCTTGACCGTGGAGCGGGAGAGGCGGAGGTCAACGGCGATGGTGTTGATTCCCGGCCAGCACTTGCTCTCAGCGTCTGAGCGGTCGCGCGGAGGTACATATACACGGAGAGGGCGCGGTGAGAAAGCTCCGTGTCGGCATAGATCGTTCCAAACAAGCTCATAGGCCGTCCCCTCCACCGTTCAGATTGTAAGGGGTAGGCTTTTTATCGTCTGTGTAATCGGTCGTTTCAGCGTCAGACGTGATTTCTACGGCTTTATCTGGGGCCGGAGTTTCTTTTTCGGCTTCCTGCCGCTCTTTCGCCTTTCGCGCAGATTGGTTTTGACGGGGATAGCTTTCGGTTATGCTCCAAGCGAGGGACGACTTATCCGCGTAGGCCACCTTCCGGGCGGACTTCTCCGGCAGAATATAGGGCTTGCCGAAGCGGATGCCCCAATCGAGGTAAAGCCGGAGCCGCGTTTGGACGGGGTGGAAGCCTGTTTTCATGACGATAAAGCTGCCCTTGGGAATGGCTTTCAATTCGTCCGGAGTCATCAAGGGGCGCTCCATCATCTGCAGGGACTCGCTGGGGTCATTCTTACTTTTGGAGATGCTCCCGCTCATTACCGTGCGGCTGCCGAGAGCCTTGGACAGCACCTGAGCTGTCTGGCTGTTGGGCGCGAAGCCGCCGAAGATGGTGTCCTGGCAGTTGTCGCAAACGATTTCCGCTCCCTCCTTGCCGTAGTTCTTCTCTAATTGCGCCAAGGATTGGATAATTGGTACCAGCGTCAGTTTTCGGGAACGTCCGGCGCTGAACAGGGGGAGAATATCGAAGGGCGGCATGGTGCCCAGCTCGTCGCAATAGATGACCACGCGGTTTTTGAGCTTGCCTCCGTTCTCGTCGGCTATGGCAAACAGCTCACGGGATAGGTTCTGGATGAGCAGGCCGGCCATGAAGTTCTTCGTACTGTCCTCCTCCGGCAGTATGAGGAAGATGGCGCATTTTTGAGAGGCGAAGGTCTCGGCGTCGATGGCGCTCTCGAAACACAGTACCTGCTCCAGCTCCGAGTCCAAGAAGGCGTTGAGCCGGGACAGCACAGTGGACATGACGGAGGCCATGGCCTGATCTGCGCTGTTGAGGGCAGCTCCGGCGAACCATCGGGCCTTATGGGTGCCGGGTAGCTTATCCATGAGCTGGGCAAACCCGTTCTTCTGATTCGGTCCCACCGGCGCAAGCAGGTCTTGTATGAGCTTGAACACGCTGACGACGTGCCTCCGCTCCCGCGGGTCGTCCTCCGTGGGAGGCAGAAACTCAGCGAGGAGAAGTACCACGGCGGTCAACAGTCCCTCCGCCGCGTCATAGAAGAATGCGTTCTGACCGTAGGTCGAGGCATCCCCATCCGGGTTGATGATGGTCTTTGCGAGGATCTTGGCGTACTTCTCCGCCTTGGCCTTTGCCGCCAGATTCTTGGGGTCGGCGCGGCTCACGTCCATATAGTGATTGATGAGGGACAATAAATTAAATCCGTCTGACCTGGTGGGGTTACGCAGGTCAATGACGGCCACCTTGTAGCCGTAATATTTCGTGGCGACGGCTCCGTAATTCCGGGCGAGATCGCCCTTGGTATCCAGCGCCAGAAAGCTCATACCGCTGGCGCAGGCGTACTCCAAATTGGGGTAGAGGAAGAAAGCCGTCTTGCCGATGCCGGACGCGCCGATCATCAAACAGTGGACATCGTCGCAGTCTACCATGGCTGTTACGGCGTTCTTCTTGCCCTCGCTCCCAAGGATGAGGCCCTGGGCGTCTGTGGGCAGCTCTTTTCCCTTTCTCCACAGAGCGGGCCGGAAGGCGACGTGGCGGAAGGCTTTCAGTATCTCGCCCTTGGTCGCCCATCGCGCCGTCCCGTGCTGTCCGTCGCCCACAGTACGGGACTTGATACCGTCCAGAGTGTAGTTGTGACTGAAAAACAGGATAGCGCCGAGGACGCACGCCATGACTGCCACCGACGCTATCAGGGGCCACACATTACCGGCCATGACGGTTTCACCTCCTGAGTTTGCTGTGCTATAAGGTCGTCGTTCCAGTCCTTGAGCCGAGGAGCTACGCGCACGGTCCGGATGCCCGCCTTGGCGAATTCCTCCGCCATCCGCTCACAGGCCATGTTCCCGGCCTTGTCGTTGTCCAGGCACAGGAACACCGTGGCCATCTCACAGTCCATCTGCGCCCCGGTCTGGATCACCGGCTGGATAGAGGTTCCGCAACAGGCCACATAGCTGTGTTCCCGCCAGTTGTGGGGATTCATGGTGATGTAGGACAGCATATCTATGGGGGCCTCGAACACATAGAGCTTGTCATCCGTCCCGATGTGGTGGAAACTGTACCGTGGATCGCTGCCCTCAATGTTTATGCGGAAGGGCTTCCCGAAGCTGTTGGAGCTGCGCGCATGGGCGTGACGAGGGATGCCTTCCTCGTCCCAGCCCACGAAGACACAGTTGTGGTGCTTGGCGTCCTCGTAGAGCAAATTTCGCTTCTCGAAGTACGACACCACCGTGGGATCAATGTGCCGGGTGTTCACAAGGTACGCGAACACCCGGCGCATATTTTCGTATTTCTCCGGCAACGCAAACTCCTTCGGCGGCGCCGGCTTTCGCTCCTTGGCGGAGGGATACGCTATTTTCGCGTCGCCGCCCAGCAGCATCGTCACCGCCTCCGGGTAGGAAAGGCCGTAGTAGCTCCGCACGAAGGACACCGGCCCACCGCCCTTGCCGGTAGCGTGGTCGTACCACTCGTTGCCCCGGACGGTGATGCTGTGGTCGCTTGCCATCCGCTTCTCCTGCCCGGAAACAATGAGCTTCTCCCCACGCCGGAGCAGGAATTCCTCCAGATCCACATCCCCGGCCCGGAGCTTTTGCTTGTCTGTGAAAGGGATATACTGAGACATTATCTCACCTCCAAAAAATATTGACAATATGGGATAAATCCGATATACTGTGTATAGGATAAAACAGATAATTCAGGAGAACCTATGGAGAGCTTCACCGTACTATTTTATGACCTGCCGGACGGGACAGAGCCGGTGCGGGAGTTTCTTCTCTCCCTTAACAGGAAGATGCTTGCCAAGGTTGTCAGGGAAATCGAGCTGCTGTCCGTCAACGGGCCTGAGCTCAGGGAGCCGTATTCCAAATCCCTGGCGACGGGATATTTGAGCTTCGCACTAAATTGGGAACGGACATCACCCGCGTTTTATATTTCTTCGTCGTTGGGCGAAAAATCATCCTCACCAACGGCTTTGTGAAGAAGACGGACAGGACGCCGAGGACCGAGATCGACCTTGCCAGGAAATACAGGGACGAGTATTTGAGCAGAAAGGAGCACAGCCATGAGTGACTTTAAAGCTTTCCTTGCGGAACAGCTCCGTGACCCGGAGTTTCGGCGGGAGTACGACGCGCTGGAGCCGGAGTTTGCGTTGGTGCAGGTGCTCATCGACGCGCGGAAAAATGCCGGGCTTACCCAAAAGGAGCTCTCCGAGCGCACCGGCATCGCGCAGTCGGACATCAGCAGGTATGAAAACGGCGACGGCAACCCGTCCGTCAGGACCCTCCAGCGGCTCGCCGCCGGGATGGGTATGCGGGTGAACATCGAGTTCAGGCCCATCGCCTGAGAGATACACTTTTTACTGAGACACAGAAAACGGCGGGGAATTTCCTCGCCGTTTTAGTGTTTTCCTCGTCCTCTTATGCAAATCAGGCATGGCTCGCCCGTTCCGCAATCGTCTAATGGTATAACCAGAAAGCGTCTTGCTCCTATTCGTCTGTCAGAACCTCTTTGAATTTCGTGTTGAAACAGCATAGTGGCTATTTTAATTTGAAAAATCATAGACATTGAAGCTTTGGGATGTCTGAGAGCCCACATCACGGTGCCGAGAAGGTTCCCAATTATCACTCGCAGGACACATCTGCAAAGTGTGGTTCTGAAGGGCGCGTCGTCGATTACAAGGCATTTGACGGTCACCAAATCGGTTTTCTGACATATTGCAGTGTGAATAGATTTAACCCGAAGGGAGCCAAAATACAGCCGCCTTTTTGGTTGTTGGATTGGCTATTTTTTTGCTTGACGCAGGAAATTGTGCAAATTGGCCTGTCTGCTCCAGTGGGCGGTTTCGGCATCTTGCACAAAAACGGCTTGAAATGTGAAAATCAACCAATTTGTAACATAAACAGCTGGGATATGATTATCTACCAAAACGTGTTATGATAAAATTACTATATATTCAGGAGAAACGATGAGGGAGGCGCGGTTGTGAAACTACTTCTTGTAGATGACGATTCTCTTGCCCTGGAGGGACTGACCACAGATTTGAGATTATTGGGTCATCCTTTTGATGCCATATACACTGCCAACGGGAAGGCATCGGCTGTGGAGATTCTGAAGCGGGAAGATGTCGACATGATCTTCTGCGACCTGGAGATGCCAGGAGGAAATGGGCTGGAGCTGTTGGCGTGGGTGCGGGAGCACAGACCGGACATCATTCTTGTCATCCTCAGCTGCCACGACGAATTCTATTACGCCCAGCGTGCTGTACAGCTCTCCTGCTTTGACTATATTCTGAAACCTGCCACACCGGATGTGATTGGGCCGGTGGTCCTCCGGGCGGAGGAGCTTCTGGATGGGCGCCGACGTGACCAGCGTATTCGGAAAATAGGGGAGGCTTATGTGGACCGGGTGGCAGGGGATACGGAAAAGGCGGTGGATGCCGCCGACAGGATACGAGAGTACATCGTGGAGCACGCGGCTGAGGAGCTGTCCATGGAGGATCTGGCCAAGCGGATGTATCTGACCCCGGATTACCTGACCAGGTGCTTCAAGAAAAAATACGGAGTCACCATCTCTGAGTTCCTGATGGATCTTCGCCTGTCCCTTGCGGCAGAGCTCCTGGAACGGGGAGTCACACCGGTGACAGCTGTAGCGGAGCGGGTGGGATACCCAAATTACAGTTATTTCACAAAAATTTTCAAAAAAAGTACGGAGTTCCGCCTGTAAAATACAGATCGCAGCGGGAAAAAGAGAGGTAAGCGCATTTCTGTACTCTGTTTTGCGCTCGTAGGTGTGCAAGAGGTCCTGCTCGAAGACGCGCGTTGCAAATGCGGACTTGATGTCCCGGATGCCCTGCTTAGTGAGATACCCCTCCTTCGGATTAGATGAGAACACCACCATGTGTATGTGGACGTGCTTCTCCTTTTCGTGCAGCGCGGCGTACCAGCGCAGATGCTCCAGCGGTATCCTGTACCCCTTCGCGATCTCGGCGGCGCATGAGTTGACCAGCGCCCGCCAGTTGTCCACGTCGGTGTAACCGAAACGTTCCGCGTCCTCGCGCCGCAGCGACACCACCGGCGTCCACACGATGCCGGGGTGATCCGCCACCTCCGATACGGCCTTACTGAGATTTTGCACCTTCCCGTCCTTGTCCCACAGCCCATGATCGCCGTCGCTGCGTACACCGGGACGGTGAGAGACTCATACTTGGTGTCGTGGTTGGTGAATCCCTGCTGGGCACAGTCCTGAGCGGCGTCCATGAGGGCGTCGTTGACGGTGAGGGCCGGGACACCAGCCTTTTTCCGTTCCTCATTGGCAAGCCGCACGATCTCCAACCGAATGTCCATGTTCTCATCCAGCGGATCATCCTCCGGGGCCACACCGGTGTAGGGCTTGTCTGACTCGATGTGCACCGTGCCGTTCCAGTAGACGTTGAAATTAACCACTTCTCCCACGTCCCGGAGCTTGACGTAGTTATTGCCGTTGATGGTGTAGGCAAGAAGCTCAATCTTGTGCCCGTCCACATAGAACGAGTCTGTACTTCTCTCCGCCATCACCCCGGCGGCGTAGGCAGTGGTCCCGCCACAAATGGCCGCGCCAAGGGCGAAGCAGACAGCACCGTAAAGAATGGTCCCTTTTTTCATCGTTTTTTCCTCCTCTGCCCTTGTGGGCTATTATTTTCTAAGCCCACAATACCAAGGGAATCTGGGAAAGTCCAGAGAAAGAAGCACGTCAAAACGGAGAAAGAATCAGGCAACCTCCACGGCGGTGACACACCAGCGATAGGGCCGCTCGTTCATGACACAGGTATAGAGCGTGATCTGGTTCCAGGCGGTGGCCGCGGTCCCGCTTCTGTCCGTCTCGGAGATCTTCTCCACGCTGACCACCGCGTAGGTGCGGGTCCCCAGCTTCGTGGTGAGAGTGACGGTATCTCCTGCCTTCAGCGTGTGAATCTTGCCGAATATCTCATTGGTCCCACGGTTATGGCCCGCAAGGCACACGTTGCCGTTCCAGATGGAGGTTTCCTCGAAGTGTGCCGCGCCCTTCGCCATAGAAGCGGTGGAGGTACCCTCGTAGATCTTGGCCTTCACTCCGATGGAGGGGATACTGATCTCCCCCAGGGAGCCGTCAGCGTACTCAAGGTCGGAGGTGACCTCGGTGAAATACGAGGTGGGGGAGCTTGTGGCCGCCTGAACTGCGGAGGGGTATCCACTGTCCACGGTGCCGGGATAGGTGACGGTCCCGCCGCCGATAACGGCATTGGAAGGGGTCACCGCCGTGCTGTTGCCAAAGGCATTTAAGGGATAGATGCCTCCCACGCCAAAGGCGGGCGGGATCATCACGGCGTCCTTTCCCTTGTACTCGTTGGGCTGCTCGCCCCGGTCCGCCGTGTATACCGACTCAATGGACGTAGGGTCGCCGTAGTCCGGCCCCGCGGGGGGCTCGATGGTGTAATCCGCCAGCGCCTGGGTCGCAAGGGCGAACACAAGGCACAGGGCAATGGTCATGCTCAAAAACTTCTTCATTATCTTTCCTCCTCATTTTCCTCGTCGTAGTATCTTTCGGACCGGCGCTTGATGATGAGCGCGATCACAACGCCCACGCCAAGAATGGCGATCACGCCGAGGGCGGCGTACACGGTGTTCCAGGGGAAGCTGACGGAGCCGCCCTGGCTGCCGTCCCCCTGCGTGGGCTGATGGTTTTCGGCGGGCTGGGGAGCAGTCGTGTCGGGGGCCTCCGTGCCGGGAGCGCCAACGCTGGGATTGTCTACATACATCGCCTGATTCACTGCCTCCGGAAGCTCACTGCACCAGCTTTGGATAGTGATCTCGCTGACGAAACCGTATCCGGCCCTCTCAGCAAGCCGTTCCAGCCGCTCCTCCGGCATGGGGAGGAAGATAAACGTGGTATGCCTATCCTCCGGCCTGTCCGAGACCGGGGCCAGCTCCAGTTCCATCATATACGGCTGGTCGGCGTAGGCGGGGAAGCTCCTGCCCGTGTAAAGCTCCTCCAACTGCATACCGTTTTCATAGACCACGCCATATGGCGTCACCGTCCCCTCGCCGCTGGCAATAAGCCCGCGGGCTATGCCGATACCGTTCAGGTTGTCGTATTGCTCCACCGAACATACTCCGCCGTGTATGGTCATGTAGTGCCGTCTGCCCAAGCTCTCCAGATCATCAAAGTTCGTAATGACCGTAGCTCTCTCCGAGCAAAAGCTCAGGTTGATAAGATCCTCAATTTTCGTGATCTCCCGCTTTGCTGCCATCGCCTGAAATTTGGCCAGCTCATCATCGTCGAAGCGGTCGAGGGAGCGTATGAGGAAGTCCAGCTCGTCGATGTTGACCGTTTGCCCCTCCAGACAATCCAGCACGGGCGGGGCGTCCATGATCTGATCGATATAGCAGTCCCGCGCTCTCACGTCCCCGATGCCCAGCTCCCGGAGGGCATCGAGGGCTTTGGAATATTCCTTACCCGGGATGGGCAGCGTGACCACCGCCACGCCGACAATCCCCTGGTTGTTGCTTAACAAAACCTGTGCCATTTCAAACACTCTCCTTGTGATTCATTCTAAATACCCGTTTTCTCAGGCAGTCCCCATCCTGACTCCAGCATACGAAGCCGTGGGCAGGGTAGGGACAGCCCTCGCACCACTCGTTTATGTAAGCTGTCGGCTTCTCCGGTGCTGCCGGAGGCTTGTAATCCGGCACATAGGGCCTGAACCTGATGCCAAGCTCCTCTCCCGGTTCCATGCCGTCAAACTCCTCGCCTAAATCCGCGAAATAATCTCCATACATTTGATCACCTCCCGAAAACGAAAAAAGCCGGGACTCTCGTTTCTGAAAACCCCGGCTCAGTACATCGTCTGTCCAAATTCATTTTGCCCCATGTCCTCCTCCGGCTCAAAGCGGAAGGAGAAGTCGTTGTCCGCGATATTGTCGCAGTGTTCATCAAGGAAGGAGGGGTCACTCTCCACACGCGCCGAGATGTCCGCCAGCTCATCCTCACTGGCCGCCTCAACCTCTCCCTCTCCGTAAATGTAATCCTCCACATGGACATGCACATCCTGTGCCTCGTCCAAATCTGCGATGAAGTCCAGGAAGTCATCGCTTTCCTCCAAATCGTCCCGGCTCCAGGGCGTATTTGCCGCGTAGAACTCCGCCTCATACCCGTT
>CANQBC010000029.1 GCA_947589225.1 uncultured Oscillospiraceae bacterium | reverse complement strand
TCGACCCATCCTATCTCGATGTGGTGCTTTCGGCTTGGGTTTGTTCATAGATCGGCAACTCGTTGATGAACCGTGGGAAAATCGCACGGATTTCTTGACAATCTCTCCCGAATGAGGTATATTAGGGAATAGTTTTTGCTTGAGGAAAGAGTATGCGCAAGGGCTACGGAATTCTGAAAAATATCGTTTGGCTGACCCAATTGGGGCTGTCCGTTGCCGCGCCCCTTCTGGTGAGCGTTTTGGGCTCCGTGTGGCTGCGCGGCCATTTTGGGCTCGGGAATTGGATCGTGGCCCTGGGGGCCGTGCTGGGCGTTGGGGCATCGTTCGCTTCGCTGTGGCACAATCTCAAGGCGATGGAACGGCAGGCAAAGGAGGACGACCCGGATCCGGGCGCCAATTTTAACGGTCACAGGTGAGAAGATGTTTAAAAACGACGCCGCCATAAGGCAGTTTATTAAAGTCGGCACAGGCGTCGCCGTGCTGACGGCCATTGAGCTTGCGGTGTACGCGATGCTGGGAAAATTCAGCGTCAACGTGCTGCTTGGCGCGGCCTTTGGCATGGCGGCCTCCTGCGCGAATTTTCTGGCGCTGACCATAACGGTCTCCCGCGCCGCCGACAGGGCTGAGGGGGGCGACCCGGTAAAAGCCAGGGCGGCGGTGCAGGGCTCGACGGTGCTGAGGCTCCTGGTGCTGGCGGCCGTCTACATCGTGGTCTTGAAGTGTACCGCCCTCGATCCGCTGGCGGCGGTTTTACCGCTGGTTTTCGTTCAAATAAGCGTATATCTTACCGAGTTTTTCCGCAGGGAAGGTGAGAAAAAGTGAACGGCCCGAAAATCTATCTCCAAATAAACGGCATGAACGTCATCACCCAGACCACCGTGTCCAGCTTCGTGGTGATGGTGATCCTCTGCGTCGCCGGGTACTTCCTCGGCCGGAACCTGAAAAAGCGGCCCGGCAGGATGCAGGTCATCACCGAGAAGGGCGTCGCCATGATATACGGCCTGGTGGAGGACACCATGGGCAAACACAACGCCTACTGGACACCGTACATTGGGGCTCTGTTTTTAAGCTCCATCTGCGGTTCTCTCATCGGCATGACCGGGATCCTCCGCTCCACCACCTCGGACATTTCCACTACGCTGACCTGGGCCCTGATGACCAGCTTCCTCGTATGGGGCTGCACCATCAAAAACAGCGGCCTCAAGGTGTTTCTCAAGGGGTACATAAACCCCATGAACATTATCTCCGACATCGCCCAGCCCGTCTCCATGGGCTTTCGTCACTTCGGGAATATCATGGGCGGCAGCGTGCTGACAAGCCTTCTCTACACCGCGCTGGCGGCGGGAAGCGCCATGATTTTGAAGCTTATCAAATCCTCGGGGCTGGCGGTCATCGCCGTTGTGGCGGCGCTGGGGGGCGCGGCGTTCTTTTTCGCGATGAAAAAGAAAAAGCTGGCGCTGAAAATACTTGGGATCGCGCTCTTTTTGATCGCCCTCTCCGCGGCGCTTGAGTATTTTGGCGTGTTTGAGGAGATACCCATTTTGGAGGTGGGCCTCCCCGGGATACTGAGCCTGTACTTCGATATATTCTCCGGCTTTGTTCAGGCGCTGGTGTTCAGCCTGCTGACCATGGTCTACGTGGGCATGGCGTGTCCTCCCCGCCGCTGAACACGCCTTACCTCGCCCTCTCGTCGTCGTTGAACACGCTTTACCTCGCCCTCCCTTCGGTCGGGCTCAGGCGCGGTGTTCGCTCCTTCTCTCCCCACGCGGCGGGGCGCGCGGGGGCCCCGGAGTCGGGCTCAGGCGCGGTGTTCGCTCCTCCTCTCCCCGCGCGGCGGGCCGCGCGGGGGCTTAAATGGAGAAAAAGTGAGGATTTTGACCGCTTTTCGCGGTTAAAAATATAAAAATGTAAATTTATTCAGGAGGTAAAACTTATGGATATCGGATTTGCGATCAGGGAAGCCGCCGTCGCTATCGGCGCGGGTTTCTGCATGGGCCTTGGCGCTATCGGCCCGGCCATCGGTGAAGGAAACGCCGTGGGGAAGGCCCTGGAGGGGATGGCCCGTCAGCCCGAGGCCGTTAGTACTCTCCGTACCAACATGATCCTGGGCTGCGCCATCACGGAATCTACGGGTATCTACTCGCTGGTCATCGCGCTGCTGCTTTTGTTTTTGTATTGATTTTTACAAATCAATTCAAAAATAAAAATCGAGGCTTTCCGGTTCCCTGCGCGCACGGCCCAATGGGCCGCACGCTCCGGGGATCTGAGCGGGAATTTTCTCGACGTATATGCCGTCGGGAGAATGATTGAATTTTATTCGCGCCCGCGGGCGCGAACTTAAGCGAGGCTTTTGAGGCCGCGCGCATTTGAAGTAGAAAGGAGCGGTACTATGACAGGGTTTGAGCAGATCATCGGCATAAACCCCTGGACTGCGCTCTTTACCTTCTGCAACATGATCATCACCTTCCTCCTTTTGAAGAAGTTCCTCTTCAAGCCGGTGAAGAAGATGATCGACGACCGGCAGAAGGAGATCGACGATATGTACGCCCAGGCGGAGAACAGCAGGGCCGAGGCCGCCAGACTTCAGGCAGACTATGAGGAACACCTGAGCTCCGCCCGCGCCGAGCGGGACGAGATCCTGCGGGACGCCGTGTCCCGTGCCCGGAAGCGGGAGACGGAGATCGTCGAGGAGGCGAGATCCGACGCCGCCGCCCTCAGGGCCAAGGCCGAGAGCGACATCGCCCAAGAGAGGAAAAAGGCCCTCAACGAGGTGAAAAACGAGATATCCTCCATCTCCATATCCATCGCCCAAGAGGTCGTGGAGCGGGAGATAACCGCCGCCGACCACGAGAGGCTTGTTACGGAGTTTATCGGGAAATTAGGTGAGCCGGATGACTGACTTTGCCAGGATCTACGGCGGTTCCCTCTATGAGCTGGCAAAGGAGGAGGGCCTGGGCGCGCAGATCCTGTCACAGCTTGATATGTGCGCGGAAGTTCTTGACGGGACGCCGGAGTATATGCGGCTTCTCTCCACCCCCGCCCTCACCAAGGACGCCAGGAGACAGGCTGTGGACGAGAGCTTTGGCGCGCGGATCCACCCGTATCTTGCCGGATTTATGAAGCTCCTCGTTGACAGAAACCGTATTCGTGAGTTTCCCGGCTGCGTCAGGGCTTTTCGGGAGCGGTACAACCAGGACAACGGCATTTTGGAGGTCACCGCCACCACGGCGGTGGAGCTCTCCGCGTCCGCGCGGGAGAAGCTGCTGACAAAGCTTTCACAGATGTTCGGGAAGAAGATCGTGCTGGGCACGAGGATCGACCCCGATGTGCTGGGCGGAATGAGGCTCGAGTGCGCGGGGAAGAGGTATGACGGCACGGTGAGAGACAGGCTGGATCGTATAGAGAAGGGACTGCGGGAGACGGTGCTTTGACAGGCCGCGCCGCCCCATATCCGTCCTCGCCCCAGTCTCCCCTCTCCTTCCGGAGGGAGAGGGTGAAGAGGTAAATTTGCTGCAATCTTTTGTAGGAGAGTTATACCATGGAACTGAAACCAGAGGAGATAACGAGGATCATCAAGGCGCAGATCAAAAATTACTCCAAGCTCATTGAGGAGAGTGAGACCGGCACCGTCATTTTGGTGGGCGACGGCATCGCCAGGGCCTCGGGGCTGGAGAACTGCCTTATGAACGAGCTTATAGAGTTCCCCGGCGGACAGTACGGGATGGCCCAGAATCTTGAGGAGGATTCCGTCTCCATCGTCATTCTGGGCAATGACTCCGGCATCCGCGAGGGGGATAAAGTGAAGCGCACGGGGCGCGTCGTCTCCGTACCCGTGGGCGAGGCGCTCATTGGCCGGGTCGTGGACGCCCTGGGAGCCCCCATCGACGGCAAGGGGGAGATCGCGGCAGCGCGCTTCGATCCCATTGAGGCGCCGGCCCCCGGCATCATCGAGCGCAAGAGCGTCTCGGTGCCCCTTCAGACGGGCATCAAGGCCATCGACTCCATGATCCCCATCGGCCGCGGCCAGCGCGAGCTCATCATCGGAGACAGGCAGACGGGCAAGTCCACCATCGCCATCGACACCATCATCAACCAGAAGGGCAAGGACTGCATCTGCGTCTACGTGGCCATCGGCCAGAAGCGCTCCACGGTGGCCCAGGTGGTGTCCACCTTGGAGGCGGCGGGGGCCATGGACTACACCATTGTTGTGTCGGCAACGGCCTCGGAGCTGGCGCCCATGCAGTACATCGCCCCCTATTCCGGCTGCACCATGGGCGAATACTTCATGAAGCAGGGCAAGGACGTGCTCGTCGTGTACGACGACCTTTCCAAGCACGCGGTGGCCTACCGGGCCATTTCCCTGCTCATCAGGAGGCCCCCCGGACGCGAGGCGTACCCCGGCGACGTGTTCTATCTGCACTCCCGGCTTTTGGAGCGGGCCGCGCGCATGGCGCCCGAGTACGGCGGGGGCAGTCTCACGGCCCTGCCCATCATCGAGACTCAGGCGGGGGACGTGTCCGCCTATATCCCCACTAACGTCATATCCATCACCGACGGGCAGATATTCCTTGAGACGGAGCTTTTCCACTCCGGCATTATGCCGGCCGTGAACCCCGGCATCTCGGTCTCCCGCGTGGGCGGCTCGGCCCAGATCAAGGCCATGAAGAAGGTGGCCGGATCCCTGAAGCTCATCTACTCCCAGTACCGGGAGCTTCAGTCCTTCGCCCAGTTCGGCTCGGATCTCGATCAGGACACCAAGGACCGTCTTGCCCAGGGCGAGCGGATCGTGGAGGTTTTGAAGCAGAAGAACGGCGCGCCCGTGGAGGTCGCCCATCAGGTGTGCATCTTCTACGCGGCCACGAACGGGTATCTGAAGGACGTCGAGACTTCAAAGATCCCCGAGTTTGAGCAGGGCCTGTACGCCTACATGGACGAGCACGGGTACGATGTCCTGACGGCGATCCGCGACACCGGCAAGCTTGAGCCGGAGGCCGAGGAGGAGCTGAAAGCCTGTATCAGCAAGTATATCGAGATTTTCAACAAGTGAGAAGGTGACCGCGGATGGCCGGAGTGTCCATGAAGGACATCAAGCTCCGAATCAGGAGCATGGAGAGCACGAAGCAGATAACGAAAGCCATGGAGATGGTGGCCGCCTCGAAGCTCAGGCGGGCGCAGGACAACGTGACGAAAAGCCGGCCCTATTTTGAGACGCTTTATAACACGGTCTGCGAGATCGCGGAGGGTTCCGGGAGCTTCACGTCCCCATACCTGGAGAGCCGCGAGGTCAAAAAAAGCTGCTATATCGTTATTGCCGGCGACCGGGGGCTCGCGGGGGGCTATAACCACAACGTTTTGAAGCTCGCCGAGGCCGAGATGGCCGGGAAAAACGTCACGGTGGTGCCTATCGGCAAAAGGTGCGTGGAGAACTTTCGGGCCCACGGGTATGACGTCCTGACGGACGCCTATTTCGAGGCCGGAGACGTGTCCGTGTCCGACTGTTTCACCCTGGCCCGGGATCTGTGCGGCAGGTTCCTCACCGGGGAGTTTGACGAGGTACACATTGTGTATACGGGGTTTGTGTCGATCCTTGTACAGCAGCCCGCGGTGATGACGGTTCTGCCCCTCCACGGCACCGGGGCGGGGCAGAAGCCCGCTTCCGAGACCATTTACGAGCCGGACAGCGAGACGCTCTTCGCCGCCATCGTGCCGGAATACCTGGGCGGGCTTATCTACGGGGCGCTGTGCGAGAGCATAGCCAGCGAACAGGGCGCCCGCCGCACCGCTATGGATTCCGCCACCAAGAACGCCGAGGAGATGATCAGCGATCTCTCCCTCAAATATAACCGGGCGCGCCAGGGCGCCATCACCCAGGAGATCACCGAGATCGTGGCGGGATCCAATACCTGATAATCTGGCGAAAAATGGCTGCGCCATTTTTCTGCCAAGGGGAACGTGCGGGAAACCCCGCGTGAATTTTGCGGAATTCACGCGGAATTTCCCTGCTGTCGCCCTGCGCGCGCCGGGGTCCCCGCGCAATCATGATTGCGTGGGGAAAGGACGAGCCAAGCCTGCGCCTGAGCCCTGCCCTTGCGGCGGGGCGAGGTTAAGCGGCTTGCGCGAGGACGCCGGCACACTTGGGCGACAAAAGGTATTTTTTCCGACGTACATGCCATCGGAAAAAATGCTCGATTTGAGTTTTTGATAAGCTGGTGCCTTTTTCTAAGCAAATCCTTCTTTAAGGAGTTGATCCATTTGGCAATGAAACATATCGGCACGGTGGCCCAGATCATGGGGCCGGTGCTGGACATTCGATTCAAGGACGGGGAGCTGCCCGAGCTTTTGAACGCCATCCATGTGGAAACGGGCGGCCGAACGCTCACCTGTGAGGTTGCCCAGCACATCGGGGACAACGTGGCAAGGTGCGTGGCCATGGGCTCCACCGACGGGCTGGCGAGGGGGATCGAGGCGGTGGACACCGGCGCGCCCATCTCCGTACCCGTGGGCGAGGAGTGCCTGGGCAGGGTCTTTAACCTCCTGGGCGACCCGGTTGACAATATGCCGGCGCCGGAAACAAAGGAACGCTGGCCCATCCACCGCCCCGCGCCTTCCTACGACGAGCAGGAGGGCGCCACGGAGATCTTCGAGACGGGCATTAAGGTGGTTGACCTCATATGCCCCTACGCCAAGGGCGGCAAGATCGGCCTCTTCGGCGGCGCGGGCGTGGGCAAGACGGTGCTTATCATGGAGCTTATCCACAACATCGCCACCCAGCACGGGGGCCTGTCCGTATTCACCGGCGTGGGCGAGCGAACCCGCGAGGGCAACGACCTCTATAACGAGATGAAGGAGTCCGGGGTCCTGGCAAAGACGGCGCTGGTCTACGGTCAGATGAACGAGCCGCCCGGAGCGCGTATGCGGGTGGGGCTTTCCGGCCTCACTATGGCGGAGTACTTCCGGGACGAGAAGCACCAGGATGTCCTTCTTTTCATCGACAACATCTTCCGCTTCACCCAGGCCGGGTCCGAGGTGTCGGCCCTCTTGGGCCGTATGCCCTCCGCCGTGGGCTATCAGCCCACCCTGGCCACGGAGATGGGCGCTTTGCAGGAGCGCATTACCTCCACGAAAAAGGGCTCCATCACCTCCGTCCAGGCGGTGTACGTGCCGGCGGACGACCTGACGGATCCCGCTCCGGCCACCACCTTCGCCCATCTGGATGCCACCACGGTGCTTGACCGATCCATTGCGTCCCTGGGCATCTACCCCGCCGTGGATCCGCTGGACTCCACCAGCCGGATCCTGACGCCGGAGATCGTGGGACACGAGCACTACGAGGTCGCCCGTGCCGTCCAGCAAATGCTCCAGAGGTATAAGGAGCTTCAGGACATCATCGCCATCATGGGCATGGACGAGCTCTCCGAGGCCGACAAGCTCACCGTTGCGAGGGCCAGAAAGATACAGAGATTCTTAAGCCAGCCCTTCTCCGTGGCCGAGCAGTTCACCGGCATGGAGGGCCGCTACGTGCCGCTCGCCGAGACGATCCGGGGCTTTAAGGAGATCATTGAGGGCAAGCATGACGACCTTCCGGAGTCGGCGTTCCTGTTCGCCGGATCCATCGACGATGTGGTAAAGAAAGCGAGAGGATGAGCCTATGGCGGCCTTTAAGCTGAAGATCGTGACCCCGGACGGTACGATGTATGACGGGGAGGCGCGGAGCCTCACCGTGCGGACGGTGGAGGGGGATGTGTGCATCCTCCCGAAGCACATCAATTACCTGACCGCGCTGGGGATGGGCGAGGCCAAGGTCGTGGACGTTGACGGCAACGCCCGGAAAGCCGCCTGCATCGGCGGGATGCTGTCGGTGAGCGGGGATCGGGTCGAGCTGGTGCCCACCACCTTTGAATGGGCGGATAAGATCGACGCCGACCGCGCGGAGAGGGCGAGAGCCGAGGCGGAGGAAAAGCTCAGCCACCGGGAGAAGCTCTCCGACCACGAGTTGGCTATTGCCGAGGCCAAGCTCAAGCGCGCGCTGGTGAGATCCGGCGTGGCGAGAAGAATATGAGACTGTCGAAAAAAGGCCGTGGATCTTGCGGGATCCATGGCCTTTTCTCTGACTCACTGCTTCGGGCGATCAAAGATCGTGCGGGGAGAGGAGCAACCCGCGCGAGGGGCAACGCCGACGCTGCCCCGAGGTAAAGCCGGTTTAGGCGAGGAAATTTAGTGTTGATATTTTCGGAAGCGTGGTGTATAATAAAAAATACGTTACGGCGCGGGATAGAGCCGCGATAGTTGGGGAGATAGCGGTGCCCTGAACCCGCAATCCGCTACAGCGGGGATGAACTCCTGCCCCCGGCCGTGTGATGTATTGTCTGCCGTCGGGAAAAGGTGTTGATGAGCCGGTCTCACGCAACGCCGGAGCGTGAACCATGTCAGGCGGGGAACCGAGCAGCATTAAGCGCAGACCGGCGTGTGCCGCGAGGCTGCCGGCTCTGAGCCGGTTCCCGGCGTACCGGGTATATCACACGTGCCAAAGGCAGGTTCGCGGCTCCATCCTGCGCCGCGCCGTCGTCGCGGAAGTCACTCTGCCTCGCCTCCGCATGCTTGCGAAGGCGCAGTCGCTGACTTCGCTCCTCCTCTCCCCAGCGGGCAGCGGCCCGCCGGGGATCCCAAATGATGTCGCGGAACCGGCTCGGCCTCGCGGCTCGTCGGACGCCGCAGGCGTCCGCTTTACCCCTCAGTCGCGCGGGGTGCTCCTCCTGTCAAAACACGGCCCGCTTCGCCGGATCCGCGTTTTAAATCAGGATAAAAGGATATTTCGATTTCTTAATTTACTAAAGCCCGGGATCCCGGGCTTTTTGGATATTGCGGGGTGGTTTGGTGTATCAGGCGCTTTACAGGAAGTACAGGCCGCGGAGGTTTGAGGACGTGGTGGGGCAGGAACACATCACCGAGACTCTGCGCCGCCAGGTGGAGCTCGGCAGGACCGGGCACGCCTATATATTCGTGGGGACGCGGGGAACGGGAAAGACCACCTGCGCCAAGATCCTGTCGCGGGCCCTCAACTGCGAGCATCCGGTGAATGGGGAGCCCTGCAACGAGTGCGACGCCTGCAGGGGCATCAACTCCGGGGCTATTATGGACGTCATTGAGATCGACGCCGCGTCCAACGGCACTGTGGACGACATTCGCGCGCTGAGAGAGGCGGCCAATTATACCCCCGCGGACGTGAAGAAGCGGGTTTATATCCTGGACGAGGCCCACATGATCACGTCCGCCGCCTTTCCGGCGCTCCTGAAGATTCTGGAGGAGCCGCCGGAGCATCTGGTATTCATCCTGGCGACCACGAATTTAGACAAGATCCCCATCACCATCCTCTCCCGCTGCCAGCACTTCTCCTTCCGCAGGATCACGCCCGAGATCATCGCCGGAAGGCTCAAATACGTGGCCTCGCAGGAGGGCTTCGGCCTCACCGACGGGGCGGCGGCGCTGCTGGCGAGGCTGGGCGACGGGTCGATGCGCGACGCGTTGTCGCTGCTGGATCAGTGCCTCCCCGCCGGGACGGTGGACGAGGACACGGTGGTCAGGGCCGTGGGCATCATGGGGGCCGAGGATACGGTGAAGCTGTGGCGGGCCGCGGCGGCCCATGACACGGCGCTGGCGCTGGAGATCTTCGACAAATGCTACCGGGGCGGGGCGGAGCCCATCTCAATTTTGCGCGATCTGCTCAGCCTTTCCCGGGACATGCTCATGGCGCGGGTGGCGCCGGAGGGCGCGGGCTCGCTGCTGACAGGGGCTTTCGACGCGCGGACGCTCTCGGAGTTGAGCGCGGGCGTGGACACGAGGAAGCTCATGGCGGCCTGCGAGGTGCTTCAGGAGAACGTCAATTCCATGAAGGACTCCCGGGACAAGCGGGTGAAAGCGGAGCTGTGCCTGGTGAGGCTTGTGTCGGAGCTTTCCGGGGAGTACGCGCGGGAAGTCCGGGAGACGCCCGCCATGACGGCGCCGGTGCAAAGAAGCGGGCCAAAGGCCGCGACGGTAAGGAAAGCGGGGACAGAGGCTTCTGATACGCCGTTGGATCCGGGGGAGGACATACCGTTTTCGCCGCCTTGGGAGGAAGAGACGGCGTCCGGGCCGGCCATGGGGGAAAAGCGCGAGGAGCCCGTGGCGGAGGACGCCCACGAGCCCGCGCCGGAGCCGCTTCCCGAACCGGAGAGGGAGGCGGAGCAGATCCGTTCCGCGGCGCATACCGGCGGGGACTGGTGGGGGGAGGTGCTGAAAAAGTGCGCGGAGTCCCTGGACAACACCGAGATGGGGCCGCTGTCCGCCAGAGACAGCGCGGTGCCGAGGCTTGAGGACACCCGCCTCACAATTTACGCGCGTAATATGTTTGTCCAGATGATGATCGATACCGCCAAGATCCGGGACGCCGTGGCAAAAGCGGCCGGACAGGTCCTCGGAAAGACCGTGGGAGTCTGCGTCGTCGCCGGAACGCCCCCGGAGGACGGCGGAGGGGGCGGGAAGCCGGAACTGGACGATTTGGCGAAATTTGACGGGATCGTGAAGTTTAAGTGAGAAACAGGCGTGCCTGTTATGGACAGGCGGCTTGACGCCGCGTCCGGACACGCAATAATATAAAATAGGAGGTACACAAAATGGGCAAAGGCGGTTTTCCCGGTGGAAGAATGTCCGGGGGAATGAACATGAACATGATAAGGCAGGCGCAGAAGATGCAGCAGGAGCTTTTGCGTCAGCAGCAGGAGATCGAGGAGCGGGAGTTTTCCGCCTCCGCCGGGGGCGGTATGGTCACGGCCACCGTCAACGGCAAAAAGGAGCTTGTGAAGCTGGAGATCGATCCGGATGCGGTCATAGACGCTTCGGAGGCGGAGGATGCGGAGATGATCGCCGACGCCGTTATGGCCGCCGTCAACGAGGCGCTGGGCAAGGCGAGCGAGGAGATGAACGCCGCCATGGGGAAACTCACCGGCGGCCTCGATCTCGGCCTGTAAGGAGGGGTCATTCCGGCTTCCTTTTATAAGGGAACGCGCGAGGGAAAGGGCAGGGATCTGCGGATCCTCGCCCTTTCCCTCACTTTTTACCGGCGCGCCTTCCGCGCATAAGACTTTGTCCG
Organism: uncultured Oscillospiraceae bacterium; assembly: GCA_947589225.1. Lineage (GTDB taxonomy): Bacteria > Bacillota > Clostridia > Oscillospirales > Oscillospiraceae > RUG626. The sequence goes on along the minus strand of CANQBC010000029.1, from coordinate 16,610 downwards.
GTAAAAATACCACAAACGGCCGCCCGTGGAAAGCCCACGGCGGCGGAAAAGAAGAAATATGCGGGTAAATTTTAATTTGTGATTAAAGCTACACTGAGTAAATAAAAGAAAAACGGCAAAAATAAAAGAATTTCTGGAAGCATATAAATATTTACGAAAATAAGTGTTGACACATGTTTCTGTTTGTGTTATAAAAATAAGGCACGTTAAATATCCCTGTAAAATCATATTTTTACTATATTGGAGGAACAAAATGTCCACTACACTCGCTAAGAAGGAGACCGTTTCCCGCAAATGGTACGTCCTGGACGCGGCGGGCAAGCCCCTTGGGCGCACCGCGGTCAAGGCCGCCACACTCCTGCGCGGAAAGCACAAGACCGACTACACGCCCAACGTTGACTGCGGGGACTTCGTTATCGTCATCAACGCTTCCAAGGCCGTTCTCACCGGCAAGAAGCTGACGGACAAGTATTACCGCCATCACAGCGGATGGATCGGCGGACTCAAGGAAGTCCAGTACTCCAGGATCATGGCTGAGAAGCCCGAGTTTGCCATGACGGAGGCCGTTAAGGGAATGCTGGCTAAAAATTCCCTGGGCCGTGAGCAGCTGACCCGTCTGCGCGTCTACGCCGGCGCGGAGCACAAGCACGAGGCCCAGAAGCCCGAAGCCTGGACTCAGGAGTAAGGAGGAGTAAAGAATGTATACTTCCAAAAAGCCCTATATGTACGGCACCGGCCGCAGAAAGTCCTCTGTCGCCCGCGTCCATCTTTTCCCCGGCGGAACCGGCAGGATCACCGTCAACGGCCGTGACATTGACGATTACTTCGGTCTTGACACCCTCAAATTCATTGTCCGTCAGCCCCTGAACACCGTGGGCCTTGTGGGCAAGGTGGACATTGACGCCACCGTGTCCGGCGGCGGCGTGTCCGGCCAGGCCGGCGCTGTCCGCCACGGCATCGCCCGCGCCCTTCTGGAGGTGGACGAGAGCTACCGCGCCCCCCTCAAGGCCGCCGGCTTCCTCACCCGCGACCCGAGAATGAAGGAGCGCAAGAAGTACGGCCTCAAAGCCGCCCGTCGCGCTCCTCAGTTCAGCAAGCGCTAAAAGAACTCAAAACCCCGACGCTGCAAGGCTTTCGGGGTTTTTCCTTTTGTTGGGGCCCGTCCCAATGTGTCCTAATTTATACCAATTTTTACGGGTTAATTAGGGGTTAAAATCACGTTATGGGTTAAAAAAGGGGTTAAATTTCTCCCATCTTCTGGCATTTTGGCGCCCATATAATGGGTATTTCGACGCCGTTCACATCGCCGTCTGTTGACGGTCCGAATGTGTCCCGGTTTGTCATTACCTGTCCTAAAGAAAATTGTTTTATTTGAAGAAGCCGTTTATTCCGTTTCGGAGTAAGCGGCTTTTTTCATGCCCGCCGTCTGGCTTCGTGCCGACGGCATTATTTATTTCAAGGGGGTTTTCTATGCCAGAACAAATCGAGGCCGTGGTCAGTGTTCCTCTGGACCGGTTGCGGCCATTTCCAAATCACCCGTTCAAGGTGAGGGACGATGACGCTATGAAGGAAACTGTTGAGAGTATGAAACAGTTTGGGATTCTCGTGCCGGCTATTGTCCGCCCTTTGGACGGCGGGGACTATGAGATCGTCGCCGGGCACAGGAGGGCTCACGCGGCGGAGCTGGCCGGGATTTCCGAAATGCCCGCCATTGTGCGGGAGATGGACGACGACTCTGCCGTTATCTTCATGGTGGACAGCAACCTCCAGCGGGAGGACATCCTGCCCAGCGAGAGAGCGACCGCGTACAAAATGAAGCTGGAGGCCATAAAGCGTCGCGCCGGGAGGCCGTCGCGCGACAGCAAGGATAATTCGCCGCAACTTGCGGCGAATTTCAGAAGTGATGATGAAGTCGCCAAGGATGCCGGTGTCAGCGGTGACACCGTGAGGCGTTATATCCGTCTCACCGAGCTTCAGCCGGAGCTTCAGGAGATGGTGGACAAGGGGAAAATCGGCCTCACTCCCGCCGTGGAGCTGTCGTACCTGAAGCCGGAGGAACAGGCCGCCGTCATTGAAACCATCGACAGTGAGCAGGCCGTCCCCTCGCTGTCCCAGGCCCAAAGGATGAAAAAGCTGTCCCAGGAGGGCAAGCTGGACGGCGACTCCGTCCTCTCCATCATGTCCGAGCAGAAGAAGCCGGAGGCATGGAACATCAGCCTGCCCATTGAGAAGCTCCAGAAATACTTCCCCCGGTCCTACACGCCCCAGCGTATGGAGGAAACCATCTTCAAGCTCCTGGAGGGTTGGGCCAAGAGGCGTCAGCAGAACAGGGAGCGCTAAAAATGAGGTCGTGAAGAAATGGCAGTTTGCAGAGTTGAGAAAAACAAAAATTACACCACCATGTCCAATTTCCATCTCCGGGACCGTAACCTCTCCAACAAGGCCAGAGGGCTGCTGTCCACCATGCTGTCACTCCCGGAGGATTGGGACTATACCACCCGTGGCCTCGCCCTCATCTGTAAGGACGGCGTGGACAGCATCACCGCCCAGCTCAAGGAGTTGGAGCAGTACGGCTACCTCTTCCGCCGCAGGCTGCGGGATGAGAACGGGCGCATCACGGATATGGAGTACGTCATCTATGAGGAACCTCATACGGCCTCTCCAGATACGGCCTCGCCAGATACGGCTTCACCAGATACGGCTTCACCATATACGGAAAACCCGGATATGGTAAAGCCAGACGTGGGAAAACCACATCAGGGAAACCCCGCGCAACGAAATATAGATATAAGAAATACAGAAAGACAAAATACTGATCGACCAAGGAACCCTGTAAACAGGCGCAACAAGAAAGACCATACCGCCATTGCGGTCATTATCGGCATTGTGGTCATCGCCGTCATCATTCTCCTGCTCCTGCGCGGCTGCGGGGCGGAGGGGGATGGAAAGACCGACGCCACCCCGGATACCCCCTCCGGGTCCACCGGCATCGTCTACGACAGCAACGCCGTGGAGGGCGGCTGGGATGAGGCCGACACGGATAAGATCGTGGAAAGTCTCAACGAGAAGGTGGACGCCGGCATGATAAACATTTCCATGAACACCTCCCCCGTGTTTTCGGACGGCGAGGCGGCCGGTAACCTGATGATCGTCAACGAGGGCATCAACCGCTACCCGCAGATCGTGGAGATAACCCGGAATGACACCGGCGAGGTCATTTACAAGTCTGGCGCTATCCCGGTAGGGAACAAAATCGAGGAGGCAAAGCTGACCGTTGACCTCCCCGCCGGGGTCTACGAGTGTACCGCCATGTTTACCAGCATAGACTCGGACTCCGGCGCTTCGCTCGGATGCGCTGGCGCGGTCATTCACATCACAGTTCTTGAGTAATCAAAAGGAGGAAATGATTTGAAAAAGTTTCTCGCGCTCACCCTCGCCCTTTGCGTAGCCCTGGCCCTGTCCGTCACGGCCTTTGCCGCCGAGATAGACGACGACGGCTCCGGCTCCACGCCGGTCTATCTCAGCTCCACCCAGGACGGCACCATTGGCGGCACCCCCGCCCCCACCGCCATGTCCGTCACCATTCCCACGTCCCTGCCTATGGCCGTCAGTCAGACAGGCAACGTGACCACCGCCACGGACTGCAAGCTCGTGAACAACTCCTACGGCGCGGTCCGGGTCAAGTCTGTGACCATCACCGCTCAGAACGGATGGAAGCTCACCGCTTTCGGAAATAAGACCACGTTGGCAAACGAGAAGGTGGACTCCAACAAGCTGGGCTTCGCCCTCACCCTGGGCGGCGGCACTCAGGTGGCAACGGACACCTCCAATGCCAGTACACAGACCCTCATCGCCGCCCCCGTCACCGGCTGCTATATGAGCGGCGTGGGTAATTCCGGGGCCAACAGCATCGCCGTGAAGTACAGCGCCATTGTGACGCCCCTCTCCACCGCCGCCACCAACGCCAATATCGCCAGCGTCGTTTTCGTTGTCGAGTGGGATACCTGATTGAGATAGGAGGAAAAAGCGCATGAAAAAACTGTTTGTCCTTGTCCTTGCCCTTTGCATGACCCTGGCCCTGTCCGTCAACGCTTTCGCCGCCGAGATCGGTGAAAGCGGCGGCTCCGGCACCACCCCCGTCACCCTGACCACCACCAATGACGGCATTGACGGCGGTGACGGCGAGGGCAGCGTCACGCCCACCAAGCTCAGCGTCACCGTTCCCACGGCCCTCCCCATGGCTATGAGTGACGACGGCAACGTAGTCACCGCCACCGACTGCAAGATCGTCAACCTCTCCTACGGCGCGGTCCGTGTCAAGACCGTCACCATCTCCGCCGCTTCCGGCTGGCACCTGACGGCCTTCGGGAACAAATCCACGCTGGATTCCGAGAAGGTGGACGCCAATAAGCTGGGCTTTGCCCTCACCATCGGGGCCGGCACTCAGGTCCAGACATCCTCGGATGAATCCGTCCAGGTCCTCATCTCCGCTCCCGTCGCCGGGTGCTACATGAGCGGTGTGGGCGACCCGAAGCACAACATCGCAAACATCTCCTACTCCGCTATCGTGACGCCCCTCTCAGGCTCCATGAAGGCCGCCACCATCGCCAACGTGGTATTCGTTATCGAGTGGGACACGGCGGAGTGAGGTCATTAAGAAATAAGCGGGAGGACGGCGCAAGCCGTCCCCCTGCGGAAAGGAAGGTTTATGAAGCATAAAACTATCGCGGTTCTTCTCGCCCTGGCTCTCCTGCTCTCCATGTCCATGACCGCCCTGGCCGACAGCTCCACCACGGCTACGGTCCCCGTGACGCTGACGGTGGACAACGAGTACAGGGCGGTCAACATCACCGTCCCGGCGTCCCTCCCGATCCACATCATCAACGGCACCGTCGTTGTGGCGGACAGCGCCAAAATCGTGAACAATTCCAAAATGAGCGCCGTGCGCGTGGCGGGCATCACGGTAGCGGACGGGGCGTATAAGGTCGGCAGCTACGACAGCTTCTCCGGCAGTCAGACGATTGCCCTGAAAATAAACGGTTGTCCCACCACCGGCCCCGGCAAACTTACCATCAACGCCATGGCGTTCCCGGACCTTGCGCCGGGCGGCGTCCTGCCCCTGACGTACTACGCGAAGATCTCCGGGGACGCCAAGAATGTGGAGAATCTGGAGGCGGCAAGCGTCATCATCACCTTCGCCTTTGTGGATTAAGGAGGGCGTATGAATAATAGACGCAAAAAGTCAAAAATCACTCTGTCCGTACTGATGGCCCTGGTGCTGGTGATGACAGCGCTTCCCACGCTGGCGTGGGCGGATGACGGAGACGATGGGCATATCCACACGGAGGACGGCGGAGATGTGCCGGTTGACGAGATAGAGGGGGATATTTCGGAGGTTCCCGAAAGCGGAACTGTCATAGAGGATGAGGCTGACGTTTTTGACTTCGGCGATGTCTCTCTGATGGCATCAAACAACAAGACTTGTGGACTTAAAGATTGCACATGTACTTCGTGTGGCTTTTATTATTATAATTACAAAGCCGATGATGAAACATACCACGCCGCCGATGTCCATTGTGACAGTTGTTCTCTGAGCTATGGGAGTTGGACCTCCACCGGCTCGTCCCAGCACAAACGGACGGCAAGCTGTTCCTGCGGGTATTCCACTACGGAAACGGCTGCCCACACTTTGACGAGAACGGCTTGGACCTCCGATGGGGCGGCACAGCACAAGCGCACCGCCTCCTGCGGGACGTGTGGGTACTCCACAACGGAACGGGAGGCGCACAGCCTTACAGATGGCGCTTGGGCCAGTATCTCCGACACCCAGCACCAGCGCACGAAGTCTTGCTCCTGTGGCTACTCTATAACGGAGACAAAAAGCCACTCTCTGACCTACGGGAAGTGGGCCCAGCACAACGCGACCCAGCATAAGCGAACGAAGTCCTGCTCCTGCGGCTACTCCGGCACGGAGTACGCCGCCCACACCATGGTCCCCGGCCGGTGGGCTTCTGTATCGGACACACAGCACAGCCGGACGAATGCCTGTGAGTGCGGCCACACCGCCACGGAAACGGCCAGCCACGCCGACAGCGACGGGGACGGCAACTGCGATAGCTGCCAGTACCTTATGACCCGGTTCTCCGTGACGGTCCCCACCTCATTGAGCCTGGGGATGTCCCAAACCGGCCAAATCTACGCCGCGACCACGGCGCAGATCGTCAACAACTCCACCGGGGCCGTGACCGTAACGGGCGTGAAGTTCACCACCGCCAACGGCTGGACGCTGGTGCCTTACACGACCAATATGGCCGATGCCAAGGTCAACTCCAAGCGGATCGGCTTCACCGTCAACGGCGCTTCCAGCACCGTCACCGGCTCCACCGAGGCAAAGACCACCGCGTGGCAGATCGCCAAGGGCGCGTCCCTGCCCCTTGACTACGCCGCCGTGGTGTCCGCTACCAGCAAGGCCGTCAATGAACAAGTGTTGACCGTAGTTTTCGTGGTGGGATGGGCGTCTTAAATGACGCTTATTTCCGTGAAGGGAGGTGACGCCTGTGCAGGAGGAAGTGGAGAACAAGACCCTGACTCTGGCAATCACAACCACGAAAATGACAGGCCGCGTACTGAAAAACGCCATTGCCAAATACCTTGCCTACCGCAAAAACAAGTCCCGTGAGAGTCCCGTCAAGCCCAAGGGCAAACAGACAGTGAAGGAGCTGGTGGGGCAGAATCAGGGCGTGGCCAACATCGAGATTACCGACAGCAACATCCGGGATTTTGACCGGGTGGCCCGGAAGTACGGCGTGGACTACGCGCTGAAAAAGGACCGCAGCACTGACCCGCCCCGGTATCTGGTGTTCTTCAAGGCCCGTGACGGGGACGCCATCACAGCGGCCTTCAAGGAATACTCCGCCGTGACGGACAGGAGGAAGGACCGGCCCTCGGTGCTCCAAAAGCTCCGGCATTTCAAGGAGCTTGTGGCCGCCGTCACTCCCTCCCGTGAACGGAGAAGGGAGCATGACGCCCGATGAAAAAGCCTCTGAAAAAAGTCCTGCTCCTCAACGCCCCCTACGCCCTGTTCGCCCTGTTTGCCACAAAGATAGGTCTGGCGATGAGGCTGGCCCCCGGCTCCGGCATCAAGGAAAAGGCCCCGCACATTCTGGACGGCCTTGTGGCGGCCTTCGCGGACCTCTGGCCCAGCCTCCACCCCTTTGACCTCCTTGTGGGCGTCGCCGTGGCGTGCCTCATACGCCTCGCCGTCTACATGAAGGGCAAGAACGCCAAGCCGTCGTTCGGGCTGGCAGCTTCAGCGAGGCGGCTGAACAATGTTACATATCGCAGTCCGCGATCTCTCAGCAGGTTCAGACCTTGGAACGGGAGCTGGGCGTAATGCTGCTGAAACGGGAAAACCGACGTTTCTCCCTGACGCCTGCCGGAGAGTATTTCTATCGGCAAAGCCTTCTGCTGATGGCAGATTTTGACCGGCTGTGCAAAGAAACAAAAAGGATCGCACAGGGAGAGGATTTTGTCCTGCGTATCGGATATATCAAGGGATACGGCGGTGCGGAATTTCAGCGGGCCGTAGCGGAATTTACGGCAAAGTATCCCGATATTCCCATTGATATGAGAAACGGCAATCACGAGGACTTGTATGAACTGCTGCGTTCTAATCAGGTAGACTTGGTGCTGAACGATCAGAGACGTGCTTTTTCAGACGAGTATGTCAATACCGTTCTGACCGTCATAAGCTGCCATATTGAAATCTCCGTCAGAAATCCCATAGCTGGTCTGGAGTATGTCAATGTGGGCGATCTGCGGAACACTCCCTGTATTTTAGTCGCGTCAAGGGAACAGCAGGAGAACGAGCAGTCCTATTATCATGAAATATACGGGATCGAGAGCAAATTTCTATTTGCCGAAAATCTGGAGGAAGCGCGGCTGATGGTCGTGAGCGGGAAAGGTTTTCTCCCCATTGAGGGAGGCGAGGCGCCCACGCACTTTGCCGAGACGATTGCAAGGCTGCCTCTTTGCCGAAACGGGAAACCGATCAGCCGAAATTACTGCGCCTTCTGGAAGGCCGACAACTCCGGCTATTATATCGAGGAATTTGCCGAGATTTTGAAGGCACAATTTGCAAAACAGAAGTAGGTGTTCCGCCCAACAGAAAAGGCATATCCGTCACTATTGCATCGAGTGACAGATATGTTTTCCCTATTGTCGTTGATTGGTACGATTATCATCACAGTTCATTCATCACAGCTCCAATATCCGCATCAATACAGATTGATTGTTTTTCAATTTCCGCCGGGCAGACCGCCTCTCCGTAGTTGATACACGCATAGTTCGCTGCTTTATTCTGTGCGGTCATGCGCCAGAAGGGGTACTTGATAATGACCGGCGTGTTGTAGCCAACGCCGAGTTCTAAAAACAATATCCGTCCGTTTTTCCGTGTCCGCAGGAAGTTCTCGTATCGCTCAGCCGCTTGGTGCCAGCCTTCGTCCTCCACAAACTTATCGTCAGCGCGCAAATTCATTGTCATGGGCTTGCCACAATGGGGGCAGACGGGCAGCAGTTCGGATGGGATACGCATATCCTTTTGCTGTTCCATCATCTGCCGGATCAGGTTCTCATTATCGAAGGTCTCTTGACAACACGGTTCGGAGCATTGAAACAGGCCGTAGTCTCCCTGGGTGTAGAAAAGGCGCTTTTTGTCAAAGCCCGCTTTTTGGAAACAGTGATCCACGTTTGTGGTGATTACAAAATAGTCCTTGTCATGAACCAGCGACAGCAGATTTTCATAGACCGGTTTCGGCGCGTCAGTATAGCGGTTGATGAAAATATATCGGCTCCAATACGCCCAAAATTCCTCCGGCGCAGCAAACGGGTAAAAGCCGCCGGAATACATATCCCGAAAACCGTATTTCCCGGCAAAGTCGGAGAAGTACCGATCAAACCGCTCCCCGGTATAGGTAAAACCCGCTGCGGTAGACAAACCTGCTCCCGCGCCGATCACAACGGCGTCCGCTTTGTCCAGCGCCTCCCGGAGCCGCTGGATATTATCCGAGTAATTCCCGGTAGATTTGGTTATCGACATCCTTGAAAACATTAAAGATCACCTCCGTGTCCCTTTTGTATTGCCGCACAGTATCCACGGCTATTTTTGCGGCCTCGTCATTTGGAAAATGAAATTCCCCCGTGGAAATGCAGCAGAACGCCACGCTCTTGATCTTGTTCCGTTGTGCCAGCTCTAAACAGGAGCGGTAGCAGGAGGCAAGCAGTTCCCGGTCCCTCTGCGTCACACGACCGTATATGATAGGGCCGACGGTATGGAGAACATAATCGCAGGGCAGATTGTAGGCGGGTGTGAGCTTGGCCTGTCCGGTGGGTTCCTCATGCCCTTGCTTCTCCATAAGTTCCTCGCAGGCCAGCCGAAGCTGTACCCCGGAAAAGGTATGAATGGCGTTGTCGATACAGCCGTGACAGGGTACATAGCAGCCAGTCATACCGCTATTGGCGGCGTTTACAATGGCACCGCATTTCAGAGTGGTAATATCGCCCTGCCAAAGATAGATACCCGGCTCAACGGGTGCCAGATCGGCGATGTCCGTGACGCTCTTCTGGGCGGTTTCCTCCCTCAGATATGCGTCCTGCACCGCCAGGAAATCCGCCCCAATGGGCTGCGGCGGGCGGACGTTCATCAGGGCGCGGAGCAGCGTTCTCTGTTCTGCCTCATCGGACGGAATCTGCAAATCCCGATACCGGGGCTGCTCGGAAAGCAACTTCCTGATGAGAAATATTCTTCTTTCTTCTTGCGTCATGTTAACCTCGCCTTTCTACCACTTTGATTCTTGTCAGCAGGAAATGAAACTGGTATAATTCTACTGAACCATGCGTTGAAAGAAGGGATTTGAAAGTGAAAAAGGATTTACACATCCATTTTGCCGATGAACAATTTGACGAGCTGCGCCGCCGAATCAGCATGACAAGGCTGCCAGAGTCGATAGAGGGGGATAACTGGTCGCTGGGGACAGACGTACAATACCTTTCATCCCTTCTGTCCTACTGGCGTGACAGCTATGATTGGAGAAGAAAGGAGGCTGAACTCAACCAATATCCGCAGTTTACCTGTGAACTGGATGGAGTGACGGTCCATTTCTTTCATATCCCCGGTTCCCGCGCAGACGCCCTGCCGTTGCTGTTGACGCACGGCTGGCCGGACAGCTTTCTTCGCTACGCGAAGGCGTTTCCGCTGCTCTCCGAATTTGACCTTGTGGTGCCCTCTCTGCCGGGCTTTGCCTTTTCAACGCTTCCGCCGAAGGGCTTTCTCAATAACGCCGAAGTTGCTGAACTTTGGCATAGACTGATGACCGAAGTGCTTGGGTATAGGGAATACATAGCGTCAGGTGGCGATATGGGTCGAGGAGTGACATGCTATCTGGCGACTCGCTATCCGAAAGAGGTCAGAGGAATATATCTTACAGATGTAGGCTCTGCGGGAGCCATTGTTGCGTCGGCGGATGATTCGCTTACACCTTCAGAGCTGGATTATAAGCGCCGTGCGCAGGAATGGACACGGATGGAGGGAGCTTATATCTATATCAACAGTACCAAGCCCCAAACTCTGGCGTTTATGCTGAGTGATTCTCCGGCTGGGATGGCTGCGTGGATCGTGGAAAAATACCACGCTTGGAGTGACTGGCCTCTGCTGACGATGGATGACCTCTGCGATTGCCTGACTCTTTACTGGATGACGAACACGGGATATACCTCTATCCGTGCCTACCACGGAAACAGTTTTACATTGCCTCCGATGGGGCCGATCACCGTACCGACAGCCATCGCGGCCTTTCCCCACGATGTCCTTCCGGTGCCAAGGGAGTGGGTGGAAAAGCACTATCCTGTGGTCCAATACACCGCTATGCCGCGAGGCGGCCATTTCACCGCCCTGGAGCAGCCGCAGGAGTTTGCGGAGGATATTACGCGATTTGCAAAGATAGTGTAAAAGTAAGCAGTTGCATTATCCTCGCCTTTCTACCGCTTTTGCCGGGCAGACCTCATAGCAGTTTCCGCAGTGTAGGCAATTCTCCTGCCGGATAACCACCGGCTTGACCGAAATGTCAATACATTTCTGCGGACATTTGGAATAGCAGAACTTGCAGCCGATACATTTATCGGTCACAAAGTATCCCTCCGGCGCTTCTGTTCCGCCCCCAAAAGTAAAGGCAGCCCGTTCTATCGGCTTTTTGGAGAGGTCGAACCACTCGCCGTTTCCCTCATATATTTGAAACACGGTAAGGGCAGTCTGACTTTCGACGGTGGGATAGATTTCGCTCATATACGGATTTTTCTCAAAGAGCCGGGACAGTGGGGCGCTGCCAAGCTCCCGCACCTTTCCACGAATAGACACGGCAACGCATGACATCGTGTCTGTGCCGTGGATACCTGTCAGCGCAATCGCACCGCGACGAATAAGGCGGTCATAAAAGCCTTTGCCCTTTGCGGTCAGAAAGTATAGGCCGTTTTCGTCATAATCCATCATATCGATAGCGGCGGTAACAGGCAGCCCGTTATCATCCACGGTCGCCACGACAGTGGTATGGATCGTTTCGACAACATATTTCAAATAATCCATTTTACTCATCTTGCATGATCTCCTTTCACGCCTTTCAGGATCGGACTGAGATGTTTATAGAGCAGCATAGTAAAGCCGCCGATGACTAACCCCTTTAACAGATTAAACGGAAAGGCGTTATACAGTACCACATCCAGCTTCGTTTTGATAAATGGGATAAACTCACCAAAAGAAGCAATTACGGCGTCAAGAGGCATAAACTGTTCAAACATCGGAAGAAGAATGAAATAGTTTGTAAGTGCCGCGACAAGGCCCATCACCACGCTTGCGGCGATACAGGCAATCCCGGCGGTTTTCTTTGTCTTATGGAATTTATATATCAGTCCTGCGGTCACGGCAAAAGAGCCGCCCATGATAAAGTTCGCCAGCTCACCAACGCCGCCAGTCGAAGTAGTGAGAAGCTGCAGGGCGTTTTTTACAAGTTCAATAAGGAGTCCCGAAACGGGTCCAAAAGCAAACGCGCCTATCAACGCCGGAAAATCCGACAGATCCATTCGCGCAAAAGCGGGCGAAAGAGGGACGGGAAATTCAAAAAATGCGAGGACGAAAGAGACTGCCGAGAGCATGGCGCTCATGGCTAACATCCGCGTATTGATCGTGTTATTTTTCATGCTTCTCCTTTGAGAGATATGGGGAATTTTAAGGAAGCACTGATTAAATCGAAGTGTGCAGATGGGCGAGATGATTTTTCGCCAGATGAAGGCGAGAAATTGCCGCTATACTTTGTGTATAGCAAGATTTTGAGACAAAATATGGCGGAAAATCAGCCGCCCAGATGTATGCGGCGATTTATTCAGTGTTTCCTTAAGGCTGCCCCGCAAACGGGGATGTTTGCGGGGCAGTCTTATCATATCTTCTTTCATCCGGACTGTTACCGTCGGTAGCGGAATTTCACCGCTTCTGCCTTTTCCGGCTCGCAGACTTTACTGCCGGTCAGGAATCGCACCTTGCCCCGAAGATGATTTTGCAGCGGTTCTCTTAAAACTCATACGGCGGATTGCCGGAGAAATCCGCGATGACACCATGAGGATCGGCAATATAGAACACCTCAAAAATGGGGTTTGCCGCCTCGCCATACTGTCCCTTCACGATGGGATTGCCCATAGCGCCCTCTTTGACAGCCATATTGTTCTCGAATACGGCCTTGCCATGGACGCGCAGCCACGCATAGCTGGGGCTGGAAACAGTGACCTCGATCTCCGGGTTGGCCTGCATATCCTTGTAGACTTCCTTGGTGTTGTTGGTGCAGAACCACAGCTTGCCGTCCTGCTCAAACAGGAACATAAACGGACGGCACTTCGCCTTTCCATCCCGCCCCACGGTTGCAAGGTACTGAACAGGGTTGGCCTGCAAAAATTCAACGACTTTCTTCATGGTGAATACCTCCAGATTGATTTTTTTGCGGAGCTTATGCGAGGAAACACCCGCCTTGCGCCGCTTGTAGTTGTAATCTTCTTGATTACAACTACATTATATCGCCCACTCGTTGTAATGTCAATAGTTACATCGAAGTTTTCTAAAAAAATTTTCCGCACCCCATAGAGTGCGGAATCGTTTATATCTGATTACGGATAAGGTCCTTTGTTTCGGCTATGAGATCAGCCATCGTAATACGCTTCATTTCATTTTCCATTGCCTGCTGCACTCTGTCCAGTTTGTCATCCAAAACGGTATGAATATTTCGACCAACAGGGCATTTCTGATTTGGGTTCTCGTGAAAGTGGAACAGTTCTCCTTTTTCTACGCAGTCAACCGCATGATAGATGTCCAGCATCGTAATTTCGTTGAGGGGCCTTATGATTTCAGCGCCGCCCATTCCTCTTGCCACGTCTACAATGCCCGCCGCTTTCAGTTGGGAGAGCAGCCGCCGGATTACAACGGGATTTACATTGACGCTCCCCGCCAAAAAATCGCTCGTAACTTTGTGTTCACCCTTGAATGTTTCAATACAAGCCAGTATGTGTATTGCAATCGTAAGTCTACTTGAAATCTGCACGGCTATGCCACCTCGCTTCTTTTTCAATTTTAGCACGCTCGTGTTGTAATGTCAATGATTACATCATGACTTTCTGCTACAATCTTTTGTATTAGCATTTACTTATAGATAAGCCCCGAAATCCGAATTGCTCCCTGCAACAGAAATTCGTACAATATGAAGTGTAAAGAAGATGATGGAGGGCAAAGCAGTGACTGAGCAGGAAAAGATAGAAAACTGTTACCGGCAGATGTATGACGGCATGGTACGGAAGGACGGCAGGCTTCTTTCCGAAGTCCTCGATGACAGCTTCGTGTTGATCCACATGACGGGTATGCGGCAGTCCAAAGAAGTGTTTATCCGCTCCGTAGAAGATGGGACTCTGAATTACTATTCCACGGCTCATCAGGAGATAAAAACAGAAATTCACGGGGAAACCGCGACACTGCACGGAAAAAGCATTGTAAACGCCGCTGTCTTTGGCGGAGGCCGCCACACTTGGAAGCTGTACATCCGAATGACGCTGGCTCATAATGAGAACGCATGGCGAATCACAGAGGCCGCTGTGTCAACATTTTAAGGAGAGACGGATATGAAAAAGAGAATTTTGGGAAATGGGCTGGAGGTTTCCGCAGTCGGGCTTGGCTGCATGGGATTGTCGCAGAGCTATCCTCCTTTCCCGGAAAAGTCGGAGTGCATCGCCTTTCTTCGCCGGGCGGTGGAGATGGGACAGACCTTCTTTGACACCTCCGAGGTCTACGGCGTATATGCCAATGAGGAACTTGTGGGCGAGGCGCTGGAGCCGGTGCGGGATCAGGTGAAGATCGCCACAAAATTCGGTTGGGACATCCACGACGGGAAATCATGGGGGCTGGACAGCCGCCCGCAGACCATCCGAAAAGCGGTGGAGGGTTCGCTCCGCCGTCTGCGTACCGACCATATCGACCTCTACTATCAGCACCGGGTCGATCCCAATGTCCCCATTGAAGAAGTCGCGGGAACGATCAAAGAGCTTCACGACGAGGGCAAGGTTTTACATTTCGGGCTTTCCGAGGCTGGAGCGGACACGATCCGGCGCGCTCATGCCGTATTCCCCGTGACGGCGGTTCAGAGCGAGTATTCTCTTTGGTATCGCAATCTGGAGAATGAGATCATCCCTCTCTTGGAGGAACTGGGGATCGGCCTTGTGCCTTTCAGTCCTCTCGGAAAAGGATTTCTGACCGGAAAAGTTACAAAGGACGCTACCTTTGCGAATAACGACATCCGGCACACCATCCCCCGTTTCAACGACCCGGAAAACCTTGCAAAGAATCAGGCGCTTGCGGAGGCGGTCAAGGCTTTTGCGGACGAGAAGATGCTCTCCCCAGCGCAGGTGTCGCTGGCGTGGCTTCTGCACCGGAAACCGTGGATCGTCCCTATCCCCGGCACGAAAAGCCCCTGCCGCTTGCAGGAAAATATGAGTGCCGCCTATATCGACTTCTCTGACGAAGATATGGCGCGGCTCACGGAAATTTCGGACAGCAACACCGTCTATGGCGGACGGTACGCCCCGGAAATGGAAAAAATGACAGGAAGATAAACCAAAAAATAAGGAGGAATTTATCATGGCTAAGAATCTGATCATCTACTACTCCCGCAAAGGAGAAAATTACTGGAACGGCAGCATCAAAAATATTGCCAAGGGCAATACGGAGATCGTGGCAGAGTTCATTCAGAAGGCCGTGGGCGGTGATCTGTTTGAGGTGGATACGGTGAAGCCCTATTCCACGGACTACACTGCCTGCACTCAGGAGGCCCAGCGGGAACTGCGTGCCGGCGCAAGGCCGGAGTTGAAAAAGCACCTCGACAGCATTGACGATTACGACAACATCTTCGTCTGCGGCCCCTGCTGGTGGGGAACTTTCCCGATGGCGGTGTTCACCCAGCTTGAGAGATTGGATTTTACCGGGAAGAAGATTATGGCCGTCATGACCCATGAGGGCAGCGGCCTCGGCTCCTGTGAACGTGACCTGGAGAAGATCTGCAAGGGCGCATCCTTTGGAAAGGGGCTTGCCGTTCACGGTGCGGACGCCGCAAGGTCTGAAAGCATGGTTGCGGCATGGGCTAAAAAGGCAATATGATAGTGACAGTGCATTGATCAGGTTATACACAAGAATAGGAGGTTTTCACGATGAAGAAAGAAGTTATGCTTGTAACAGGTGCAGGACAAATCAGTATGGCGATTGCCCGGCGCGTTGGTTTTGGTAAAAAGATCATTCTTGGCGACAAGAAGAAAGAGAATGCGGAGACAATCGCCAAAATCATGAATGACGCGGGCTTTGACGTTGTTCCTATGGAAATGGATCTGTCCAGCCGCGAGTCCATCCTGGCGCTGATCGCCGAGGGACGCAAGTATGGCGAGATCAAGATGCTTGTCAATGGGGCGGGCGTATCTCCCAGCCAGGCCCCCATCGAGGCCATTTTGAAGGTCGATCTCTACGGGACGGCGGTACTGCTTGAAGAAGTCGGTAAAGTCATCGCGGAGGGCGGCACAGGCGTGACGATCTCCAGCCAGAGCGGATGGCGTATGCCCGCTCTCACGGCGGAGCAGGACGAGCAGCTTGCCACGACGCCCACGGAGGAACTGCTTTCGCTCCCCATGCTCCAGCCGGAAAATATCCGGGATACCCTCCACGCCTATCAGATGGCGAAACGGTGCAACGAAAAGCGCGTCATGGCGGAATCCGTCAATTGGGGCGAGCGCGGTGCCCGGCTCAATGACATTGCTCCCGGCATCATTGTGACACCTCTTGCCATTGACGAGTTTAACGGCCCGCGTGGGGACTTTTATAAAAATATGTTTGCCAAATGTCCTGCCGGTCGTCCCGGTACAGCAGACGAGGTGGCAAATGTGGCGGAGCTTCTGATGGGGCCTGCGGGCGCATTCATCACCGGCTCCACGATCCTGATTGACGGCGGCGCAACGGCCAGTTACTACTACGGGCCATTGAAGCCGGAACA
>CANQBC010000028.1 GCA_947589225.1 uncultured Oscillospiraceae bacterium | reverse complement strand
CTTAGCTCATCTGGTAGAGCGCCACCTTGCCAAGGTGGAGGTAGCGAGTTCGAGCCTCGTAGGCCGCTCCATGAGATCGGGGGCGTAACCGCCCCCGATCTCATATCAGTCACATGATTCAGCCCTTACGCATATACTATAATGACGGCGACATAGCCAAGTGGTAAGGCAAGGGTCTGCAAAACCCTGATTCCCCGGTTCAAATCCGGGTGTCGCCTCCAGAAAGAGAATCCCCCATCCCAAAGGATGGGGGATTCTCTTTCTGGAGTACGGACTTTGCTTTGCGAAGTCCGCCCCGCCGCTTAGGCGGCGGGTTTCCTCCACAACTTTTTGAAACGCGCCTCATACGGTCAATACCTCTTTTTCCCTGTCAGGTCATCAAATTTGATACGTATTTGTTTCGCGATCTCGAGCATGGATCTTTTGGAGACTTTGCAGACCTCCCGGTCGTAGGTATAGAGGCCGTTGGTCTCGCCCTCCACGTCGGAGAGCTGCGTGTAGACGCAGCCGCACAAGCCGTTGTCCAGGGAGGGGAGTACCATCTGATTGTAGAGGTCGGCGATCCTGCCGGTCAGCTCCTCCTCGCTGTCCTGCCGCTTTCCGTAGCCGTAATTGCGCCTGTGCGGCATGGTGTGGCCCTCTATACGGCGGGAAAAGCCGCCGCATTCGGAAAGAATGAGAATCCGGCCCTTTTTCGCGCGCTTGAGAATTTTGTTCCTGAAATATACGTGATAACTTTTTGCGTCCGATTCCTTCTGCGCGAACCATCCGGAGGCGGAGATGAAAAATCGCGTGGGATCGGCTTTCTTGCACTCTTTGTAGATCCTGTCGGAGTCATACTGCCCCCAGCCCTCGTTGAAGATCGTGTAGCCCACAACGCAGGGGTGGGAGAAAAGCCGATCCATCGTCCCGCGCACGTTTTTCTCAAACTGCTCCATCTGCCGCCGGGTCACCACCGCCTTTTTGTCGTTGCGGTAGGTGAACCCGGCGTTTGGCAGCACCGTATCGCGCAGATAATGGTACTCCCCGGCGTTGACCATGTCCTGCAAAACAAGCATCCCCAGCCTGTCGCAGGCGAAGTAAAACGCCTCCGGCTCAAGCTTTACATGCTTGCGCAGACAGTTGAAGCCCAGCTCTTTCGCCCTGAGAATGTCCTGTTCATAACCGGAGGGGGCGGCGGGCAGGAAAAGTCCGTCCCTGAAATATCCCTGATCCAGAACGGCATGGAGGAAAACCGGCTCCCCATTCAGACAAAGCCTTGTAAATCCCGTCGCCTCACGAATCATCACCGTGCGCAGGGCAAAGTAGCTGAAAACCTTGTCCGTCCTTGTCTCGACCGTGAGATCGTACAGATACGGGTCGTCGGTCGTCCACAGGTGGGGAGAGGGGATATCCAGTCGCAGTTCTTTTTTCTCGCTTTTGACACGGATACCCGCGGCGGGGACGGTGACCATGAAGGGGACGTCTGTGTCCACAGTCAGCGTAACGCCCGTCAAATCGGGCAGGGCCCTGATTGCGCGCACCTCGCCGGAGACAGGTACCGACTCCAACCACACTGTCTGCCAGATGCCGGAAACGGGCGTATACCACATACCGTGGGGCTTTTTCGACTGCTTGCCGTAGGGGTAGG
Source organism: uncultured Oscillospiraceae bacterium (assembly GCA_947589225.1). Taxonomy (GTDB): domain Bacteria; phylum Bacillota; class Clostridia; order Oscillospirales; family Oscillospiraceae; genus RUG626. The sequence goes on along the minus strand of CANQBC010000028.1, from coordinate 26,742 downwards.
AGGGGGAGAGCGTGTCCCGCGCCAGGACGCGAAGCTCGTTCGCCGTGTACCGAATCGCCTTCGTGATATCGGCGGAAAAGGGCAGATACCCGCCCTCATGCTTTGCAACGGACACCCCGTTGACAAACACCTCCGCCACCTGATCGACCGCCCCGAAGTGCAGCAGAAGTCTGTGCCCCTCGGTCAAAAATCCGGCCGGAAGCACAAACTTCACCTGGTAGTCAAGCTCGTCCGTGACCTCACCCTGGAAGCCAGACGACTCCGCCTCGGGCGGGAACGGCACCCGGATGGCTTTCCCATTCACTGTCCACCCATCTGAGATCGCCATAAAGCTGTCCCTTCGCAGCATCGGCCGCGGATATTCACTGTCCCATCCCATACTCCTGCCTCCGTGACATTTTTTCATAATTATACCGTACGAACATGCGGAAATCAATGCCTTGACAGGTCGGATTGCCGGTGATAAAATACTAATACGCGCGCCTGTGATGGACTTGGCAGATATGCGGGTTCTAGGTGCTGTTACCTTGGTGAAAAGTTTTGCGCCAGGATTTCCATAGCTTGAGAATAAAGTATGGATTTAAGTTGTTATATTCCAGTTCATTCAGAGTGTATGTCATTTTGATAAATTATAAAAAACAGTGGGAATCGCTGTTTATACGCGGGTATGGCGGAATTGGCAGACGCGCAGGATTTAGGTTCCTGTGAAGCGATTCGTGTGGGTTCGACCCCCACTACCCGTACCAAAAAGAAACGGTGATCAGGATACAATCGCCGTTTCTTTTTTTCTGTCTCAAAAGCCTGAAAAGCCCGGCGTTTCCGGGCTTTCGGGCTCTCTGCATATGACCGGCTGATGGACAACTCCTGCCGGCCCATCTTCTTTGTGTTTGTGGCGTTTTTGGCCTCCTTTCCGTGATGGTTTCATTGTAGTGATTACCGCTCAAAAAGACGAATGTGCGAAAAAGAAAACGCTCAGAAAAGCGTTTCTGCCTTTCTGAGCGTTTTTGCCTCTACAATGCCGGAAATTCAGCTTGCTGTCCTTATTGCGCCGTCCCTTTTTGGATCGCCTTTCCTGGCGCATATGGCCTTGGACTTGCCCAGGCGGCCGCCCCGCCGCGAAGTGGAGCCTTTCCCCAATGAGACAGCTCCGCCGGATTCGCGCCCGCCTCTTTCGCACACGCGGATTTCTACGGAAAATGTTATCCGCCTCTATGGACAGAATTTTGAAAATGTGATAAAATCAAATAAATATGAAAAAAGGGGGTATGAGGATTGAAGGAGAACGAGGCATCCCAGAGTGAGCTTATCGCGGCGCTTCGCAGCGCGCTTGACGCGGCGGAGAGCGCCAACCGGGCAAAGTCAGCATTTCTGTCGGCCATGTCCCATGATATCCGTACCCCGATGAACGCCATCATCGGAATGACAGCCATTGCCCGCGCCAATATGTCCGACCCCGACAAGGTGGCAGACTGCCTTGAGAAGATAGACCTTTCCTCACGGCACCTTCTGGCGCTCATCAACGACATACTTGATATGTCCCGGATAGAGAGCGGGAAGATGACTCTTACGCCGGAAAACTTTACTATGGCCGATTTTATCCACTCGCTTATGGCCGTTTTTCACCCTCAGGCGGACAAAAAGCACCAGCATGTGGAGCTGGATTTCTCCGGAGTACGCCATGAGAACGTGCGGGGAGATCAGCTGCGTATCCAGCAGGTGCTTATCAATATCCTCTCCAACGCCGTGAAGTTCACGCCGGAGGGGGGCAGCATCTCCCTGCGTGTACGGGAGACCGGCAAGGTGGGGGAGCGGCTTGGATACGCGAACTATGAGTTTACTGTGACCGACACCGGTATGGGTATGTCGCCGGAGTTTCTTGAGAGGATATTTCAGCCCTTTGAGCGCGCCGAGACGGCGGCCAAGATCGAGGGTACCGGCCTTGGCATGACCATCACCAATAATTTAGTGAAGATGATGAACGGCGAGATAGCCGTGGAGAGCGACCTGGGGAAGGGCACCCGTTTTACCGTGACCCTGCCCCTGGAGCAGCTTGAGACGGCGGATCCGCACACGGAGGCGTTGGGGGGCTTTCGTATACTGGCGGTGGATTCGGACAAGACGTCCATGAGGAACCTGGGGGAGATCCTCTCTGACCTTGGCATGGAGTGCGACACCGCTGAAAACGCCTGGGATGGAAGCGAACTGGCGGCTCAGGCGCATATGGAGGGGCGCGACTACTTCGCAATACTCCTGGGCTGGCGCCTTCCCGTGGTAGACGGCGTGCAGGCGTGCCGGGAGATGCGCGGTATGTTGGGTCGTGACGTACCCATATTCATCATGTCCACCTACGAGTGGACGCTTACCGGCGACGAGATGCGAAAGCACGGGATCACCGGCTTTATACCCAAGCCCCTTTTCCGCTCACGTTTGGGCGAGGAGCTGTATAAGTTCACCCCCGAGGGGAAAAGCCTTGGGAAGGATCACGGAAACGCCGCGGAGGCGGGCTTCGAGAGCTTTCGGATCCTGCTTGTGGAGGACAACGAGATCAATCTGGAGATCGGCCGGGAGCTTATCGGTATGCTTGGCGCCTCCGTGGAGTGCGCCGGGAACGGGAAGGAGGCGGTGGACAAATTTAACGCCTCCGGGCAGGGTTACTACGACCTTATTTTCATGGATATTCAAATGCCCGTTATGAACGGCCTTGAGGCGGCGCAGACCATAAGGAGTCTTGATAAGGCGGATGCTAAAACCGTACCCATAATCGCCATGAGCGCCAACGCTTTTGTTGAGGACATAAACGCCTGCCGGAAGGCGGGCATGGACGGCCATATACCCAAGCCCATCAGTGTACAGAGCCTCTCCGATGTCATGGGGAAATACCTCCACAGGGAGGTGGAGGTATGAGGGAGTATCAGGAGGAGTACCTGGCCTTGATGCGTCATGTCTCGGCCCTGTCGGGGCCGTCCATTGAGGAGCTGACACCGGAGAAGTTTGTTGAAGAGTCGGAAAAAAACGCTTTGGAACGGGCCAAAATGACGGAACAGGGCACGGAGCTCCTGAGGAAGTACCTTTTCCCGCTGCTGGACGACATCCTGACCGCCACAAAGGACGAGACCGATAACCTCGTTGAATTTGCCTCAAAGCTTATGATCGGCCGGGAAATACGCGATGTGGGGCTCCATTACAGGATCACCATGGCGCTGGTCTCCTACGCCCGGCACACCAATGACCGGGATATGCTCATCCGTCAGCTTTACCAGATGGGCATGAGCCTTTACAATATGCAGACCATGCTCAGTCCCAGCATGGTGCGGTTATACAACGCGAGGATCCGCATGTGCTTCAGCGAGTGCGCGTCGTACTTTGAAAAGGGCTACGATGAGATAGAGGATCCGGAGACAAAGGGCTATATACTTCGCAGCATGGCCAATATTTCACTGAGCTACGATACCACCGACGACAGATCCGCCAGGGCCAAGCTGGAGGCGACTACAAGAACCATACGCATACTCTCCGACCCGGACATCCGTGCAAAGACGCCGTCTCTTCCCTGGGACAAGTACCTCTACGCCTGCCACCAGCAGCGAACGGCGCTTATGAGCTATCTGCGTTCCGGAAACGCCGGACATGAGGTTTTCGCGCAGGTTCTGGAATCGGCTCAGATCGTCCAGGAAAAGCAGCTGCGTGAGCAGCGGCTGCGCGGGGAGCCCCTGCAGCCCCGCTGGCAGTATGCGTATCTGGCGGCCCTCTATCACAGCGGCGGCATACACATAAGCCAGCTCCTCGACGGCATCTACGCCCTGTGCAACTCCTGCGCCGACGACGATTTCGGCGCGCAGAGCGCCTTTTCCCATCTTGGCGCGCCGGCCTATTACATGGAGTACTCAAAGGAGTTGCGCGACCAGAGGCTTTACGGTGAAGTGGCGTTGAGGATAAGGAAGATAACTGACCGTATGTGCAGCTGGCTGGTGCGCGCCCCCGGTTCGGGCCTGGACGAGTCCATGATGTTCGCCCTTAGACAGTTCCTATACGCTTACCGGGAGCTCCCGGGCTGTATGCCCTTTTCGGAGCTTCTGCAAAACGTCTTTGCCGCCCGCCACCCGCCCAGTTACATAAGACAATGGATAGCCGGGAAAACGTCAAGGCTTCTGGCCGGATGGGCCATTGATGACCATGCCGACAAAATGGCCGGCTTTCTGGACACGAAAAACGCCGGCGAGGTGCTGGCACGCAGGGAGGAGATCCTTGATTTCGCGGAAAAGGCCGGTATGCTCTATGACACTGGCATGATCCACTTCGTGACCCTCGAGGGCTCCGCCTGCCGCGGGATCTTTGAGGAGGAGAGCGAGCTTATGAGGCTCCACGCCCACTGCGGCTCACAGCTTCTCTCTGCCCATCCGTCCACGAAGCCCTATGCCGAGGTCGCCCTGGGACATCACAGACATTATGATGACAAGGGAGGCTACCCGGTTGACTTCTCGCTCCGGGATTCCGACATGAGGGCCATGATCTGCATCGTTTCCGTGGCGGACGCCCTTGCCTCCACCATTCCGGAGACGGCAAGCCGCTATCGCCCCGCAAGGCCCTTGGATCGGGTCCTCGCCGGCCTTCAGCACGACGCCGGCAGCGTCTATTCCCCCCTGGTGGTGGGCCTGCTGACCCCCTCGCGTAGGGAAGCCGTCAAAGAATGCTTCCTATCCTGGCGCAAGGAGGCGTGTCTCGATATGTATAAGCGCAGGGAGGGGATATGAGCCATACTTCCGATGGCCACGGCACGGGCCGCCCTCATGCCGTCTCCCCTGTAAAATCCATAGAGAACAAGAGCCGCGGTCGACCGCGGCCCTTGTTGTTACAGAAAACGATAAAAACGCCTCAAAGCCTTCTGCCCCGGGCGCATGTCAGCGCTCGGCCTCGGTAAGCTCGCGGATGAGCGTTAAAAGGTGGGAGGCGTTGCGGCGGAGCTGGGATCTGTCCACCTTACCGGTCTTGACGGCGTCTAAAAGCGCGTCAAAGTCGGCCTTGCAACCGGGCATAAACAGATCGCCGCCGGCCTTCGCCACATTGGGGCTGACAGCGCCGGGGTGGAGGGAGGCGCCGCTCTCCTGCATCCTCACGACCCAGTCCGTCATGACGACGCCGTCAAAGCCGAATTCGCATCTCAGCACGTCCTCGATAAGTTCCCGGCTCTCCGAGGTGTGAACGCCGTTCAGAAGGTTGTAGGAGGTCATGACCGCTCTGGGATGAGAGGCGCGGACGCAGATGCCGAAGCCGCGAAGATACAGCTCTCTCAGGGCGCGCTCGTTTATCTGACTGTTGGAGCGGTAACGGTTCGTCTCCTGATTGTTGGCGGCGAAATGCTTTAAGGTGACGGCTCTGCCCGGATGGCGGTGGACGCCCCTCGCCATCGCCGCGGCGGCGAGGCCGGAGACGAGAGGATCCTCGGAGTAATATTCAAAGTTCCGCCCGCAGCGGATGTCACGGTGGAGGTTGAGGGCCGGAGCAAGCCACAGATGTACGCCGAAGCGCTCCATCTCCTCGCCCACCATGTCGCCGCACTTTTCGATAAGTCCGCTGTTCCAGCTCTGGGCCAAAGCGGTGCCGATGGGGATGGGTGTGGCATACTGCTTCTCGATCACCGCGTTTTTCGGAGGCTTTTTTTGCATGAGCTTTATAAGGAGCCTGGCCGGGGCGGGGATGAGCTCGGCGAAGCTTTTGGGAAGTCCGCCGTCCAGGCCGTGAACGCCGTCGGAGTCGCGGTAAAACCGCATTGTCAGGCGAAGACCCGCGGGACCGTCGGCCAAGACGAGGGAGGGTACTCCCCGCGCCTCCAGCATCTTCGTGGTCTGTCCCGCTGCGCCGGCCACGTCGGCGCTTTGGTTCCCGATCATGCTCATGAAGCCGCCCCTTGTGTCAAAGGAGCCGATGCCCAGATACACGAGCTCCTCGTCGGAAAGCTCGGTGACCAGCGGATCGATCTCCTCCACGCGCTCATATTTGACAGTCAGCGTCGGGATGGAGGCGGCGTCCAGCCCAATCACGGGAACACCGTCGGGAACTGTGATTTTGACGGGGTTCTCCGGCTTCCAGTCCTTAAAGTCCGCGCCCTCGAAGCACTTTCTCACCTTCAGCGTGGTCACGTCCCGGCCAAGCTTCAGAACGGCGGCTGGGGCCACATTATCGGAGCTTGAGCCGGCCAGCACGATATAATCGCCCTTTTCCAGTATCCAGGCGGAGCTCTCCGCGTCATAGGAGGCTATGTCGGTAAGCCGGAAGGAGGCGGCGACGGTCTCGCTCCCGCCGGGAGCGAGCTCGTCTGTCTTTGCAAACGCCGCCAGGGTTTTTACGGGCTGATCCAGCTTCCCCGCGGGGATGGAGACGTACACCTGCAGCACCTCGCGCCCGGAGCGGGATCCGGTATTCTTTATATCGGCCCTCACGGTGACCGTCCCGTTTTCCACACCCACCGAGACGTTTTCACGGGCAAAGGAGGTATAGGAAAGACCGTAGCCGAAGGGGAAAAGGGGCTTTTTTCCCACGGTGTCAAAATAGCGGTAGCCCACGTAGACGCCCTCTTTGTACCGGGTGTCGTCCGGCTCTCCAAACTGGCCGACCTTGTTGTAGTCCTCCCAGGCCGTCCAGGTCGTGGCCAGCTTGCCGGAGGGGGCGGCCCTGCCCAGGACAATGTCCGCCAGCGCCAGGCCGGTGACGGCGGAGCCGAGCTGGGAGAGGAGCAGTATGTTCTTCACCTCAGAAAGAGGGGAGAGATCCACCACGCCGCCGACGTTGAGGACCAGGAGAAATTTATCGTATTTTTTCTGGCAGAGGAGTATGTCGCGCTTTTCCGTTTCGGTGAGCAGGATATCCCCCGGGATCGGGCGTCGGTCGGAGCCTTCGCCGGAGACGCGGGAGAGAACGTAGATACACGTATTTCCCGTGCCTGTCAGAGGGATACGGTATTCCGGCTCGGGCATCACGGCGCCCATGCCCATGACCACGGCGTTCATGTGCGCGGCCCGGGCCCCGGCCTTTATCTCTTTCAAAAATCGACGGCGCGCGCGGGAGTGCTCCGCCTCGTATTGTACGAGCCAGTCCTTTGTGGTGATATGAAAGCCTGCTCCCTCCAGACCGCTTTCAACGCTCACGTTTGCGAAGGAATTGACTTCGCCTGAGCCGGTTCCTCCGGGCACTGTCCGGCGCGCTCCGCTGCCGTAGAGCGCCACATCACAGGGCGCGTCCAAGGGAAACGACCCGTCGGCGCGCAGCACCACCACGCACTCGGGTGCCAGCGCCCTGACAGTATCCAAATGCGCAAGTTCAGCCTCAATATTTTCCAATTGCCTTACCTCCGTAAATTTAGAATTGTTTGGGATCATAATACCACATATGCACGGTATTTGGCAACATATATAAATTCGCTATTGACAAAATGGCTAAAAAAAGAGATACTATTGTTATTTTAACGGGGAACGGGGGATTTTCACTGTGGTTGACGTTGTGATCATCGGCTGCGGCGTCGTCGGCGCGGCGGCCGCGATGGAGCTGTCAAGATATAAGTTGGATGTTGTGATCGTGGAGCGGGAAAACGACGTGGCGGTGGGCACCACAAAGGCCAACTCCGCCATACTCCACGCCGGGTACGATCCCAAACCCGGTACGCTGATGGCGAGGCTGAATGTGCGGGGCTCGGAGCTTTGCCGCGAATACTGCGCCGCGCTGGACGTGCCGTACAGGCGGTGCGGCTCCATGGTGCTGGCCTTCTCGGAAAAGGAGACGGAAACACTCCGCGAGCTCTTGGATCGCGGCGTCAAAAACGGCGTGCCTGGCCTTAAGATCATCTCCGGAGACGAGGCGAGGGCGCGGGAACCGGAGCTTGCGGACACGGTTCTGGAAGCGCTCTGGGCGCCCTCGGCGGCGATCGTGTCGCCCTGGGAGATGTGCCTGGCCTTCGCGGAGACGGCCGTCAAAAATGGGGTGGAGCTGCGGCTCAACACCGCTGTTACCGGCATTGACCGCCGGGGGGACGGGTATACCGTCCGCACCGACCGGGGGGATATTGAGACTAAGTACGTGGTCAACGCCGCCGGGGTGGACTCCGGGACGATACACGACATGGCCGCGCCGCACAGCTTTGATATCAAGCCCAGCCGGGGGGAATATTACCTCCTGGACAAGGCGGAGGGTACCAGAGTAAACACGGTGGTCTTTCAGTGTCCCACTGAACGGGGAAAAGGCGTGCTCGTGTCTCCCACGGTACACGGGAATCTCATCGTGGGGCCCAACGCGGAGCCCTCGATGCCCCACGACGCGGCAACCACCGCCGCCGGCCTTGCGTTTGTAAAGGAGACGGCCTGCCTGTCGGTTCCGAAAATCAACTATTCTAAATCTATCCGCAATTTCGCGGGAATCCGCGCGAACACCGGGAGGGACGACTTTATTATCGGCGTTTCGGCGCCCCGCTTTGTGGATCTGGCGGGCATCTGTTCGCCGGGACTCACCTCGGCGCCCGCCATAGGGGAGTACGCGGCGGAGCTTCTCGCCCGGGAGGGCCTTGCGCTCGAAAAGAAGGAGAACTTCGACTTCTCCCGCCGGAGGATCCGCTTCAAGGAGCTCTCCCCGGAGGCGCGGGAGGAGCTTGTAAGGCGCGACCCGGCTTACGGGCGGGTCATCTGCCGGTGTGAGACGGTGACGGAGGGGGAGATACTCGCGTGTCTCCATACCCCCATCCCGCCGGTCTCCGTGGACGGCGTGAAGCGCCGGGTAAACGCCGGGATGGGACGGTGCCAGGGGGGCTTTTGCGCGCCGAGAGTTGTGGAGATCCTGTCGCGGGAGCTGGGCCTGTCGCCCGGGGAGATCGTGAAGGATAGAACGGGCATGAACATTCTTGTCCGTGAGACGAAAGGGGGCGAGGGCTGATGTATGATCTGATCGTTATAGGCGGCGGCCCCGCGGGGCTGGCGGCGGCCTGTTCGGCCTGGGACAACGGCCTTCGCAGCATCCTCATCGTGGAGCGGGACAGGGAGCTTGGCGGCATTCTCAACCAGTGCATCCACAACGGCTTTGGTCTCACTCGGTTCAAGGAGGAGCTGACCGGGCCTGAGTACGCCCACCGATTTGTGGAGCTTTTGTCCCGCACGGGCGTGGAAGCGCGGACGGACACCATGGTTCTTGAGGTGACGCTGGATCTGCGCGTCCACATGACGGGGCCTGAGACGGGGTATCGCGTGGAAGAGGCCAAAAGCGTCATCCTGGCCATGGGGTGCCGGGAGCGCACCAGGGGCGCCATCGGCATACCCGGGACACGACCCGCCGGGGTGTTTACCGCCGGCGCGGCCCAGAGGTATGTAAACGTAGAGGGCTGGCTTCCCGGCAGACGGGTGGTCATCCTGGGTTCCGGCGACATCGGGCTCATCATGGCCCGGCGCATGACCATGGAGGGCGCGAAGGTGCTGGCCTGCGTAGAGGTCATGCCCTACTCCGGCGGGCTTACCCGCAATATCGTGCAGTGTCTGGAGGATTTTGATATTCCGCTCTATCTCAGCCACACGGTCACCGACATTCGCGGCGGGGACAGGGTGGAGCAGGTGGTGGTCAGCCGCGTGGACGAAAACCGCCGGCCCATTCCGGGGACGGAGATGCTCTTTGACTGCGACACGCTGCTTTTGTCCGTGGGGCTCATCCCGGAGAACGAGCTCTCGGAGCGCGCGGGGGTGGAGATCGACCCGCGCACAAAGGGGCCGGCGGTATACGAGAACATGGAGACGTCGCTTCCCGGCGTATTCTCCTGCGGGAACGTGACCCATGTCCACGACCTGGTGGACTTTGTCTCCGCGGAGAGCGAGAGGGCCGGCGCGGCGGCGGCGCGGTTTGTCCTGAACGGCCCGGCGGCGGGGGAGCCCATCGCCCTTCAAAACGGCTTCGGCGTCAGCTACACCGTACCCCAGAGGGTGAGGCCGGGGAATGTGGAGAAGGCGTTTAATGTGTTCTTCCGGGTCAATCGCAATTTCGGAAAAAGCGAGATCGTTGTCTCCCGGGGTGAAACGGATCTGTGCCGGTTTAAACGGGACAGGCTGGCCCCGGGGGAGATGGAGAATATCACGGTGCCGGTGAAGCTCCTTGAGGGCGCTTCAGGCCCGATCACCGTGGCGGTCAGGGAGGTGTGAGAATGCGCGAGCTTGTATGTATCGTGTGCCCGAGAGGGTGCCATATGAAGGTGGACGATGAGCTGAACGTTTCCGGAAATTTCTGCCCGCGCGGGGCTTCCTACGCAAAGGCCGAGCTTACGCACCCCACCCGCGTCGTCACCTCCACGGTGAGAATCAAGGGCGCGCGCTACCCCCGCTGTCCGGTCAAGACGGCGGCGCCCGTCCCCAAAGAGCGCGTCGGGGACGTGATGGCGGAAATAGCGAAGGTGGAGATCTCCGCCCCCGTGCGGGTGGGAGACACGGTCATTGAGGACGTGTGCGGTACGGGCGCGGCGGTCGTCGCCACAAGGGAGTTGACATAATGACAAGAAAAGAGGCGCGCGCCAAAGCCAAACGGCTCGTGGCGCGCATGACCGTAGAGGAGCGGGCAAGCCAGCTCCGCTTTGACTCCCCGGCCATTAAGAGGCTGAAGATCCCCGCCTACAACTGGTGGAACGAGGCCCTGCACGGGGTCGCGCGCGCCGGGAACGCCACGGTTTTCCCCCAAGCCATCGGACTTGGCGCGACGTTCGATCCGAAGCTGCTCGAAAAGATCGGAGAAGCCATCGGAAGAGAGGCGCGGGCGAAGTACAATGTCCAGACGCGCCGTTGCGACAGGGACATCTATAAGGGCCTCACGTTTTGGTCGCCCAACGTGAACATCTTCCGGGATCCCCGCTGGGGCAGAGGACAGGAGACCTACGGGGAGGATCCGTATCTGACCTCGCGTATGGGCGTGGCGTTTGTCAGGGGGCTCCAGGGCGAGGGGAATACCATGCTTGCCGCGGCCTGCGCCAAGCACTTTGCCGTCCATTCCGGGCCCGAGGCGGAGCGGCACAGGTTTGACGCGAAGGTCTCCAAAAAGGACATGGCGGAGACGTATCTTCCCGCCTTTGAAGCCCTTGTCAGGGAAGCGAAGGTGGAGGCGGTCATGGGGGCCTACAACCGGGTCAACGGGGAGCCCGCCTGCGCGAGCGCGGAATTACAGCGGCTTTTACGCGGTGAGTGGGGCTTTGAGGGACATTTTGTGTCCGACTGCTGGGCAATAAAAGACTTTTTTACGGGCCATAAGGTCTGTGAAAACGCCGTGGACGCGGCGGCCCTGGCCGTGAATACCGGGTGCGATCTGAACTGCGGGAGCACCTATACATTTCTTATGGACGCCTATGAGAAGGGACTCGTTTCGGAAGAGGCGATAACCGGCGCATGCGTCCGGCTTTTTACCACGCGTTATATGCTGGGACTTTTCGGCAAGACTGGGTTTGACAACATCCCCTATACCGAGGTTGAGTCGCCGGAGCATCTGGATCTTGCGCGGCGGGCGGCGTCCGAGAGCGCCGTCCTGCTGAAAAACGACGGGATCCTGCCCCTTGACCGGGCTAAGATCAGGACCATAGGCGTCATCGGCCCCAACGCCGACAGCCGCCGGGCGCTGCTGGGCAACTACCACGGCTCCGCCTCCCGGTATATAACCGTTCAGGAGGGCCTGCAGGACTACCTCTACGGCAGCGGTATCCGTATTCTGACGAGCGTGGGCTGTGACCTTTTCAGGGAAAAGACCGAGGGACTGGCCCAGGCCGGCGACCGGCTCTCCGAGGCGGCGGCGGTGGCGGAAATGAGCGACGCCGTCATCCTCGTGTTGGGCCTTGATGAAACGCTGGAGGGCGAGGAAGGGGACGCCTTCAACAACGATCTCTCCGGAGACCGGGACACCCTTGAACTGCCCCGTGTCCAACGGGAGCTCATGGAGGTCGTGGCGAAAACCGGCAAGCCCACGGTGCTGTGCCTGATGGCCGGGAGCGATATCGATCTGGGCTATGCCCGTGACCACTTCGGGGCGATCCTGGATATATGGTACCCCGGCTCCATGGGCGGAAGGGCTGTGGCGGAGCTCCTGTTCGGGGAGCAGTCTCCCTCCGGCAAGCTGCCCGTGACCTTCTACGAGTCCTTGGACGATCTGCCGGACTTTGAGGATTACTCCATGGATGGGCGGACATACCGGTATTGCCGGAAGCCCGTCCAGTATCCCTTCGGATTCGGCCTCACATACGGGAACGTGATCGTCCGCTCCACAAGACTCAAGGGAAATAAGCAGACGGGCTTTTATATCGAGGCGGATATCGGGAACCGGGGACCGAGAGACACCGGGGAGGTACTGCAGCTGTACGCGCATCGCATGGATTCCCCGCTGGCTCCGCCAAATCCCGTGTTGTGCGCTTTTAAACGGGTATGGCTGCCGGTGTGGGGACACTGTACGGTGGAGATCCCGATACCGGATTCCGCCTTCACCGTCGTGGACGAGGACGGAAATCGGGTCTGCGGCGGAAAATTCGAACTGTTTCTGGGCGTCTCCCAGCCGGATGAAAAGAGCCGCGCGCTCACGGGCAAAGACCCGGTGAGGATGGAGATCGAGGTCTGAAAAAATATAAGAGATCCGGCTCCCTGAGGAGCCGGATCTTTTCACATGCTGGCGAGGCCGTTTTGACCGAACTCGTCAACAAAGGCGCGCATTTCCTCCGGGGACTCAATGCCGTGAGTCCTGGCGAAAAGCTCCTCGCGCTCGCGCTGTGAGAGGTTGGAAAAGCGGTTCATGGCCACGGTATTCATTGCCAGTGCCATGCCGAGTCCCATCGGCATGCCGCCGTTCATATAATCGTTGTACATGTCTTTCACCTCGCTGTCATTTTTCCCGGCAGGAGGGGAAAGTATTCGCCTTACGCTTTCATAAGTCTGTCAAACTGGCGCTTGAGGCCGACAGGATAGGCGAGGATCGGGCCGAGAACCACGCCCAGGCCAGCCTGAAGGATCTCGAAGGGGAGCTTCACCATGGCGACGGCCCAGCTTTTGGCCCCGTAGAAGAAGGTGCGGCCCAGAGTGTAGCCCGTGACCATGATGACCGCGCCCACAAGCACGGCGACAATGGCGCCGAAAATGTTTTTGTCCTTGAAAACCTTATGGGCAATGAGGGAGATGGCCACCGCCTGAAGGCCGTGGGAGACAAGGGAGACGAACATGGGCTCGGGATAGAAGATCGCGTCGCCCAGGAAGGAACCGATACCGCCCACGGCGAAGGCCCCCACCGGGTCCAGCAGAAGGGAGGCAAGGCAAATGACGGAGTCATTGAAATAAAGATGCCCGCCGGGGACGGGGACGCTGAGCACCTCCATACTCAAAACGATGTTCATAGCCATGAGCATCGCCGTCAGGGCCATCCATTTTACGGAATATTTTTTTGTGTTGTTCACGGTTTTTTCCTCCTTGACTTTTGGGATGGGTTTATTATAATAAAATCTGGACAGTATAAAATACTCAGAAAAGGAATTTTATATATAACCAGATGCTTACATACGATTTAAAAAAAGACAGAAAAAAGCCCCTCTATTTGGGGCTCTATGACGGGGTACGGGAGGACATTCGCTCCGGAGCGCTTTCCCCGGGGGAGCGGCTCCCCTCCAAGAGGACGCTGGCGGAGCACCTGGGCGTATCCGTGGTCACGGTGGACGCGGCCTACAAGCTGCTCATTGACGAGGGCTACGCCGTGAGCCGGGAGAGAAGCGGGTATTTTGTCGCCGGTACGGCGCCCAGGGCGGCGCTGCCGGAGGGCGCGAGGACGGCGGATAAGGAGGAGATAACGGGGCAGACGCGTGTGGAGCCGGGGTTTAAGTACTCCGCGCTTACGAAAATCATGCGGGAGGTCATTTCGGAATACGGTGAGCGCCTTTTGATGAAGCCGCCGGCCACGGGATGCGCGCAGCTCCGGGAGGCGATAGCCGGCTTTCTGCTCCGCTACCGGGGGATGCGGGCGAACCCGGAGAGGATCGTAGTGGGCTCGGGGGCGGAGTATCTCTACGGGATGCTGGTTCAGCTCCTGGGGCGGGAGCGGGTCTTTGCGGTGGAGGATCCGGGGTATGAGAAGATAAGGCTTGTCTATGAGGCCAACGGCGCCGCCGTGCGGCTTTTGCCCCTCAAGGGGGACGGGGTGGAGTCCGCCGCGCTTGAGAGGTGCGGCGCCGATATTCTCCATGTGACGCCCTATCACAGCTTCCCCACGGGCATTTCCGCCTCCGCGGCGAAACGCCGGGAGTATCTCGCCTGGGCGGCGGTGGGGGACAGGTATGTCATTGAGGACGACTTTGACTCGGAGTTTGCCCTGACGCGAAGGCCCCAGGAGACGCTTTTTTCCATGGACAGGGGGGAGCGGGTCGTCTACCTCAACACCTTTTCCCACTCCCTGGCACCGTCCATGCGCATGGGGTACATGGTGCTGCCGGAAAGGCTCATGGAGGAATACCGGGAGCGGCTGGGGTTTTACTCCTGCTCCGTGCCGCTGTTTGATCAGTATGTGTTGGCCGCCTTTATTGACCGCGGGCACTTTGAAAGGCACCTTAACCGCGTCCGCCGCAGGCTTCGGAATATGTAAGAGCCGGACTCGGATCTCTGACAAAGTCAGTGACCTTGTCAGCAAAAAGGTATCTTTCCCGGTTTCCATATGTCCCCGCCCCGTCAAGGAAAAAATGAATGGAGGTGTTGACTTTAGCGGTAAAATAGTGTAAATTTAAATGTGCGGCAGACGCCGATTCCAAGTATATGTGAGGTGAGATCATGGACGCGGGCAGTACGGGCACAGTGGGTCGAGAACGTGACGGGGCCCGGTCTGTGGCCTGACGTATCGATCCATGGTGCCTTGTAGACCTTATTTTTAAAGGGGGATGCAAGGGTAAAATGGCGGAAACCAATACTACGATCCTTTCAGCAACGATCGAGACGCTTATTGAGAACAAGAAGTATTCCACGCTCAAGGATATTTTCGTAACGCTTCAGCCGATGGACATCGCCATCCTGCTGGGGGAGCTGGGGGAGAACCGGCTGCCGTTGATGTTCCGGCTCCTGCCCAAGGAGTTGGCGGCGGAGACGTTTATCGAGATGGATCCGGAGGAGCAGGAGCTTCTCATCCGGGGCTTCTCCGACGCCGAGCTAAAGGAGGTCGTGGACGAGCTCTATGTGGACGACGCGGTGGACCTCGTGGAGGAGATGCCGGCCAATGTGGTGAAGCGTATCCTCAAGTCGGCGGATCCGGAGGTGCGCCGCACCATCAACGAGCTTTTGAAATACCCCGAGGACTCCGCGGGCTCTATCATGACCACGGAGTACGTCTCCCTCCGGCCGGATATGACCGCCGAGGAGGCCATCAAGCGCATACGCCGGGGCGCAGTGGACAAGGAGACCATCTACACCTGCTATGTGACGGACAACAACCGCAAGCTGATCGGGTATGTCACCCTCAAATCCCTGCTTCTGGCCGGGGACGAGACGGAGATCACCGACATCATGGGCACGGACACCATCTCCGTCACCACAACGGACGATCAGGAGGAGGTGGCGAACACCTTTTCGAAGTATGATCTGTCGGCCCTCCCGGTGGTGGATAAGGAGTCGCGGCTTGTGGGCATCGTCACCGTGGACGACGCCATCGACGTCATGGAGGAGGAGGCCACCGAGGATATTGAGAAGATGGCCGCCATCACGCCCACGGATAAGCCGTACCTAAAGCTGACGCCCTTTGAGATCTGGAAATCCAGGATCCCGTGGCTGATGCTCTTGATGGTGTCGGCTACCTTCACGGGGCTTATTATCAGTTCCTTTGAGAGCGCGCTCGCCAAATGGGTGGCGCTGACGGCGTTCATCCCCATGCTCATGGACACGGGGGGCAACACAGGCTCTCAGGCGTCCGTCACGGTGATCCGCGCGCTGTCGGTGGGGGATCTTCAGTTTTCCGACTTCTTCCGCGTGGTGTGGAAGGAGCTGCGGGTTGCGGTTCTGTGCGCCGTCTCCCTGGCGGTAGTGAATTTTGCCAAGATTCAACTCATTGACGTGTGGCTCATGGGGAACACATCAGTGACGGTGACGATCAATCTCGTGATCTGCGTTACGCTTGCTTTCACCATCATCTGCGCAAAGCTTGTGGGGTGCACCCTGCCGCTGCTCGCCAAAAAATTGGGCTTCGATCCGGCGGTGATGGCAAGCCCGTTCATCACCACCATTGTGGACGCGCTGAGTTTGCTTATTTATTTCCAGGTGGCGAGGGTTCTGCTGGGGATCTGAGCCGGGGAACTACGGGAAAGGAAAAAATTGTGGAGGAAACCCATCAGGGGTTTCCTCCACGTTCAATAAAACCCCGGCGCAGCGCGCCGGGGCGGCCTTTGCCTTCAGCAAAGGCCGTAGGCACCAAAAAAGACAGCCCGCATATAAAAAAACAAAACGCGAGCCCAGCGTAGCGGGTCGCGTTTTGGGAGGAGAAGCGAAGCGGGCGAGTGAGTCAAAGGGCAGGCGCATTTAGCGTCTGCCCTTTGAGGAGCTATCGCCGCTTCCGCGACGACGATGGTGCGCGAGGCGGGACTTGAACCCGCACGTGCGTAATGCACACTAGAACCTGAATCTAGCGAGTCTGCCAATTCCACCACTCGCGCGTGCGCAAGTATAATATCACAGGGGGCCCGGGCGTGTCAAGTGTTTTTTTCGATTTTTTCAGCGCAGCCCCCTTTTATAATTTCTCTTTTTCTTTGACTTATCGGATGATATGTGCTATGCTCTATTCAAATTCTTTTGGGAGAAGGTCTCCGTATGACTTTACGAGAGCTCGCCATCGGCGAGACGGGGCGCATCGACGCCGTGGGCGGCGAGGGTGCGCTGAGGCAGCATTTTCTGGATATGGGCGTCATCCCCGGCGCGGAGGTCACCGTTGTGAAATACGCCCCCATGGGCGACCCGGTGGAGCTTCGCATCCATGGCTACGAGCTGACGCTGCGGCTTGACGACGCGGGACACATCGAGGTCACCAAGCTGAACGCCCCCACGCCGGAACCCCCCGCCCCTGAGAAACGGCGGGCCAAGCAGCCGCACCCCTATTTTGGCGAGCCGGGCGTCCACCACGAGAAGAGCACGGAAAATCCCCTCCCCGACGGGCACGTGCTCACCTTCGCCCTGGTGGGCAATCAAAACTGCGGCAAGACCACGCTCTTCAACCGCCTCACCGGGTCCAACCAGCACGTGGGCAACTTCCCCGGCGTGACGGTGGACCGCAAGGACGGCTCCATCACCGGCCACTTCGACACGCTGATAACAGACCTTCCCGGCATCTACTCCATGTCCCCCTACTCCAACGAGGAGCTTGTCAGCCGGGATTTTGTGCTGAACGAGAAGCCCGACGCCATCATCAACATCGTGGACGCCACGAACATCGAGCGCAACCTCTATCTGACCATGCAGCTTCTGGAGATGGACAGGCCCATGGTGGTGGCGCTCAACATGATGGACGAGCTCACCGGCAACGGCGGCTCCATCGATGTAAACTCCATGGAGGCACAGCTGGGCGTTCCCGTGGTGCCCATCTCTGCGGCGAAAAACGAGGGCGTGGACGAACTCATCACCCATGCCATACACGTGGCCCGCTACCAGGAAAAGCCCGTCAAGGTGGACTTTTGCGCGAAAGACGCCTCCGGCGGCGCAGTTCACAGGTGCCTGCACGCGGTGGTGCATCTCATAGAGGATCACGCGGAGAACGCCGGCATCCCCGCCCGCTTTGCATCCGCCAAGTGCATCGAGGGCGACAGCCTGATCATCGACAGGCTGGCTCTCGACGAGAACGAGCGGGAGCTTCTGGAGCATATCACCCTGCAAATGGAGTCCGAGCGCGGACTTGACCGGGCCGCCGCCATCGCGGATATGCGCTTTGGCTTCATCGGCCGGGTCTGCCGTGAGTGCGTGAAAAAGCCGAAGGAGAGCCGCGAGCACATCCGTAGCGAGAAGCTTGACCGCGTTCTCACGGGGAAATATACCGCCATCCCGGTCTTTATCGCCATCATGGGCCTTGTGTTTTACCTCACCTTCAACGTCATCGGCGCGTGGCTCCAGAACCTTCTGGACATGGGCATCACAGCCCTCTCTGCGGCCCTGGACGGGTGGATGACGCGCACCGGCGTCAACCCCGTGCTCCACGACCTTGTGATCAACGGCATCTTTGAGGGCGTGGGTTCGGTGTTGAGCTTCATGCCCATCGTGGTCACCATGTTCTTCTTCCTCTCGCTTTTGGAGGATTCGGGGTACATAGCGAGGGTCGCCTTCTTCATGGACAAGCTTCTGCGCAAGATCGGCCTCTCCGGCCGGAGCATCGTGCCGCTCCTGGTGGGCTTCGGCTGCACCGTCCCCGCCGTGATGGCGACCCGCACCCTGCCCAGCGAGCGGGACAGGAAAATGACCATCCTCCTCACCCCCTTCATGAGCTGCACGGCCAAGCTGCCCATCTACGCCTTTTTCGTCTCCACCTTCTTTCCCGGCCGGGGTGGCCTCATCATGACCGGCCTCTACCTTTTGGGCATCCTGGTGGGCATTTTGGTGGCGTTTCTCTATAAGAAGCTCCTCTTCCGGGGCGAGGCGGTTCCCTTTGTGATGGAGCTTCCCAACTACCGCTTCCCCTCCGCCCGGAACACCCTTCAGCTCATGTGGGAGAAGGCCAGCGACTTCATCCACCGCGCCTTCTCCGTGATCTTCGTGGCCACGGTGGTGGTTTGGTTCCTCCAGAGCTTTGACCTCCACTTCAATTTGGTGGCCGACTCCTCCACCAGCATCATGGCGATGCTGGCCGGGCTGATCGCGCCGCTCTTCAAGCCCCTGGGGCTGGGGGACTGGCGGATCTGCACCTCCCTCATCAGCGGTTTCATGGCCAAAGAGAGCGTTGTCTCCGTGCTGGAGGTGCTGTTCGCCTCCCAGGGCGGTGTCGCCGCGGTGGTGGACACGGTGTCCGCCGGGGCGCTTTTGGTGTTCAGCCTGCTCTACACCCCCTGCGTCGCCGCCATCGCCTCCATCCGGCGCGAGCTGGGCCGCAAATGGTCTGCCGGGGTCATTGTCTGGCAGTGCGTCCTGGCGTGGCTTTGCGCCCTCATCGCCCGGGGCGTCCTCATCCTCGTTCTCTGATCTGATACTCATATTTGACTAAACCATTTAAATCGCGACGATCATTTTCGCCGCTCGGTTAATGCGTTTAATCAAATATGAGTATGAGAAATGGAGTGTTCCCCACAAAAACCGCCGCGTGCCGTCCAGCGCGCTTGCGGAGGCCCAAGCCCTTTGCGAAAAGGCTTATGGGTTTATCGCTCATGGGTTGGCCTTCCCGTGCCGCCCTCCGCCATGCAGTAAAACATTCTCGGTGCGGGGAACTTTTTCGCGTTAAGCCTTTTTGCGGTTTTACGAAAGACATCGCCTTGCGGGCTGAGGTCGAAGGTATACCGCACAATTGGCACGGTAGCCGGGTCAATCTCCAAGACGTGTTTTGCCCTGCGCTCTTTTTGCAGCCCAGCGGGGCGTAACGGCCGATATGCATACAAGCTTTTATCCGCCGTCACCCTCCTGAAGCGTCATCAGAAGCATTGTCAACGCAAAGATTGCGCAGATGAGATTTTTCTTCCTTTTTAACCTCTTCCCAGATTTGCGCAGATGCTTCCAGGGGGCATTGCCAGTTTAATATTTTGAATCCACACGAATCGCAATCAAAAAAGTTACACGGATCTTATAATAAAAAACCGTTTATACACACAAAACCGCGTCAAATCAACGGGTAAAAAAATTCCCCGGCCGGGGGCCGGGGAGAAAAGGTTCACGCTATTTGTATAATAAGAAGGTGGGCGGAAACGGCGTTTGTTCCCCCCGCCGTGGATGTGATGGTGAGGGCAGCGGCGTTGGCCGCGGGATTGCGTACGGAAATGGTATCGCCGGACGCAAGGGTTTGGAGACTCATGCCCACTATCTGATCGGAACCTCCGTTGCGTCCAACGACGGTGGCGGGAGCCTCCGTGCCGTTGATCGCCAACACAAGCTGTCCGGCCTGTGTGACGCCGACCTGAAAGGCAACGAGGTAGGTTCCGGCATTAGTCACGGTGAAGGTGGAGTCGTTAGCGGCCGTCACACCACCCGCCGCGGGGCCTGCGTTGGGAAAGTCCACATCTTCGCCCGCCTCCACGGTGTCTGCGTTGTCAGGCGGCATCAGCGCGTAAAAGTCGCCGTAGCTGGCAACGGCCTGCGTCCCGGTGGGGAGTACAAAATCGAAAACGGCAGCGTTCTCCGTGCCGCTGTTGGTGACGGAGGGGGGTGTTCCGGGGGCGCCGGCGGTGACGGTTCCCACAGTGATGGTCGCCGCCGTGCCGGCGGGGCCGGTGGCACCCGTAGCGCCTGTGGATCCCGTGGGGCCGGCAGGCCCCTGCGGCCCCTGAGGCCCCTGCGGGCCGGTGGCGCCCGTGGCTCCTGTGGCTCCCGTAGGGCCGGCGGGGCCTTGAGGGCCGGTGGCGCCCGTTGCGCCGGCGGGGCCCTGAGGGATCACGAAGTTAAAAATGGCGTCCGTGTCCGTCCCGGTGTTCGTCACACTTGCCGGAGTCCCCGGAGCGCCCGTGGTGACGGTGCCTATCTCAATGGTGGCCGCCGTTCCGGCGGGCCCCGTAGCGCCTGTGGCTCCCGTGGGGCCGGCAGGCCCCTGCGGCCCCTGAGGCCCCTGCGGGCCAGTGGCGCCCGTGGCTCCTGTGGCTCCCGTAGGGCCGGCGGGGCCTTGAGGGCCGGTGGCGCCCGTAGCGCCGGCGGGGCCCTGAGGGATCACGAAGTTAAAAATGGCGTCCGTGTCCGTCCCGGTGTTCGTCACACTTGCCGGAGTCCCCGGAGCGCCCGTGGTGACGGTGCCTATCTCAATGGTGGCCGCCGTTCCGGCGGGGCCCGTGGCTCCTGTGGCTCCCGTAGGGCCGGCGGGGCCCTGCGGACCCTGAGGCCCGGTGGCGCCCGTGGCTCCTGTGGCTCCCGTAGGGCCGGCGGGTCCTGTTTCTCCCTGGGGGCCTACGGGTCCCTGAGGTCCCCGCGGCCCGATAGGTCCGGGAATTCCCTGTGGGCCGCGGGGGCCGGGACAGGGGTTGGCGGTCGCGCAGCCGCAGTTGATAATGTTTCCCCCGCAGCCGCAGGGTTCCTTAGTATCAAAACAATCCGGTGATTTCATTAAGATCCTCCTGGGCTCCAATATGAGCCTAAAACATACTACGCCGCTCACCGTCCACATGTTACTAAAAGAGTATTTTTAAATTTTTTGCTAAATGCAAAATTTCTTATTGAATCGTCACTTGAAAAATGGTAAAATGGATATACCCGAAAGGGTTTACCCCAAAACTGAAAGGAGTGTTCCCTATGGTTAAGGTCATTATGGGACTGAAGGGTCACGGAAAAACGAAAAAACTCATTGAGCTCGTACGCAAAGCGGCCGATGAGGAACACGGGAATGTCATCTGCATCGAGCGCGACGAGGCGCTTCGGTATGATATACCGATGAGCGTCCGCCTTGTTAAGCTTTCCGACTATAAGCTTTCCGGCTACATCGCCCTCAAGGGCTTTCTTTGCGGACTCTGCGCCGGAAATTACGATATCACCCACATCTTTATGGACGGCCTCTTTAAACTGGCGGGCACCGAGTCTCTCAACGAGGCCGAGGGTTTTCTTGACTGGTGTGATTCCTTTTCCGAACGCGAGGGCGTGAAATTTACCATGACCATCAGCGCCGACGAGACCGCCGCAACCGAGGGAATTAAGAAATTTTTCTGATCTGTCGATTCGAGTGTTGAAAGGAGTGGACGTCGTTGGAAATACATGAATCCGGGGAGGACTACCTGGAGACGATACTCATGCTGGAAAACCGCATGGGGTATGTCCGCGCCATCGACATTGCCACTGAGATGGGCTACTCCAAGCCCACCATCTCTATCGCTATGCGTCGGTTACGCGAGAACGGCTTTATTGACGTGGACGAGCGGCGGGATATACATCTCACCGAAACGGGCCGCGAGGTGGCCGAGCGTATGTACGAGCGGCATGTGCTTCTTACCGAGATCCTCAAATCCCTGGGGGTCGACAGCGAGACCGCCATGCGGGAGGCGTGCAAGATCGAGCACGATATCAGCACCGACACTTTCTCCCGGATAAAAAGCTACTACGAGGCGCATCTTTCGGAAGAACCCAAACATCGATAGGTCTGTTTGGTTCTTTTAAATGAGAGCCGCCCTTACCGGCAAGCCCAAGCTGAAGCAGCCGCTTTACGCGGCTGCTTTTTTATCCTCTGGCGGAAAAACGACCGGCGGAGCGTGGTTCCGGAAAAATAAGGTTCGACAAAACATTTTATTACTTGACATCATCGGATGTGCGCTATATAATATAGAAGGTGATTTATTTGTGAAAAGAATTGGAAAACGCGCAATTATGTGGCTGCTGTTATTTGCCTTTCTTTTCCTGTACGCGTTGATAACAGACTTCCAGTGTGTTTTTCTGAGATTTTTTCATGTCATATGTCCGGGCTGCGGCATGATGCGGTCGATAAAATCGCTCCTTCGATTTGACTTGAAAGGCGCGTTTCAATATCATCCCATGGTATTTGCCATGCCGCTTGTGGTGTTGTATATTCTGCTTGATGGACATGTTTTTCGAAACAGGACGGTCAACATCCTTGTGATCTCTCTCATCGGAGCGGGATTCCTCGTTAATTACATTGTAAGGCTATGGCAGTTTACGGCGTGAGCCCGCAGTTAGAAGAGCTTCCCGTTATATTTTGCATGATTACCAACCCCGCACATAGACGCGGATCTGGTTGAATATAGTTTCTCATGGATCCCCGGAGGATACGCCGCCCGGATCCGGTTGGAAATTATATATAATTGCATTGCGTCCCGATAAGCGGAGCATTGCGAAACAAAAAAGGAGGAGACAAAATGTATTGTAAGAATTGTGGTAAAGAGGTTACGCCGGGCGCCGCTGTGTGCCTCAGCTGTGGCGTAAAGGTTGGCGACGGCACGAATTACTGCCAGAACTGCGGTTCCCAGATCGCTCCCAACGCCGCCGTCTGTGTCAACTGCGGCTGTGCCGTAAACAACGTTCCCGCCGGCGCGGAGAGAAAGTCAAAGCTCACCGCCGGACTTCTGGGCATTTTCCTTGGCGGTCTCGGTGTACATAATTTCTATCTCGGGTACACTGGAAAGGCTATCGCCCAGATCGTCCTGTCCCTTTGCTTTGGTGTCGGCGCTATCTGGGGCCTCATCGAGGGCATTATGATCCTCTGCGGCAAGATCGACAAGGATGCGAATGGCGTTCCTCTCGCTCAGTAATGAAGCCTGACGGCTTTTCTCGCGGCAAAAAACAGATCCCTCCGAAGTGTGGAGCGCACCCTGAAAAACAGACAATGAAAAAGCACCCCCTGTTGTAAAGTAGTGTACAACAGGGGGTGTTGGCATGAGCAGGAACTATACGAAAGTATAAAAATTCGCTCAAACGGCAGCGCACAGTATAAAAGAGGAGCCGCCGCAAAATTTCCTGTACGAGGTTGGAAGGGGAACGCTCCGCCGCGGCCGAGGTCATTTTCATTTCGTTTTCAGCTCAGAACGTAGACCGTAACCTGACGGATGCCAAATTGTCTGCATTCATTTTCGGTCTCAAAAAAGAGGTCAATAACGTCGCTGCCCGGGATATCGCCCACAACCGCGGGGCCGTACGTGTATTTTCCGTCATCGGAAACTATGTACACGCGGGTGCCGGGAGCAAGAGTGCTCGGGAGCGCCGCGACGATACCTACCTGGGCCGGCGCACCGCTGGAGGTATACCCGCCCGCGTTGTAGCTATAGGCCGTAGCCTTCATGGAAAGCTTTCCAGTGTAGGCGTACTCCGCGCCACTCGAGGCCGTTATGACGCCGTCTCCGACGGTCACGGTCGTACCGGACGTTGCCTTATTTTCAGATGGCGCTTGAGAAGACGACGTGTTGGATTTTGTATGATCAGACTCGCTTTTAGTGGTGGCTGCAGTCGTTTTAGAGGGGGATAAAGAGGAGGATGTCTTATTTTGTTCCACCGGCTTTGGAGTCTCCTTAATACCGCGAGCTATAACGGTCGGGGTTGGTTCAGTCACCGTCTCATCCTCCACAAGCTTTCGGGAATCTTCCTCGCCGTCAACATATCGGACGGAATAGGTAAGCTTCCTTACGCCGTCTCTTCCCTCGCTGACAGTCTTTTCCTCACCCTTGCAGAGATCGGCAGAGTCGATATACTCAGTGCTGTGGAGCAAAGGTTCCTCTTTGATGTCCTCGCCATAGGTGACGCGGCTTATTTTTATCTCAATTCCGTCTGACACCTCAAGCTCCGGAGAAACGCTTAAAATATCCTCCTCGCCAAGCGTCACGCCCCTCTCCTCAAGAAGCGCCCCTACTGTGCCTCCGGTGGCGCGGCCGATGAGCGTTTCTCCGTCCACAGAAAGGGAGTAATCCATAGCGGGGAAAAGCTCCACGGCGGTATATTCCCCGCAGTCAGTGGTCTCGATAATATACTCATCCGTGTCATACCCGCACTGTGAAGCCAATTCTTCCGTGTCGGACGATCGAGCGGCGGAGATTATAGTAATGTCCTTACCGCTTACAATAATATAGCTTGATTTCTCCGCGTCTGCCCGGGCATATGCCCCGGCAGCAAAAGACGCTGTCATTATAAGGCCGAGAACCGAAAGCGTAATACCGACTTTTTTGACCTTCATTTTTCCCCTCTTTTCAAATTACAAGGTAGGTTACAAAAGGTTACAAATTCGTTACAACCGGATTATATCACCGCCTCATATGATTGTCAACAGGGAAAACGCCCGCATTTCACGTCACAATTTGTCGAAAGAGAAAAAAACAAAAAAATCCGAAAATAAAGCTTGCATTCCTCGGCAATGTGTGCTATTATACTCAAGCACAAAATAATATATCCGGGTGTGGCGAAGTTTGGTATCGCGCTTGAATGGGGTTCAAGAGGCCGCTGGTTCGAATCCAGTCACTCGGACCAAGAAAAAGCCTTAGAGTTGCAATGACTCTAAGGCTTTCTTGTTGTTCCGGCAAGGGCATTTTCCCTTTAGTTTTCCCTTTACAGCTCGGATACGCCCTTTATGAACCGCTCCATTCGGTCTGCGCTGTCTTTTTTCATCTCATCCGTGACATGACCATAGACATCCAATGTAAAGGACGCTGTGTGGTGGCCGAGATTTCCCTGGACAGTTTTGATGTCATCTCCCGCTCTTAACGCTGCCACGGCATAGCTGTGTCTCAGGTCGTGCAGCCTCGCGTCAGGCAAACCTATGGACGTGACCAGTCGTTTATAGTTGTGATAGAGCGTGTTGGGAGACAGATGGTTTCCTATTTCATTGGTGAAGACGTAGCCCTCCTCTTTCCAAAGCGGTCCCACTGTCTTTTTCATTTCTTCCTGTTGCCTCTTATATTCTTTGAGGAGCTCCACAACTGTCTTGGCTACGGTGATACTCCTGCCTTTGCTGTTTTTGGTCGATGCCAATCTAAATTCACCGGGCTTACCTGGAATGTTTTGAAGCTGCTTGTTGATCAGGATTGTGCCTCTTTCCAAGTCCACACAGTCCCATTTTAATCCGCAGATCTCTCCCCTCCTCATACCGGTGAAGAGCATCGTCAGATAGACCGCTTCAAATTTATGACCATGGACAGCTTTAATGAAAGCGGCAATAGCGTCGCTGTCCAGCGGCGTGATCTCTTTTCGCTCTACCCTTGGAAGCTCACAGGCATCGGCAGGATTGAAACGAATATACCCAACGAAAACAGCCTGTTGAAGGGCCTTATGAAGTACACCGTGTACGATCCCAACGCTTTTTGCCGATAGTCCCACGCCGCCATCCTCCTTAGAGCGATATAAATTGTTATAGAGGCTCTGGATCATCGGGGTCGTCAGCGCGTCGAGCTTTATGACATTGAGCGCGGGTTTGATATGGTTTTTGATTTGGCATTTGTATGATTCCACTGTCTTGGGCTTTACCCCGCCAAGATATTCCGCAGACCATATATCGAGCCACTGTCCCACAGTCATCTTGCTCGGAGCGACATATGTACCTGAATCTATGGACGTAGTGACGGCTTTTAGTTTTTGAGCTACCTCTTTTTGTGTTTTTCCGGTGATAGAGCGTTGGATCTGCTTGCCGGTCCCAGGATCGATACCCTCTGTGTATCTGGCTTCCCAGTAGGTGTATTCTTTGGCATTTCTGATAACTGTCTTCTTTCGTATCGTGCCGCTTCCCTGTGCTGCTCTCGTGTTTTTCCTTCTTGACATGACTTGCCTCTCTTAAAATGGGGTGAGGAAATCCTCACCCCATCCAGACCTTTCTGCCACCCTGCAACGCCCCGGCAGTCTCATACGTCACGCCCTCGCCCAGCAGGTCGTCGGTAAAGCGGAAAGCGTCTGTATTCTGCACCACCCTGTACCTGTCGGACACGATGCCCAGAACCGCGCCATCGCTGTCCCGGAGATTGACCTTGAAGCCGGGGATAGGATCGCCATCCTGGGTGAGTACGTCCTTCTGGATAACGCTCCAGTCAAGCCCAGCCAGCGTGAGAGCGTCGATGGAGGAAGGCGCGTTTTCCACCATCGTCCCCAGTCCATGCCAGGGCTTCTCCCGGACATAGAACATGGATTCAACGTTTGCGGGCATGACCTTTCCCTCCCTCCAGCTTCT
>CANQBC010000027.1 GCA_947589225.1 uncultured Oscillospiraceae bacterium | reverse complement strand
TTTTTAAGGATTGGAGTATTGACATGAACTACAACAAGAAATCAGTCCGTGACATTGACCTTGCGGGCAAGAAGGTCCTTCTTCGCTGTGACTTCAACGTACCCCTCAAGGGCGGCGTGATCACCAGCGACAAGCGCATCGTGGCGGCCGTGCCCACCATCAAGTATCTTCTTGAGCAGGGCTGCGCCGTTATCGCGTGCTCCCATCTGGGCAAACCCGAGCCCAGCTTTGACAAGTGGGCCAAGAAGCAGGCCGAGAAGGGCAAGGCCCCCGAGGAGCTGACCGAGGCCAAGTGGCAGAAGTCCCTTGACGCTCTCAGGATGGAGCCTGTGGCGGCGCGCCTTTCCGAGCTTCTGGGCAAGGACGTGATCCTGGCCGCCGACGTGGTGGGCCCCGACGCCCAGGCCAAGGCCGCGGCTCTGAAGTCCGGTGAGATCATGCTCCTTCAGAACACCCGCTTTGAGAAGGGCGAGACAAAGAACGATCCGGAGTTTGTGAAGAAGCTTGCCGCGCTGGCCGGCGAGGACGGAGTTTACGTCTCCGACGCCTTTGGCGCCGTCCATCGCGCCCACGCCTCCACCGCCGGTGTCGCCGCCTATCTGCCCGCCGTGTCCGGCTTCCTCATTGAGAAGGAGCTTGGCGTTATGGGCAAGGCGCTTGCCGACCCCGACCGCCCCTTTGTCGCCATTCTTGGCGGCGCCAAGGTCTCCGACAAGCTCAACGTTATCTCCAATCTCCTTGAAAAAGTCGACACCCTTATCATCGGCGGCGGTATGGCCTACACCTTCCTGGCCGCCAAGGGCTATTCCGTCGGGACGTCCCTTCTCGACTCCGAGAAGCTTGACTACTGCAAGGACATGATGGCCAAGGCCCAGGAGCGCGGCGTAAAGCTCCTTCTGCCCGTGGACACCGTTGTGGCCGCCTCCTTCCCCTCTCCCATTGACGGGCCTGTTGAGGCCGAGACCGTTTCCTCCGACGCCATCCCCGCGGACAAGATGGGCCTTGACATCGGCGAAAAGACCCGTGAGCTCTTTGCCGACGCCGTCAGGGCAGCCAAGACGGTGGTCTGGAACGGCCCCATGGGCGTTTTCGAGAATCCCACCCTGGCCGCCGGCACCATCGCCGTGGCCCGTGCCTTGGCCGAATCCGACTGCATCTCCATCGTGGGCGGCGGCGACTCCGCGGCGGCCTGCGAGCAGCTTGGCTTTGCCGACAAGATCACCCACATCTCCACCGGCGGCGGCGCGTCTCTTGAGTTCCTGGAGGGCAAGGAGCTTCCGGGCGTCGCATGCCTGCTGGATAAATAAGGAGAGGTCGGAGCAAAATGAATAGAAAATATCGCAAGATCATCATAGCCGGCAACTTCAAAATGAACATGCTTCCCAATGAGATCCGCGCCTACGCCGAGAGCATGAAAACTCTGGTTCCCCGCGCCCGCTGGTGCGAGACCGTTATCTGCGCTCCGTTTGTGGATCTGACCGCCGGACTTAAATACCTCAAGGAGGCCCGCATCTCCGTGGGCGCCCAGAACATGAGCGAGCACCCCAAGGGGGCGTACACCGGCGAGGTGTCCGGCGAGATGCTCAGGGATCTGGGCGTTAAATACGTGATCATCGGCCACTCCGAGCGCCGCCAGTACTTCAACGAGACCGACCTCACGGTCAACGAGAAGGTCAAGGCCGCGCTGGAGCTGGGGCTCCACCCCATCGTCTGCGTGGGCGAGAGCGAGAAGCAGAGGGAGCTGGGGCTCACCGAGTCCCTTATCAACTATCAGGTTCGGGCCGCTCTGGCCGGCGTCACCGAGGAGCAGATCAGGAAGATCGTCATCGCCTACGAGCCCATCTGGGCCATCGGCACCGGAAACACCGCCACCGCCGAGCAGGCCAATGAGGTCAACCGCCACATACGCTCCATTATCCGCGCCATTTACGGCGCCCGCATCGCCCGCGCCACCTCCATCCTCTACGGCGGCTCCATGAACGAGAAGAACGCCTTTGAGCTCCTGGCCCAGCCGGACATCGACGGCGGCCTCATCGGAGGGGCGAGCCTGGTGCCGGAGAAGTTCGCCAAGATCATCATGGCCGCAAACCAGGAATAACAACTGGCTTGAAAGGAATCCGCCCCTTTGGGGGCGGAGGGGATTTACTTTCCTCTCTTTTGGTTTCGCCAAAAGAGAGGAAAGTAACAAAGGAGAGAAAAGCGACCAAAGGGGGATTTCGATTTTCCCCCTTTGGAAACCCCTTTTAAAAACGACCAGTTAGGGGGTCTGCGGACCCCCTACTGGAGACACCCCCGGAGAGCGTTGCTCCGACATCTGCGACAGGGGGATTCTTCAACTATGAACGGAGGTTTTTTATGAAACGTCCTGTGACCCTTATTATTATGGACGGGTTCGGCATCGACAAGCCGGATCCGAAAAAGAACGCCATCGCGGCGGCGAAGCACCCCAATCTTGACAGGCTCATCGCCTCCAGCCCCATCTGCAAGCTCCAGGCCAGCGGCGAGGACGTGGGTCTGCCTGACGGGCAGATGGGCAACTCCGAGGTGGGCCACACCAACATCGGCGCCGGCCGTATCGTGTATCAAAGCCTTCTGCGCATCACCGTGGCCGTCCGGGACGGCAGCTTCTTTGAAAATCCCGAGTATATCGCCGCCATGGACGCGGCCAAGGAGAGCGGCGGGGCCCTGCACCTCTTCGGCCTCATGTCCCCCGGCGGCGTCCACAGCCATAACACCCACACCTGGGCCTTCCTGGAGATGGCCAAACGGCGCGGCCTTTCAAAGGTCTATATCCACTGCTTCATGGACGGGCGCGACGTGCCGCCCTCCTCCGGCAAGGAGTATATTGAGGAGTGCGTGCAAAAGTGCGCCGAGATCGGCGTGGGCAAGATCGCCACCATCGCCGGGCGCTTTTACGCCATGGATCGGGACAACCGCTGGGAGCGGGTGGAGAAGGCATACGCCGCCATGGTGTACGGCGAGGGGAACATCGACCCCGACCCGATCCACACCATGCAGGCAAGCTACGACGCGGGCGTGACGGACGAGTTCGTCGTCCCCACGGTCTGCGACCCGGAGGGCGCCGTCAAGCCCGGCGACTCCGTGATCTTCACCAATTTCCGGCCCGACCGCGCCCGCGAGATCACCCGCACCTTCGTGGATCCCGACTTTACCGGCTTTGAGCGCAAAAACGGCTTCTTCCCGGTGAAGTACGTCTGCACTACCCAGTACGACGCCTCCATGCCCAACGTCACCGTGGCATTCCCGCCGGAGGAGCTTCGGAACACCTTCGGCGAGATTTTGGCAAAGCGCGGCATGAAGCAGCTGCGCATCGCCGAGACTGAGAAGTACGCCCATGTGACCTTCTTCTTCAACGGCGGCACCGAGCAGGTCTACGACGGGGAGGATCGCGCCCTGATCCCGTCCCCCAAGGAGTTCCCCACCTACGACCTCATCCCTGAGATGAGCGCCCGCAAGGTGGCGGACGAGTGCGTCAGGCGCATCGAGTCCGGCAAGTACGACGCCATCATCCTCAACTTCGCCAACTGCGACATGGTGGGCCACACCGGCGTCTTTGACGCCGCCGTCAAGGCCGTGGAGACCGTGGACGAGGGCGTGGGCAAGGTGGTGGACGCCGTCATGCGCGCCGGAGGCATCGCCCTCATCACCGCCGACCACGGCAACGCCGACAAGATGATCGCCGAGGACGGCGAGCCTCACACCGCCCACACCACCAATCCCGTGCCCTTCTTCATCGTGGGCGCGCCGGAGGGCACAAAGCTCCACGACGGCCGGCTGGCGGACATCTGCCCCACCATGCTGGAGCTGATGGGCATAGACAAGCCCGCCGAGATGACCGGGGAGAGCCTCATCGACCACTGATCTATCCCGTCCCTCCCGGGACGGGCTCCGCGACGGAGAAAAAAGACCGACGCAAACAAGGGATCATCATGATTGGCGCAAGATCGACTGTCTCCATCGCTCAAACGAGATCCGAACGAATGAAAAAAACGAAAGCGCGGGAAATTCTCCCGCGCTTTCAGCTTTTTCGGCGGCTGTGCCATTTGCCCCGCTTTTTTCCGGCCCTGAAATTCGCGACGGTTTTTTGCCTCTCCCTGCCGGACATTGTCCGGGGACTCTGGGGTTGATATTTTGGGAAAAAAGATGTATTATGGAAGAAAAGAGGTGAAAAATGTGAGAGAGAAGGAGCGAAATCTGGGGATAGACCTTTTGCGGATGGCGGCGATGTACCTGGTCGTGGTGCTGCATCTGCTGATGAAGATATTACCCGAGGCGAATTCGCCGGGCCTGTTTTTTGAGCTTTCGTGGCTTATGGAGACGGTCGCGTTCGCGTCGGTGGACTGCTACGCGCTCATAAGCGGATATGTGGGCGCGGGACGGCGGGTGAGTTTGGGACGGGCGGCGGTGCTGTGGCTCCAGGTGGTTTTCTATTCAATGGGTGTCGCCGCCCTGTCGGAGCTGATCGCGCCGGGATCTGCCGGGGAGGAGGCAAAGCTGGCGCTGGCGCCCATACTGACGGGAAGGTACTGGTACGTCTCCGCGTATTTCTGCCTGATGCTTTTTTTGCCGGTACTTGAGGCGGGGATAAACAGCGTCTCCACACGGACTTTGGGGGGCGTGGCGCTGGGCCTGACCGCCCTTTGCTTCCCGGTGGTATTTATGGAGAATGTTCAGAACAGCATCTTCGGATTCGGGAGCGGATACAACGCCATCTGGTTGGCGGTGCTTTACATTATCGGCGCTTATCTGCGGCGTTCGGCGCTTTTGAAACGGCTGAAAATGTGGCAGATGGTGACGGTCTACATTCTGTGCGTGGGGATCACGTGGCTCAACAAGCTGCGCGGTTCGTGGAGGTATTTGAACTATGTCTCGCCCACGGTGCTGCTGGCGGCGGTGATGCTGGTGCTCATTTTCTCCCGGCTGAAGCTTCCCTCCTGGGCGGGGAAAACCGTGAAGGTGATGTCCCCGGCGGCGCTGGGGGTCTACCTCATACACATAAACCCCATCATTTACAACGCTTTTACGGTGAAGCTCTCCCTGGGCTTTCCCGAATATAGCGCGCCGGTCTTTGTCCTCCTGGTGGCGGTCACGGCGCTGGCCGTTTACCTGGTCTGCACAGGGATCGAGCTTGTGAGGATCAGGCTGTTCGCCCTTCTGCGGATCCCCCGGCTTTCTCCGCTCATAGATTCCTGGGCCGGGAAGATCGCGGAAAGGCTGGAGAACTTCAAGGGGAAGGGAAAGAACTGAGATTCGCGCCGCCGGCTATGCCGGCGGTTTTTTACCGCGGAAGGATAGTAAGTATATTTAATTTCATAAACTTCATGGGCGATGGCCCTGACTGTTATTGCGTACACTCCGCGTATGAAGCTTTGTGGGTAAAATCGCTTTATTTTGGCATACTAACCGTATCTTTAAACTCAGGAGGTTTGGTATGCGTAACTACGTTGGAATTTGTTCCCTCACAGGCCGGGAGATCCTGGACTCCCGCGGGAACCCCACGGTGGAGGCCGAGTGCGTGCTGGAGGACGGGAGCTGCGCCGTGGGCGCGGTTCCCTCCGGGGCGTCCACGGGGGCCTTTGAAGCTCGGGAAAAACGGGACGGCGGGGAGAGATTCGGCGGGCGCGGCGTCCTCGGCGCGGCGGAGAGCGTGTCCGGGGAGATATGCAACGCGCTCCGGGGGATGAACGCCTTGGATCAGGCATGCGTCGACATCGCGATGAAGGAGCTGGACGGCATGGGGGAGTTGTCGCGGCTCGGCGCCAACGCGGTGCTGGCGGCGTCCATCGCCGTGGCGCGGGCGGCGGCGGTGAGCCGGGGGCTGCCACTGTACAGCTATCTCGGCGGCGCGGGGGCCAGGAGGCTCCCCATCCCCATGATGAACGTTTTGAACGGCGGGCGGCATGCCGGCAACGACGTGGACATTCAGGAATTTATGCTGGTACCCGTGGGGGCGGGGAGCTTTTGCGAGGCGGTGCGCTGGTGCGCGGAGGTGTTCCACGCGCTGAAAAAGGTGGTGCGGTCCTCCGGCGTGGGGGACGAGGGCGGCTACGCGCCGGAGCTGGAATCCGACGAGGCGGCCCTGCGGGTGCTGACGGAGGGTGTGCGCGCCGCGGGGTTCGAGCCGGGGCGGGACTTCCTCTTTGCCCTGGACGCGGCGGCCTCCGAGTGGCAGACGGGGGACGGGTATTTTCTCCCGAAGCGCAAGGAAAAGCTGACCGCGCGGCAGCTCATTGACCGCTGGCACGGATTTTCGGACAAGTACCCGATCTTTTCCATTGAGGACGGCCTCTCCGAGGAGGACTGGGAGGGCTGGCAGACCATGACGGAGGAGCTTGGCGGGCGGATAAAGCTTGTGGGCGACGACCTCTTTGTGACAAACGCCGAAAGGATCAAACGGGGTGTGGAGCTGGGGGCCGCCAACGCGGTGCTTGTGAAGATGAACCAGATCGGCACCCTCACCGACACGCTCTTCGCCGTCGAGACGGCGAAATGCGCCGGGTACGCGCCGATCGTCTCCCACCGCTCCGGCGAGACGGAGGACACCACCCTCGCGGATCTGGCGGTGGCGGTGAACGCGCCGCTTATAAAAACCGGCGCGCCAAGCAGGACGGATCGCACGTCGAAATACAACAGGCTGATGAGAATCGAGAGCGAGCTGGGAAAAGGCGCGGTTTTTGGCCTGGAGGCGTTCACAGCCGGGTGAGCGGCGCGTGAAAAATTTTTTATTTTTTCCGAGCGGAGCGTAACATCCCTTTTCCTTTTTCGTCATGGTAAGTGAGAGGATAGATCCCATGGCAGTTAAAGAAAGGATGTGCGGATAAAATGAAAAAGAAACTTGCGCTTTTGATGGTTTTTGTTCTCGCCGCGTCGGTGCTGCTGGCCTCCTGCGGGTCAAAGTCGATGAACGGCGAGGCGAGCACGGACAGATGGAACGGGCAGATGAACGATTCCTCCACCGGGGGCGGCGACGCGGCACCGGGCGCTCCGTCGGAGTCCTGGACGGAGGGCGGCGAGGCGTGGAACGACGCGGTGGAGGGCGTGGGAAGCGCCATTAAACCGCAGACAAGTCTGGCCGAGAAGATCATCTACTCCGCCGACGTGTCCATCGAGACGGTGGAGTTTGACAAGGCCGTGGAGAGTGTGGAGCAGATGCTCCAGAAGTACGGGGCGTTCCTGGAGTCGTCCAGCGTCTCCGGTAAGAGCTACTCCGAGAAATATTACGGCTACCAGACCTACCGCAGAGCCAATTTTGTCATCCGCGTGCCCGTTTCCGCCTTCGAGAACATGACGCGGGACATGGAGAACGTGGGGAATGTCACGAACCGCAACGTCTACACCGAAAACATCACCACCCGCTACTATGACACCCAGTCCCGGGTGGACTCCTACCGGATCGAGCAGGAGCGGCTTCTGGCCATGCTGGAGAAGTGTGAGACGGTCACCGACATGATAGAGATAGAAAACCGCCTGTCCGAGGTGCGCTATGAGCTGGAATCCCTGGAGTCCACCCTGCGCAACTGGCAGAACCAGGTGGATTACAGCACCGTCAACGTGACGCTCAGCGAGGTGCAGGAGTACACGAAGCAGGTGGAGATCCACCGTACCTACTGGCAGCAGATCGGCGACGGCCTGAAGAACACCCTGGAGGACATCGGGGACTTCTTCAAAGATCTGTTTAAGGGCTTCGTGGTGAATCTGCCCACGTATATTCTGCTGGCTGTCTTTATCGGGCTGGCGGCGTGGATCGTCCTGGCGGTCATCCGCAAGCGCAAGGCGAAAAAGGCGGCCGGACGCGGCGCTGTTGACCTGGAATTAAAAGAGGAAGATAAAAAATAACAGCTTGTATGAAAAAATCCGGGGCGCGCGAAAGCGCGCCCCGGATTTTCAGACTGTCGGCAAAGCTTCGCGGAAATCAGCGCCCTCAGGAGCGAAAAAATTTTAATGCAAAATCCGGCGGTATGTACGTCGGATTTTGCCCCAATTAGGTTCCCGGAGTGTGCGAAGCGCATGAAGGGAACAGGCAAATTTCATCCGTTGGCAAAGGCTTTGAATTTGTCAACGGACTTCTTATTTTATGTTTTCAACAAGGTATCGTATTGCCGCAAGGTAGCCCTCGAACCCGAGGCCCTTGAAGGTCTTTAC
The DNA here is from genome assembly GCA_947589225.1 of uncultured Oscillospiraceae bacterium. Taxonomy (GTDB): domain Bacteria; phylum Bacillota; class Clostridia; order Oscillospirales; family Oscillospiraceae; genus RUG626. The sequence continues at coordinate 21,055 of CANQBC010000027.1, read as the reverse complement.
GCACGCGGCGCGGATGTAGCTTATTTTGCGAAAGTCCTCCCTGGTGTCCGGGTCGGAGATGTGTACCTCCACGGTGGGAATGGAAACGGCCTTGACGGCGTCCAGCAGCGCCACGCTTGTGTGGGTGTAAGCGCCGGGGTTTATGACGATGCCGTCGACGCGCCCGTAAGCGCCCTGAATGGCGTCCACCAGGGCGCCCTCGTGGTTGGACTGGAAAAACTCCACCTCCACCCCGAGCCTGTCCGCCTCGGCCTTTATAAGCTCCAGAAGGTCGGCGTAGGTGTTATTACCGTAAATATCCGGTTCCCGAAGGCCCAGCATATTGAGGTTGGGGCCGTTAAGCACGAGTATTTTCACAGAAATCACTCCAAATCTTTTGCGCGGCATCATCCAGGGTGCCGTCGTTCTCTATTGTGACGTCGGCGAAACGGGCGTACAGGGGGTCGCGCTTTTCAAAGAGGGCGCGAAGCCCGTCAATGCCGCCGGCGGACAGGGGACGGCCCCGGGTGGAGAGCTCCTCCAGGGGCCGGTCGATCCGGTAGATGCGGCCGGACTGATGCAAAATCGGGTAATTTTCCGGCACGGTGACACAGCCGCCGCCGGTGGTGATAATTTTCCCCGTGCCGGCGCACAGAGAGCGCAGAATGTCCGTTTCAAGCTTGCGAAATTCCGCCTCGCCCCGCTCCAGGATAAACTCGCCGGGGCGGATCCCGGTTCGAGCGATGACCTCCTTGTCGGCGTCCAGCAGCTCCCGCCCGGTCCTGTGGGCGATGAACTTCCCGATAGTCGTCTTGCCGGAGCCGGGCATCCCGATGAGGACGATATTCGTCACGTCCCGGCAGAGCCTGTCGGTGATCCGGCGGATCTCGGCGTCGTCGATGTGCCTGCCGAAGAAGTGCTCCTCGGCCATTTTCGCCTGGGCCACCAGCATGGCAAGACCGCCGGCGTGGGGGATATGGAGCTCCTCCGCCCGCATGAGAAGGCCGGTGCGCAGGGGGTTGAAGATCACATCCATGACGCCCTCAAGGTGGGGAAAGGCCCGCAGATCCACCGGGGCGGCGGGGCAGTTGGGGGACATACCCACGGGGGTGGTGTTGATGAGAATGTCCGCGTCGGCGTTCTTCTCCAAATTTTCGTAGTTGTTCTCGCCGGAGCGGGAGACGACCACGATCTCCCGGACGCCCAGGGACTTTGCGGCCGCGACGGCGGTGTGGGAGGTGCCGCCGGAGCCGAGGATGACCGCCTTTTTGCCGGAGAGATCCAGCTTCGCGCGGCGCAGGGCGTACTCAAGGCCGTATTTGTCGGTGTTGTAGCCGTACAGCACGCCCGCGCGGTTGACGACGGTGTTGATGGCGCCGATTTCCCGGGCGGCGGGGTCGACCACGTCCACGTATTCAAAGACATCCCGCTTATAAGGGATGGTCACGTTCACCGCGCCCAGATCCGGCCGGCGGAGAAACGCTCCCAGCTCCTCCGGCTCCAACTCGTAGAGCTTATAGCCGTGGCAGCCGAAGGCCGCGTGTATGGCCGGGGAGTGGCTGTGGCCCAGCCTGCGGCCAACAAGTCCGTATATTTTTTCCATGGGGGACTCCCTTCCGCCGCCCGAGGCGGCTTTTTTCGGGGATCATATCTCCTGGTAATTGCCGAGGTAACGAAGGGAGCGGCAGGAGTGCTCAAGGCTCTCCAGCATGTCCACCACCTTGGGGTCGCGGACGGACGCCTCGATGTCCAGGAAGAAGAGGAACTCAAAGTCGTGGCCCACCATGGGGCAGGACTCCAGCTTGATGAGGTTCAGCTCCAGGGCGGAGATGTGGCTGAGGACGTCGTAGAGCGCGCCGGGGCGGTGCTCGCAACTGAGCACCAGGGAGATGCGGTTGGCGCCGGGGTAGACCACGGGCTTTTTTGCAAGGCAGATAAAGCGGGTGTAGTTGTTGTCCGAGTTCTGGATGCGCCCCGCGTTCAGGGCCTCAAGGCCGTAGAGCTCGGCGCAGTTGGAGCTGGAGAGAGCGGCCACGGAGCGGTCGCCGCACCCGGCCACGTATCTCGCGGCCACGGCGGTGTTGTCCATCTTCTCAATCTCCACCCTGTCGCCCAGGGATTTGAGAAATTCACTGCACTGGCCCAGGGCCTGCTCATGGGAGACGATCTTCTTGACCTCCGAGAGCTTCACGCCGGGCTTGACCAGCAGCTCATGGGAGATGCAAAGTCTCTCGGAGCGGACGATGGAGAGGTCTTTTACCTGCAAAAGGTCATAGACTGCCCGGACCGAGCCGTTGGAGCTGTTTTCAATGGGGACGATACCGAACCGGCACAGGCCGCTCTGGACGGCGTCAAAGACGGCTTCGAAGGTCTTGACGTAGAGGATATTTCCCCGGGGGAACATGCGGTCGGCGGCCATCTGGGAGTAGGCGCCCTCCACGCCCTGGCAGGCGACGAGGCCCCCCTCCGGGAAGAGCTCCGGCACGTCCGTCAGGGAGCGCTCGATGAAGGAGCGCACATTGGAGCCGGTGGTGCGGTATTTGCGCTGGTAGGTGCGGCTTAGCTCAAAGACGGTGGAGAAGAGCCGGTGGGTGTAGAGATCAAATTCCCCGGACTGCTCGGACACCCGGCGCAGGATCTCCCGCTCACGCTCCCGGTTCAGGATAGGCAGATCGTCCCTGGCTTTGACCTCCGCCACGCGGCGGGACAGCTCCATGCGTTCAAGAAAAAGCCTGAGAAGCTCCGCGTCGACCTTGTCGATCTTCTCTCTGATTTCAGGTAATTCCATTTTCATTCCCCTCCATAAGGTTATCCAGAATGGTAAAAGCGGTCACCGCTTCAATGACCGGTACGGCCCTGACGGCCACGCAGGGGTCGTGACGGCCCTTTATCTCAAGTTCCGCCGGGGCCATTTTAGAAAGGCTCACGGTCTGCTGCTTTCTCCCGATGGACGGCGTGGGCTTCATCGCGCATTTGACGACGAGGGGCATTCCCGTGGTGATGCCGCCGATGACGCCCCCGGCATCGTTTTTCGACGTTTTGACCTGTCCATCCGTGATAACAAAGGGGTCGTTGTGCCGGCTTCCCCGCATTTTCGCGGCCTCGAAGCCCGCGCCGAACTCCACGCCCTTGACGGCCGGGATCCCGAAGAGGGCGGCGGCCAGGCGGTTTTCCACCCCGTCGAACATGGGTGAGCCGAGCCCCGCGGGAAGCCCGACGGCAGCGCACTCGATGACGCCGCCCACGCTGTCCGCCTCGCTTCTCGCGGCCTCGATGGCGGCGGCCATCCGCTCTCCGGCCTCGTCGTCGATAACGGGGATGGGCTTTGCGGCCACGGCGGCGAACAGCTCCGGCGTGGGCAGGAGCGGGAAGGACTCGTCGCGCTCATTCTCCACGCTCAGAAGATGCGCGCCCACGTATATGCCCTTTCGGGCCAAAATCTGTTTGGCGACGCCCCCGGCCACGCACAATGGCGCGGTGAGGCGGCCCGAGAAGTGGCCGGAGCCGCGCATGTCCACCGCCTCCCCGTAGCGCATCCGGGCGGTGAAGTCCGCGTGGGAGGGCCGGGGCAGATCGGTGAGCGTAGCGTAATCGTTGGAGCGGGTGTCGGTGTTCTCAATGACGGCACACAGGGGCGACCCGGCGGTGACGCCGTCCACAAGGCCGGAGAGGAACACGGGCCGGTCGTCCTCCTTTCGCTGGGTGGCCAGCTTCGAGCTGCCGGGCCTCCGGCGGGACATAAAGGTATAGAGCTCCTCCTCGTCAATGGGGAGCCCAGCGGGCAGTCCGTCCACCACCACGCCGATGGCTTTTCCATGGGACTGGCCAAAGACGGAGATTTTGAGCCTGCGTCCGATTTCAGAGGACATCCGCGATCCCTCCAAGTCTCTTGTATTCCTCAAAGAAGGTGGGGTAGGATTTGCTGACGGCCTCGGCCCCCAGAATGGTGACGGGCCCGTCGGCGCGGGCAGCGAGGATGGCGGCGGCCATGACGATCCTGTGGTCGTTTGCCCCGTCCACGGTGCAGGAGCGGATCCTGTCCGCGCTGGTGACGGTGAGGGAATCCGGCCCCTCCCGGCACTCCGCGCCGAAGGCGCGCAGCATCGCGGCGGTGGAGGAAATGCGATCCGACTCCTTCATCCGCAGCCGCGCGGCGTTCACAAAACGCGTTTCACCCGCCCGGACGGCGGCCATAGCGGCCAGCGGCGGCAGGAGATCGGGGATCTGCGAAAGGTCGATGACGTCCGGGAAACGGGCGGCGTAGTCCGCGACCACCCGATCCCCCTGGGAGGAGGCGGGATCCAGACCCAGGACCTCCGGGCCGCTCCCGGCAAAGCGCACCGCGAACCAGAAGGCCGCCTGGGACCAGTCGGCCTCCACGGTGTAAGCGCAGGGGACGTATCTCTGCCCGCCGGGGACGAAAAAGCGGCGGGCACCGTCGTTTTCCACGGCGACCCCGAATCTTTTCAGCACGTCCTGCGTCATCATCACGTACTCGCGGCTCTCAAGCGCCGAGGTGACGTCGATCTCCGAGTCCCCCGGCAGCAACGGCAGGGCGAAGAGAAGCCCCGTGACAAACTGGCTGGACACGTTCCCCGGGAGCTTGTAGACGCCGGGGGTCAGCGCCCCCGTCACGGTAAGCTCATTGCCGCTTTTTTCAAAATGTATACCCTTTTCCCGGAAAATGTCAAAATACGGCTCCTGGGGCCGCTCCATGAGCCGCCCGTGGCCCGTAAATTTCGCCCCGCCCCGCAGTACCAGCGCGAGGGGGATGAGAAAGCGCAGGGTGGAGCCGGACTCCCCGCAGTCGAGGGTGGGAAAGCCGTTTTCAATGTCAAAAAGCGCCTCCATGCACCGCTTTGTGGCGGCGATGTCCTGAGATTCGGCCAGATTTGTGATCCTGTCCACGGATCCCGCCAGGGTCGCGGCGATGAGCGCCCGGTGGCTCAGGGACTTGGAGGGGGGAGGGGTGACCTCGCCGGTGAGGGCGTGGGGCGTAATGCGTATGTCCATGGTCACCTCCCCGGAAGTCCGGCGAGCCTGTCCAGAACCTCCGCCCGGGGGAGTTTCAAGGGCGTGACTGTGCCAACTCTTTTCAACAAAATGAGCGTCACGCTGTCCCCGGCGTTCTTTTTGTCGACGCCCAGGGCCTTTTCAATGTGGGCAAAATCGCAGTCAATGTGGACGGGCAGGCCCAGGGAGGCGAGGACGCTTTCGATTTTCTCCGGCACATCCGGTTCCGTGACGCCCAGCTCCACGCCCAGCCGCGATGCCGTGACCATCCCGGCGGCCACGGCCTGACCGTGGCTCCACTTTGTGTAATTTCCGGCAAGCTCGTAGGCGTGGCCCAGGGTGTGGCCGAAGTTGAGGATCTGGCGAAGGCCGATGTCGCGCTCGTCGGCGTTCACAACCTGCCTTTTTATGTCGCAACAGATGCGGAGAATGTGGGTAATGTCCTCCATGAGCGACGCGCGGGACGGACGCGCGGCGAGGAAGTCAAAAAAGCCGGCGTCCCATATGCAGCCGTACTTGACGACCTCCGCCATGCCGGCCATGAACACGTCGTCCGGCAGCGTCCGGAGGGTGTCCGGATCCATGAGGACAAGATCCGGCTGGTAGAAGGTGCCGGCCAGGTTTTTGCCGGAGGGAAGGTCGATGGCGGTCTTGCCGCCCACGGAGGAGTCCACCTGGCTTAAAAGCGTCGTAGGCACCTGCACAAGGCCCACACCGCGCAGGACGGTGGAGGCGGCAAAGCCCGCAAGATCGCCCACTACGCCGCCGCCCAGGGCGACGACCGCGTCGGTGCGGGTGACGCCGTGGGCGGTCATCCACTCCCACAGCGCTACGAGATTTTCGGCGCTCTTGGAGGTCTCCCCGGCGGGGAGGACGTGGGTGTGGACCTCAAAGCTCAGTGTCTCCAGCGAGGCCACGAGGCGCGCCCCGTAGAGGGGGGAGACGTTGGAATCGGTTACCACAAAAAGGCGCTTTGCCCGGGGGAGGGCCGCCTTTATGCGCTTACCGGCCTCGTCCAAAAGGCCGGGACTTATGAGGATGTCGTAGCCGCCGCCGGCGTCCACGTGCAATGTCGTTATGTCCATCAGGTACCTCCCGCCGTCATTTTAAGCTCCCGGCCCTCCTTGAGGAGGCGGCGCAGGGCGTCCTCGTCCCCGGACGCGATGGCGTTCCGGTACTCGGAAAGGTGCGCGATCAGCGTGTCCAGCTCCCCGGTGAGAAAGTCCCGGTCGGCCAGGAAGAGCTCGGTCCACATATTCTCGTCCAGGTACGCGACCCTCGTCATGTCCCGGAAGGAGCCGGCGGAGAAGCCCATGTGGGTCTGGGCCGTGGGGGATTTGACAAAGGCGGAGGAGGTGATGTGGCACAGCTGCGAGGTGTAGGAGATGATGCGGTCATGCTCGGCGGGGGTTGAGTAGGTGATGGAGCCGAAACCCAGGGAGAGGAAAAAGGACTTGAGACGCTCCAGAAGCGGCGCGCCCGCCGTCTCGCCGGGGGTCAGGATCATGGACGCCCCGGCGAAGAGAAGGGCGGTGGAGTTTTTAAAGCCCCCGTGCTCCTTGCCCGCCATGGGGTGCCCGCCCACGTAGGAAAAGCCGTATTCCTCCGCCAGGGGGCAGAGGGCCTCGGCGATGACGCGCTTGACGCCGCACAGGTCCACAAGACAGGCGCTCTTGGAAAGGCGCGGGGCGTTCTCCCGCGCCCAGGCGATGAGCGCCCGGGGCGGCAGGGCGGCCAGGACGAGGTCGCACTCGCCGAGGCTCCCCGCGTCCAGCACGTTGTCGATGGCCCCGGAGGCGAAGGCCAGGGCCAGGGTGTCCGGGTCCAGGTCCGCGCCGTAGACGGTGTGATCGGTGTGGAATTTGACGGCCTTGGCCATGGAGCCGCCGATGAGGCCCAGGCCCACAATGCCGATGGTTGACATAACAAGCTTCCTTTCCGAATCCGCTTACTTCTGTTCAGCGATTTTTGGGATCCCCGTGCGATTGAAAATCGCACGGGGGAAGGAGGAGCGAACAGAGCGCCTGAGCCCAACCGAAGGGCGGGCGAGGTTAAGCCTGTTCAGCGACGACGTTGTGGATTGCCCGGAGCTTCTTGGCCAGCCTGTCGAACACCTCGGGCTTTAGCGACTGCGGCCCGTCGCACAAAGCGTGGGCGGGGTCGTTGTGAACCTCGATGATGAGGCCGTCCGCTCCCGCCGCCACGGCGGCGCAGGAGAGCGGATCCACCAGCTCCCACTTGCCGGCGGAGTGGCTGGGGTCGATGATCACGGGCAGGTGGGAGAGCTTCTTGAGGACGGGGATGGCGGAGACGTCCAGGGTGTTGCGGGTGTAGGTCTCAAAAGTGCGGATGCCCCGCTCGCAGAGGATCACCTTCTGGTTGCCGCCGGCCATGATGTACTCGGCGCTCATCAGAAGCTCCTCATACGTGTTGGCAAGGCCGCGCTTTAAGAGGATGGGCTTGTCGACGTGGCCAAGGAGCTTCAAAAGCTCAAAATTCTGCATGTTCCGCGCGCCCACCTGGATGATGTCCACGTCCTCGAAAAGGGGCAGGTGGGAGGCGTCCATGAGCTCCGTGACGATGGGAAGGCCGGTGACCTCCCGCGCCAGCTTCAAAAGCCGGATGCCCTCCCCGTGCAGACCCTGGAAGGAGTAGGGGCTGGTGCGGGGCTTGAAGGCGCCGCCGCGCAGGATGGTGGCTCCGCTGGCCTTCACGGCCTGGGCCACGGCGACGATCTGCTCCTCGTTCTCCACCGAGCAGGGGCCGGCGATGAGGGTCAGGTTCCCGCCGCCGATCTTCGTGCCGCCCACCTCGATGACGGTGTCGTCCGGGTGGAATTTGCGGTTGGCGTTCTTGTAGGGCTCCTGGATGCGCTTGACGTCCTCCACGATGTCCAGCGCCAGCAGGAGGTCCATGTCCAGCTGGGACGTGTCGCCCACGAGGCCCAGGACGGTCTGATGCTCGCCGATGGAGGTGTGGATCTCGATGCCCTTGCTCTCAAGCCACGCCATCAGGGAGTCGACCTGGGTTTGGTTGGGGTTGTCTTTTAAAATGACGATCATAAAAAAGCTCCTTTTTGCCGTAAAAAACCCCCGCAGTCGGTCTGACTGCGAGGGTCAAGGCGTTTTCTTTTCTGCCCGTCAACCTATTTCAGCCAAACCGCGTAAAGCCTTACCAAAATAAAAGGTAAAGCTGAAAGTGCGGCTAAAATAAGTTTTTCCAAGGTTCGCGTTCATACTCGCACCTCACGGGCCTTTTGTTAAGGAGATAATAGCACTTTATCTTCCAAAAGACAAGATGGCATTTTGCACAAATATGATGAAAATCGGGGATTATTTGCCAAACCGGGGGACAGGGGAGATTACAGGTTTTTTATTCGATCGGCAATTAGATCATGCCGATCGAATAAAAAACTTTAAAACCGTTTAGCTCACCGCTGTGCGGCAACCGAAAAACATGGCCATATTCCTCCCGCGGCTCTTTTATCGCCGGAGTGATAAGAGCCAGAAGTGGTTCTGTCCGTCCTGGGAGTCGTCTATATCGCAGCTCAACTTGAGCTCCTTATCGGGGGCCAAAAGCAGCATCCCCAGGACTGTGTTGGCAAAGGCCCCTTTACCTGCTTTTCCGGGCACGAGCCGGAAGAGAAGGGCATATTCCCGGCCGGAACACAGGTCGGACCACTGGGAGAAGAAGTCCTTCATAAAGCTCCACCCGTGCTTTTCATAGACCAGCTCATATTCGGGGTCCCCTAAAAGCGCCTCCAGCCGGGACTTCGGGGCGTCCGCGGCCTCAAGGACCCGGGCGTCCTCCTGACTTATGAGGTCCTCAAAGACGCTGTCCACGATCTGCGTGATCTTTGCGTAGGCATCCTGGCCGATGCCGAACTCCTCCGTGGGATCGTAGCGCTCCATGGAGCGCATGACCGTCTCCCGCACCTCTTTCAGTTTTCTTTGCATATCTGTCATCTCGGTCTGATATGACTTTTGAATGGTTTTGATCTCCGCAAGCCTCTGCTCCGCCTGGGCGATTTTTTCCTCAAAGGCGTTGAAGATCTCCGAATCCTCCCGGTCCAGAAGCCCCCTGATCTCCGCGATGGTGAAGCCGGCCTTCTGGAGATTTTTGATCTTCACAAAGGTCAGCGCCTGCTCCCGGTCATAGAGCCGGTAGCCGGTCCACCTGTCCACTCTGGCGGGTTTCAGGAGTCCCACGCTGTCATAATACCGCAGCGTCTGGGGATTGCAGCCGCAGAGCCGGGAAAAATCCCTGATCGTCATATCACGCACCTCCTTTCATCCCCTTTATATCATTACACCGCCCTGTAAGGTCAAGCCCCTTTTTCAAATATTTTTCACGGGGCTCCGCCTCGTGAAAAATCCCACTTGTCACGGTGAGTGTGCGAGCAAAGCGAGTGCGCAAACCGTGACAACAGGAAGGCCCCGCGTGAACTTCGCAAAATTCACGCGGGGCCTTCCGCACGTTCCCCATGGCATTGAAAGGCCGCCTTGCGGCCTTTCAAGCCAGTTAATATTCGTATACCCCCTCGAACACCATCACGGCGTCGCCGGTGAGGGTGACGAAGTCATCGGAGTAGTTGACCGCCACGTCCCCGCCGGGGAGCTTCACGGTGATGTCCCGGCCCTTTCTGAGGTCGCCGCGCTCGGTGGCGGCGATGACGGCGGCGCAGGCGGCGGTGCCGTTGGCCCGGGTCTCGCCCTCGTCCGGGGCGTAGACGCGGATGCGCAGGGTGTCGTCGTTGACCACCTTCACAAACTCCACAAAGGCCCCCTCCGGGAGGATGCCGGAGTTCACCAGCGCGGAACCCACGCCCTCCACGTCCACGCCGCCCAGATCGTCGGTAAAGACGGTGCAGTGGGGGACACCCAGGGTGGAGAGGGTGATGCGGTACTCCTGCCCGCCCACGTTCACCGGCTCGTCGATGACCCGCGACTTGCCGATGAGGTTCACCTGCATCCTCCGGGCGTCCAGGAAGGCGGTGCCCATGTGGACGCTGACGGTGCTGACCCGGCCGTTGCGGGTGTAGAGCTGGAGGGAGCGGATGCCGGTGTCGGTCTGGATGGTCATGTGCTCGCTCTTGACGATGCCCTTGTCAAAGAGGTACTTGCCCACGCAGCGGATGGAGTTGGCGGCCATGCGGCCCTCGGTGCCGTCCTGGTTGAAGATGCGCATCTTGGCGTCCGCGCCGGCGGAGTTCTCGATGAGCACCAGCGCCCCGCCGCCAATGCCGGTGACCCGGTCGCACAGGGTGACGCTCAAAGACTCCGGGCTTGTGATGCGCCCGTCCCGGTTGTCGAAGAAGATGTAGTCGCTGCCGCAGGTGTGCATCTTGGCAAAACTCACCAGCTCCCGGGTGCGGCGCATGTTGTTGAGGTTCACAAGCTCGGTGTTCTCGTTGGTGAAGCGGCTTGCCAGGGTGTCCGTGACCGCCTCGGCGGTGTCGAGGCTGGTGATACAGGGGATGCGCAGGCGCACGGCGCGGGCGTGAAGCTCGATAAAGTCGCCCATGGTGTCGTCGTATAGAGCGCCGGTGTAGACGATAAAGCTGATGGCGCCCTCGTCCATGAGAGAGTAGGCGTCGTGGACGTGCTTGACCTCGTTGACCTCCAGGCCCAGATCCCGGATCACCGCCGCCGTGTCGGGGGTGGCGTAGAGAACCATATGGAGGTCGTTGACCTTTTTGGCAAGGCGCACCACCTCGGGCAGATCGTGGTTCTCAATGGACAGCAGGACGCCGTTCCTGCCGGGGGTAAAGGCGTCCGACAGGTTGTAGCCGGCGGCCCGGAGGCCCTTGAAAAGCGCCTCGGAGAAGGTGCGGCCCAGTCCCAGAACCTCGCCGGTGGATTTCATCTCGGGGCCCAGCATGGAGTTGGCGTCGGTGATCTTCTCAAAGGAGAAAACCGGAACCTTCACGGCGTAGTAGGGGGGCGTGTCGCACAGAACCTGCGTATGCCCCAGGCCCTTTAAGGTCGCGCCCATCATGACCCGGCTGGCCACGTCCACCATGGGGATGCCGGTGACCTTGGAAAGATACGGCACCGTCCGGGAGGCGCGGGGGTTGACCTCAATGACGTAGAGCTCTTTTTTGTAGATGAGGTACTGGATGTTCACCAGCCCCCGGGTGCCCAGCTCCAGCGCCAGGCGCGTGGAGCACTCCACCACCCGCGCCATCATCTTGTCGGTGAGGTTATAGGGCGGGTAGACGGCGATGGAGTCGCCGGAGTGGACGCCGGCGCGCTCGATATGCTCCATGATGCCGGGCATCAGAACGTCCGTGCCGTCGGAGATGACGTCCACCTCCAGCTCCGTGCCGGGCATGTACTTGTCCACCAAAACGGAGTTGTCCTCCCGCTCGGTGCTGGCCACGATGAGGGCCATATAGCTGCGCACGTCCTGCTCGTCGTGGGCGATGACCATGTTCTGGCCGCCGATAACGTAGCTGGGACGCAGCAGCACAGGGTAGCCCAGCGTCTCGGCGGCCTCCAGGGCCTCCTCCAGGGTGTGGGTGCCGAAGCCCCGCGGGCGCTTGATGCCGAGGGACTCCAAAAGCGCGTCGAACCGTTCCCGATCCTCGGCAAGGTCAATGCCCTCGGCGCTGGTGCCCAGGATGCGGATGCCGGCTTTGTCCAGGTACTCCGTGAGCTTAATGGCCGTCTGCCCGCCGAAGGCCACCACGACGCCGATGGGCTTCTCCACCTTGATGACCCCCATCACGTCCTCCGGGGTCAGGGGTTCAAAGTAGAGCCTGTCCGCCGTGTCGTAGTCGGTGGAGACGGTCTCGGGGTTGTTGTTGATGATCACCACGTCGTAGCCCAGCTTTTTGAGGGTGACGGCGCAGTGGACGGAGCTATAGTCAAACTCAATGCCCTGGCCGATGCGGATGGGGCCGGAGCCGATGACAATGACGCTCATCCTCCGGCGCGGCATGGGCCGGGAGTCGCACTTGTCGTTGTAGGCGGAGTAGTAATAGGGCGTCTCCGCCTCGAACTCCGCCGCGCAGGTGTCCACCATCTTGTACACGGGGTCTAAGTGCGGGATCTCGCTTTGCCCGGAGAGGGCTTTGAGGGAGGCGTCGGTGTAGCCGTAGCGCTTGCCGCGAAGGTACGTCTCGCCGTCGATGCCGTGCTCCTTGATGTATGCTTCAAAGTCGACCAGATTCTGAAGCTTGGAGAGGAACCAATGGTCGATCATGGTGACCTCATGGATGTGCTCGTGGGAGACGCCGGCCTTCAACGCCTCAAAGACGGTGAAGATCCGAAGGTCATCCATGGCCGCCAGCCTCTCCTCCAGGCTCTTTTTGGGGTCGGGGGCGCGGTTTAAGGTGCTCTGCCCGATCTCCGCGCCTCGGACGGCCTTCATCAGGGCGGCCTCAAAATTGGGGGCGATGGACATGACCTCGCCCGTGGCCTTCATCTGGGTGCCAAGCCTGCGGCCCGCGCCGTGGAACTTGTCGAAGGGCCACTTGGGGAACTTCACCACGCAGTAGTCCACCGTGGGCTCAAAGCAGGCGTAGGTCTTGCCGGTGATGTCGTTTTTTATCTCGTCCAGGGTGTACCCCAGGGCGATCTTCACCGCCACCTTGGCGATGGGGTAGCCCGTGGCCTTGGACGCGAGAGCCGAGGAGCGGGACACGCGGGGGTTTACCTCAATGACGGCGTACTCGAAGCTCTCGGGGTTCAGGGCGAACTGGCAGTTGCACCCGCCCTCAATGCCAAGCTCGGTGATGATGTCCAGGGCCGCGGAGCGGAGCATCTGGTACTCCTGATCCATCAGCGTCAGGGCCGGGGCGACCACGATGGAGTCGCCGGTGTGGATGCCCACGGGGTCCAAGTTCTCCATGGAGCAGACGGTGATCACGTTGCCGGCGCCGTCGCGGATGACCTCAAACTCGATCTCCTTCCAGCCGAAGATGTATCTTTCAATAAGCACCTGGTGGATGGGGGAGGTCTCCAGGCCCACGAAAGCGACCCGGCGCAGCTCGTCGGCGCTGTAGGCCACGCCGCCGCCTCCGCCGCCCAGGGTGAAGGCCGGGCGGACAATGACCGGGTAGCCGATGCGGTCGGCAATGGCCACGCACGTCTCCACGTCGTTGGCGATGTCCGAGGGGATGCACGGCTGGCCGATCCGCTCCATAGTCTCCTTGAAAAGCTCCCGATCCTCGGCCTTGTCGATGGCCTCGGCGTTGGTTCCGATGAGGCGCACGCCGTGCTTTTCCAAAAAGCCCTCGTGGGTCAGCTGCATGGCGATGGTGAGGCCGGTCTGGCCGCCCAGACCCGCCAGGAGGCAGTCGGGCTTCTCTTTCAATATGATGCGCTTGACGGTGTCCGCGTTGAGAGGCTCCAGGTACACCGCGTCCGCCATGTCCCCGTCGGTCATGACGGTGGCGGGGTTGGAGTTGACCAGGACGGACTTGACACCCTCCTGCTTCAAAATACGGCACGCCTGGGTGCCGGCGTAGTCGAACTCGGCGGCCTGGCCGATGACGATGGGGCCGGAGCCGATGACCATGACTTTTTTGATCGATTTATCTAAAGGCATTACCGCACCTCCATCATGTCCATGAATCTGTCAAAGGCCCACTCGGTGTCCCTGGGCCCGCCGTGGGCCTCCGGGTGGAACTGCATGGAGAAGGCGTTCCTCCCCGGGTAATCCACGCCCTCGCAGGTGCCGTCGTTGACGTTGACGAACCGGGCCCTCGCCCCGATGGCCTCCAGGCAGTCCATGTCCACGGCGTAGCCGTGGTTCTGGCAGGTGATGTAGACGCGCCCGGTGGTCAGATCCTTCACCGGCTGGTTGGCTCCCCGGTGGCCGAATTTCAGCTTCACCGTCCTGCCCCCGGCGGCCAGGGCCATCATCTGGTGGCCAAGGCAGATCCCAAACATGGGCTTTTTCCCGAAAAGCTCCCGGATGACCTCGATGCACCCGGCGTTGTCCTTGGGGTCGCCGGGGCCGTTGGAGAGCATGATCCCGTCGGGCTCATAGCTCATGATCGTCTCCACGCTGGAATCGTAGGGCAGGATCGCCACCCGGCAGCCGCGCTTTAAAAGGTTCTCCGTGATGCTCCCCTTGGCGCCGTAGTCCATGAGCACCACCGTATGCCTCACATCGCCCTCCGGCAGGAGGATCTCCGGCTCCCGGATGGAGGTGGCCTCCACCGAACCCTCTACCCGGTATTTTTGAAGCGTCCGCCAGTCGTAGTCCGGGTCGTCGGTGATCACGGCGTTTATGACGCCGCCGTCCCGGATGAGCTGGGTAAGCTCCCTGGTGTCCACCCCGGAGATGCCCACGATGCCCATGCGCTCCATGAAGTGCTGGATGTTCTCCTCACAGCGGAAGTTGCTGGGTTCGTCGCAGACCTCCCTGACTACAGCTCCGCGGACATGGATGGACGAGCTCTCCATGTCCGCGTCGGCGACACCGTAATTACAAAACATTGGGAATGTAAAAACCACCAGCTGTCCGAAATAGCTGGGATCCGTAAGACTTTCCACGCAGCCTGTCATGCCGGTGGTGAAAACAAGCTCCCCCACGCTGGTGCCGGCCTTTCCAAAGGACTCCCCCTGAAATTTCCGGCCGTTCTCCAGTATCAAATAAGCCTTTCCCATAAGACCTCCTTCGTCGTCGCAAAAGCCGCTTTACCTCACCCTCCCTTCGGTCGGGTTCAGGCGCGGGCTTTGCTTCTCCTCTCCCCACGCGATCTCCAATCGCGCGGGGACCCCATTTTTTAACGCACAAACAAAAGTGTGCGCTTTATTTCAGCTCAACAGTTTTTGGATTCTTTCCATGGCCTCGCAGGTGTTCTCAAAGGTGCCGAAGGCGGTGAGGCGGACATACCCCTCCCCGGAGGGGCCGAAGCCCGCGCCGGGCGTGGTGACCACGCACGCCTCCCGGAGGAGCTTATCAAAGAACTCCCAGCTGCCCATGCCCTGCGGCGTGCCGCACCAGATGTAGGGCGCGTTGACGCCGCCGTAGACGGGCAGGCCGGCCTCCGTAAGGGCCTCTCTGATGATCCTGGCGTTGTTGAGGTAGTACCGGACGCTCTCCATGGACTGCTCCCAGCCCTCGTCGGAGAGGGCGGCCTCGGCGGCCCGCTGAATGACGTAGGCCACGCCGTTGAACTTGGTGCCCATGCGGCGGTTCCACATATCCCGCAGGCTCACGCCGCCGCGCACCAGCGCCTTGGGCACCACCGTGTAGGCGCAGCGGTTGCCGGTGAAGCCGGAGCTTTTGGAAAAGGAGCGAAATTCGATGGCGCAGGTTTTGGCCCCCTCCACCTCGAAGATGCTGTGGGGGACGCCGGGTTCCGTGATGAACGCCTCGTAGGCGGAGTCGAAGAGGATGACGCTTTGGTGCTCGTTGGCGTAGTCCACCCAGACCTTCAGCTGCTCCACCGTGGCCGCCGTGCCGGTGGGGTTGTTGGGCGAGCAGATGTAGATGAGATCCGGGACGCGCCGGGGAAGCGCCGGGAAAAAGCCGTTTTCGGCGGTGCAGGGCAGATAGACGAGGTTCGTCCAGCGCTCTCCGTCATAGTCGCCGGCTCTGCCGGCCATGGCGTTGGTGTCCACATAGACGGGGTACACCGGGTCGCACACCGCCACCACGTTGTCCACCGAGAAGATATCCCCGATGTTGCCGCAGTCGGATTTGGCGCCGTCGGAGACGAAGATCTCGTCGTCGGCGATGTCGACGCCCCGCTTTTTGTACGCGCCCTGGATGGCAAGGCGCAGAAAATCGTAGGCCCCGCAGGTCTCCTCGCAGTAGCCCCGGAAGGTCTCCTTTTGACCCATCTCGCGGCTGGCCTTCTCCATGGCCTCCACCACCGCCGGGGCCAGGGGGCGGGTCACGTCGCCGATGCCCATGCGGATGAGGGGCAGGGGGGGATTCGTCGCCTGAAAGGCCCGTGTGCGCCGCCCGATCTCCGGGAAGAGATACCCGCCGGGAAGCTTTTGGAAGTTTGAGTTTATCTTTACCAAGATTTCAGCCCCTTTTTATCCATTTTAAAATAAATTATAAGCGTAAATCCCGCCGATGTCAACGCTGTGTTAAGCCCAAAAACCCGGCAAAAACCGGGGTTTGTTTGTTAAGTTGTCCAAAATGCAGGCTCAGAGATCCAATCCTGCAAATAGTGCTTGACAAAGGGCGCCGGGGGGGTGTAAAATGCACTTCGTTAGTCAATAAAAATCTCAAGATCTGCAAGGGTGCGGATCTGTCCTTTTTTGGGGATGGATCCGCCTTTTTTTATGGAGGTAACCGTTATGTGCTCGATAATCGGCTTTACAAAGCGCTCGATTCCCCTTGCGCTGGCCAAAAAGGGCTTTGAGGAGACCGTGTCCCGGGGCCCCGATATGTCCCGGTTCGTGGAGGCAGGCGAGGGGTGGCTGGGGTTCCACAGGCTGGCCATCATGGGCCTGACGGAGGAGGGGATGCAGCCCTTTTCCCTGGACGGGAATATGGTGGTCTGCAACGGCGAGCTCTACGGCTTCCGCCCGGTGCGGAGGAGAATGGCGAAAAAGTACGCGTTCAAATCGGACTCCGACTGCGAGATCATCCTGCCCCTCTACCGGGAGCTGGGACTTGGCATGTTCGAGCGGCTGGACGCGGAGTTTGCCATGATCATCTATGACGCCCAGCGCGGCGGGCTTGTGGCCGCCCGGGATCCCATCGGCATCCGGCCCCTCTACTACGGGTATCTGGAGGACGGATCCATCGTCTTTGCCAGCGAGCCGAAGAACCTGACCGCCTTCTGCGAGAAGATTTTCCCCTTCCCTCCCGGCTGTTACTGGGCGGAGGGAAAGTTCGTCCGCTATTGCGACGTCACGCGGGTGGACGGGGAGTACATCTCCGGCTCCACCTACCGGGTCTGCGCCGGCATCCGGGGCAGGCTCATCGCCGCCGTGGAGAAGCGCCTGGACTCCGACGCGCCGGTGGGCTTCCTCCTCTCCGGCGGGCTGGACTCCAGCCTTGTGTGCGCCATCGCCGCCAAGATCCTGGGCCGGAGGATCCGCACCTTCGCCATCGGCATGGACAGGGACGCCATCGACCTCAAGTACGCCCGCCAGGTGGCGGACTACATCGGCGCCGACCACACCGAGATCTATATGACCCGGGACGAGGTGATCGCGAACCTTGAGACGGTGATCCGCGCCCTGGGCACCTGGGACATCACCACTATCCGGGCCAGCATGGGTATGTATCTTGTGTGCAAGGCCATCCATGAGCGGACCGACATCCGCGTTCTGCTGACCGGCGAGATCTCCGACGAGCTCTTCGGGTACAAGTATACCGACTTTGCCCCCAGCGCCGCCGAGTTCCAGGCGGAGAGCCAAAAGCGGGTGCGGGAGCTTCATATGTACGACGTGCTGCGGGCCGACCGGTGCATCTCGGTCAACTCCCTGGAGGCACGCGTGCCCTTCGGGGATCTGGACTTTGTAAAATACGTCATGAGTATCGATCCGGAGCTTAAAATGAACAGGTACAACATGGGCAAGTACCTTCTCCGCCACGCCTTCGAGGCCGACGACCTGCTCCCCGGCCAGATCCTCTGGCGGCAGAAGGCCGCCTTCTCCGACGCGGTGGGCCACTCCATGGTGGACGATCTGAAGGAGTACGCCGCATCCCTCTACACCGACGAGGAATATGAGGAGAAGCGGAAAAAATACGACTACTGCCCGCCCTTCACCAAGGAGAGCCTGCTGTACCGGGAAATCTTCGAGAAGTACTACCCCGGCCAGGGGGAGATGATCGCGGGCTTCTGGATGCCCAACCGCTCCTGGCCCGGCTGCGCCGTGGACGACCCCTCGGCCCGGGTGCTGTCAAACTACGGCGCCAGCGGGGAATGACGGAGCCGCTGCCACTATTTTTGCATTGAAAACGCCCTCCCAACGTACTAAGCTTGAGTACGAAAAGGAGGGTTTTTTCATGAAAAAGCATATTTTATCGCGTATTTTATCCGTCCTTCTGGCCTCTTGCCTCGCCCTGTCCGCCGCCGGCACGGCGCGGGCGGCGGTTTTCCGGGACGTTCCGGACTCCCACTGGGCCGCCCGGGACGTGGACGCCGCCGCGGCGCGCGGCTGGGTAGAGGGCGTGGGCGGCGGCCTTTTCGTCCCGGAGGGGCGTGTCACCTACGCCGGATTCGCCGCCATGACCGCGCGTGCGCTGTTCCCGGAGGAGATCCCGGAGGCCGTCCCCGGAAGGCCCTGGTACGAGCCGTACATGGAGACGTGCGTGAAAAAGGGCGTTTTTGACGGCACGGCCCTTGACATTGGGGTGGACGTGGACGCGCCCATGACGAGGGCCGCGCTGGCTGTGGCTGTTGCCAACGCCCTGCGGATCGACGGGGCGAAATGGCCGGAGGCGCGGGAGCTTGCGGCCGTCTATGTGCCGGACATCGGGGAGTACACCGCCGACGAGCGCGCGGCGATCCGGGCGGTCTACGCCATGGGGGTCCTGCGCGGGTGCGACGGGCAGGGCACCTTCGCGGGCAGGGACAACATGACCCGCGCCCAGGCCGCCGCGGTGCTCATCCGCATGAGCGCGGTGGAGCGGGAGCCATCCGCGCCCCAGGAGAGCGCGCCAACCGATGACGCCCGGCAGCGCGCGGCGTATGAGGCCATCCTCGCCATGAAGGCCCGCTACCCGGAGGGGACCCGGTGGACGAACGCCAACTCCTACGCCTGGCGCGGCGGCATTTTCAACGTGGGCTACGGCTGCATGGGCTTCGCGTTCCTCCTGAGCGACGCGGCCTTCGGCGAGGCGAGGGCCGCAAAAGTCGCGCCCGTCCGCCTTGAGGACGTGCGCGTGGGCGACATTCTGCGCATCAACAACGACACCCACTCCGTCGTCGTCCTGGAGGTGCGGGAGGACTCCGTCGTCGTGGCCGAGGGGAATTATAATTCCTCCGTCCACTGGGGCCGGGAGCTTCCGCGGGAAACGGTGGAGCGCGCGGACTACCTGCTCACCCGCTACGGCGCATAACGCCGCCCCGCTTTTAAAAAAGTCTGGCTTAAAAGGGTTTGCCCTTTTAAGCCAGATGATTTTTATTTCTCCATCCTCTTCTTATACCCCGCTGCGGAGAGGGGGATGGTGGCGGCGCACAGGGCGGCGGCCAGGAGGGGAGCGACGGGGGCGGGGATGCGGGAGGTGACCTTCAGGATCGTGTAGAAGCCGTCCCCGTCGCCTATGGACGCGCCGACGATGGCGCCGAAGAAAGCCACCACGGCCACGGTCACGATCCTGCCCTTGGCAAAGCCGAAGCGGAAATTCACCGGGACGATCACCGCCTGCACCACCAGGGCCACGGCGGCGAACACGCACATCGCCGCCAGGAAGCCCTCCTCCAGGTCGGACACGCCCACCGCCGCCCAGAGAGCCTGGCTCGCCACGGAGAGCGCCATCGCGGCGGCGATCCCCAGCCAGCCCATGATGTATTTCACGGTGACGAGCTGACGGCGGGAGTAGGGGAGCATCAGCGCCAGGCTGTCCCACTTGCTCTGCTCGTCAATGCTCATCAGGGAGACGCTGGGGAGCATGGTGGCGTAGATGAAGGTGAAGGGCACGAACAGTCCGCCGGGTATCGCGCTGAACAGGACCATCACCAGGACAAGAAGCTTGAACTGCGTGGAAAGCACATAGAGATCCTTTCTGATAAGCGCCTTCATTCCCGATCCCCCCTTGCGAAAAATACGATGACGTCCTCCAAAGAGGGCTTCTCCAGGGGCAGGTCCTCCCGAACGCCGTCCCGCTCCACCAGAGCCTCCGCGCAGTACTTACCGTGCCTCACGCCGTGGACCGCCTCCTCCGGGAGGTCCCGAAGTACCTCCTCCGGGAGCTTCACGATTGCGTACTCCTCCAAGAGCCGGTCCTTTTCCTCAAATAGAAGGAGCTCTCCCCGATGGAGGAACGCTACGTAGTCGCACAGCTTCTCCAAATCGGAGACGATGTGGGAGGAGATGAGCACCGAGCGGTCCTCCCGCCGGGTGAAGTCCTCCAAAATGTCAAGTATCTCGTCCCGCACCAGAGGGTCCAGCCCCCCGGTGGGCTCGTCCAAGATGAGCAGCTTTGCGTCGTGGCTCAGCGCGCACGCTAAGGCCAGCTTCATCTTCATGCCCCGGGAGAAGTCCTGGACGCGCTTTTTCTCCGGCAGGTCCAGGCGCTTTAAATATGCCTTGTAGACGCCCCCGTCCCAGCGGGAGTAGGTGTCCTCCATGATCCTGCCGATCTGCCGGGCGTTCAGGGAGGCGGGGAAATGCGCCTCGTCCAGCACCACGCCAATATCGTCCTTGATTTTCGTAAAGTCCGGCCCGCGCACGTCCGCGCCCAGGACCCGCGCCTGCCCGGAGCTTGCCCCGGCGGCGCCCATGATGAGGCGGATGAGCGTGGACTTGCCCGCGCCGTTCTCCCCCACCAGTCCCATGATGCAGCCCTCCGGCAGGGTGAAAGTTACGTCCCTCAGCTCAAAGCCGGGGTATTTCTTGCCGAGAGCCTGAACCTCGATAGCATTCATACGTCCTCCTCGCTTAATACTTTCAGCATCTCGCCGATCTCCGTCCGGGAAAGCCCGCAGGAGCCTCCCAGGCGCAGCGCCTGGCGCAGATGCTCCTCGATCTCCGCAAGTCTCCGCTCCCGCAAAAGCCCCGCGCCCGTCTCCGCCACAAAGCTGCCCTTGCCGGGGACGGTGGAGATATACCCCTCCCGCTCCAGATCCTCAAAGGCGCGCTTCGTGGTGATGACGGAGATGCGCAGATCCTTGGCCAGCCCCCGGATGGACGGCAGAGCCGCCCCCGGAGCCAGCTCCCCGGAGATGATCGCTCCCCGCACGGCTTCGCCCACCTGCTGATAGATGGGCCGCGGGTCGGTATTGGATATGATGATATTCATGACATCCCTCACAGTCGACTGTATATATACAGTATACACAGTATGCGCGGCTTGTCAAGAGAAAAAACAAATTTTTTATTGGGCCGGCACAGGGCCGCACGGTCGATCAACGAGTAAACATAATGTGAACGAAAATCTTTACCTTAACAAAAGGATATGGTACACTGGTCAA